>DGLA01000003.1:30477-30660 GCA_002387205.1 Stutzerimonas stutzeri | reverse complement strand
CCTGCGGCTCGTGTATTGATGGGAACGCTTAGCTGTGTTTCAAAGATCCTGGGCGCGCACCGGGGGAGATGCAGAGCACCCAGGCTCCTAGCGCGTTCAAGAAACATGCAACGTTTAACCAAGCGTGCATGACGTAGGGTGGATGACGCTCTTTTCATCCACCTTTGCCACCGCCCGGTGGAT
>DGLA01000003.1:0-30396 GCA_002387205.1 Stutzerimonas stutzeri | reverse complement strand
GCGGGATCCACCCTACGAAGCTTCGGATGCCGAGCCCCGCTTCCCCGCCTTACGTACCCGACCAGCACGCAGCACACCTCAAAGCGAGGCTTTCACCGCGGACAATCCGTCTTCACCTTCTCGGGTCTTGACGCCTTTCAGCCAGCCCTCAAGCACTTCGGGATGGGCCTTCACCCAGGCCTTCACCGCTGCGTCGTTGCTGGCGTTCTTGCCCAGCACCTCGTTCATGATGGCGTTTTCCATGTCCTGGGTGAATTCAAGGTTGGAGAGCAACTTGCCGACATTCGGGCACTGCGCCGCATAGCCCTTGCGCACCAGGGTGTTGACGGTGCCGCTTTCGCCGAAATAGGCCTCGCCACCCTTGAGGTACTTGATGTCGTGCTGCACGTTCATCGGGTGCGGTGTCCAGCCGAGGAAGACCACACCCTTGTCACGCTTCACGGCGCGCCCCACCTGCACCAGCATCGCCTGCTCGCTGGACTCCACCAGTTGCCAGTCGCCCAGGCCGAACTCGTCGGTCTCGATCATCTTCTGGAGCGACAGATTAGCCGGCGCACCGGCCGCAATGCCGTAGATGGTCCTGTCGAACATTTCGCCATGGGCGTCGAGGTCCTCGAAACGTTTCACGCCGGCATTCCATACCGAGGTCGGCACCGCCAGGGTGTATTCGGTGCCCTTCAGGTTCACGCTGTGCTCGTCGATTTCACCAGTGGCAACAAACTTGTCGTAGTTGTCCTGCTGCGCCGGCATCCAGTTGCCAAGAAACACATCGACCTGATCCTTGGTCAGCCCGGCAAAGATGATCGGCACGCCCAGGGTCATGACCTGCGGCTTGTAGCCGAGCCCACTGAGCAGCAGGCTGGCGATGCCGTTGGTGACGGCAATATCGCTCCAGCCCGGATCGCCCAGGCGCACCGTGGCGCGTTTCTTGTCGTCGATGTCCTGTGCCTGGACACCCATGGCGGTTAACAACACGCTGCTGGCCACTACCGCACTCATTATTTTTCTCATGTCCTTCTGCCTTCTCTCAGTACGAAAGGGTTCCGTGGGCACGGCCTGAACACTGCCGTGCGGTCATGATTCAGGGCCTAGGGTAACGTGCCTTGCGCTCGAGATCGTCCAGGTCGATGTGGTTGCGCATGTACTGCTGGCTGGCGTCTACCCAGGGCTGGTGATCCCAGCTGGTCAGCTTGCCCAGCCTCAGCGCTTCGCTGACGAGACGTCGGCGGCGCTGGCTGGCGAGCACCTGCTGGTGAATGACGGGCATGTCCCAACGCTGCCGGGCTTCGGTCAGAAACGCCTCGGCCAGCCCCTGGTGATCGGGCGAATCAATGAGGTTCTCCCGCTCCAGCGGGTCGTTGACCAGGTCGAACAGCATGCAGGGGTCCTGCTCCGAATAGATGTACTTGTAAGCACCCCGGCGGATCATCATCAGTGGACTGGTAGTGCCTTCGGCCATGTATTCGCCGATCACCTCATCGTGACCCTCATGCCCGGTCAGATGAGGCATCAGCGAGCGGCCATCGAGCGGCAGGCTGGCTTCCAGCGTGCCGCCCGCCAGTTCGACGAGCGTAGGCAACAGGTCGGCTGTGGAGACCGAAGCGCTGATCCGCGATGAGTCCATGCCCGGCACCCGGATGATCAGCGGCACGCGGGCGGCCATTTCGAACCAGTGCATCTTGTACCAGAGGCCCCGCTCGCCGAGCTGGTCGCCGTGGTCCCCTGAGAACACCACGATGGTGTCCTCGGCCAGGTTGCAGGCTTCCAGCGTCTTCAACAGCTTGCCGACGTTGTCGTCGATGTAGCTGCAGGCTCCGAAATAGGCGCGCCGGGCATCCTTGATCTTCTGTTCGGGCAGCGTCTTGCCCCACAGATCGATGACCTTCAGGAGGCGCTGCGAGTGCGGGTCCTGTTCATCCTGAGCGATTTGCTGGCGTGGCAGCGGAATCTCTTCATCCTGATAGCGGTTCCAGTACTCCTCGGGGATGGTGTACGGGTCGTGAGGGTGGGTCATGGACACCGTCAGGCAGAACGGTTGGCCCTCGTCGGCGCGAACGAAGTCATAAAGGTACTGCTGCGCCTTGAAGACCACCTCCTCATCGAAATCCATCTGGTTGGTGCGCACGCTGGGCCCGGCCTGCAGCACCGACGACATGTTGTGGTACCAGCTCAGACGGGTTTCCGGATCATCCCAGTTCACCGCCCAGCCGTAGTCGGCGGGGTAGATATCGCTGGTCAGCCGTTCCTCATAGCCGTGCAGCTGATCAGGGCCACAGAAATGCATCTTGCCCGACAGCGCCGTCTTGTAACCCAGCCGCCGCAGGTAGTGGGCGTAGGTCGGTACGTCTGCAGGCAGATCCGCCGCGTTGTCGTAGGCGCCGATCTTGCTGGGAAGCTGGCCGGTTACCAGGGTGAAGCGCGACGGGGCGCAGAGCGGGCTGTTGCAATAGGCCGAGTCGAACACCGCGCCGCCTGCAGCCAGGCGAGACAGGTGAGGCAGCTTGATTGGCGAGGCCGAGTCATACATCGGCAGGATCGGGGCGGCCATCTGGTCGGCCATGATGAACAAAATGTTTGGGCGTTTCATATGCGAATGGTCCATGCCTGATTTTTATGCGAGATTCGCAATGACACAGTCTGGACCTTGCAGCGTCGCGGTAAACCCGGCTGCACCCAATGCCTAGGATAACTACAGCTAATGGCAAACCCGCTCGACCAGATCCCTCTCGATGCGCTGCGGGTCTTCGAAGCAGCTGCTCGCCTGCAGAGCTTCACCGCCGCAGCCCTGGAGCTGGGCAGCACTCAACCGGCCATCAGCCAGCAGATCAAGCGTCTGGAGCAGCAGCTGGCGTGCCGCCTGTTTGATCGCATCTACCGCGGCATCGTGCTCACCGAAGCCGGCAGGCTGCTGCTGGGTTACGTGCAGCAAGGTCTGGCTACGCTGGATATGGGCGTCGCGGCGGTCACCATGCAGCAGCAGCATGAGGTGCTTCAGGTCGCCACCGACTTTGCCTTTGCCGCCTACTGGCTGATGCCACGTCTGGAGCGTTTCCATCAGCTCCACCCCGAGGTGGATGTCAGTCTGGTGACCAGCGAGCGCGGCCTGGGCGTTCTGCAATCGGAGACGGACGTCGCGATCGTGTTTGGCGACGGGCGCTTCAAGAACGGTCAGGCCCACCTGCTGTTCAGCGAAGAGGTCTACCCGGTCTGCAGTCCGCTATTGCTCAAGGCGCAGCCCGCACCATTGCCGAGCGCAGCACTGGCGCGCCTGCCGCTGCTGCATCTGCGGCCGGAAAGCCGCTCGCGCTGGCTCGACTGGAGTGGCGTATTTCACGCGCTCGGCATCAGCGAGACGCCCAGCTCGGGCATGCTGCGCTTCGACAACTACACCCTGCTGATCCAGGCGGCCCTTGCCGGTCAGGGTGTCGCCATCGGCTGGCGTCATCTGGTGGACGACCTGATAGCCCAGGGCCTGCTCTGCCGCGTCTGCCTGGCAAGCGTGCGAAGCGACTATGGCTATTACGTCGTACTGCCGGAGCGCAAACGGCGCCAGCGTCTGGTGGACAGCTTCGTGGCCTGGCTGCAGGCCGAGTTGGCCAATAGCGGTTCCGAATGCTGACCTCCAGCTGAGACCACCGGACGGTTTACCAGTAGTTTTCCACGGCAACCTGCCCCGGCCGCCGGGTCAGGCTCAGGTTGAGATTGCGTGCTTTGAGGATGGTGCGGGTGTCTTCGATCATCTGCGGATTACCGCAGAGCATGATGCGCGAATGTTCAGGCTCCAGTTGCAGATCGGCCGCGTGTTCCAGTTCACCGTTCTCGATCAGGGTGGTGACACGCCCATGCAGCGCACCGGGCACCTTCTCACGGGTCACCACGGGCAGGTAGGTCAGCTTCGAACCAAGACCCTCCAGATAATCGCGCTGCGGCAGCTCGCGGATCAGGTCCTGATACGCCAGTTCGGCTGTGCTGCGTGCGCTATAAACGAGGATGATCCGCTCGAAGCGCTGCCAGACCTCGAAGTCCTGCAGAATCGAGAGAAACGGCGCGATGCCGGTACCGGTGCCCAGCAGCCAGAGGTCACGCCCGTCGATGAAGCGGTTGAGGGTCAGAAAGCCGAACGCCTGTTTGTCGATCAGCAGCTCGTCGCCGGGCTTGAGGCGGCTCAATTCGCTGGTGAATTCACCGTCCGGCACCACGATGGAAAAGAAGTCGAGAAACTCGTCATGGGGCGCCGAGGCCATCGAGTACGCCCGCCAGACGATGCTGCCGCTGGGTTTGCGCACGCCGAGACGGGCGAACTGCCCGGCGGTAAAGCGGAAGCCGGGATCGCGGGTGGTGCGCAGGGTGAACAGACTGGGCGTCAGCGTCTGCACCTCGAGCAGACGCTGGCGGGTGAACTTCTCTTCGTTGACGGTCATACTTCGCTCCCTTCGCGGACAACTGCAGATTCGGGGATAGTCTTTTCACTGACTGTTCTCTTGATACTCCATTCCGACGTCCACAAACACCGCCAGTTCTTATGCCTATTCTCGAAACCCAGTACGCCCGCCTCGATCTGATCCGCCAGCCGGAACAGCCCAACGAACCCTTGCAGGCGTTCGATGCGGCGGATGAATACCTGTTGGCGCAGCTGCACGAGCAGGGTTTGCCTGCATCAACGCGGGTGCTGATCCTCAACGACAGCTTTGGCGCCCTGGGCTGTTCGCTGGCGACGCAGGCGCAGGTGACCAGCAGCGGCGACTCGCACCTGGCACAGGTGGCGCTGGAAAAGAACCTGCAACGCAACGCGCTTCCGGGTGATGCGCTGGCCTTCGTGCCCGCCAGTGAGGTCGCGCAAGGCCCGTTCGATCGGGTGCTGATCCGCGTGCCGAAAACGCTCGCCCTGCTGGAAGAACAGCTGATTCGCCTGCATGGCCAACTGGCGCCGGGTGCGCAGGTGATCGCCGGCGCGATGATCAAACATCTGCCACGCGCGGCGGGTGATCTGCTGGAGAAGTACATCGGCCCGGTGCAGGCTTCGCTAGCGGTGAAGAAGGCGCGTCTGCTGACGGCGACGCCGACCGACAAGCCGGCACCGCGCTCGCCCTACCCGACCCGCTACCGCCTCGAGCAGCCGCGCCTGGAGCTGACCAACCACGCCAATCTGTTCTGCCGGGAAGACCTGGACATCGGCACCCGCGCCTTCCTTCCACATCTGCCCAAGGCGCTCGGCAACCTGCGCGTAGCGGACCTGGGCTGCGGCAACGGCGTGCTGGGTATCGTCTATGCGCTGAGCAACCCGCAGGCACAGATGACACTGGTGGACGAGAGCTACATGGCAGTGCAATCGGCACAGGAGAACTGGCGGGCGATCCTCGGCGAACGCCCGGCCGATATCCGTGCCGGCGATGGGCTGGCGGAGCAGCCGATGGATTCGCTGGACCTGGTGCTGTGCAACCCGCCTTTTCATCAGCAGCAGGTGGTCGGTGATTTCCTCGCCTGGCGGATGTTCACCCAGGCCAAGACCGCGCTGGCCAAGGGCGGCGAGCTGTGGATCGTCGGCAACCGTCACCTGGGCTATCACCTCAAACTCAAGCGCCTGTTCGGCAAGGTCGAGCAGGTCGCAGCGACGCCCAAGTTCGTCATCCTCCGGGCGATCAAGCCGTGAGCGAGGCGGCGGTTCGGCTGAGCATCAGGCAGTTCGCCACCCGAACCGGGCTATCCGCCGATGTGGGCCGTACGGCGTGGCCTTGTAGGAGCGGCCCATGGCCGCGAATGGGCTACCTCCGGGGGGTTTCTTGCCCTCGCGGGCATGGCCCGCTCCTACGGAGGCGAGGCCTTTAGGCCGCGGACGGGCCGCGGTGGCGGGGTGTTAATCGCGGCGATAGCCCGTGGCCTTGTAGGAGCGGCCCATGGCCGCGAATGGGCTACCTCCGGGGGGGGTTCCTGCGCTCGCGGGCATGGCCCGCTCCTACGGAGAGTGAAGCCTTTAGGTCGCGGACGGGCCGCGGTGGCTGGAGGTTGTTCGCGGCGATGGTCCGTACGGCACGGCGCTACCGCGGCTGCGTGCTAATCTGGCCGGCCCTGTTTTTTATGCGCCCGCCTGATGTCCCCACACGCCAAGCTGCTGTTGCGCCACCAACGCCCCTTCATCAAGTTCTGGTTCGCCCGCGTCTTCACTGCCAGCGGCTTCCAGATGCTCGCCGTTGCCATCGGCTGGCACATGTACGAGCTGACGGGGAGCGTGCTCGACCTCGGCCTGGTGGGCCTGGCTGAATTCTTCCCGCGCCTGCTGTTCATTCTCTGGACCGGCCATGTCGCTGACCGCTTCGACCGACGCCGGGTGGCGGCGCTGTGTCAGGGCTTGCAGGGGCTGATCGCCCTGGCGCTGGTGCTTGGCGCCGGCGGGCTCGGGGTGACTCGCGAGATGATCTTCGTGCTGGCGTTCCTGCTCGGCACCGCCCGCGCGTTCGAAGGGCCGGCCACACAGGCGCTATTACCGAGTCTGGTGCCCACTCAGTTGTTTCCGGCGGCGGTCGCAGCCTCCTCGTCGGCCATGCAGACCGCCACCATCGTCGCCCCTGCGCTCGGCGGGCTCCTGTTCGCCATCGGCCCCTTGTGGGTCTACGGCCCGGTGGCGCTGCTCTTCGGCCTGGCCTGTGCTTTGATGCTGAGTCTGCCAAAGCGCCCGGCGCCGCCAAAGCAGACCGGCCCGGCAATGGACAACCTGCTCGCGGGCATGCGCTTCATCCGCAGCCGACCGGATATCTTCGGCGCCATCTCCCTGGACATGTTTGCCGTCCTGCTCGGCGGCGCAACGGCACTCCTGCCGGTATTCGCCAAGGACATCCTGCTCACCGGACCCTGGGGCCTCGGGCTGCTGCGCTCGGCGCCCGCAGTCGGCGCACTGCTGATGTCGTTATGGCTGGCGCGTCATCCCATCAACAAAAGGGTCGGACGGGTCATGTTCGCGGCTGTCGGCGTGTTCGGCCTGGCTACCATCGCCTTCGGCCTGTCCACGTCGTTCTGGCTGTCCATGGGCGTGCTGGTAGTACTGGGCGCGGCGGACATGATCAGCATGGTGATCCGTGGCGCCTTCGTGCAGCTGGAGACGCCGGACGCGATGCGTGGCCGGGTGAGCGCGGTCAACGGCTTGTTCATCGGCGCGTCCAACCAGCTCGGCGAATTCGAGTCCGGCCTGACGGCGCATTGGTTCGGCACGGTACCGGCGGTGGTGATCGGCGGGGTAGGTACGCTGATCATCACCGGCACCTGGATGAAACTATTCCCGACGCTGGCCAACCGCGACCAGCTGCACCGGGATCTGGATTAGCTGGAAGCTGGAAGCTGGAAGCTGGAAGCTGGAAGCTAGCGTCATGGGGCCTTTATCGGGTGTCCAGTCTTCTTTGCTTCACTTCAAGCTTCGAGCTTCCAGCTGCCTCTAAAGCAACTTATCCATGGTGATCGGCAGGTCACGCACGCGCTTGCCGGTGGCGTGGAAGATGGCGTTACCCACCGCCGCCGCAACGCCAACGATGCCGATCTCGCCGACACCCTTGGAGCCCAGCGTGTTGACGATCTCGTCCTTCTCTTCGACAAAGAACACCTCGATGTCGTTGATATCGGCGTTCACCGGGACGTGGTACTCGGACAGGTTGTGGTTCATGTAACGACCCAGCTTGTGGTCGATCATGGTTTCCTCATGGAGCGCCTGGCCGATACCCCAGACCACGCCGCCAGAGATCTGGCTACCGGCCGTCTTCGGGTTGACCACGCGCCCTGCCGCCACCGCACTGACCACCCGGCTGACCTTCACGGTGCCCAGCGACTCGTCCGCTCGCACCTCGACGAAAATCGCCGAATGCGTGGCGGTGGAATAGGCGTTGCGCTTCTCGCCCGGCTTTGTACTGACTTCGGCCTCGAT
This sequence comes from Stutzerimonas stutzeri, assembly GCA_002387205.1. Taxonomy (GTDB): domain Bacteria; phylum Pseudomonadota; class Gammaproteobacteria; order Pseudomonadales; family Pseudomonadaceae; genus Stutzerimonas; species Stutzerimonas stutzeri_N. Next base: position 22,490 of record DGLA01000003.1, on the reverse strand, counting down.
GGAGCCGCTTGCGCCGAGGATCTGTGCCAACTCAACCTCGTGCTCCGGTGATGCCTTCAAGCGCATCTGGCCGTCGACGAATTCAACGTCGTCGAGCCTGGCCCCGGTAAACGGCGAAACCGGCGACTGCTGGGCCGCGTCGAGCAGTTTTTCCTGCAGCGCCTCGCACGCCTGCTGCACGGCGGTGCCAACTGACGAGACGGTAAAGGACCCACCCTCCAGCGGCGCCTGGGAAAGGCTGGAATCGCCCAAGCGAAACTCGACCTGCTCCATTGGCAAGCCCATGGCTGCCGCCGCGATCTGGGTCATCACCGTGTAGGTGCCGGTACCGATGTCTGAGGTGGCGCTACTGACCACCAGTCGACCGCCGGGCTCCAGGCAGGCCTTCGCCGCGGCGGGCATCTGCATGGCTTCCCAGACGCCGGTGGCCATGCCCCAGCCGATCAGTTGATCGCCATCACGCATCGAGCGCGGCTCCATCGAGCGACGCGACCAGCCGAAGCGTTCGGCGCCTTGCTCATAGCACTGGCGCAGTTCCTTGCTCGAATAGGGCTTGCCTTCGTTGGCGTTGCGCTCGGAATAGTTGGTCAGGCGCAGCTGCAGCGGGTCGACGCCCGCCGCGTAGGCCAGTTCGTCCATGGCGCTCTCCAGCGCATACACACCAATGGTCGCGCCCGGTGCACGCATGTCCAGCGGTGTGTATACGTCCAGCGGCACCATCTGGTAATCGAGCCTTACATTCGGGCACTCATAGAGCATTCCCGACCATTCCACTTCGTGCTCGGTGAAGTCCTCGAAGCTGGAGGTCTGGCCGATCGCCTGGTGGGTGATGGCCTGCAGCTGCCCATCGGCGCCTGCACCCAGGGAGAGGCGCTGAACGGTCCGTGGGCGATAGCCAAAGGTAAACATCTGCTGGCGCTTGAGGGTGACACGCACCGAGCGCTTGAGCTTGAGCGCCGCCATGACTGCCAGGGTCAGCTGGTACTGAGGTCGCAAGCCGGAGCCGAAGGCGCCGCCGACGAAGGGGGAAAGAATGCGAATCTTGCCCTCCATGTCGAACACGCCTTCGAGATAGCGCATGCAGTTCTGCACGCCCTGGGTCTTGTCGTAGATCTCCAGGTTGCCCTCGGGGAAATAGTGGACGGTGGACGCATGGGGCTCCATCGGATTGTGGTGCTCGACCGGCGTGGTGTACTGCACTTCGACCCTGACCGGAGCGTTCGCCAGCGCGGTGTCCACGTCTCCGCGCGGCTCCGGCAGTTCTGCCGGCGCCTTGTGCATGGTGTGCAGCTCGCTGAGCAGGTCGGTGTGATGGGGCTCGCGCTCGTACTCGACGTGCACCAGGCTGCCGGCATAGCGGGCCAGCTCCAGGTTTTCCGCGACCACCAGCGCGATCGGCTGGCCGCTGTAGAGAACGCGGTCGTTGAACAGCGGGCGGAACGGTGATCCGTCAGCCGCGTCATCGTCCTCGTAGGGCTCGTCATAGCTGGCGATCGGTGGGCGGTTCTGATGGGTCAGTACCAGCGCTACACCCGGCACGGCCTCGGCGGCGCTGGCATCGATGCTGAGGATCCGACCCCGGGCGATGCTGCTGTTGACCACGCTGCCATAGAGCAGACCGGGGACATCGAACTCACCGGCGTAGTACGCCTGGCCGGTGACCTTGAGCGGGCCGTCGACGCGGTTCAACGGCTGGCCGAAAGGGGATGTGACTGGTTTCATTGGGCGGCTCCTCTGGCGGCGTCGGACAGGGCGCGAACGATGGCCCGGCGGCCGAGTTCGATCTTGAAGGCGTTGTGTTCGAAGCCACTGGCGCCCTGGAGCAGGATGTCCGCAGCGGTGGCGAACGCGGCCTCGTCTGCGGGTTTGCCGACCAGCGCCGCCTCGGCTTCGGCCTTGCGCCAGGGCTTGTGTGCCACCCCGCCCATGGCGATGCGGGCGCTGCTGATGTTGCTGCCGTCCATGTCCAGCGCGGCGGCAACGGAAACAAGCGCGAAGGCGTAGGAGGCGCGATCACGCACCTTGAGGTAGCTGCTGTGCGCCGAGAAATCCTGCGCCGGCAACTCGACCGAGGTGATCAACTCGCCGTCTTCAAGCGTGTTGTCACGCTCGGGCGCATCGCCGGGCAGGCGATGGAAATCGGCAAAGGCGATCTGCCGCTCGCCTTGCGGCCCCTGGACATGCACCACGGCTTCCAGCGCCGCCATTGCCACACACATGTCCGAGGGATGCACGGCGATGCAGGCATCGCTGTGACCGAGGATGGCGTGGATGCGATTCAAGCCGTCACGCGCCGAGCAGCCGGTACCCGGCTCACGCTTGTTGCACGGCGTGGTGCTGTCATAGAAGTAGTAGCAGCGGGTGCGCTGCAGCAGGTTGCCACCGGTGGTGGCCATGTTGCGCAGCTGTGGCGAGGCGCCCGCCAGGATCGCCTGGGACAGCAGCGGGTAGCGTTGCTCCACCAACGGGTGCCAGGCCAGATCCGCATTGCTCACCAGGGCACCGATGCGCAAGCCCCCGTCCGCCGTCTCTTCGATGTCGGCCAGCGGCAGCTGGGTAATGTCGATCAGCTGGGAAGGACGGGTGACGTTTTCCTTCATCAGGTCGAGCAGGTTGGTGCCACCGGCAATGTAGCGGCTGTCCGGACGGAACTGGCCGATGGCCTCGTCCACACTGCTCGGGCGTGCATAGCTGAAGGGGTTCATGGCGTCACCTCCCGGGCACCGGCCAGGCGTTCGCGGGTTTGCGCCGCAGCGTCCTCGATGGCGGAGACAATGTTGGTGTAGGCGCCGCAACGGCAGACATTGCCGCTCATCTGCTCGCGCAGATCATCACGGGTCTGCGCTCGTCCTTCGGCGATCATGCCCACAGCGGAGCAGATCTGCCCGGGCGTGCAATAGCCGCACTGAAAGGCGTCGTGCTTGACGAAGGCGGCCTGCATCGGATGCAGCTCTTCGCCCCCTGCCAGCCCCTCGATGGTGGTCAGCTCTGCGCCGTCGTGCATGATCGCCAGGGTCAGGCAGCTGTTGATCCGCTTGCCGTTGAGCAGCACCGTACAGGCGCCGCACTGGCCGTGGTCACAGCCCTTCTTGGTGCCGGTCAGGTGCAGCTGCTCGCGCAGCAGATCAAGCAGCGTGGTCCAGGGATAAACCTCGACTTCACGGCTCTGGCCGTTCAATTGAAGGGTGATGGAACAGGCGGCAATCCCGCCTGTGGTGGTAGACGTTTCGCTCATGGCAGCCTCACGGTTTGGGCGGCTTCGGGGGCCTGTTCTGTGCAGGATCGCCGAAGACCTCAGGCATTGGGTGCGCTTTCCGTGCGCCTAGGGGTACGACTGCGCGTGCGGAAAATTCGTTCAGCAGCATGTTGAGGAACCTGAGCAGTCGATCCGAGGCGCTAGCCCAGGCGCCTGTCCTCTGGACGGTCGACGTCCTGCAATATGGCAGGATCGTCCACCTCGACCTCGATCACCGACGGCCCGGCAAACAACGCCTGACCACCGCGATCGCCTCTGAGGACGCGCACCAGCGCCCCGAAATCGGCACCAATACCGCGTGGATGGCCGCGCTGCCCCTGGTAGACCGGCACCACGAGCCGCTGTGGCTGGATGGCGGCGGCAATGCGCTCGAGGGTATCGCGCCGCAGGTAGGGCATATCGCCCAGCGCCACCAGCCAACCGCGACGAGTCGGACAGAGCGCCACCGCCTGGGCCAGGCTGTGGCCGAGTCCTTCGGTACGGATCACCAGCACCTGGGCGTCGAAACCGCCCGCCTGACGTTCGAGCCAGGCGACCCGCTCCGGATTGTCCTCACAAACGACCACCGCCAGCTGCCCGCCGATGCCCACCAGCGAGCGCAGCGTCGCTTCCAGGATTGGCGGCGCATCGGGCTCAGGCGTGCAGCCGGCCAGCAGTTTGTCCTCGTCGCTTTGCTCGCGGTAACGGCTGCCCTGCCCTGCCGCCAGCACCAGGGTGCACAGGGCGTCAGGCACAACGGCGCTCCGGCGCAGCCTGGGCTTGCAGCACTCCATTCTTGATCGCGACTACCTGCGCCATTAGCGACAGGGCGATTTCAGCCGGTGTACGGCTACCGATGGGCAGGCCGATCGGACCGTGCAGTCGATTCACCTCCTGCTCGCTGAGCCCCAGGCTGAGCAGCCGGGCCTTGCGCTTTTCGCTGTTGACCCTCGAGCCGAGCGCACCGACATAAAACGCATCGGACTGCAGGGCCGTCAGCAGGGCCATGTCATCGAGTCGCGGATCATGGGTCAGGGCGACGATGGCGGTGTGCGCGTCAGGCTCGATGGCCAGCACGGCGTCGTCGGGCATGCCCGGCACAAAGCGCACCGCGGTATCGCTCCAGTCATGGTCGTAGCCTTCACGGGGATCGCAGATCAGCACTTCGAAACCCAGCCCGGCAGCCAGCTCCGCGGTGTAGCGCGACAGCTGCCCCGCGCCGATCATCAACAGGCGCCAGCTCGGGCCAAAAGGTGCGCGAAGCGTCTGGCCATCGAACTGCAATGCCTCGTTGCGACCGGCAGCTGCCAGGCTCACCGCGCCGCTGGTCAGATCGAGGCGGCGGACCAGGCGTTCGTGACCGGCGCAGCGCTGCAGCAATTCATCCAGCCATCCGCCGTCGGTGAGAGGTTCTTCGAGCAGGCGCAGGGTCCCGCCACAGGGCAGGCCGAAACGCGCAGATTCTTCCTTGCTGACTCCGTAGGTGATCAGCTCGCAGCCCTTGCCACGCTCGGCTATCACCTTGCGCCGGGCGAGCAGGTCGTCTTCGACGCAACCGCCGGACACCGAGCCTTCGACCCGGCCATCATCACGCAGCGCCAGCAGCGCACCCACCGGGCGCGGTGCGCTGCCCCAGGTTTCAAGCACTGTGTAGAGCACCACCTCATGGCCGTCGCGCAGCCAGTCGCGGGCGCGCCGCAGGACGCCCAGATCGACACTGTCCATCGTTTCCCTCATGAATTCATACGATGCGCCGGTTCGCGCCGACATGCTTTCAATGACTGGCCGTGGGCCGGGTTAGTTCGCGCTGCGACCGATGACCGCGCCGTCGGCAGCCGAGCAGACGACCGGGAACCGGCCGGTCACCCACTGGAAATTCAACCGGGCGCAGTGGCGGTGTAAGATGCGCGGCTTTTGCGAGCCGCGCCCGGATGGGCTTTGCTGTAGCGAACCAACTGCCCCGAGAGGCAGCCGATACCCAACCGCCAACCCACGACCGGGACCCGAGAGGATTGACCATGCTGGAGAAGCTGTTCCAACTCAAAGCGCACAACACCACGCTGCGCACCGAGATCCTCGCCGGTCTCACCACCTTCCTGACGATGGCCTACATCCTCTTCGTCAACCCGAGCATCCTTGCCGAAACCGGCATGGATCACGGCGCGGTATTCGTCGCCACCTGCCTGGCCGCGGCCATCGGCTCGGCGGTGATGGGCCTGGTTGCCAACTACCCGATCGCACTGGCGCCGGGCATGGGCCTGAACGCCTTCTTCACCTACACCGTGGTGCTGACCATGGGCTACACCTGGCAGACCGCACTGGGCGCGGTGTTCCTCTCGGGCGCGATCTTCTTTCTGCTGTCGATCTTCAAGATCCGCGAGTGGATCATCCACAGCATCCCCTTGGCCCTGCGCTCGGGTATTGCCGCGGGCATTGGTTTGTTCCTGGCGATCATCGCGCTGAAGAACGCCGGCATTGTCGTCGACAATCCAGCCACGCTCGTCGGACTGGGTGACCTCACCGCTGGCGGCCCACTGCTGGCCTGCCTGGGCTTCTTCCTGATTGCTGCCCTGGCCTACCGCAAGGTCACCGGGGCCGTGATGATCGGCATCCTCGTCGTCACTGTGCTGTCGGTCATCCTCGGTCTCTCCGAGCTCAACGGCGTGGTCTCGATGCCGCCTTCGCTGGTGCCGACCTTCATGCAGCTGGACATCATGGGCGCGCTGGACATCGGCCTGCTCAGCGTGATCTTTGCCTTTCTCTTCGTCGACCTGTTCGACACCTCCGGCACCCTCATTGGCGTGGCGCAGAAAGCCGACCTGCTGGACAAGGACGGTCGCATGCCGCGCCTGGGCCGTGCGCTGCTGGCTGACAGCACCGCGACGATGGCCGGCGCCGCCCTCGGCACCTCGACCACCACCAGCTACATCGAATCGGCAGCCGGCATCAGCGCCGGTGGCCGCACCGGCTTGACAGCATGCGTGGTCGCACTGCTGTTCCTGCTGAGCCTGTTCTTCGCCCCGCTGGCCGGCGCCGTGCCGGCCTACGCCACCGCGCCGGCATTGCTGTTCGTCGCGGTACTGATGATGAGCAGCCTGGCCAATATCGACTGGGACGACCTCACCGTCGCCGCACCGGTGGCCATCGCCGCGCTGGCCATGCCGCTGACCTTCTCCATCGCCAACGGCATTGCCTTTGGCTTCATTGCCTGGACCGCCATCAAGCTGCTCGCTGGTCGCTGGCGCGAGCTGAGCCCGGCGATGTGGATCCTCTCGATCCTGTTCGTGATCAAGCTGGGCTTCTTCAACGGCTGACGTCTCGTAGGGTGGATGACACTTTTTTCATCCACCTTTCATACGGCAACGGTGGATGGATGAAGCGTCAGCTGCTCGCCCCGATCCTCCCTACGATTTACATACATTTCTCAAGAGATTCCATGAGCGCTCCGCAATTCGACCCCGCCACCTACGACGCCCAACTCGCCGAGAAAGCCGCGCGGCTGGTGGAACTGCTGGTGCCCTTCGACGCACCCGCGCCGGACATTTTCGACTCGCCACGTGAACACTATCGGCTGCGCACCGAGTTCCGCCTGTGGCGCGAGGACGGCCAGCGCCACTACGCGATGTTCGAGCCCGGCGACAAGCACACGCCGATCCTGATCGATAGCTTCCCCATCGCCAGCCGCCGCATCAACGAGCTGATGCCGCAGCTCAAGGCCGCCTGGCAAGCCAGCGAGCCCCTGAGTTTCAAGCTGTTCCAGGTCGAGTTCCTGACCACGCTCTCCGGCGATGCGCTGATCTCGCTCGCCTACCATCGCCCGCTGGATGACGCCTGGCAGCAGGAGGCAGGAAAGCTAGCCGAAGCGCTGAACGTCAGCATCGTCGGCCGTTCCAAGGGCAAGCGCATCGTTATCGGACGGGACTATGTGACCGAGCAGCTGACGGTCGCCGGCCGCACCTTCAGCTATCGCCAACCCGAAGGCGCCTTCACCCAGCCCAACGGCGAGGTCTGCCAGAAAATGCTGAACTGGGCCTACGACGTTCTTGGCGAGCGAAACGACGACCTACTCGAACTCTATTGCGGCAACGGCAACTTCACCCTACCGCTGGCCACCCGCGTGCGTCGCGTGCTGGCCACCGAGATCAGCAAGTCTTCGGTAAACGCCGCGCTGGCTAACCTCGACGACAACGGCATCGATAACGTCAGCCTGGTTCGCCTGTCGGCCGAAGAACTGACCCAGGCGCTGAATGAGGTGCGCCCATTCCGCCGCCTGGCCGGGGTCGACCTGAAGAGCTACAACTTCGGCAGCGTTTTCGTCGACCCGCCACGCGCCGGCATGGACCCGGACACCTGCGAACTGACCCGCCGCTTCGAGCGCATCCTCTACATCTCCTGCAACCCGGAAACCCTCGCCGCCAACATCAACAAGCTGCACGACACCCATCGCATCGAGCGCTGCGCGCTGTTCGACCAGTTCCCCTATACGCACCACATGGAGTCAAGCGTGCTGCTCACACGCCGGTAAGCCCTCCGCCGACGGGTCGCGGCGCATCGGCCCATACGCACATCGGGCGGCCATCAATGGTCGACCCGATGGGTCCTTCAGCCCTTCCTAGGTGCAGCCGCTTCAGCCTGTTGGCCAATCGCTTTGACTGGCTTCGAGCCACTGGCGACCACAGCTTTCTCGTCTGCACGCTCCTGATCGGCCGTGGTGTCGGAGAGCAGGCTCTGGGTAGCAGTCTGCAGATAGGCCTCGAGCTGCCGGCGCATTTGCTGCTCGGTCGCAGCATTCTCGATCCGCTCGGCGTCGGGCTGCCCGCCCAGGCTGTAGCGATACAAGCGCGGTTCCAGCGCCTTCGGCTGCACCAGGATACGGTCGCCTCTGAGCATTGCCACCGTCTGGTCGCTGCCGGACGGCTTGATGATGCCAAAGCCCGGATCGTTCGCATCCAGTGCCAGCAAGTCGCGGCCCCAGCACTGATGACGCACGTCGCCACCCAGGCGACCAAGGATTGTCGGCACCATGTCGACCTGGGTGCCGACGACATCGCGGCGGCCACCAAACTTCTCCGTGATACCCGGCGCAACCAACAGCATCGGAACGTGGAAGCGGAACAGATCCATTTCGGTCAGCTGCTCGCGGGCGCCGAATCCGTGATCGCCCAGCACGACGAACAGCGTCTCGTCATACCAGGGCTGCTGGCGGGCCTTCTCGAAGAACTGCCCAAGCGCCCAGTCGGAATAGCGCATGGCGGTCAGGTGCTGATCCAGCGAGCCATGTCCCTGCACCGGCTCTACAGGCAGCTGTTCCGGCAAGGCATAAGGGGTGTGGTTGGACAGTGTCTGTAGCAGCGCGTAGAACGGCTCGCCCGTATCCAGCTGGTTCAGCTCTACCACGGCGCGATCGAACATGTCCTGATCGGAGACGCCCCATGTCGGATCGGCCACCACCGGGTCCACATAGTCGTTACGGCCGATGAAGCGGGTCATGCCCTGGTTGCCGAAGAAACCGGCCTGGTTGTCCCAGGCGAAGTCGCCGTTATAGACGTAGACATCGTTGAACGAGCGCTTGCCGAGCAACTGCGGCAGGCCGGAAAAGCGGTGGCCGCCCTCCGGCGACTGCATCAGGTATTCGAAGCCCGGCAAGTTCGGAAAGCAGGCCATGCTGGCGAACATGCCCTGGTGGGTATGCGTGCCATTGGAAAAGAAGCGGCTGAACAGCAGGCCATCCTTCGCCAGGCTATCGAAGTTAGGGGTGATGCCATCGTTGCTGCCCAGCGCCCCGACAAAGCGACCGGCAAAGCTTTCCATCAGGATCACCACCACGTTGCGCACCGGCAACGTGCCGTCAGCGCTGGCCTGGTAGTCGCGGCGCACCGCGGCCTGATCTCCATCGACCAGTTCGTCGTCGCCGGTCAGCAGCAGCTGACGGGTTATCGCCTCCGCCTTGCCCTGCTCGAGCGTCCACTTCCAAATATTGTCCCGGTGGCTGGACATGCGGCTCTTCGCGGCATCGTAAAGGCTGAGGGTGCCGTTCAGGCCAAGCTGGTTGGCGAACATCGAATCGGTCGTGAAGGCATCTCCCCAGCGCAGCGGCGGCCCCTGACGCAACGTGCCGCGGGCGGCCACCACGGAAACCAGCACCAGCACGAGCAATACCGCGCCGCGAGTGCCCCAGCGCCGCCCCGAGATCCGCGACACCGGCGTAGGGACTTGGGCCGGGCGCGGGCGCGTCAGCCGGTCAAGTCGGGTGAACAGCGCAAACATGAGCACGCTCAGCAGGCCCCAGGCTGCCAGCAACTGGATGACAGGAAAGCCATGCCAGAGCATGCTCAGCACGGTGGCCGGGTCTTCCTGCAGATATTGGAAAACCAGGCTGTTCAACCGCTGATGAAACTCCTGATAGAAGTTCAGCTCCACCATCCCGATCAGGATGGCCACGCTCGCGCACGCGCTCAGCCAATAGCGTAACGCCCGACGAGCGGCCATCAGGCGAAGGCTCAGCGGAGCCAGCAGCAACGGCAGGAGCATGTAGACGACGACACGCAGGTCGAAACGCGCGCCATTGAAAAACGCCTCGCCAAGCTCGGCGGCCGCGGCCGTTTCGATCAATTCGTGGTTGAAGGCCAGCAACCCGAGGCGCAAGAAGGCAAACATCGCCAGCAAGGCCAGTGCGCAGGCGCAGGTAAAGGCCAGGTGAGCGGCCAGACCGAGTGAGCCGGACTCATGTCCGGACTTGAGGTTGTCGTTTTGCATGCAAGGTCCTTAGGTGGGCCGGCTAGAGCAGGATGACTGCCCATACCAGTGCAATCAGGATCAGCGCCAGCAATTGCGCGGCGCTGCCCATGTCCTTGGCCCGCTTGGAGAGCGGGTGTATTTCCATCGAGATCCGATCGACCGTCGCCTCGATGGCCGAGTTGATCAGTTCGATGATGGGCGCAAGCAACGCCGCGGCGATGAGGATGGCGCGCTCGGCGCGGGTGACCTGAAAGACGAACGCCAGCGGAATCAACAGGGCAGCCAGCAGCACCAATTGACGAAAGGCGGCTTCGCCCTGAAACGCAGCCTTGAGGCCGTTCAGTGAATAGCCACCGGCGAGCATGATCCGCCGTAGTCCCTTGCGGCCTTTGAAAGCCTGGGCTTCCACGGCGGGCTCGAGTTCATCAATGCGCATCCGTGCGAGCTCCAGATCCTGTGAAAGCCGCACGATAGGCAGCCTGGAATAGCGCCAGGTCGGCCAACGGCATCTCCTTCCGGTGACGATAGAGCTGGCGCAGGTCGTGCCTCGACGCCGCGGCCCGCCGTAGACGGCGGCGACTCTTTTCCAGGTCGAGCAGGGCGATTTCCACCCGGGCCGCACCATCGTCACCCCGGACACGGATAAAGATGTGCTTGGGGTAGAAACAGCCATGCTGCCAGCGCGCCCGGTGCACGACGGCCAGCACGGCGCCGAGCTCGCGCAACATGGCCTGGTGAACCGCATCGCCCCACCGCTCTGCTGCGCCGTGGCGATACCAGTCTTCAAGGCTGACGAAGCCGTTCAGTTCCTTGGTGACCAGCAACGCCTGCCACTGACCGCCTTCGTGATTGAGGCCGCGGTAGACGATTTCCGGCACGCGCACGCCGAGCTGTTCGAAGGCGCTTATGGCGCGCCACTCACGCTGAACGGTAGGCCTGCCCAGCGGATAGCGGAGCGACCGGTACAGGTGTCCGACCTGACGCTTGCAGAAGAGCAGCGGCAGGTCGGGGTTACGGGGTCGGATCAGCTGCACGCCACTTTCACCGTCACGTCGCTGATTAGGCGCCTCGACCCAGTCGCCCTGGCTGTTCCACCAACGCTGAAAGGTGTTGGACGATGCATCATGCGTAGGTGCCAGCAGGGCGCGGATCATGCTTCCGCCCTCTTGCTAAGCACGTAGACCCGCCACATGGCATAGCCGGGCAGAAAATCGCTGTGTTTGCGGATGTCGAAGCCGGCCTCGGCAAATTCCGCCTCGATTACCGAGCGGGCCACGACAAAGCGGTTCTGGTTGTCCTTGGCGGCCCGGCGCTGCTCCAGGCGCCGGCGCCGCCAGGCCTTGTAGTTGCCGTCCACCCAAAGGGAAACGATCAGGGTGTCGCGCGTGACGCGATGAAACTCGCGCAGCATCGCCAGGCGATGTGCCGGGTCGGCCACGTGGTGCAGCAGGCGCATGCAGAAAACGCAGTCCACCGCGTTGTCACCCATGTCGATGTCGAAGGCGGAGGCCTGGAAGGTTTCCACTCGCTTGACCACCTCCAGCGGCTGCGCGGCTTCGGCGATGGTTAGCATGTCGGCGGAGTTGTCCGCCGCGAAGATCATCCGGCTCGGGTGTTCGGCCAGCAGGGGCCAGAAGCGGCCGGCGCCGCATGGCAGGTCGAGGACCAGGTCTGGCTCCCCGGCGGCCTTCAGGGCGCTACGGGCAAGCTGCTCATCGCGCCAGTGAGACAGGCGTCGGGCCAGACCGTCCTGATGCTTGTGCAGGTACTGGTAGGCATGCTCGCGGTCGTACTTGCGCGAGAACTCCAGTTCGATAGGGCTCGATGACGTCATGGCGGGCAGTCCGGTGGTTTACGGACCACCAAACTAACCAGCCGCGCATCAAGGCCCTGTCAAATCAATGTGAAAAAAACGTCAAATCCCAGCCCGGCTCAGCCTGACCTTGAAGCAGCTGCCCTGAGGTTCGCAGGGTGTCACTCCGACCGCCCAGCCCTGGTGCGCGCAGATTCGCCTGACCAGTGAGAGACCCAGCCCCAGCCCTTCGCCACAACTTTGCGTGCCGCGCACGAACGGTTGGAACATGTGCTCCTGCTGTTCCGGCGGTATGCCCACGCCCGTGTCCTCGACGCGAAAGCCGTCGGCCTCCAGCACGAGCCGCACCGAGCCGCTGTCGGTGTAATGCAGCGCGTTGCGCAGCAGGTTGGACATCACCGAACCGAGCAAGGTGAGGTTGTATTCCCCCAGGTGCTCGCCCTGCTCCGCCAGGCTGAAATCCAGGCCCTTTTCGCGAAACAGCGGCCCCCAGCGCTCAGCCTGTTCATGTGCCACGCTGCGCAGGGTGGCGCTGCCCAGAAACGCGGTCTGCTCCGGCCGGGCGCGGGCGAGCATCAGAAAGGTCTGTACCAGCTCATGCATTTCCTGCGCGGCACGTTCGATGCGCTGCGCCTGGGTTCGGGACTTTTCCGGCAGGTCCGTCTGGCCGAGCAACTCGCAGGCACCGAGAATCACCATCAGCGGCGTGCGCAACTCGTGGCTGACGTCACTGGTGAACAGCCGCTCGCGTTCCAGGCCCTGCCGCAGCTGACCGAGCGTACTGTCGAAGGCCGCAGCCAGGTGGCCCACTTCATCGTCCGGGTACTGCAAAGCCAACGGTGGCGCCGCCGGGTGGAGTTGGTCGCGATGGCGAACCTGCCCTGCCAGCCGAGAAACGGGCGCCATGACCTTCTTCGCCATCAGCCAGCCAAGCCCCCATGCGCCGACGATACTTAGCAGAAACCCAGCGAGTACCACCATGAACAGTGCATTTTCTCGGGCCTCGAATTCGTGCTGTTCCTCGACCAGCAGGTATTTGATGCCGTCGACCTCACGCTGGTAGACGTAGTAGGCGTCGTCGTTGCGGACTACCTCGGTAAACCCGTCGTCCAGCCCTTGAAAGGCGTCGGGAATGGCATAGTCCGGCTGGTTCGAGGCGAAGAAGCGTGTTACCGCGTCGAGCCGGGGCGTGTCTCCATGAACCATGACGTCATTGAGTACGCTATCGAGCTCGCGGCCCAACTCCTGGGTCACCAGGTGCTCCTCGATGAAGTGCACCACCGCCACGATACCCAACGAAAACGTGCCGCTGACGACGAGCGTCATCAGGGTGAAGGCGATGACGATCCGCCGTGCAAACGGCTGCCTAGACAGCATGACTGGCCTCCGCAAGGCGGAAGCCTACGCCATGCACCGTGTGCAGCAGCGGCGCCTCGAACGGCTTGTCCAGCACCTGACGCAACTGGTGGATATGGCTGCGCAAGCTGTCGCTGTCGGGCACATCGTCCCCCCAGAGGGCTTCTTCCAGCTGCTCGCGACGCACGACCGCCGGGCTTCTCTGCATGAGGATCGCCAGGAGCTTGTGGCCGATGGGATTCAAGCGCAGCAGCTGCCCGCCACGCGTGGCCTGCAGCGTGTCGAGGTCGTACTGCAGATCGCCCACCTGCAGCTTGCTCTTGCGCGGGCCATGGCTGCGGCGCAACACCGCCTCGATGCGTGCAACCAGCTCTGAGAGCGCGAAGGGCTTGATCAGGTAGTCATCGGCGCCTGCGCCAAGACCCTGCAGGCGGTCGTCAAGCGCATCGCGCGCGGTGAGCATGATGATCGGCGTCTCCCGCCCGGCATCGTCGCGCAACCGTTTGCACACCTGATAGCCGTCGATGCCGGGCAGCATGATGTCCAGCACGATCAGGTCGTAGTGCTCGGTTGCCGCCAGATGCAACCCGCTGAGGCCATCCTGGGCGCAGTCGACCACGAAGCCCTTGAGCTCGAGGTAGTCCAGAACGTTGGCCAGGATATCGCGATTGTCTTCGATGACCAGGATGCGCATATCGACTCGCTAAAAGGATAAATGACGGATTTTTCACACGTTCTTTACGAAGGGCTCACAGGCGGGTGCGCAGACTCGGCGCGTTCGTTCTCGCCTGTGGATCATACGATGACATTCTTGCGCCATGCTCAACTCCGTTACCTGACGCTGCTTGCCGGACTCTGGCTGGGCGTATTCCTCATCACCCGCAGCGCGCTGCTGTTCGCCCACTGGCAGGACGCTGCCACCGGGCTGAGCGGCCTCTTGCGCGTCTATGGCCTGGGCATGGTCTATGACCTAGCCTTCCTGTTGTTCGCCGGGTTGCCGTTGGCACTCTACGTACTCCTCTGCCCTGCCCGGACCTGGCAGAACCGCTGGCACCAGCGCGGGCTTTCCGTGCTGCTCGCGCTGAGCCTCTACGCCATGCTGTTCACCTCGCTTGCCGAGTGGCTGTTCTGGGATGAGTTCGGCGTGCGCTTCAACTTCATCGCCGTCGACTATCTGGTCTACTCGGACGAGGTACTCAACAACATTCTCGAGTCGTACCCGGTGTACCTGCTGCTGGCACTGCTGGCATTGATAACCCTTATTGCTACAGCCGCGCTGCACAGGCCGCTCCAGGGTGCACTGGCCGCACCGCCCCTGCCGTTCAAGGCCCGTGCCGCGATGCTGGCCGGGCTACTGGTCACCGCCACCGCCAGCGGGCTAAGCGTCGGCCAGGATTTTCCGCGGGGAATCGGCGGCAACGCCTACCAGCGGGAGCTGGCGAGCAATGGCCCGTTCCAGTTTTTTGCCGCGTTTCGCAATAACGAGCTGGACTACCAGCAGTTCTACACGACGTTGCCCGAGCACGACGTCGCCTCTGGTTTGCGGGATGAAGTCAGCGAACCCAACGCCCGCTTCATCAGCCAGGACCCGCTGGACATTCGCCGCGTGATCGACAACCCCGGCAAGCTGCGCAAGCTCAATGTGGTGCTGATCACCGTCGAAAGCCTCAGTGCGAAGTACCTCGGCAGCTTTGGCGATACCCGCGGCCTGACACCCAATCTCGACCAGTTGCGCCAGCAGAGCCTGTTCTTCAACAACTTCTACGCCACCGGCACCCGCACCGACCGCGGTCTGGAAGCCATTACCCTGTCGGTGCCACCCACTCCCGGCCGCTCGATCGTCAAGCGCATCGGCCGGGAAAGCGGCTTCGCCAGCCTCGGCCAGCAACTGCGCGCACAGGGTTACGACAGCGTGTTCCTCTACGGCGGACGCGGTTACTTCGACAACATGAGCGCCTTTTTCAGCGGCAACGGCTACCGGGTAGTCGACCAGAGCAGTGCGGACGAAGCCGACATTCACTTCAAGAACGCCTGGGGCATGGCCGACGAGGACCTCTATCAGCTGGCGATTCGCGAAGCAGACGCCGACTACGCCGTCGGCAAACCCTTCCTCCTGCAGATGATGACCACCTCCAACCATCGCCCCTACACCTATCCGGACGGGCGCATCGATATCCCGTCCGGCGAGGGCCGCGAAGGCGCGGTGAAATACACCGACGCGACCATCGGCGAGTTCCTGCGCAACGCTCAGGCCAAGCCCTGGTTCAAGGACACCCTGTTTGTCATCGTCGCCGACCACACGGCCGGCAGCGCGGGCTCGCAGGATCTGCCGGTGGCCAACTACCACATTCCGCTGTTCATCTACGGGCCGGGCCTGATCGAGCCACGCGAAATGGGCATGGTTGCCAGCCAGATCGACATCGCACCGACGCTGCTCGGGCTGCTGAACCTGGATTACGCGTCGACGTTCTTCGGCCGCAACCTGCTGCGTGATGACGTCAAACCCGGCCGGGCCCTGATCGGCAACTACCAGCACCTTGGCCTGTTCGAAGGCAAGGATCTGGCCATCTTGAGCCCGCGCCACGGGGTACGCAGGCACGACGATGCGCTGCACGCGAGCAGTGAATCCGCTGCACGTCGGCCGACCCGCTGGTCCGCCGCGATATCGCCTACTACCAGGGCGCCAGCTATGACTACGGCCACGCCCTGCTGAGCTGGAAACACCCGCAACCCGCCGCCACCCATCTCAGCCAGCGCTGAGCCTGCCGGCGCCGTTCGCGGCGCCTCTGGAGCCCAGATGTCCATCGCACCGAATACGCCTGCCGCCAGCCGTCCGTTCAACTTTGCCCTCGGCTTCGGTCTGCCGGCGGCGTTGATGGTGGCCCTGCTGGTCGGCGACCAGAGCAACCTCGACTTTGCCCTGTCACGCCTGTTCTACGAACCGGGCATCGGATTCGTCGGCCGACACAGCTGGCTGCTCGAAGACCTCCTGCACGACCGAATCAAACAGGCTGTGATCGCCATCGGCGTGCTTGCCATCGGTGGCTTCCTGCTCAGCCTGCTGCCGACGCGGCTGGCACCGTGGCGACGCTCGCTGGGCTATCTGGTGCTGGCGCTGGGGCTGTCGACCAGCATCGTCACGCCGCTAAAGGCGCTCACTGGCGTGCATTGCCCGTGGAGCCTTGTCGAGTTCGGCGGCGCTGAAATCTTCACGCCGTTGCTCAGCGAGCGCGCACCGACACTCAAGCCCGGGCGCTGCTGGCCCGGCGGCCATGCATCGGCCGGTTTCTCCCTGCTGGCGTTGTTCTTCGTGCTGCGTGACCGCAGACCGCGTGCCGCTCGGGTGGCGCTGGCCGTAGCGCTGGGATTGGGGACGGTGCTTTCGGTCGGGCGGGTGATGCAGGGCGCACACTTCTTCTCGCACAACCTGTGGACCCTGCTGTTCGACTGGACGATTTGTCTGGCCTGCTACCGGCTGGTGCTGTATCGAGCAGGTAATGCACAGACGTCTGTCGTTGAAGCAACGCCAGGGCTGTTGTAATCGGTACGAGCCAGAAACGTCGAAACGGCCCGATGTGGCCGTTTCGTTTTCCAGTCGCAGCGGGAGTGGTCGAATCGGCCGGGCGGCTCCGAATTGAAGCCTGGCGCCTACCGACGATACGCCTGAGCCTTGGCCTGATCGACATGATGACGCCACTCACGTTCCCGCTGACGCTCAAGCGAGTGGCTCTGCCATTCGGCAAGGCCGCCACTGGCCTCCTGCATCGCCTGACATTGGCGATAGCCGTCGCTCCAGCCTTCGGCATAGAGCGGTTGGGTCAGGTATCGCGGCACATCCTTGCGAAACTTGGCCAGTGCGCCAGCAGCCTGACGGCCGCTGCCACAGCCTGCCTCGAAACCATCCACGTATTCCGGGGCGTAGCCTTCGGCGAGCAGTTGCTGCGCGGTACTTTGGCAACCGGCCACAGACAGGCCGGCGAACATTAATGCGAGCAGCGCTTGGCGACGGTTGAATTTGCGATGCCGACGGACAGCATGGCTGAAGGATTGAAGGCGAGCGGTCATGGATTCACCCGAAGGAGGACAGAACAGACCCGCAGCACCGATGGATGCCGCGACGTGTGGGGAGTCTGCACGGCGTGCCGTGAGGGTTTTGTCAAACCGATGTGAATGAAACGTGAAGGCGGGCCGGCTCAGGTGCCATGGCGCCGAAAGCTGTAGAACAGGTTCGGTTCGCTGACGACATACAGGGTGCCGTCGTTGTCGAGCGTCACACCTTCGGGCTGCGGTGCCGAGCGACGCAGGTCGCTGAACACGCCGTTGAGGCTGCGATAGCTGACCATTTTGCCGCTGCCGCTAAGCTCCATCAGCAGCCGTGACTCATCGCTCAGCAAGATCAGGTGGCCGGTTTCAGCGTCGAACTGGATGTCTGACAGGTCCGTGGCAAATACCTGATCGGCGATCCAGTCACTGCGATCATGAATCGCCAGCTGCATGCGCCCGTCGAGGCTGGCCGCCACACCGCTCACCTCGTAGAGCTGCAGGGGATTGCGTTCCTTGACGATGAACAATCGGTCACCGGCTGCGTCGTATGTCAGCCCTTCAAATCCCTTGTTGCCGTTGAGGTTGATACCGAGCGAGAAGAACTGCGCCTCGGATACATCGATCGGACGGACATGCGCCGGTAGCCTGAAGATACTGATCTGCTGGGTGCGCTCATCCGAAACCGCTACCCTCCCCTGGCCCATGTAGGTCACCCCTTCGATGTCACCGAAGCCGTGCAGCGGATATCGCTCAAGCAGTTCGCCTGTTTTGCTCAATGCCACGAGCTCGGTAGGTCCACCGTTTACTACAGCCAAGAGACGGTCGAGATCGCCGTCATAGCTGACCGCCGACAGGTTCCGGCTGATGCCTTCAACCTGTTTGCCGTCAATGGCGACCGCATAGCCAGGCAACCAACGGTTCGACAGGTCATTTCCGGTCTCGCTCATCTGTCGGGTCAGGTAGAAGTACAGCCGCTCGTTCCAGTGCAGCGTCACGCCTGTGGCAAGCCCCGCTATCACCAGCGCGGCCAGAACAAGCACAGGGTAGCGCCGGCTGCGCCAGATGCTCGTGCTTTGGGTGGTGATCGGAGAGGTTTGCATCGGCAAGGGTCCTTGTTCACATCGCAGGCGAGCGCAACATAGCCAATGCCATGTGAAAAAAACGTCGAAGCCAGTAATGGGGGTAACGATCACCACTTAAGACAACCTTAAGTTTGCGACCCAACAATCCGCCCTAGGCTTCTAACCGAGGTTCCCCGATGGAACTGCCCTGGGTCGATCACACCGATGTACTGGCGCGCATTGGCCGCGAGCCTTCGCTCTGCCTGCAACTGGCGCAAACCGATGCAGGCAAGCGGCGCGCGGCGCTGGAAGACTTCATCCAGCAGCGTTTCGCCGAGCACTATCAGGCGCGGGTGCGTCATTTCATGCCCTGCCTGCTCGGCCTGCATGGCGACAATGGCGAGGTGCATGGCGCGGTCGGCCTGCGCAGCGCCCGGCGCCGGCCGCTGTTTCTCGAACGCTATCTAGACGTGCCCATCGAGCAGGCCGTGAGCCAGCGCCATGGGCGTACGGTGCCGCGCGAGGAGATCGTCGAAGTCGGCAACCTGGCTGCCTTTGGCAGCGCCTCGGCGCGGCTCTTGATCGTCGCGCTGACCGATCTGCTGGTCGCCCAGGGCTTTCGCTGGGTGGTGTTCACCGGCACGCCGGCCCTGCTCAACAGCTTCCAGCGCCTGGCCCTGGAGCCACTGGCGCTGGCCCCGGCCGACCCGGCGCGGATGGGCGACGAGCTGGCCGACTGGGGCAGCTACTACGCCAGCCGCCCGCAGCTGATGGCCGGCGAGATCCTGCCCGGCCACCAGCGTCTGCTGCAGCTGGGCATCTACGCGCGGCTCGGCTACCAGCCGCTGTTCACCGGCGAGGTGCCCCATGCAGCCTGCAGCTGAACGCTTCTGGACGACGCTCGACCAGCACGCCGGCATCGCGCTGAGCGAAGGCCCGCGCCAGCTGAGCTATGCCGAGTTGCGCCATGAGCTGGCCTCACGCGCCAGCCAGCTGCAGCAGCTCGGCGTGCAGCGCGTCGCCCTGGCGCTGGACAATGGCCTGGAGTGGGCGCTTTGGGATCTGGCCCTGCTGCGCGCCGGGCTGATCTGCGTGCCGCTGCCGGGATTCTTTTCGCCGGCGCAGCAGGAGCATGTGCTGAACCACGCCGGCATCGACTGCCTGATCGGCAGGCCAGGCGCGCTCGCGGAGCGCTGCGACTTCCAATCCGCTGAAGCCGGCCTGCTGCTGCGCCAGCCGGATGCCGTGATGCCGGTGCCGGCCGGCACCTGCAAGATCACCTACACCTCCGGCACCACCGGCCAGCCCAAGGGCGTCTGCTTGGATGCCGAGGCGCAGCTGGCGGTGGCCGAGAGCCTGTGGCAGGCCAGCCTGCCGTGTGATGTCCGGCAACACCTGTGCGTGCTGCCGCTGGCCACCCTGCTGGAAAACATCGCCGGGCTCTATGCGCCGCTGCTGGCAGGTGCGCGGATCGAGCTGCGCCCGCTGGCCGAGATCGGCTTTAGCGGTGCGGCGGGTTTCGAGCTGCCGCGCCTGCTCGCGACGCTGAACGAGAACCCGCCGCACAGCCTGATTCTGCTGCCGCAGCTGCTGCTGGCGCTGGTCAGCGCCGCCGAACAGGGCGTGCCGCTGCCGACTTCGCTGCGCTTCATCGCCGTCGGTGGCGGCCGGGTCGCACCGCAGCTGCTGGAACGCGCCGAGCGGCTCGGCCTGCCGGTGTTCGAGGGCTACGGGTTGTCCGAATGCGCCTCGGTGGTCTGTCTGAATACACCGCAGGCGCGACGCATCGGCACGGTCGGCCGGCCGCTGGCGCACGTCGAGCTGCACCTGGCCGACGACGGCGAGGTACTGGTCAGGGGCCCGCGCATGCTGGGCTACCTCGGCGAGCCGCCGCTAACCGGCGAGCGGCTGCCAACCGGCGACCTCGGCCATTTCGAAGATGGCTTCCTGGTCCTGCACGGGCGCAAGAAGCACCAGTTCGTCACCGCCTACGGGCGCAACGTCAACCCGGAATGGGTGGAGGCCGAGCTGGTCCAGCAGGCGCCGATCGCCCAAGCCTGGCTGCATGGCGAGGCGCTGGCGCAGAACGTCGCGGTGCTGGTACCGCGCCGCCCCGGACTGGCTGACGCCGAGCTACAGGCGGCAATCGACCGGGTCAATGCCGGCCTGCCGGATTACGCCCGCGTACACCAGTGGCTGCGTGCCGATGCGCCGTTCAGCGCCAGCAACGGCCTGGCCACCGCCAACGGCCGGCTGCGTCGCAACGCCCTCTTCAACCATTACCAATCGGCGATCAACGCCCTTCAGCCCTGACTTTCGAGGTTCACCATGGAATTCTTCGACCAGCTGCAACAGCAGACCAGCGCCGAGCGCGAATACCTGTTGGCCGCGCCGATCATCCATTCGGCGCTCGCTGGCACCGCCAGCCGCGCGCAGTACATCGCCTTCCTTACCCAGGCCTACCACCACGTCAAACACACGGTGCCGCTGCTGATGGCCTGCGGTGCGCGCCTGCCGGAGCGGCTGGAATGGCTGCGCGAGGCGATCGCCGAGTACATCGAGGAAGAGATCGGCCACGAGGAATGGATCCTCAACGACATCCGCGCCTGCGGCGGCGATGCCGAGGCGGTGCGCCATGGCCAGCCGGCGCTGCCCACCGAGCTGATGGTCGCCTACGTCTACGACCGCATCGCCCGGCACAACCCGGCGAGCTTCTTCGGCATGGTCAACGTGCTGGAGGGCACCAGCATCGCCCTGGCCACCCAGGCCGCCGGCGTGCTGCAGGACAAGCTCGACCTGACGGCCAAGGCGTTCAGCTACCTGACCTCCCACGGCAGCCTGGACCTGGAACACATCGAGTTCTTCAAGCGCCTGATGAACCGCCTCGATAACGAGGATGACAAGGCCGCCGTGGTGCACACCGCACGGGTGGTCTACCGCCTCTACGGCGACATCTTTCGCAGCCTGAGCGCGCCGGAGCACAGCCATGCACTTGCCTGACGCGCGCCTCCTGCTCACCGGTGCCAGCGGCGGTATCGGCCAGCTGCTGGTGGAACGGCTCTGCGCCGGTGGTGCCCGGCTGCTGCTGGTGGGGCGCGACAGCATTGCGCTGGAAAGCCTGGCCCGCCGTTACCCTGGGCAGATCAGCCTGGTCGCGGCCGACCTCACCCAGCGCAGCGGGCGACAGCTGGTGCTGGAGGCCGCGCGCCGCTTTGGCGGCCTCAACGGTGTGATCAACGCCGCCGGGGTCAATCAGTTCAGCCTGCTCGAACAGCAGGACGAGGACGCCATCGCCCGGCTGATCGGCGTCAACGTCACCGCCACCCTGCAGTTGACCCACCTGTTACTGCCGCTGCTGCGCCAGCAACCGCGAGCGCTGCTGGTCAATCTCGGCTCGACTTTCGGCTCCATCGGCTACCCCGGCTTCACCGCCTACTGCGCCAGCAAGTTCGCCTTGCGCGGCTTCTCCGAGGCGCTGCGCCGCGAGCTGGCCGACAGCCAGATCAAGGTGCTCTATATCGCGCCGCGCGCCACCCGTACGGCGATGAACAGCGCCGACGTGGTAGCGATGAACGACGAGCTGAAGGTGGAGATGGATGATCCGCAGGAAGTCGCGCGGCAGATCGTCCACGCCATCACCGCCGAGCGAGAAGAGCTCTACCTTGGCTGGCCGGAAAAGCTCTTCGTGCGCCTCAACGGCCTCTTGCCGCGGCTGGTCGACCAGGCACTGCGCAAGCAATTGCCGGTGATCAAGCGCTTCGCCCGTGCCGGACAACCGCTGCCTCCCGCATCGCAACCCACCTCTACCGGAGAACACTCATGAAGCGTCTGCTCGGCGTGTGTGCCCTGATGCTGGCTCTGGCCAGTCAATCCTCCTTCGCCCTCAGTCCAGCCGGCGAATCGTCGCTGCGCCAGATCCAGACGCGCTGGGCCGAGATCAACTACCAGACGCCTGAGGCTCAGCGCGAAGCGGCTTTCGCCCGGCTCGCTTCGGAAGCCGAAAGCGCGGTGGTCGGCGAACCGCAGGCCGCCGAACTGCATATCTGGCATGGCATCGTGCTCAGCACCTGGGCCGGCGCCAAGGGCGGGCTCGGCGCGCTGGGGCTGGTCAAGCAGGCCAAGGCCGAACTGGAAAAGGCCATCGAACTCGACCCGGCGGCACTCGACGGTTCGGCCTACACCAGCCTCGCCAGTCTCTACTACCAGGTGCCCGGCTGGCCAATCGGCTTCGGCGACGAGGACA
>DGLA01000017.1 GCA_002387205.1 Stutzerimonas stutzeri | reverse complement strand
GTTCTTGCCCGGCTGCGGATCGGTGCCTGCGGTCTTCCAGTCGGTGCCGCCGAACGGCTGCGCCAGTTCGCCGGGGCTGTCGTGCAACAGCGGCACGGTGACCAGGTCCTTCTCCACGCCCAGATGACCTTCGGCCATCTTCGAGAAGGCCTTGGCGATGCCCTTGTAGATTTCCCAATCGGACCTGGCTTCCCAGGCCGGGTCGATGGCTGCCGACAGCGGGTGGATGAAAGGGTGCATGTCCGAGGTGTTCATGTCGTCCTTCTCGTACCAGGTCGCGGTCGGCAGGACGATGTCGGAATACACGCAGGTCGAGGACATGCGGAAGTCGAGAGTGGTGACCAGGTCGAGCTTGCCGATGGCACCCTCGTCCTGCCACTCGGCCTCGGTCGGCTTGAAGCCGTCGCGCTTGCCGAGGTCCTCGTTCATCACGCCGTTCTTGGTGCCCAGGAGGTACTTGAGCATGTACTCGTGGCCCTTGCCCGAGCTGCCCAGGAGGTTGGAGCGCCAGACGAACATGTTGCGCGGGAAGTTATCCGGGTTGTCCGGCTGTTCGCAGGCGAACTTCAGCGAGCCGTCCTTTAGCGACTGGGTGACGTAGTCGACCGGCGACATGCCGGCCGCTTCGGCATCACGGCAGATCTGCAGCGGGTTGCGATTGAGCTGCGGTGCGCTCGGCAGCCAGCCGGCACGTTCGGCGCGGATGTTGTAGTCGAGCATGTGCTCGGGGAACTGCGACTTGTCGGCCAGCGGCGAGAGCACTTCGTGGATGCTCATCTTCTCGTGGCGCCACTGCGAGCTGTGGTTGTAGAAGAAGCTGGTGCCGTTCATCTGGCGCGGCGGACGGCTCCAGTCGAGGCCGAAGGCCAGCGGCAGCCAGCCACACTGCGGACGCAGCTTCTCCTGACCCACGTAGTGCGCCCAGCCGCCACCGGTCTGACCCACGCAACCGCACAACATCAGCATGTTGATCAGGCCGCGGTAGTTCATGTCCATGTGGTACCAGTGGTTCATCGCCGCACCGACGATGATCATGGACCGGCCATGGGTCTTGTCGGCGTTGTCAGCGAATTCACGGGCGATCTGGATGGCCTTCTCGCGGGATACGCCAGTGATCTTTTCCTGCCAGGCCGGAGTGCCGGGCACGCTGGCGTCGTCGTAGCTCTTGGCGACGTTGCCGCCACCCAGACCCCGGTCGATCCCCAGGTTGGCGGCCATCAGGTCGAACACGGTGGCGACCTTGGTGGTGCTGCCGTCGGCCAGGGTGATGGTACGGACCGGCACGCGGCGTAGCTGGATGCTTTCGCCCTCGGCGTGCTGGAAGTGCTCGTGGAGGATGCCGCCAAAGTACGGGAAGGCGACCTCGGCCGTCTCGCCGCCATCGATCTGGGTCAGGGAGAGGTCGACATCACGACCGTCCTTGCCTTCGCGGGCCTCGATGTTCCACTTGCCCTTCTCGCCCCAGCGGTAGCCGATCGAACCCAGCGGCGAAACCAGCTCGCCGGTGCTGCCGTCGACGGCGATGGTCTTCCACTCGGGGTTGTTTTCCTGGCCGAGGTTGTCGGCCAGGTCGGAGGCGCGCAGGAAGCGGTCGGCGATGTAGCTGCCGTCCTTCTCGTTCAGGCGCACCAGCACCGGCAGGTCGGTGTAGCGCTTGGCGTAGTCGCGGAAGTACTCGCTCGGCTTCTCGAGGTGGAATTCCTTGAAGATGACGTGGGCGAAGGCCTGGGCCAGCGCGGCGTCGGTGCCCTGCTTGGGGTTGAGCCAGAGGTCGGTGAGTTTGGCGACTTCGGCGTAGTCCGGGGTGATGGCGACAGTCTTGGTGCCCTTGTAGCGGACTTCGGTGAAGAAGTGGGCGTCCGGCGTACGGGTCTGCGGGACGTTGGAGCCTCAGGCGATGATGTAGTTGGAGTTGTACCAGTCGGCCGATTCCGGCACGTCGGTCTGCTCGCCCCAGATCTGCGGCGAGGCCGGCGGCAGGTCGCAGTACCAGTCGTAGAACGACAGGCACACGCCGCCGATCAGCGACAGGTAACGGCTACCGGCCGCGTAGGAAACCATGGACATGGCCGGGATCGGCGAGAAGCCGATGACACGGTCCGGACCGTACTGCTTGACGGTGTAGACGTTGGCCGCGGCGATGATCTCGTTGACTTCGTCCCAGCTGGAGCGGATGAAGCCCCCCATGCCGCGCTTGCTCTTGTAGGACTCGGCCTTGGCCTTGTCCTCGACGATGCTGGCCCAGGCCTCCACCGGGGGCAGCAGGCGACGGGCTTCGCGCCACAGTTTGAGCAAGGGCTTGCGCACCTTGGGGTACTTCAGGCGGTTGGCGCTGTAGATGTACCAGCTGTAGCTGGCGCCGCGCGGGCAGCCACGGGGCTCGTGGTTGGGCAGGTCGCTGCGGGTGCGCGGGTAGTCGGTCTGCTGGGTTTCCCAGGTGATCAGGCCGTTCTTGACGTAGATCTTCCAGGAGCACGAACCGGTGCAGTTCACTCCGTGGGTGGAGCGCACGATCTTGTCGTACTGCCAGCGGGCACGGTAGACGTTTTCCCAGTCGCGGGATTCGATACGGGTTTCGCCGTGTCCGTCGGCGAACTCACCCTGCTTTCTCTTGAAGAAACGCAGTTGGTCGAGTAAGTGGCTCATGGGTTCATTTCCTCTCAGGATGGGGCGTGTCTTGCGCCGCCCCCTTTCTCGATTCGTGTGGGTTGGGGCCGATCAACAGGGCGTCTCGGCCCCCCTGCGCGAGTACCACCACCAGGTCACTGCGATGCAGCTCAGGTAGTAGATGACGAAGGCGTAGAGGGCCATTTCCGGGCCACCGGTCAGCGCGATGGAGGTGCCGAACGACTTGGGAATGAAGAAGGCGCCGAAAGCACCGATGGCCGAGCTGAAGCCGAGCACCGCAGCCGACTCCTTGCCGGCTTCGCGCATGGCCTGCTCCTTTGCATCGCCCTGCTTGCTTGCGCTCCAGCGGTCGTGCAGCGTGCGGAAGATCACCGGGATCATGCGAAAGGTGGAGCCGTTGCCGATGCCGGTGGTGACAAACAGGAGCATGAACATCGCCAGAAAGCCCCAGAAGTTGCCGCCCTCGCCGGCCTGCGGCAGGAAGCTCAGCACGCCGAACACCGCGAAGATCATCAGCACGAAGTTCCACAGCGTCACCCGGGCGCCGCCGAGCTTGTCCGCCACCCAGCCGCCCAGCGGACGCACCAGGGCGCCGACCAGCGGGCCGAGAAAAGCGAACTGCAGCGGGGACACGTCCGGGAAGGAGGTCTTGATCAGCAACGGAAAGGCCGCTGCGAAACCGATGAAGGAGCCAAAGGTGGCCAGGTACAGCCAGCACATCAGCCAGTTGTGCTTGCGTTTGAAGATCACCGCCTGCTCACGGAAGGAGGCGCGGGCCGAGGCCAGATCGTTCATGCCGAACCAGGCGGCGAGGGTCACCGCGGCGATGAAGGGCACCCAGACGAAGCCGGCATTCTGCAGCCACAGCTGCTCCCCGCTCGCCAGTCGCTGCGGCTGGCCGCCGGCGACGCCGAACAGGCCCATGCCGATCACCAGCGGCACGCAGAACTGCATCACCGACACCCCCAGGTTGCCGAGGCCGGCATTCATGCCGAGCGCGGTGCCCTGCTGGGCCTTGGGGTAGAAGAAGCTGATGTTGGACATCGAGGAGGCGAAGTTGCCACCGCCGAAGCCACACAGCAGCGCGATCAGCACGAATACGCTGTAGGGGGTCGCCGTGTCCTGCACGGCAAAGCCCATCCACAGCGCCGGGATCATCAGCGAGGCGGTGCTGATGGCGGTCCAGCGCCGGCCGCCGAACACCGGCACCATGAAGGAGTAGAAGATCCGCAGGGTCGCGCCGGAGAGTCCAGGCAGCGCCGCCAGCCAGAACAGCTGGTCGGTAGTGAAACTGAAGCCGATATTGTTCAGCCGCACGATCACCGTGCTCCAGACCATCCATACGGCAAAGGCCAGTAGCAGGGCGGGAATGGATATCCACAGGTTGCGGGTGGCGATCGCCTTGCCGGTGCTGGCCCAGAAGTGCGGGTCCTCGGGGCGCCAGTCGTGAATCACCGGCCCGGTCTTGGGCGACGATTTGGGCGTCGCGGTGCCTTGGATGATGGTCATGAGCAGTCTCCTGCAAAGGTCAGGATTCGAAGGCAGGCCCTGCGGCCTTGCCCATCAGGGGGGTTTTGCGGACTTCGCTGAAGTACATCCAGATCAGGGAGACCCAGACCACGCCGTACAGCAGCATGAAGCAGGAGGAACGCACGCCGGTGAGATCGACCAGCGCGCCGAACAGGATCGGCAGGATGAAGCCGCCCAGACCACCGGCCAGGCCGACGATGCCGGACACGACGCCCATGTTCTGCGGGTAGTCGTTGGCGATGTACTTGAACACCGAGGCCTTGCCGAAGGCCCAGGCGATGCCGACGATGAACATCAGCGCGGTAAAGACCCAGGCGTTGAGGCCGAACGCGAAGGTCTTCGGCCCGCCGACGGTCTGGATGGTGAATTCGGTCTGCGGATAGGAGAGCAGGAACAGGCATACCCAGCTCACCCACATCACCCACCAGGTCACGCTCTGCGCGCCCCACTTGTCCGACATCCAGCCACCCACTGCGCGCAGCACGCCACCGGGCAGGGAGAAACAAGCAGCCAGCAGCGCGGCGGTCTGCAGATTGAAGCCGTACTCCTGGACGTAGTACTTGGTCATCCACAGCGCCAGGGCCACGTAGCCGCCGAAAACGATCGAGTAGTACTGGCAGTAGCGCCAGACTGCCGGATCCTTCAACGCCTCGAGCTGCTGACGCAGGGTGGCGCCGCCGCTGGCACGATGGGCCTTGTTCTCGCTGGTCAGAAACCAGAAGGCAAGCGCGGTGATGAACATGATCGCCGAGTAGACCTTCGGCACCATCTGCCAGCTGGCAGCGGCAATGATCGCCGGGGCGATGAACTTGGTCAGCGCCGAGCCGGCGTTGCCGGCGCCGAAGATGCCCATGGCAAAGCCCTGGTTCTGTTTGTCGAACCACTTGGCCACGTAGGCGATGCCGACCGAGAACGAGCCGCCGGCCAGGCCGACGAACAGGCCCAGGACCAGGAACTGCCAGTACTGGGTGGCTTCGGCGATCAGGTAGATCGGCAGCACGCAGACCAGCATCAGAACGAAGAAGACGATGCGACCGCCGAAGCGATCGGTGAGCATGCCCAGCGGCAGGCGTGACAGCGAACCGGTGAGCACCGGCGTCGAGGCCAGCAAACCGAACTGGGTTTCATTGAGCGCCAACAGCTCTTTGATGGGTACGCCGAGCACGGCGAACATCATCCAGATCATGAAACAGATGGTGAAAGCGACGGTACTCATCCCAAGTACCAGACCCTGCTGCGTAATCAACTTAGCCATGTCGGACTCCCCCGAACGATCGACCTGGCTGGCACGCTAGTGACGCAACGACCGAACTCCGTTGACGTGGGTCAAGAAGGGTTTTCCGACTCGAGGGGTAAGCTTTACCGCCTACCACCTTGGAGGTAGTGGCGAGAACACACGGCAAATTCTTTATTTTCAGTTACTTAACCATGCTCACCCCGGAGCGAGTGAGCGAAGCGGTGCCACAGAATTCTTTGGAGGTAGCGTGCGGATATTCCAGTGGATCAGGGAATCCCTGCCGGCCAGGTTCGGCGCCGCGGTATTGCTGATCGGTACCCTGGCGCTTGGCAGCGCGGTAAGCGCCGGACTGATTGCCTGGCTCAGCGAGGACGACGCACTGGCGATCAATACCGCCGGCTCCCTGCGCATGGCGATCTACAAGCTGAGCTGGAAACTGGAAGCCGGCGCGGGCAGCGAGGACATCCAAAAGCTCGGCAGTGATTTCCAGCATCGGCTGGAAAGCATCAACCTGACCCGCATTCTGAAAAGCGACCCGCAGTCGCCGCTCAACAGGGCCTACGCCAACCTGCACGAGCGCTGGCGCAGCCAGCTCTACCCGGCGCTGGAACGCATCGACGCCAAGGCCTTTCACGCCAATGCCGATGATTTCGTCCAGCAGCTTGACCGTTTCGTCCTGTTGCTGCAGCGGCAAAGCGAGCGCAAACAGGGCTGGCAGCTGGCAATCCAGGGCACCGCCCTGTTCGTGACCGTAATCGTATTGATGATCGGCATGTACAGCCTGCAGAGCAGCGTGCTCACCCCCCTGCTGGAGCTGGTTCGTGCCACCGAACGCTTCCGCGCCGGCGACCTGAGCGCGCGGGTGGAATACCGTTCCGAAGACGAACTGGGCCGGATGGCCCACAGCTTCAACGCAATGGCCGACGCACTGGAGCAATCCCATCACATCCAGGAGAGCCGCGTTGCACAGAAGACCGCCCATCTGGCCCAGGCCAACGCGGCCCTCCAGCTGCTCTACAAGGGCAGCCACAGCCTGGCCAGCGGACCGGCAAGTGCCGACTCGCTGAACAAGCTGATCGACAGCTTCCAGAACCGTCTGCCGGGTCTGCGCCTGACCCTCTGCATGCATGGCGACCCCTGCCAGCCGGCAGAGCAACTGCTCGCCCTGCACGGCAGCCAGCTGCGCGAAATCTGCTCACCAAGCGACTGCGCCACCTGCACGCTGCAACACCGCCACAACGTGATGGCCTGCCCGGTGGTCAACCAGGGCAGCGAACTGGGTGAATTGCGCGCCGCCTTTGCCGATGGTCGCGCGCCGCAGCAGTGGGAGATGGAACTGATCGAGGCACTGGCCAACCTGATCGGTACCGCACTTTCACTGGAACGTCGTCGCGAGCAGGATCACCGCCTGCTGCTGTTCGAAGAACGCGCCATCATCGCCCGTGAATTGCATGACTCGCTGGCCCAGGCGTTGTCGTACATGAAGCTTCAGGTCAGCAGGTTGCAGACACTGATCAACCGCAGGGAGTCGCCGGAAACACTGGGAAAGGTGACCGAGGAGCTGCGCGACGGGCTGAACAGCGCCTATCGCCAGCTGCGCGAACTGCTGACCACCTTTCGCCTGAAGATCCAGGAGGGCGGGCTGAGCAACGCCTTGCAGGACACGGCACGCGAATTTTCCGAGCGTGGGCAATTCCCGGTGCACCTGGCGGTCAAGGCACTGCCGTTCGATCTGTCGGCCAGCGAACAGATCCATCTGCTGCAGATCGCCCGCGAAGCGTTATCCAACTGCGCCCGCCATTCCGGCGCCAGCCAGGTGTGGCTCAGCCTGCAGCCCGCCGGGGCGCAGGTCGAAATGTTGATCGAGGACGACGGCTGCGGTGTTTCCGGCGACATCGACCAACGGCAGCACCACGGCCTGACCATCATGCTCGAGCGCGCCCGCCACCTGCACGGGCACCTCAGTATCGAACCCCGGGAGCCCAGGGGCACGCGTGTGCAACTGCATTTCGCGCCGGACTTTCTCGGCTGCGACCTCAAGAGACAAAACGCATGAACGACTCCCGCCACAGCATTCTGCTGGTTGACGACCATCCGATGATGCGTCGCGGCATGCGCCAGCTACTCGAACTGGAAGAGGACTTTGTCGTAGTCGGCGAAGCCAGCAATGGAGAAGAAGCCCTGCAGCGGGTTCCTGAGCTGCAGCCGGCACTGATCCTGCTGGACAACAACATGCCCACCCTCAACGGCATCGAGACGCTCAAACGCCTGCGTCAGGAGGGTTACGAGGGCAAGGTGCTGGTTTTCACGGTCTCCGATGCCGAGGAGGACGTGCGCGACGCGCTGCGCCTTGGCGCCGACGGCTACCTTCTCAAGGACATGGAACCTGAGCGGCTGATCGAGCAGATCCGTGAAGTGCTGCAGGGCGACCTGGTGGTCAGCCCGACGTTGGCGAGGGTCATGGCGCAGGCGCTGCGCGTCACGGCCAGCTCGCCGGAGGTCGACCTTACCGAACGCGAGCGTCAGGTGCTGAGGATGATCGCAGGCGGCAACAGCAACAAGATGATCGGCCGCAAGCTGGGCATCACCGAAGGCACTGTGAAGGTTCACGTGAAAAACCTGCTGCACAAGCTTGGCTTGCGTTCGCGGGTCGAAGCTGCGGTGTGGGCACTGGAAAACGAGCGCCTGCGAAGCTGAACCTCCGCGGGCTGGGCTGATCGCCCGGACCGAAAAATCGCAACAGGGCGGCTGTGCGCGACGGGCTTCGCATAACCGACGGACACCCACCGCCAACACTCGCTCCGCTTGATCAAGGTCATTGGCCGCCGGACCAGGCGCCCTATCGTCTGCTGCGACCTCGCTTGCCGGCCCGCTCGTCACGGGCTGCGACAGCGAACTGCCCAAACGAATCGAAGGAGTGCCCATGCTAAAGAAACTGTTGTCCGGTTCGCTGCTGATCTGCCTGTTGGCTGGCCTGCCGTGCCAGGCCGCTATCAGCGACGCCGAAGCCATCAACCGTGCCGGTCTGCAGCGCATGCTCAGCCAACGCATCGCCAAGAGCTATCTGATGATCGGCACCGACACCCGCACCGAACAGGCCAAGGCGCAGCTCGACGCCAGCATCGCCAGCGTCGAAGAAAACAGCCAGCTGCTCAGCGAATATGCACCAAACACCACCATTCGCAGTGGCGTGGCCGAAGCCGGGCTGGTCTGGCAGCAGTTCCGCGAGCAGGCGCTGGGGGCGCCGCAGAAAGCTCGGTCGCTGGAAGTCGTCCGCCTGGCGGAACGCTTCCTTGACCAGAGCGAAGCGCTGGTGCAGCAGATCGAACAGCACAAGGGGACCCAGACTGCGAAATTGGTCAACCGTAGCGGCCGCTTGCGCATGCTCAGCCAGCGGATCGCCATGCTCTACCTCGCGCTCAGCTGGAAGCTGCCGGATGCCGACCTGCAGCGTAAATTCACTACCGCTGTGGATGAGTTTGACAAGGGGCTGGCTGAACTACAGGGGGCCAGGCAAAACACCGAGCAGATCAATGGCCGGCTTGTGCAGATCAGCAATCAGTGGCGCTTCGCTCGCGCCGGGTTCCAGCTGGCTGACGACTCGCGTTATGTCCCGACGGTAATCGTGACCACCAGCGAGTCTCTGCTGACAAAGCTCGAAGCGCTGACGGCTGACTATGCTCGACTGGCCCAGACGGCGAACTGAGCCCGGCAACATGGTGCTGCCAGCCTCAGAAAGATGAATTGCTACGGCGCAACGGCGCCGGCATTGGCTCGGCGGTCTCGCCAGGCTCTGCACGAACGTCACCCAGGCGAAAAGGCTTTGGCGGCTCGTCAACCAGTCGGTGGGTCGGCGGCTCGGCCCGCTCTTCCGGTGCGTCAGGTTCCCCTGAACCGCGCAGCCGTAACAAGGCCAGCGCGGCCAGCACGGCGGCAATCACACGATAGAGCAGCGAGGCCAGGTCGAAGCCGACCAGGGAACTTCCGTCGAGCCACAACGAACCGAGTCGTCCGGCGACCAGCGCCAGCATGGTGATCACCAGCATTACCAGCGCGGCCCTGGCCCGCTCAGGCACCTGGATGGCCCAGAGCAGGAACAGCGCCAGGCCAAGCTGCAAACCGCCGTAATAAACGCGCATATGACTGACCGATGCGGTCTCCATCAGCAGCATCCCGTTCAGATTGGCCATCTCGTAGGGACGCAGCCAATAGGCGAGACTGAAGCCAATCATGATCAGGGCCTGAGCGACCAGAACGAAACGGGCAAAACGCATCGAAGACCCTCCTGATAGCGGCTCCGCACCACGATGGTCATCCGACCGAAACGACCCCTTTTGGTTCGCTCGACACATCCGGCAGAAGCGTCCGTGTTATTCACATACAGCCGCAGGCTTGGGCCCACCCCGGCGGGAGGCTATGCTGCGCGCAACACCCTTGGAGAACCCACCATGCGCCGTCTGTTACTTGCTACCGCCTTGTTCGCCAGCCTCTCCCATGCTGCCGAACCCATCGCCATCGATGTGCACCGCGACGCCAATTGCGGATGCTGCAAGGCATGGATAGACCATCTCGAAACCAACGGCTTCAAGGTGAACGATCACGTCGAAGCCGACATGGCCGCGGTCAAGGCCCGCCTTGGCGTGCCGCACCGCCTAGGGTCCTGCCACACCGGCGTCATCGACGGCAAGTTCGTCGAAGGCCACGTGCCGGCTGCCGACATTCTCAAGCTCCGGTCGCAACCGGAGCTGATCGGTGCAGCGGTGCCAGGCATGCCGATGGGCTCTCCCGGTATGGAAATGGGTGACCGCAAAGACCCGTACCAGGTGATCGCGGTGGACAAGGAGGGCGAGCAGTCGGTTCTGGCCGACTATCCAGCGAACCGGTAGAGCACCTGGCATCCATTCGACAGTGAATTTGCGGTCCAAAGCGCAGGTCTGACCAGAAATATATAACTGGCGGAAGGATGCAGGCATGCGTTGGAAGAAGGCTCGTCGCAGTGACAATGTGGTAGATGCCCGTGGTCGTAGCGGGGGCATCGGCGGCGGTCGTCTGAGCCTGGCCGGCGTTGCCATCGTGGTGGTGATCGGCCTGCTTTCCGGTCAGGATCCGATGCAGCTTCTCGGGCAGCTGGCTGACCAGTCTGGCCAGGCGCCCAGCCAACCGAATAGCACGCCCGCGAACGGCGATGATCCTCAGGTTGCCTTCGTACAGGCGATTCTGGGTGATACCGAGGATACCTGGCGTGCATTGTTCCAGCAGTCTGGCGATCAATACCGCGATCCCACGCTCGTGCTGTTCCGCGGCGGTGTCAGCTCCGCCTGTGGGTTCGCCAATTCCGCGACTGGGCCGTTCTACTGCCCTGGCGACCGGCAGGTGTACCTGGATCTGCAGTTCTTTGACGAAATGGCGTCACGCTTCTCGGTAGCAGGGGATTTCGCCCAGGCTTACGTGATCGCCCACGAAGTCGGCCATCATGTTCAGACGCTACTGGGCGTCTCGCAGCAAATGCAGGCTGCGCGCCAGCGCGGTACGCGTATGGAGGGTGATAACGGCCTGCTGGTCCGACAGGAGCTACAGGCCGATTGCTTCGCGGGGATCTGGGCATACCACGCGCAGCAACGCCACGACTGGCTCGAAGAAGGCGATCTGGAGGAAGCATTGAACGCCGCCAATGCCATCGGTGACGACCATCTGCAACAGCAGAGCCAAGGCCGGGTGGTGCCCGACGCCTTTACTCACGGCACCTCGGCGCAGCGGGTCAGGTGGTTCCGCGCCGGCTTCGAGAGCGGCGAGCCTGCACGCTGCGACACGTTTCAGGCAAACCGGCTCTGAACCCTCAAGTCGTTTCCGTCAGCCAATGGTAAATCGGTGCGTCGGCATCGCTCTGCACCCGCACCTGAGCGCTATGGCGCAGACGTACCAGCAACCGCTTGCCCGCGGCTGCACTGCCGCTCAGGGCTTCAAGCTCAGCCAGCAACTGCGGGCCATCCATGCTTCCCGCCTGGCGCAGGAGTCCTTGAGCTTCGAGCCAGAGCGAATCGGGACCGGTCGCCTCGGACGCCGACGCTGGCTGCACGTTGACGCTCAGGGGCAGCTGCCTGGATAGCTGCGCCCAATCCTGATCATCCACTTCGATGCTGAGGTCGACTGGCCATTCGCCGACCTGGCCACGAATTCGAATCATGTTCAACCCTCCGGGACACCGACCAGCATGCTCTATGCCGAAAGCGCACTGGCCAGCCGCAGTCTATATTTGTTATAACGTAACTAACTGATGTCGCTTTGGAGATCATTATGCGCCACCTGCTGCTTGCCTTGCCCCTCGCCTTGCTGCCCGGCTTCGCGCTGGCCGCCGAACACCACGATCATGATCACAGCCAGCATGACAGCCTGGGCGCACATGAGCATGGCGCCGCCGAGCTGGACGCCGCCCTCGAGGGATCCGCACTGGAGATCGAACTGCGTAGCCCGGCCATGAATCTGGTGGGTTTCGAACATGCGCCGAGCAGCGAGGCGGATAAAGCCAAGATTGCCAGCGCGCGTAAACAACTCGAACAGCCTGCTCCTCTGTTCGGCCTGCCGCCGGCCGCGGGATGCACCCTGGCTGAAAGCGAGCTGGAAAGTCCGTTGTTCGAAGGCGAAGTCCACGAGCACGAACACGAACACGAACAAGACGGCCAGCACAGCGAAATCCACGCGCATTACAGGTTCGAATGCGCCACGCCCCAGGCACTGACAGAGCTCGATCTGCAGGGCTTGTTCAAGGCTTTCCCGGGCACCGAGAAAATCCAGGCACAGCTGATCGGCCCGAACGGTCAACGCGGCGCGCAGCTCAGCGCCAGCCAGCCAAGCGCAGCGTTCTGAATGATCGCTGGCTGCCGATGCCAAGCCTGGCGCAGTAAACTCCCGGCTCGCCTGTAACGGATCATCCGGATGACCGCACCGCTGCTTGAACTTCATCAACTCGGTTTCGCCTGGCCTGGTCAGGCCGAACTGCTGGATATTCCAAGCTTTAGCCTCGAGCCAAACCAGAGCCTGTTTCTCAAGGGGCCCTCAGGGAGCGGCAAGACCACCCTGCTCGGGCTGATCGGCGGAGTGCAGAAAGCCAAACGGGGCACGGTCCGCCTGCTCGGCACCGATCTCGCGGCGCTTTCTGCCGGCGCGCGGGATCGTTTTCGCGTCGATCACACCGGTTATATCTTTCAGCAGTTCAATCTGCTGCCCTTCCTTTCGGTCGCGGAAAACGTCGGTTTGCCGTGTCACTTCTCCCGGACCCGCACTGAGCGCGCATGTCAGCGGCACGGCAGCGTCGCTCAGGCGACTGCCAGCCTGCTCTCGCATCTTGGTCTGTCTCGCGACATGCTCGACCGGCGTGCCGAAGCGCTATCGATCGGCCAGCAGCAACGTGTCGCTGCTGCGCGTGCGTTGATCGGCCAGCCAGAGCTGCTCATCGCCGACGAGCCGACCTCGGCGCTCGACGCCGATACGCGGGAAGCCTTTTTGCGACTGCTGTTTGCCGAGTGCAAGGAGGCAGGTTCAAGCCTGCTGTTCGTCAGCCACGACCAGAGTCTGGCGCCCCTGTTCGATCGCAGCCTGTCACTGGCGGACCTCAATCGCGCCGCCCGCACCCTGGAGGTCTAGGCCATGTACCTGTTGCGACTGGCCTTGGCGAGCCTGAACAACCGCCGCTTCACTGCCCTGCTCACGGTTTTCGCCATCGCGCTGTCGGTGTGCCTGTTGCTCGCGGTCGAACGGGTTCGCACCGAAGCCCGCGCCAGCTTCGCCAGCACCATCAGTGGTACCGACCTGATCGTCGGCGCCCGCTCCGGCTCGGTGAACCTGCTGCTGTATTCGGTGTTCCGCATCGGCAACGCCACCAACAACATTCGCTGGGACAGCTTCGAGCACTTCGCCGGGCACCCACGGGTCAGCTGGGCCATTCCGATTTCCCTGGGGGACTCCCATCGCGGCTATCGGGTCATGGGTACCAGCAGCGCCTACTTCGAACACTACCGCTACGGTCGTAAACAACCCCTGCAGATTGCCGAAGGCCGCCCCTTTGCTGATGACCCGTTCGAAGTGGTCCTCGGCGCCGAGGTAGCAGACGCACTGAAATACAAACTGGGCGACGAGCTGGTACTGGCGCACGGCGTCGCCACGGTCAGCCTGGTCAACCACGACGACAAGCCGTTCCGTGTCGTGGGCATTCTCCAGCGCACCGGCACCCCCGTCGATCGTACGCTGCACATCAATCTCGCCGGCATGGAAGCGCTGCATATCGACTGGCAGAACGGCATGCCGGCCCGTGGCGCCGCTCGCATCGACGCGGAGCAGGCGCGGCAGATGAAACTGCAGCCCGGACAGATCACCGCCTTCATGCTCGGTCTGAACAGCAGGATCGCGACCTTCACCCTGCAACGGGAAATCAACCAGTATCGTGACGAGCCGCTGCTGGCGATCCTGCCAGGCGTTGCGCTACAGGAGCTCTGGAGCCTGATGGGCACGGCGGAGAAAGCGCTGTTCGTGGTGTCCCTGTTCGTGGTGCTGACGGGGCTGATCGGCATGCTTACCGCAATTCTGACCAGCCTCAACGAGCGCCGCAGGGAGATGGCCATCCTGCGTTCGGTGGGGGCTCGGCCCTGGCATATCGCCGGACTGTTGATACTCGAAGCGTTCAGCCTGGCGCTGGCAGGTGCTTTGTTCGGTCTCTTGCTGTTGTATGTCGCTATCGCGGTGGCGCAGGGGCCGCTACAGAGCCACTATGGCCTTTACCTGCCGCTGGCCCTGCCGAGCGCCTATGAGTGGTCATTGCTTGCGGGCATACTGCTGGCCGGGCTGCTCATGGGCAGCGTGCCGGCCTGGCGCGCCTACCGGCAGTCCCTGGCCGACGGCCTGTCGATCAGACTATGAGGATTTCCATGTCTCGCCTGCTGCTTGCCGCCCTGCTTGCCCTCGCGGCGCCCTTCGCTGCTGCCGATGTCCGAGAATTGCAATGGTCTGACCTGATCCCGGCAAACGCTCCGCCGCCGCCACCGCCGGTAGCGATTCACGATATGTCGCAGCTGGCCGATGCACTCGCTGCCGAAGCAGGTCCGGCAGCCGCTCAGCAGTCGCCCGCCGAGCCGGTGGTCGAAGAACTCGATGGCGTTCAGGTCAAGCTGCCGGGCTATATCGTGCCGCTGGACATGGGCGATGACGGGAGGGTGACGGAGTTTCTGCTGGTGCCCTACTTCGGTGCCTGCATCCACGTGCCGCCGCCACCCTCCAACCAGATCGTGCATGCCACCAGCAAGACTGGGGTGAAGGTGGATGAGCTGTACCAGCCGTTCTGGATCGAAGGGCCGATGAAGATCGAGCACACCAGCAGCGAACTGGCCGAAGCCGGCTACCGCATGGATGCTCAGAAGATCTATTTGTACGAACTGGAGTGATGCGGTTGCGGCCAATGAAGGGCTAACGACTCGAACCTCACCTGGAGACAAGCAACGCCCTGCCCGGACCGGACTGCGCCTTTCACGGCGCTTTGACCTGGCGCAGCCTTGGTCTTTCACCTCACCGTACGCTTGCAACCTGACGCTGACGCTGACGTTCGAAACTCAACTCGCCTTCGGCCCACTCGCGCCAGGAGCGAACCTTGCGCCGCTCGGCACCCGCGCGCTCGGCTTGCTTCAGCGCATCGAGGCCGGCCTGCCAGCGGGCCTGTTCCAGCTCAAGCTGAGCCACGTTGAGCCAGAACTTGGCGCTGCCGGACTGCGTCGCCAGGTTGCGATAGATCTGTGCAGCCTCATCGCGCTCACGGGCTTGCCACCAGAGCATGCCCAGGCGCTCACGGCGCTTGGCATCACTGGGTAGCAGGTTCGAGTCGAGCATGCCTTTGAGCAGTTTCGCGCCCTGCCACGGCTGCCCCGCCGCGCCGGCCAACAGCACCAGATTGTCCAGTTCCGTTTCGTCGAAACGCAGCCCCTTGATGTGAGCCGCACGCAGCGTAGCGAGCGCCTTGTCCTGATCGCCAGCCATTTGCTGCAAGCCCGCCAGCTGCCGCCAGCTCTTGGCTTGATCGGGCTGCCTGGCTAGCAGGCGACGCTGCCAGCGCTCGGCGGTCTCGTAACGCTTCAGCTCGGCATTGCCGGCCACGAGAAATTGCAACCAGGTGTCCGCTGCATCGGGGTTGGCCTGGACGTAACGCTCGGCCAATGGCAGCGCCTTGGCATGCTGCCCGAGGCCCTGGTAGGCCTGGACGAGCATCTGCAATACCTCTTCACTCGCATTTGATGACGAGCCCAGCAAGCTGATCACCTTGGCGTAACGTCGCTCGGCAAGGTTCAGTTTTGCCAGGTTGAGCTTTTCTGCCGGTAGCATCGCCTCATCGAGCGTGCCGCTCGTGACTGCTCTGTCGAGCAATTCGAGCGCACGACGATTCTTACCTTCAGCCCAGGCCAGGTAGGCGCCGCTTCGCCATAGAAGCGCCTCCTCCAGGCTGCCCGCCTTGGGCTCTGCCTGCTTGAGGGCTCGATGCGCTGCACCGTAGTCACCTTTTTCCTGTGCGCTCCGGGCGCGCTCCAGCGCTTTGAACACGGCTGGGTCGATGCTTTGCGCCGCTTGTGCCGATACGGCGAACAACAATGAGATCAATAACAGCAGACGTGGCATGTCAACGTTCTCCTTGCAGGCGGAAGTGCAGAGTTTTCACGGCTTCGCGAGATACCGCCGAGCCGTTCTCGGTGCGCGGCGCAAAGCGCCAGCGAGCGGCAGCGCGGCGCGCTTCCCGGTCGAACACATTGGGCGGAGATGCTTCCAGCACCCGGATATTCTCGACCTTGCCCGCTGCGGTGATGGTAAAGGCCAGCTTGATATGGCCCTCGATCCCGCGCTGACGCGCCCGATACGGATACTCGGGCCGCACATCGTTAAGGGGCATGACCTCTTGCTCAGGCCCGGATTGTGAGGCGGACTCCACTGCTGCCGGGTCAGGCGGTGGAGCTGCGGGCGCAGCCGCGGTCAGTCCGGCAAGGCTGGGCGCGGGAGCACTGGCGACCGAAACCCCTGTGGTGATGTTTGGTAAGGGCAGATCGAGCTTGGGCAGGTTGGCGCTCGGGCTGGCCATGCTCGGTGTTGGTGGTGTCGGGGGCTGCGGCGTCTTTGGTTGGGGCGGTTGTGGCGCTTGCTGGCGGGAGCGTGTCGCGGTGCTTTCGTTACGCGTGTCCGCCCGAACGAAGTTGGCGATCGCGACGGGTTCGTCGGTCACCTCGCTTCGTGGTGGATTGACCATGCTCAGCATCAGCGCGAACAACAGCAGCGCCACCACACAGGCGGCGATGAAGGACAACCCGACACGGGTCAGCCTACGGACCATCACTGCGCTCCCGAACTGGCTGCGAGCGCTACGTCCTGGACGCCGGCCAGACGTGCCTGGTCCATGACCTGGACCACCAGCCCGGTCCGGGCATCCTGATCAGCCTGGACCACCACTGCACCTTCAGGCTGGTCGACGCGCATGCGTTCGACATGGGCTCGCACGCTGCGTACGTCCACAGGCTGCTTGTCGATCCAGACCTGGCCGTCCGCCGTGACCGCAATCAGAATGTTGCCCTTGTCCTGAGCACTGGCGGTGTCGGCCTGGGGTCGCTGCACCTCGACACCGGATTCCTTGATGAAGGAGCTGGTGACGATGAAAAAGATCAGCATGATGAAGACCACGTCGAGCATCGGCGTCAGGTCGATGCCGGTGTCTTCTTCCTGCTGGTAATGGTGACGACGCATACGCATCCGTTAATCCTCAGTCATGACGCAGCTGGTCGGCCAGCCGGTCGAGAGCCTGGCGCGAGATACGTTCGAGACGCGCCAGGCTAAACAGTCCAGTGATGGCCAGTACCATGCCGGCCATGGTTGGCAGGGTCGCCTGCCAGACGCCCGCGGCCATGCCACGGGGGTTGCCGGTACCGTTGAGCGCCAGCACATCGAATACGGCAATCATGCCGGTGACGGTGCCGAGCAGCCCGAGCAGCGGGTACATCGCGACCATGGTCTTGCTCATCCGCAGCGGTCCGGAAAGCTGTTGCTGCGCCTGCGCCAGCCAGGCACTGCGTACCGCACGCTGCCAGCTGCCGGGTTCGTTGGGTAGTTTCCCCCAGGCCTGGCGCCGGGCCTCGACCCAGCGAGGGAATACCCTGCGCATGAACCAGAGCCGCTCGAACACCAGTGTCCAATAGAGCACGCACAAGGCCGCCAGCGCCCACATCACCAAGCCGCCCGCCGCCATGAAGTCGAGCAGTGCGTAGGCGCTGTCAACCAGACGCAGCCATTGGCCGTGCAGATCAGTCACGACGAGGAGTTCCCGACAGATGCAGCGCGATCAGCCCGGCGCTTTGCTGCTCGAGCAGCTGGATCAGCGCCTTGCTGCGACTGGCCAGCAGGCTGTGCAGGAACAGCAGCGGTATCGCGACCACCAGGCCCAGTACCGTGGTCACCAATGCCTGCGAGATACCGTCGGCCATCAGTCGGGAATCGCCGCCCCCGCTCTGAGTAATCGCCTGGAAGGTCACGATCATGCCAGTGACGGTGCCCAGCAGCCCCAGCAGCGGCGCAACAGCACTGAGCAGCTTGAGCAGTGGCTGACCGCGCTCGAGCGGCGGCGTCTCCTGCAGAATCGCCTCGTCGAGCTTGAGCTCCAGAGTCTCCAGATCCGCCAGCTGAGGCTTCGGCCCGAGCACGCCGATGATGCGGCCCAGCGGGTTGTCGCTACGCGGCTGATCGAGCTCGCGCACCTGCCGGCTGACCGCACGGTTGACACGCGCCAGATAGACCATCCGCCAGATCGCCAGCAACAGACCGACGACGCCAAGCACAAGGATCACCCACCCCACCAGACCACCTTGTTGAACGCGATCCCACAACTGTGGCTGGCGCTGCAACTGGGCCAGCAGCGAGCCGCGACTTGGATCGATTGGCAGGGTAGCCAGAGCTCCGTCGCTGCTCAGGTAATCATCGACCATGCCCATCCCGTGAGGCTGGCGGGCCGGGGTCAGCAGCTCGCCGGCACCACTGTCATAGCGCAGAAAGTTGTCGTCACTGAACGCCGAGAAATTGCCGACACGCAAAACGGGTTTTTCACTGCGCTGACCATCGACACCCACCACGGGCAACTCAACGCGCTCGACCTGCCCACTGGCCGTGAGGTCTTCGAGCAGGGTCATCCAGAAGCTATCGAGGTCCTCCGCCGACGGCAGCGTGCGGCTTTCAGCCAATGCCTTGAGACGCTGGAGGCGCTCCGGATACTGGGCATTAAGCAGCGCATCCTGCCATTGACCGGCAATATCTCCGGCGCTCTGCCTGACCACGCCGAACAGCTCGCCGAGGTACCCGACACGCTGCGCCAGCAACTTCTCCTGCTCGGCCAGTTCGGCTTCCTGCCGATCGAACTCAGCCTTCAAACGTTCTGATTCAGCCTTCTGCTGCTCAAGTGCAGCACTGGCCTCGGCAAGCAATCGCGCCTGCTCACTGCGATTTTGGATGAACGCCTTTTCGCGGCTTTGCATGGCATCGACTTCTGCGGCGCGCTCGCTGCGAATACGCTGCAGCAATTGTTCCGGACTCAGCGGCTCGGCAGCCTGCACGAAGGCAGGCAACAGCCCAATGAGCAGCAAGGTCAGCAAACGGTTCATTGCACAGCCTCCTTGGCCAGGGTCTTCACCGGCAGTTCGAGCCAGGTCGGTGCCTGCTGTTGACGAGCGATGGCAATCGCCTTGGTGATCGGGCGGCGGGCACTGCCGTCCAGCACCTCCCACGCATGGGTATTCGGGTTCCACCAGCCGCTCTCGTGCGCATCCAGCGTCTGGTAATAGAGCATGGTGCGTCCCAGCCGCAGGAACTCGACGCTGCGGGTACCGCCCTCGACCGGCAACTCACCCCGCCAGGCCTCCAGGGTACGGCCATAGTCGCTTTCGATCTGATAGGCCTCGAGGATGCGGCGATATTTCTCAGCCAGGTTGACATCTGCCCGCCCCTGCATGTCCTGCAGGCTGGCCAGGCGATCGGCGCGCTCCTCGGGGAGGAAAGGAAGATCTGCCGCTATGAACTGCTCAAGCACCTCGATCATCCGCCCCATCTGCGGCGCCACGGCTTCCTGGGTACGTTCGATGCTGTCCAGCTGACGCTGAAAACCATCCAGTTCCTTGCGTTGTGCTGCGGTGAGCTCGACCAGTTGCTCGTTGTAAGCCTTAAGCGCCTCAGCCTGCTGAACAGCATTTCGGTAATCCGTGAGCATCTGCCGAGTCGCATCATCGAGCTGCTCGATGCGCGCCTGCGAAGCCTTGGCTTCAGCGGCAAGTCGCTGGCTTTCGTCTAGCGCGGCGTCCAGCGGAGCCGCATTGAGCGGCAAGCATAACGACAACAGCACGCCTGCTAACAAGCGAGTCGGGTACTGATTCATGCGGGGCGGATCCTCGATTCACGGCAGCTTAAATTGTTATGTTATAACGCATTGCGATAAATTACACAGCTGATCCTTCAACCGCGGTACTTATCTGACACCGCTGCGGTTCAGAAAGAGAAACATTATCATCCGCAACCAGAACACAAAGCAACCTGATCAAACAGGCGAAA
Source organism: Stutzerimonas stutzeri (assembly GCA_002387205.1). Classification (GTDB taxonomy): domain Bacteria; phylum Pseudomonadota; class Gammaproteobacteria; order Pseudomonadales; family Pseudomonadaceae; genus Stutzerimonas; species Stutzerimonas stutzeri_N. The sequence goes on along the minus strand of DGLA01000017.1, from coordinate 19,514 downwards.
CGCAGGCAGGAACTTTATTGAGCTGGATCAAAATGGGCCTGAGGCAGGGCTCTACCATGGGCGCCAACGCAACACCCCATGTCTCGATGGAGTTCGAATATGTGCAAGACCCTGTTTACCGCATCCTTGCTGGCCGTGGCGCTCGCGGCTCCCTTCGCCCAGGCCCATCAGGCTGGTGATGTCATTGTTCGCGCAGGTGCGATTACCGTTGATCCGCATGAGGACAGCGGCGACGTAAACATTGCGGGCGTCGGCAGCATCGACGCACAGGCGACCCTTGATAGCGATACCCAGCTGGGCCTCAACTTCGCTTACATGCTGACCGATAACGTCGGTATCGAGCTGCTGGCTGCCACTCCTTTCAGCCACGACGTGGGCACCAAAGGTCTTGGCGGTGTGAAGCTTGGCGAACTAAAGCACCTGCCGCCAACCCTAAGCGTTGTTTATTACCCGATGGATAAAGGCTCCGCATTCCAGCCTTATATAGGTGCCGGCATCAACTACACCTGGTTTTTCGATGACAAGCTAACCAGTGAAGCTGAAGACGCTGGCTTCCGCGGACTGGATATGAAAGATTCGTGGGGTCTGGCCGCTCAGGTCGGTATGGATTACATGCTGACCGACAACATTATGCTTAACGCTCAGGTTCGTTATATCGATATCGACACTACCGGCACGACCTATGCCGGCCCGGTGAAAGTTGAGGTCGACGTGGACGTCGATCCCTTCGTCTACATGGTCGGTCTCGGTTACAAGTTCTGAGCCATTGGCACAGACAAATCCCAGACAAGACAAAGGCGCCACTCGGCGCCTTTTCTATGCCCACGAAAAGAGCTATGGAGCTAACAATCTCGCCAGGCCGTCACGCATGCCGGTAGCAGGCTCTGGCAAACGATAGCGCTGCAGCAGCCGCCTATTATTAGCGCGCGAATGACGTATGTCCCCCTGCCGCGCCGCCTGGTATTTCACCTCAGGCAAGCCGCCCAGCACGTCGCCAACCGCATCGAGCAGCTGGTTCAGCGAGGTCGCCTGGTTCAGACCTACATTCACGGCGCCTTCCTGAGCCATGGACGACTCCAACGCCTGTACCAGAAGCTCGACGAGATCACCGACGTATAAGAAGTCTCGTGTCTGCTCGCCATCGCCAAACACGGTGATGGGCAGGCCTTTCTGCGCGCGCTCGGTGAAAATGCTGATGACACCAGAATAAGGCGAAGACGGGTCCTGGCGCGGACCATAGATATTGAAGAATCGGAAGACTACCGGCTCCAGCCCATGCTGCCTGCGATAAAACTCGAGGTAGTGCTCACTCGCCAGCTTGTCGGCCGCATACGGCGTCAGTGGCGCCTTCGGCGTGTCCTCGTCAATGGCCTGGCCTTCGCCATTATTGCCGTAGACCGCAGCACTGGAGGCGAAGACCACACGACGAATACCCGCTTCGCGCATCGCCTCGCAGAGGTTCAAGGTGCCGATCAGATTGCTCTGATGCGTACCGAGCGGATCATCGACGGATGCCTGTACGGACGCCACCGCTGCCAGATGCACCACCGCCCGGCAGCCATGGACCGCGCGCCGAACAACGTCAGCGTCCGCGACGTCCCCCTCGATCAGCTCTACGCGCCCATCGTCCGGAAGATTGCTGCGCTTACCGGTTGAGAGGTTATCCAGCACCCGCACCTGGCTGCCGCGGGCAACAAGCGCGTCGACAAGGTTGGAGCCGATGAATCCCGCACCTCCCGTAATCAGGATCGGTAGGTCAGCCATGGCGATAGTAACGCTCCAGAAGCATTGGTAACCCGGCTCGCCAAGCTCGAGGCTTGATGCCGAATGTGTTGAAGATCTTCTTGCAGGCCAGCACGCCGTGCTGCGGCTCGTCTGCCGCATCCAGACACTGTGCATGAGCAACGGCGTTGAGGCTTTGGACTTCGAGCCGGCGATGGTGAGAGGCCTCGGCAAGCAGTGCCTGCCCTACAACCAAGGGGGTCGCGGCCTCATGCCCACCATAATGGTAGGTCCCCCAAAGCGGCGCCTGGCAGTCAAGCTGTTTCAGCACCGCGAGGATCACCCGGGCCGCGTCTTCCACCGGCGTCGGGTTGCCGCGACGATCGTCGGCGAGAAACAACTCTTCGCCAGCCTCGAGACGCTGCAGGAAGCGCCCGAGCAAACCGCTGGGACTATCGTCAAGCAACCAGCCGAATCGGAGCAATACATGACGCGGGCAGAGCGCACGAACACTTTGCTCGACACGCCAGAGCATCCTGCTTCGTCCATCAAGCGGCGCGACCTCGTCCCTTTCGCTGTATGCCGTCGTACGCGCGCCATCGAAGACGCGGTAACTGGAAGGCTGCAACAGTACGAGTTCATGGTACTGGCAAAGCTCGGCCAAACGCTCTACCGCTCGCTCCTGGCCGGCCAGCATCTGACCATCCACATGACCGCTTTGAAACCAGTCGAAGTAGTAGGCGAGATTGATCACCACATCCGGACGGCTCTGATCAAGCAGATCGGTAAGCGTGGCCGCGTCCCAGCCCCCCTCTGGCGGTCGGGGGGCAAGGAAGCCAATGTCTTCCTCGGCACCGAGGCGGATAAGCGCCTGACCCAGGGCATTACCGCCGCCCAACAGCATCAGGCGCATTCGCATGGTATGTCCTAGAACGGAATGTCGTCGTCGAAGCTGTCGTAGTCTGGTGCAGGCTGCTGAGCGGGTTGCGGCTGAGCCTGTGGACGTGACTGCTGTTGCGGCTCACGCTGAGGACGCGGCTGCGATTGACGCGGAGCATCATCGGAACTGCCTCCCCGCCCGCCGAGCAGCTGCATGGTGCCGCCCATGTCTACCACCACCTCGGTGGTGTAACGCTTCACACCGTCCTTCTCCCATTCGCGGGTCTGGAGACGACCTTCGATGTAGCACTGCGAGCCTTTGCGCAGATACTCACCGGCGATCTCTGCAACCTTGCCGAACAGCACGACGCGGTGCCACTCGGTGCGCTCCTGCTGCTGACCGGTTTGCTTGTCCTTCCAGCTGTCAGTGGTAGCCAGCGTGATGTTGGTCACCGCATTGCCATTGGGCAGGTAGCGGGTTTCCGGGTCGCCGCCAACATTGCCGATCAAGATGACTTTGTTCACCCCTCTGGCCATGGGTAACTCCTTTGCTGAATGGTTTTCTAGTTGGCGCGTAACGAACTTCCACAAACGGGGAAACGGCCAGTGACCGGCAATCTTACATTACCGCCCCACACTGGCCAACCGGCGCGACCGGATGACGGCGGACCGCAGCACCACCGGACGCACAGTGGTCAGGCGACCAGCCTATCCAGCTCGGCTCGATCCAATAGCTTCATGTCCACCTTGAGGTAGGCAGCGGCCTCCTCGACGATAACCACGGCATCCGATACGCCAGGAACGGCAAGCATCTGCTCCGCAAGCAAGGGGTTAAGCGCAGCATCGGGCGAAAGCGGCAGGCGAAGACCGGTGACATAGGGCGGCTCGCGCATGCTCCAGGTCGTCATGAACCACAACGCGCACAGAGCAGCACAGCCGACGAAAACCAGACCCAGGCCGCCCTGCTGATAGAAGAAGCCTCCGAGAACACCGCCAAGGCCGGAGCCCAGGAACTGGCTCGTCGAATAGATGCCCATGGCCGTCCCCTTGCCGCCCGCCGGTGCCACCTTGCTGATCAGCGAGGGCAACGAGGCCTCCAAAAGGTTGAACGCGATGAAAAACACGATCATGCCGCCGACCAGCGACCAAAGCCGATCGCCGAACCACCAGAAAAACAGTTCCGCCAGCACCAGCACTGCCACGGCGCCAAGCACAACACGCCTCATCTGACGCTTTTTTTCGCCATAGATGATAAACGGCACCATACCGAAGAAGCCTACTACCAGCGCAGTGAGATACACCCACCAATGCTCGTCCTTGGGCAGCGCCGCTTCATTCATCAAGGCTAGCGGTAGCGCCACGAAACTGGCCATCAGAACGGCATGCAGTACAAAAATACTGAAATCCAATCGCAACAGATCGGGATGTCGTAACGTCACGCCGAGTGCCTGGCTGGCCACGCCGGATTCCCGATGCCGGATATGCTCGGGCGCTCGCGGCAGTGCTGCAACAACCAGTATCCCCAGAAGCGCCATCCCAGCCGTGACCCAGAACAGACCGGAAAGCCCGAAAGCGCTCGTCAAAAGCGGCCCTACAACCATCGCGACGGCGAAGGAAACACCGATACTCATGCCAATCATTGCCATCGCCTTGGTACGGTGTTGTTCGCGCGTGAGATCGGAGAGCAGCGCCATCACCGCCGCCGAAATCGCGCCCGCCCCCTGCAGGATGCGTCCTGCAATCACCGCCCAGATGGAGTCCGCCGTTGCGGCGAGCGCTGCGCCGACGGCAAAGATCAACAAGCCGAAATAGATCACCGGAAGGCGGCCGATACGGTCCGATAACATGCCGAAGGGAATTTGCAGCACCGCCTGGGTCAAACCATAAGCACCGATGGCCAGACCAATGAGTGCCGGCGTAGCGCCTTGAAGATCCATACCATAGGTCGCCAGGACAGGCAGAACCATGAACATGCCGAGCATGCGAAACGCGAAAACCAACGCAAGTCCTGAGGCTGCACGGGTTTCGCTAGCGCTCATGCGCTCGCTGTAAGGATCCTGCATGGGGGGTCTCGCTTGAATGAACCGGCGGCGATTCTAGCAGTCATCCCCTGCTCGGCACAGGCGCGCTATTTTGCCGCTATCTAGCTCCCGGCCGTATAATTTCGGGTTTTCGCCCGCCAAGCGAGGCTGCTTTGGACAAGATTCTGATTCGTGGGGCTCGAACCCACAACCTGAAAAACATCGACCTGACCCTGCCCCGCGACAAACTGATCGTGATTACCGGGCTGTCAGGTTCCGGCAAGTCCTCGCTAGCCTTCGACACGCTGTATGCCGAAGGCCAGCGTCGTTATGTCGAATCCCTTTCGGCATACGCTAGGCAGTTCCTGTCGATGATGGAAAAGCCGGACGTCGACACGATCGAAGGCCTCTCTCCGGCCATTTCGATCGAGCAGAAGTCGACCTCGCACAACCCACGGTCTACCGTGGGCACCATCACCGAGATCTACGACTACCTGCGACTGCTCTACGCCCGCGTCGGCACACCCCGCTGCCCTGACCATGACGCACCGCTCGAGGCCCAGACTGTCAGCCAGATGGTCGACCAGGTTCTGACGCAGCCGGAAGGGCGCAAGCTGATGCTGCTCGCCCCGGTGATTCGCGAGCGCAAAGGCGAGCATCTGGCCGTCTTTGACGAACTACGCGCCCAGGGCTTCGTTCGAGCCAGGGTCAACGGCAAGCTCTACGAATTGGATGAGCTGCCTAAACTGGATAAACAGAAGAAGCATTCCATCGACGTCGTGGTGGATCGTTTCAAAGTGCGCACCGACCTTCAGCAGCGACTGGCCGAATCCTTTGAAACGGCCCTGAAGCTGGCGGACGGCATCGCCCTGGTGGCCTCGATGGAAGAGGATGACAGCAGCGATGAGCTGATCTTTTCGGCGCGCTTCGCCTGTCATATCTGCGGACACTCGATCAGCGAACTCGAGCCCAAGCTGTTTTCCTTCAACAACCCGGCCGGTGCCTGCCCGACCTGTGACGGCCTGGGTGTCAAACAGTTCTTCGATGCCAAGCGGCTGGTCAATGGCGAGCTGACGCTGGCCGAAGGAGCCATACGCGGCTGGGATCGGCGCAACGTCTATTATTTCCAGATGCTCGGCTCGCTGGCCTCGCATTACGGATTCAGTCTCGATGACCCCTTCGAATCCTTGCCGCCCGAACAGCAGAAAGTCGTGCTACGGGGCAGCGGTCGCGAAAACGTGGACTTTCGCTATCTGAACGACCGCGGCGATATCGTCAAACGCTCTCACCCTTTCGAAGGCATCATCCCGAACCTTGAGCGCCGCTATCGGGAAACCGAGTCCAACACGGTTCGCGAAGAGCTTGCCAAGTATCTTTCCACGCAGCCCTGCCCCGAATGCCGTGGGACTCGCCTCAGGCGGGAGGCGCGCCATGTGTGGGTCGGCGACAAGACCTTGCCGGCAGTGACTGGCCTTCCAATCGGAGAGGCCACCGAATACTTCGGCGGGCTTTCGCTGACCGGTCGTCGCGGAGAGATTGCCGACAAGATTCTCAAGGAAATCTGCGAGCGGCTGCAGTTCCTGGTCAATGTCGGGCTCGACTATCTCACCCTCGACCGCAGCGCCGATACCCTCTCTGGAGGGGAGGCACAACGGATCAGACTTGCGAGCCAGATCGGGGCAGGACTAGTCGGAGTGATGTACATCCTGGACGAACCCTCCATCGGCTTGCACCAGCGTGACAACGAACGCCTGCTGGGTACGCTTCGGCATCTGCGCGATATTGGCAACACGGTGATAGTGGTCGAACACGATGAAGACGCCATCCGTCTTGCCGATTACGTGGTGGACATAGGCCCCGGCGCGGGAGTGCACGGCGGACAGATCGTCGCTGAGGGTACGCCCGACGAGGTCATGGCCAATCCTGCCTCGCTGACTGGCGGCTACCTTTCTGGCCGCGTCAAGATTGCCTATCCCGCCAAGCGGACGGCTCGCGACCCGGCCCGCTTGCTCACGCTTAAGGGCGCGCGGGGCAACAACCTGCGTAACGTAGACCTTGAGATTCCCGTTGGTTTGCTTACCTGCATCACTGGCGTATCCGGATCGGGCAAGTCGACCCTGATCAACAACACGCTATTCCCCATCACGGCGACCGCCCTCAACGGAGCCACGACCCTCGAATCCGCGCCTCACGATTCGTTCGATGGGCTACAACATCTCGACAAGGTGGTTGATATCGACCAGAGCCCCATCGGCCGCACACCACGCTCGAACCCGGCGACCTACACGGGCTTGTTCACCCCAATCCGGGAACTGTTCGCCGGTGTGCCAGAAGCGCGATCGCGCGGCTACGGCCCTGGCCGCTTCTCGTTCAACGTCAAAGGTGGTCGCTGCGAAGCATGTCAGGGCGATGGCGTGATCAAGGTGGAGATGCACTTCCTGCCAGACATCTACGTGCCCTGCGATGTCTGCAAGGGCAAGCGTTACAACCGTGAAACATTGGAAGTGAAATACAAGGGTAAGAGCATCACTGAGGTGCTGGACATGACGATCGAGGAAGCCCGTGAGTTCTTCGATCCTGTGCCCGCCGTAGCGCGCAAGCTCCAGACATTGATGGATGTAGGGCTGTCCTATATCAAGCTTGGCCAGAGCGCGACCACTCTTTCGGGCGGCGAAGCCCAACGCGTCAAGCTTTCCCGAGAATTATCCAAGCGAGATACAGGCAAAACGCTCTACATACTCGACGAGCCGACCACTGGCCTTCACTTTGCCGATATTCAACAGCTGCTCGACGTACTGCATCGCCTGCGGGATCACGGCAACACCGTGGTGGTTATCGAACACAACCTGGATGTCATCAAGACGGCGGACTGGCTTGTAGATCTAGGCCCCGAAGGCGGTTCGAAAGGGGGGCAGATCATTGCGGTGGGCACCCCAGAGCAGGTTGCGCAGATGCAGCAGTCCCATACCGGCCACTTCCTCAAACCGTTGCTGGAGCGCGATCGAGCGTGAGCCAGAGAAAGCCGGGCTCGAGCCCGGCCTTCATTGTCGAAGTCAACCGATCTCGTTAGGGTCGATGCCCAGGCCCTGCGCAACCCCCGCGCCATAGGCAGGGTCAGCCCTGAAGAAATGCCGTAACTGCCGCAGCTGGACGTCGCGGGAGACCGGCTTCATGGCTCCTACGATATTGCCTATCAGCAACGCCTGCTGCTCGGCATTCATCAGGCGAAACAACGCCCCCGCATGGCTGTAACAATCGCCGTCCGCCCGATGGTCATATCGATCGGCAGCGCCATTGAGCGCCAAAGCAGGCTCGGAAAACTGCGACATCTCTTTTGGCGCAGCAGCGTAGCTGTTCGGCTCGTAATTCGGCGCCGAACCACCATTGCCGTCGAACCGCATGGCACCATCTCGTTGATAATTCTGGTAGGGACAACGAGGGGCATTGACCGGCAGCTGCTGATGGTTGGTCCCGATGCGATAGCGTTGCGCGTCCGCATACGCAAAGACGCGCCCCTGAAGCATCCTGTCTGGAGACAAGCCGATACCCGGCACCAGATTACTTGGCGCGAATGCGGCCTGCTCGACCTCGGCAAAATAGTTCTCGGGGTTCCGATTCAGTTCCAGCACACCAACCTCGATCAACGGAAACTTTTTCTGCGACCAGGTTTTAGTGACATCGAACGGGTTCTCCGCCCGCTCCGCTGCCTGCGCTTCACTCATCACCTGAATGCACATGCGCCATTTCGGAAAATCGCCGCGATCGATGGCATCAAAGAGGTCTCGCTGAGCGTAATCCGGGTCACTGCCTGCCAGGCGCGCGGCCTCAGCAGGAGCAAGATTCTTGATGCCCTGCAGGCTCTTGAAGTGGAACTTCACCCAGGTCCGCATCCCTTGTGCATTTACCAAGCTGAACGTATGACTGCCGAAACCATGCATGAACCGGTAACCGTCCGGAATGCCGCGATCGGAAAACAAGATGGTTACCTGATGCAGCGCCTCGGGCGAGAGCGACCAGAAGTCCCACATCATTTGAGGGCTCTTGAGGTTGGTCCAGGGGTCACGCTTTTGGGTATGGATGAAGTCAGGGAACTTCAGCGGATCGCGCAGGAAGAAGACCGGCGTGTTATTACCAACGATGTCCCAGTTACCTTGTTCGGTATAGAACTTCACTGCGAAACCGCGTGGATCACGCTCGGTGTCAGCCGACCCTCGTTCGCCGCCCACAGTAGAAAACCGCAGAAACAGAGGCGTCTGCTTGCCGACCGCATCGAACAGGCTGGCCGATGTATATCGGGATACATCAGAAGTGATGGTCAACGTACCGTACGCGCCTGATCCTTTAGCATGGACGCGCCGCTCCGGAATGACCTCCCTGTTGAAATGTGCGAGTTTCTCAACGAGGTGGAAATCTTCAAGCAGCAGCGACCCGCGAGAGCCAGCTGAGCGGGAATTCTGATTGTCTGCCACTGGCGCGCCAGCGGCAGTGGTGAGGGGAATGGCTTTACTCATCGAAGATCTCCTGAAGTGGCCGATTGGCTGGCTTGCGGAGACTTTAAGCGGAACGACGCCTCTCGACTAATTTATTGATAGAAGAAGGCTGATAGCTAGAACCTAACGATAAGACGCAAAAAGCCGGGCAGAGCCCGGCTTTTTCAAAGCAAACGGATTAACGCTTACTCGGCAGCTTCAACCTCGCCAGAAACCGGACGGTCTACTAGCTCGACGTATGCCATAGGAGCGTTATCACCCGCGCGGAATCCGCACTTTAGGATCCGCAGATAGCCGCCTTGACGGGTGGCGTAACGCGGGCCCAGATCGCTGAACAACTTACCGACGATCGCTTTCGAACGCGTGCGGTCAAAAGCCAGGCGACGGTTGGCAACGCTGTCTTCTTTGGCCAGGGTGATCAGCGGCTCGGCGACGCGACGCAGCTCCTTAGCTTTAGGCAGAGTAGTTTTGATCAGTTCGTGCTCGAACAGCGACACCGCCATGTTTTGAAACATAGCCTTACGGTGTGCGCTTGTGCGGCTGAGATGACGGCCACTTTTACGATGACGCATGATTGAAATTCCTTACCAAACGATCAGTTCGGTGACTAGGGACGATCAGGCCGTAGCCTTATCGTCCTTCTTGAGACTTGCCGGCGGCCAATTATCGAGACGCATGCCAAGGGACAGACCACGAGAGGCCAGAACATCTTTGATTTCGGTCAGAGACTTCTTTCCCAGGTTCGGTGTTTTCAACAGCTCGACTTCGGTGCGCTGGATCAGATCACCGATGTAATAGATGTTTTCTGCCTTGAGGCAGTTTGCCGAACGAACGGTCAGCTCCAGGTCATCGACTGGACGCAACAGGATCGGATCGATCTCGTCTTCCTGCTCGACGACAACAGGCTCACTGTCACCCTTGAGATCGACGAACGCAGCCAACTGCTGTTGCAGGATGGTCGCGGCACGGCGGATAGCCTCTTCGGGATCCAGCGTACCGTTGGTTTCCAGATCAATGACGAGCTTGTCCAGGTTGGTGCGCTGCTCAACACGAGCGTTCTCAACTACATAAGCAACGCGACGAACCGGACTGAAGGTTGCGTCGAGCTGAAGACGGCCGATGCTGCGGCTTTCATCTTCATCACTCTGACGCGCGTCAGCTGGCTCGTAACCACGGCCGCGAGCGACCTTGAGCTTCATGTTGATCGAACCATTAGCCGCCAGATTGGCGATCAAGTGATCGCCATTGACGATTTCGACATCGTGATCCAGCTGGATATCGGCAGCGGTAACAGCGCCCGCGCCCTTCTTCACCAGGCTCAAGGTCACTTCATCACGGCCGTGCAGCTTGATGGCGATACCTTTGAGGTTGAGCAGGATTTCGATTACATCTTCCTGCACGCCCTCGATTGCGCTGTACTCGTGGAGCACACCGTCGATCTCAGCCTCGACTACAGCGCAGCCGGGCATGGAGGACAACAGAATGCGACGCAGCGCGTTGCCCAGGGTGTGGCCGAAACCACGCTCGAGAGGCTCGAGTGTGATCTTGGCGCGGGTCGGACTGACCACCTGCACATCGATATGGCGGGGGGTCAGGAACTCATTTACCGAACTCTGCATGGATACACCTATTTTCTAGCCCTTACTTGGAGTAGAGCTCGACAATCAGGTTTTCGTTAATGTCGGCGGACAGATCACTGCGAGCCGGAACATTTTTGAAAACACCAGATTTCTTGTCGGTATCTACTTCGACCCATTCGACGCGACCGCGCTGTACGCACAGTTCAAGGGCTTGGGCGATACGCAGCTGGTTGCGGCACTTCTCGCGAACGGCAACCACGTCCCCAGCTTTAACCTGATAGGACGGGACATTCACAGTCTGACCATTAACGCTGATCGCTTTGTGCGATACCAGCTGACGCGACTCGGCACGGGTGGAGCCGAAGCCCATGCGATACACGACGTTGTCCAGACGGCACTCAAGAAGCTGCAGCAGGTTTTCGCCGGTAGCGCCTTTGCGACTGGCAGCTTCCTTGTAATAACCGCTGAACTGACGCTCGAGCACACCGTAGATGCGACGAACTTTCTGCTTTTCACGCAGTTGCGTGCCGTAGTCGGAGAGGCGACCACGACGCTGACCATGGACACCCGGTGGGGTTTCGATGTTGCACTTCGATTCGAGCGCGCGTGCACCACTCTTCAGAAAGAGATCGGTGCCTTCACGACGAGACAGTTTGCACTTGGGACCAATATAACGAGCCATCTTTCACTGTCTCCTGATTACACGCGGCGCTTCTTCGGCGGACGGCACCCGTTATGCGGGATTGGCGTCACGTCGGTGATGCTGGCGATTTTATAACCACAGCCATTCAAAGCACGAACGGCAGATTCACGACCCGGACCAGGACCCTTGACGTTAACGTCAAGATTCTTGAGCCCGTACTCCAGCGCAGCCTGACCGGCACGCTCAGCAGCTACCTGAGCAGCAAAGGGAGTGCTCTTACGCGAGCCGCGAAAACCGGAACCGCCGGAGGTCGCCCAAGACAGTGCGTTACCCTGACGATCAGTGATCGTGATGATGGTGTTGTTGAAAGATGCGTGGATGTGGGCGATGCCATCAACCACCGTCTTTTTGATTTTTTTACGAGGACGAGCAGCAGGTTTTGCCATGATTAGATTCCTGTCGATGCGCTAATGCGATTACTTGCGGATCGGCTTACGCGGACCCTTACGGGTACGAGCGTTGGTCTTGGTACGCTGACCGCGGACCGGCAGACCACGACGATGACGCAGGCCGCGATAGCAACCCAGGTCCATCAAGCGCTTGATCTTCATGTTGACTTCGCGACGCAAGTCACCTTCAACGATGAACTTGCCCACTTCGCCACGAAGCAGTTCTACCTGCTCGTCAGTGAGATCCTTGATTTTCGCTGCCGGGTTGACACCGGTAGCTGCACAGATGGTCTGCGCACGAGTGCGACCAACACCATAGATGTAGGTCAGCGAGATAACAGTATGCTTGTTATCCGGAATGTTTACGCCTGCAATACGGGCCATTCAGTGAAACTCCAATTGACAGCTACCCAACGCCCCGGAAGCCAAGAAAAGGGCGCGAGATACTAACGCTGTAATAACAAATAATCAACCCGGCAGCGCACTAGCTGCCGGGCTCAAGCCTTAGATCACAATCAGCCTTGGCGCTGCTTGTGACGCGGTTCTGCACTGCAGATCACTCGTACGACGCCTTCGCGACGGACGATTTTGCAGTTGCGGCACAGCTTCTTGACCGATGCACGAACTTTCATGAGAACTCCTGGAACCTTACGGATAGATCAGCGAAGCATTCCGCTGCCATAACCCTTCAGATTGGCTTTTTTCATCAGGGAATCGTACTGGTGAGACATGAGGTGTGACTGAACCTGGGACATGAAGTCCATGACCACCACAACCACAATCAGCAGCGAAGTCCCGCCAAGGTAGAACGGTACGTTTGCAGCAACCACAAGGAACTGAGGCAGCAGGCAAACAGCCGTCATGTACAGGGCACCGAACATGGTCAAGCGCGTCAGCACGCCATCGATATAGCGCGCCGACTGCTCGCCAGGACGAATCCCCGGGATAAACGCACCGGACTTCTTCAAATTCTCAGCTACGTCTTTAGGGTTGAACATCAACGCCGTATAGAAGAAGCAGAAGAAGATGATCCCGGCACTGAACAACAGGATGTTCAATGGCTGGCCAGGGGCAATCGCTTGCGAGATATCAGCCAGCCAGCTCATGCTTTCGGACTGACCGAACCACTGCCCCAGCGAAGCTGGAAACAGCAGAATGCTGCTGGCGAAGATCGCGGGAATCACGCCCGCCATATTCACTTTCAAGGGCAGGTGGCTGGTCTGCGCAGCAAAGACCTTGCGGCCTTGCTGGCGCTTGGCGTAATGCACGGCGATCCGCCGCTGACCACGCTCGATAAAGACCACGAAACCAATGATCGCCACAGCAAGCAAGCCGACCGCAAGCAACGCAATGATATTGACGTCGCCCTGACGTGCAGACTCAAAGGACTGCCCAAGGGCACCCGGCAAACCTGCAACGATACCGGCGAAGATCAACATCGAAATGCCGTTACCAACGCCTCGCTCGGTGATCTGCTCGCCCAGCCACATCATGAACATCGCACCAGCGACAAACGTGGTGATAGCCACGAAGTAGAAGCCGAAGTCGTTGCTGAACGCAACGTCCTGACCCGCCAGACCGACGGACATACCGATCGCCTGCACAATTGCCAGGACCAACGCACCATAACGGGTGTACTGACTGATCTTGCGACGACCGGCCTCGCCTTCCTTCTTCAACTGTTCCAGCTGCGGACTCACCGCAGTCATGAGCTGCATGATGATCGATGCCGAGATGTACGGCATGATCCCCAGCGCAAAAATACTCATGCGTTCGAGCGCGCCGCCGGAAAACATGTTGAACAGGCTAAGGATGGTCCCTTCGTTCTGACGAAACAGCTCGGCCAACCTGTCGGGATTGATCCCCGGTACCGGGATGTGCGCCCCAACCCGATAGACGATGATCGCCATCAGCAGAAAGCGCAGACGAGCCCAGAGTTCAGACAGCCCGCCATTACTCAGCGCGGAGAGAGCACCTTGCTTAGCCATTTATTCCTCGAACTTGCCGCCAGCTGCTTCGATAGCCGCACGCGCACCTTTGGTGGCGGCGATACCCTTAAGAGTTACAGCGCGACCAACCTCACCGGATAGCATGATTTTCACACGCAGTACGTTCTGGTTGATTACGTTGGCGTCCTTGAGGCTCTGCACGGAGACGACATCGCCTTCCACTTTGGCCAGCTCGGAGGTACGCACTTCGGCGCGATCCATGGCCTTCAGCGAAACGAAGCCGAACTTCGGCAGGCGACGATGCAGCGGCTGCTGGCCACCCTCGAAACCAGGAGCAATCTTGCCACCGGAGCGGGAAGTCTGACCCTTGTGACCGCGACCACCGGTCTTACCGAGTCCGCTACCGATGCCGCGACCGGGACGAAGCTTTTCGCGACGGGCACCCGGCGCAGAACGCAGATCGTTCAGTTGCATGGCTTAGCCCTCCACACGGAGCATGTAATAAGCCTTGTTGATCATGCCGCGATTCTCAGGGGTGTCCTGAACCTCGACGGTGTGACCAATGCGACGCAGGCCGAGGCCCTTGACGCAAAGCTTGTGATTGGGAATACGACCGCTGACGCTCTTGATCAGCGTGACCTTGACGGTATTAGCCATCAGGAAATCTCCTCGACGCTCTTGCCACGCTTGGCAGCGATCGACTCAGGCGACTGCATGGCCTTCAAACCCTTAAAGGTGGCGTGCACCACGTTCACAGGGTTGGTCGAGCCGTAGCACTTGGCCAGGACGTTCTGGACACCGGCGACTTCGAGGATGGCGCGCATCGCACCACCAGCGATAACACCGGTACCTTCGGAAGCAGGTTGCATGTAGACCTTGGAAGCGCCATGCGCGGCCTTGGTTGCGTACTGCAGCGTGGTGCCGTTCAGGTCAACCTGGATCATGTTGCGGCGAGCCGCCTCCATGGCCTTCTGAATAGCAGCAGGCACTTCGCGGGACTTACCGCGACCGAAACCGACACGACCCTTGCCGTCACCCACCACGGTCAACGCGGTGAAGGTGAAGATACGGCCACCTTTTACAGTCTTGGCGACGCGGTTAACTTGAACCAGCTTCTCAATATAGCCTTCGTCGCGCTTTTGCTCGTTATATGCCATAACTTAGAACTCCAGCCCGCCTTCACGAGCAGCATCAGCCAGTGCCTTGACACGACCGTGGTACTTGAAGCCAGAACGGTCGAACGCCACCTGGGTGACACCTGCGGCCTTAGCACGCTCAGCGACCAGCTGACCAACTTTCTTGGCAGCGTCAACGTTGCCAGTGGCACCGCTACGCAATTCTTTGTCCAGAGTCGAGGCGCTGGCCAAAACCTTGCCGCCGTCGGCCGAAAGGACCTGGGCGTAGATGTGCTGGGAAGAGCGGTACACACAAAGGCGTACGGTTTCCAGCTCGCGCATCTTCAGGCGTGCCTTGCGAGCGCGACGCAGACGAGTAACTTTCTTTACGCTCATGTGCTATGCCCTACTTCTTCTTAGCTTCTTTACGACGGACCACTTCGTCCGAGTAACGCACGCCTTTGCCCTTGTAAGGCTCAGGGCGGCGGAAGTCGCGGATTTCTGCAGCCACCTGACCGACCAGTTGCTTGTCGACGCCCTTGATCAGGATGTCGGTCTGGCTGGGGGTCTCAGCGGTAACGCCTTGCGGCAGTTCATATTCCACCGGATGCGAGAAGCCGAGAGCCAGGGACAGCACTTGACCTTTGGCTTGTGCTTTGTAACCAACACCAACCAGCTGGAGCTTGCGCTCGAAGCCTTGGCTGACACCGATCACCATGTTGTTAACCAGCGCACGGGTAGTACCGGCCATGGCGCGATTCTGCTGATCGCCGTTACGCGCAGCAAAACGGAGCTCACCAGCCTCGTGAATAACTTCCACGGACGAGTGCACATTCAGTTCGAGAGCGCCCTTGGCACCCTTCACCGAAAGCCGCTGGCCAGACATGTTGAATTCAACACCGGCGGGCAGCTTGACGGGGTTCTTAGCAACGCGAGACATGCTTATCCCCCCTTAGAACACTGTGCAGAGCACTTCGCCGCCAACGCCAGCAGCGCGAGCAGCCCGATCAGTCATCACACCCTTGTTGGTGGACACGATCGAAACACCCAGACCGCCGCGAACCTTCGGCAACTGATCAACGGATTTGTACTGGCGAAGGCCAGGACGGCTTACGCGCTTCAGCTCCTCGATGACCGGACGGCCCTCGAAGTACTTGAGCTCGATGGACAGCTGCGGCTTGGCGTCGCTGCTGACGTTGTATCCTGCGATATAGCCTTCACCTTGAAGCACATCGGCTACAGCCACCTTCAGTGTGGAAGACGGCATGCTTACGACGGACTTTTCGGCCATCTGGGCATTACGGATACGAGTTAGCATGTCCGCTAACGGGTCCTGCATACTCATGGGCGCTTGGCTCCTAATACAAAAAAATAAGCCTGCAAAGGCTCGTGTCGCCTACTAGATGAGATCATGCCATAGGCGTGACTCGGGCGAGCCGAGCATTCTAGAGACACTCCAGAAATGAATCAAGCCCCATAAGGGGCTTGATCTGAAACAACCTGTCCGCAGTAGAGCCGGACCGCTATTTCATTACCAGCTGGCCTTGACCAGACCTGGAACATCACCACGCATGGCAGCCTGGCGCAGCATGTTACGCGCAAGACCAAACTTGCGATAAACACCATGCGGACGGCCAGTCAGGCGGCAGCGATTACGCAGGCGCGAAGCGCTAGCGTCGCGGGGCTGCTTCTGCAATGCCACCTGGGCTTCCCAGCGGGCTTCCGGAGTGGATTCCGGATTGGCGATGACAGCCTTCAGCGCAGCACGCTTCTGAGCGTACTTGGCAACCGTTTGCTGACGCTTCAGCTCACGGTTCTTCATGCTTTGCTTAGCCATGTGCCTACTCCAATCAGTTACGGAACGGGAAGTTAAAGGCACGCAGCAACGCGCGACCCTCTTCGTCCGTCCGGGCGGTGGTGGTCAGCGTAATGTCCAGACCACGCAGGGCATCGATCTTGTCGTAATCGATTTCCGGGAAAATGATCTGCTCTTTAACGCCCATGCTGTAGTTGCCGCGGCCATCGAAGGACTTGGCATTCAGCCCGCGGAAATCGCGAACCCGAGGCAGAGAGATAGACAGCAGACGATCCAGGAACTCGTACATGCGATCGCTGCGCAGCGTCACCTTGACGCCGATCGGCCAACCTTCGCGGACCTTGAAGCCAGCGATGGATTTCCGAGCGTGAGTCACGACGACCTTTTGGCCAGTGATCTTTTCCAGGTCGGCAACCGCGTTGTCGATGATCTTCTTATCACCGATCGCTTCGCCGATACCCATGTTAAGGGTGATCTTGGTGATGCGCGGAACTTCCATCACGTTGCCCAGCTGAAGCTCTTCTTTCAGCTTGGGAGCGATTTGCTTCCGATAAACTTCTTTTAGTCGTGCCATGGTTATCTACCTAGCAGTCTCAAGCTTCAACCGGCTTCTGGGTCGACTTGAAGACACGAATTTTCTTGCCGTCTTCAACCTTGAACCCAACGCGGTCAGCCTTGTTGGTTTCACCGTTGAAAATAGCGACGTTAG
This sequence comes from Stutzerimonas stutzeri, assembly GCA_002387205.1. GTDB lineage: Bacteria > Pseudomonadota > Gammaproteobacteria > Pseudomonadales > Pseudomonadaceae > Stutzerimonas > Stutzerimonas stutzeri_N. The sequence goes on along the minus strand of DGLA01000017.1, from coordinate 2,141 downwards.
AGGCGTGCAGAGGCGCCTCCTTCTCGACGATACCGCCCTGAACGCCTGACATCGGGTTCGGCTTGGTATGACGCTTTACCAGGTTGATACCACCGACAACCAGACGGTCGTCGGCGAGAACCCGGAGCACCTTACCGCGCTTACCCTTGTCCTTGCCGGCGATGACGATGATCTCGTCGTTGCGACGAATCTTTTGCATGCGGCTTCTCCTTACAGCACTTCAGGCGCGAGCGAGACGATCTTCATGAACTTCTCTGAACGAAGCTCACGCGTCACCGGCCCGAAAATACGGGTGCCAATTGGCTCCTGCTTGTTGTTCAACAGAACAGCAGCATTGCCATCGAAGCGAATAATGGAGCCATCCGGACGGCGAACACCGTGGCGGGTACGGACCACAACAGCAGTCATTACCTGGCCCTTCTTGACCTTGCCACGCGGAATCGCTTCCTTGACGGTAACCTTAATGATGTCGCCGATACCGGCGTAACGGCGATGCGAACCACCGAGGACCTTGATACACATGACGCGACGAGCGCCACTGTTGTCAGCCACATCGAGCATTGATTGAGTCTGAATCATATAATTTCTCCGACCCCTAGCCCTTAGACTTCGACGGCACGTTCAACGACATCAACCAACATCCAGCACTTGGTCTTTGCCAGCGGACGAGTCTCGCGGATAGTGACCTTGTCGCCGATACGGCACTGGTTGGTTTCGTCGTGGGCGTGCAGTTTGGTCGAACGCTTCACGTATTTACCGTAGATCGGGTGCTTGACGCGACGCTCGATCAGAACGGTGATGCTTTTGTCCATTTTGTCGCTGACGACGCGGCCAGTCAGCGTGCGGACAGTTTTTTCAACTTCAGCCATGATCACTTACCTGCCTGCTGGTTGAGCACAGTCTTGACACGAGCGATGTCGCGCTTGACTTGCGAGAGCAGGTGCGACTGCCCCAACTGGCCAGTTGCTTTCTGCATACGCAGATTGAACTGGTCGCGCAGCAGCTCGAGCAGTTGCTCGTTTAGCTGCTGAGCGGATTTTTCACGAAGATCATTCGCTTTCATCACATCACCGTCCGCTTAACAAAGGAGGTGGCGAGCGGCAGCTTTGCAGCAGCCAGGGCGAATGCCTCACGCGCCAGCTCTTCGGAAACACCCTCGATCTCGTAGAGCACTTTGCCCGGCTGAATCTGGGCTACCCAGTACTCGACGTTGCCCTTACCTTTACCCATCCGCACTTCAAGCGGCTTCTTGGAGATCGGCTTGTCGGGGAAAACACGGATCCAGATCTTGCCGCCACGCTTGACATGACGGGTCAACGCACGACGTGCGGACTCGATCTGACGCGCAGTGAGACGACCACGAGCGACAGACTTCAGAGCGAACTCGCCGAAGCTGACTTTGCTACCGCGCTGAGCCAGGCCACGGTTGTGACCGGTCATCTGCTTGCGGAATTTTGTACGCTTTGGTTGCAACATTTGGCGTACTCCTTACTTGGCAGCTTTTTTACGAGGCGCAGGCGCTTGCGGCTTGAGCTCTTCATGGCGACCACCAATAACTTCGCCTTTGAAGATCCAGACCTTGACGCCGATCACACCATAAGTGGTGTGCGCTTCGTAGGTGTTGTAGTCGATATCGGCACGCAGGGTGTGCAGCGGCACACGACCTTCCCGATACCATTCCGTACGGGCGATTTCAGCCCCACCCAGACGACCGCTCACCTGGATCTTGATGCCCTTGGCACCAATGCGGATCGCATTCTGTACGGCGCGCTTCATGGCGCGACGAAACATCACGCGACGCTCCAGCTGCTGAGCGACGTTCTGTGCTACCAGCATTGCATCGAGTTCCGGCTTGCGGATTTCTTCGATGTTGATGTGCACAGGCACACCCATTCTTTTGGTCAGGTCCTGACGCAGCTTCTCAACATCCTCACCCTTCTTTCCGATCACGATGCCGGGACGAGCGGTATGGATGGTGATGCGTGCGGTTTGAGCCGGACGATGGATGTCGATACGGCTTACGGACGCGCTTTTTAATTTGTCTTGGAGGTATTCACGCACGTTCAAATCTGCGAGCAGATAATCGGCGTACGTGCGACCGTCTGCATACCAGACGGAAGTGTGCTCCTTGACGATTCCCA
>DGLA01000020.1:78967-79145 GCA_002387205.1 Stutzerimonas stutzeri | reverse complement strand
GCCGAGGGAAAACCACAGCGAAAACAGACCCCGCCCGCCGAACACACGGTGTTCGGCGGGAATGCTCTGGTGAGGGGAGTAGCGGCCGGGTATGTTCACGTTGTCGTCTCGGAGGGGTTGTTGTGAAACCTGGCAGAGCCAGGGTTAGGAGTTTTCGCGGTAACGACGGAAGCGCCTG
>DGLA01000020.1:0-78827 GCA_002387205.1 Stutzerimonas stutzeri | reverse complement strand
CCCGCTCATACGGTGGATAGCGCCATACCTGTTTGCAGTGGCGTAGGGTGGATCACGCTTCATCGATCCGCCGATCGAGGTCACGGTGGATGTAAAAAGCGACATCCACCCTACGACGTAGAGGCCGTACTCCCACCGCTACACCTGCTTGTAGATCACCGAGCCTTCCTCCTTGAAGCGGGAGGATTGCTCGGCGAAGCCGGCCTCGATCGCCCTCTGCTCATCGGTCAGGCCGTTCTCGGCGGCGTATTCGCGCACCTCCTGGGTGATCTTCATCGAGCAGAATTTCGGCCCGCACATGGAGCAGAAATGCGCGACCTTGGCCGAATCCTTTGGCAGGGTTTCGTCATGGAATGCCCGCGCTGTGTCTGGATCGAGGCCGAGGTTGAACTGGTCTTCCCAGCGGAATTCGAATCGCGCCTTACTCAGGGCATTGTCACGAATCTGCGCACCCGGATGGCCCTTGGCAAGATCCGCCGCGTGCGCGGCGATCTTGTAGGTGACGATGCCGGTCTTGACGTCATCCTTGTTCGGCAAGCCCAGGTGCTCCTTGGGCGTGACGTAGCAGAGCATGGCGCAACCGAACCAGCCGATCATCGCCGCGCCGATGCCGCTGGTGATGTGGTCGTAGCCGGGTGCGATGTCGGTGGTCAGCGGGCCGAGAGTGTAGAACGGCGCCTCGTCGCAGCATTCGAGCTGCTTGTCCATGTTCTCCTTGATCAGGTGCATCGGCACGTGGCCGGGGCCTTCGATCATGCACTGGACGTCGTGCTTCCAGGCGATCTTAGTCAGCTCGCCGAGGGTTTCCAGCTCGCCGAACTGCGCCGCATCGTTGGCATCGGCGATCGAGCCCGGACGCAGGCCATCGCCCAGCGAGAAGCTGACGTCGTAGGCCTTCATGATTTCGCAGATTTCCTCGAAGTGGGTGTAGAGGAAGTTCTCTTTATGATGCGCCAGGCACCACTTGGCCATGATCGAGCCGCCGCGGCTGACGATGCCGGTGACCCGCTTGGCGGTCAGCGGCACATAGCGCAGCAAGACGCCAGCATGGATGGTGAAGTAGTCCACGCCCTGCTCGGCCTGCTCGATCAGGGTGTCGCGGAACAGCTCCCAGGTCAGGTCCTCGGCGATGCCGTTGACCTTCTCCAGCGCCTGGTAGATCGGCACGGTACCGATCGGCACTGGCGAGTTGCGGATGATCCATTCGCGGGTTTCGTGGATGTGCTTGCCGGTGGACAGGTCCATCACCGTGTCCGAGCCCCAGCGGATGCCCCAGGTCAGCTTGGCCACTTCTTCTTCGATCGACGAACCCAGCGCCGAATTGCCGATATTGCCGTTGATCTTCACCAGGAAGTTGCGGCCGATGATCATCGGCTCGAGCTCGGTGTGGTTGATGTTCGCCGGGATGATGGCACGGCCCCGGGCTACTTCGTCGCGAACGAATTCGGCGGTTATTTCCTTCGGAATCGAGGCACCGAAGCTCTGCCCGGCATGCTGCTCGGTGAGCAGGCCAGCCGCGCGCGCTTCCTGCAACTTCATATTTTCGCGGATGGCGACGAACTCCATCTCGGGCGTGATGATGCCCTGACGCGCGTAGTGCATCTGGCTGACGTTCTTGCCTGGCTTGGCGCGGCGCGGATTGCGCACGTGGGCGAAACGCATCTTGGTGAGTTCGGCATCCGCGAGGCGCAGCTGACCGAACTGCGAGGTGAGGCCGTCGAGCAGCTCGGTGTCGCCGCGGTCATCGATCCATGCCGAGCGCACGTCAGCCAGGCCTTTACGCACATCGATGGTCACGCTCGGATCGGTGTAGGGGCCGGAGGTGTCGTACACCAGCACCGGTGCGTTGATCTCGCCACCGAAATCTGTGGGTGTCACATCGAGACTGATCTCGCGCATCGGCACGCGGATGTCAGGGCGCGAACCCTGCACATAGATTTTCTGCGAGCGCGGGAAAGGCTGGATCGACCCCTGGTCGACCTGGGCCGATTCACTCAGGTTTTGTTGTTCTGCACGCATCAGGCTGGCTCCTCGAAAGTTGTCGGAGCGAACCTGAAAAACACGGCGGATGAAGGGCATCGGGGCGCGCCGGGACTGGCGCCGAGAGAGCTCTCCGAACGGCTGGCGAGCACATCTTGTTCCCTACGCAGGCCTTAACCTGATCAGGTTCAACGGGATCCGGATTATCCGATCTCAGCCTCTCACTCAAGGCACCCCGACAAGAACGGGACCGAGTCTAATCAAGAGCGAACGGGATTGCCATGCCGGCGATATGCACTTCGACCGCCGGGTCACGGCTCGTGTGGACAGCTGGCGGCCCGATTGCCGCTATCAAGGACCCGAACGCCCTGCTCTTCTGCCTTGACCGCCCGGATGGCCGCGCATAGCCTTGCCCATCACTTCGCTTCAGGGAAAGACGCACATGCTGCGCAGACTCATGTTGGCTCTCGCCGTGACCGCCGCCTCGTCGGGGCTGAGCCGGGCCGAGACAGCACCTCCCCTTTCCGCCCGCACCGACCTGATCAGCGTCTACCAGCAGGCCGTTGCAAACAACGCAGACCTCGCCGCAGCGCGCGCCCAGTTCAAGGCAATCCAGGAAGTCGTGCCACAGGCCCGTGCCGGCCTGCTGCCGAACCTCAGCGGCGGCGCGGAGCTCAGCAATACGCGCACCGACGTCGATACGTCCATGGGGTCCCGCTCACTGTCACGCAGCGGTAGCGTCTACCAGGCGACTCTCAGCCAACCGATCTTCCGCGCTGATCGCTGGTTTCAATTGCAAGCGGCCGAAGCCATCAGTGAACAGGCAGCACTGGAATACTCGATTGCCGAGCAGGACCTGATCCGCCTGACCGCTCAAGCCTATTTCGCCGTGCTGCGTGCGCAGGACAACCTCGCCGCCGCCAAGGCCGAGGAATCGGCTTTCCAGAGGCAGCTCGATCAGGCCGATGAGCGCTTCGAGGTTGGGCTTTCGGACCGCACCGATGTGCTTGAAGCCCAGGCTGGCTTCGATACCGCACGCGCCAATCGCCTGCTCGCCCAGCGCCGCGTCGACGATGCGTTCCAGGCGTTGTTCACCCTGACCAACCGCGAATACTTGGCACTCGAAGGCATCGAACACAGCCTGCCGATATTGCCGCCTATCCCCAACGACGCCAGTGCCTGGGTCAATACCGCGACCCACCAGAACCTTGACCTGTTGGCCAGCAACCAGGCCGTCAACGCTGCCGAGGAAACCCTGCGCCAGCGGCGCGCCGGCCATGCGCCGACGCTCGACGCCGTGGCGCGCTACAGCAAGGGCGATAACGACAGCCTGGGATTTACCAATACGGGCAGCGAAACCGTTACCGGCATCCCGCGCTACACCGGAGACGTCGAGCAGCGCAGCATTGGCCTGCAGCTGAACATCCCGCTTTACAGTGGCGGGCTGACCAGCTCCAGGAGCCGTGAGGCCTTCCACCAGCTGACCCAGACCGAGCAGCAGCGCGAAAGCCTGCGCCGCCAGGTGGTCGAATCCACCCGCAACCTGTACCGCGCCGTGAACACCGATGTCGAGCAGGTGCAGGCACGGAGGCAATCAATCGTCTCCAACCAGAGCGCTCTGGAAGCCACCGACATCGGCTACCAGGTGGGAACGCGCAATATCGTCGACGTGCTCGACACCCAGCGCCGCCTGTTTGCGGCGGTACGCGACTACAATAATGCGCGCTATGACTACATCCTCGACAGCCTGCGTCTGAAGCAGGCCGCTGGCACGCTCAACCCGGGCGACCTGGAGGATCTGCAGCGTTATCTGAAAGCCGACTACGATCCGGACACCGATTTCCTGCCGCCGGACCTTTCGCAAAGCATCGGTCGACCGGTGCGTATCGATTAGCCGGCTTCGAGTATCCGGACCTCTCTCACTGACCACGCCCCCTTCGCGGGCATGGCCCGCTCCTACGGAGGCGAGGCTTGTGGTCGCGCAGTGGGGTGTTCAGCGCCGGCGTGACCCGTACGGCATGACCTTGTAGGAGCGGCCCATGGCCGCGAATGGGGTTATCTTGGCGGCTTATCTGCGTGTCGCGTGCATGTTCCCAGGCGTGGTCAGTTCCGGAGCAGGCGCCCGAGCCCCGCCAGCAATCGCTCCAACGCACCCTGGTTGTTTTGCAGCACACCCAGCCCTGCAATTCGCGCCCGTTCCGCCTGCTCGGGATCGTTCCAGAATGTCTTGATCGAAGCGGCCAGCTCGGGCGCGCTGCCGATTTCGACGAGCGCACCGGCATCACGCATCTGTGCGGCGATGTCGAGGAAGTTGAACAGGTGCGGCCCCGTCAGCACAGGCTTGCCCAACGCGGCCGGTTCAAGCAGGTTGTGCCCGCCCGTTGGCACCAGGCTTCCGCCGACGAAAGCGACATCAGCCAGCGCGAACAGAAACAGCAATTCGCCCATGGTGTCGCCTAGCATCACCTGGGTATCGGCGCGCGGCGGCTCCTCGAGAGACCGGCGAACCGTGCTGAAACCCTGTTTACAGCAAAGCTCATGCACGGAGCGAAAGCGCTCGGGATGACGTGGCACAAGGATCAGCAGGGCGTCAGGGTGCTCTGCCAACAGCAGCCGATGGGCCGCCAGCAGAATCTCGTCTTCACCGGTGTGAGTACTTGCGCCGATCCAGACGGGCCTCGTCTCTGCGCCCCATTGCTGGCGCAGCTGTGCCGCGCGAATCGGCAGTGCCGGATCAACCGTGAGGTCGAACTTGATCGAACCGGTTACCTGCACGCTGGCTTCACTCGCGCCCAGCTCCCTGAAGCGCAGGGCCTCGGCCTCGGTCTGAGCCGCAATCAGGCTCAGCTCGGCCAGCATCGGTGCGGTCAAGCGGGCAAACCGCGCATAGCCTCGCGCCGATCGTTCGGACAGCCTTGCGTTGGCCAGCGCGACCGGAATACCACGCCGGGCGCATTGATGGATATGGTTGGGCCAGAGCTCGGTCTCCATGACCACGGCCAGCTCTGGTTGCAGCCGGTCGAGAAAGCGCGATGCCGCCCAGGGCAGATCATAGGGCAGGTAGCAGTGCTGGACCCTGTCACCAAACAGCGCCTTGATACGCTCGGAGCCGGTCGGGGTCATGCAGGTCACGGTGATTGGCAAGTCCGGATGGCGAGCCCTGAGCTCACGGATCATCGGCGCCGCCGCGATACTCTCTCCGACCGAGACCGCGTGCACCCAGATGCCACCTGACTGGAATGCGGGCAGCCGCAGGGCGAAACGCTCGCCGATTCGCCTGGAATACGCCGGCGCACGCCGAGCACGCCAGAGCAGGCGAACCAGGATTAGAGGCAGGGCAAGATGAAACAGCAGCGTATAGAGGGCACGGTTCATGGGCGCGGAGCTTAGCAAAGGCGCCGACGCAACGGCCACCGCGAAGCTTGTTGTGAGTTTCCGCGACCCTGCGTAGAACTTGCCCAGCCCACCGAAGCCGAATGACCGCGGCTTTCCATACGAAAGGCACCAACCGGAGTCCCTATGACTGGCTATATCTACCTCGCCATCGCCATTACCGCCGAGGTGATCGCTACCACATCGATGAAAGCGCTGGCAGGCTTCAGCCGACCGCTGCCGCTGCTCCTGGTGGTGGTTGGCTACAGCGTCTCGTTCTGGATGCTCAGCCTGGTGGTCAAGACGATCCCGGTGGGGATCGCCTATGCCGTCTGGGCCGGTCTCGGCATCGTGCTGGTGAGCATCGCGGCCGCGCTGATCTATGGGCAGAAACTCGATCTGCCTGCGGCGCTCGGCATGGGGCTGATCATTGCCGGCGTGGCCGTGATCCAACTGTTTTCCGGCACGACAGGGCATTAACCGTATCGAATGATGGTGGCAGCCAAGGGGTTATACTGCCCGCCTGATTTCACAACGAGGCCTGTCCATGTCCGATTCCCTGAGCACCGATGTCCTGATCGTAGGCGGTGGTGTTGCCGGCCTGTGGCTGAACGCTCGCCTGCGCCGACTAGGCTATTCGACGCTGCTGGTGGACAAGGGGGTGCTCGGTGGGGGGCAGAGCGTAAAGTCGCAGGGCATCATCCACGGCGGCACCAAGTACGCCCTGAGCGGCGCCTTGACCGGCGCATCGGAAGCCATCGCCGATATGCCGCGGCGCTGGCGCAAAGCGCTCGAGGGCAACGGCGAGTTGGACTTAACGGGCGTACGGCTGTTATCCGACGCACATTACCTCTGGTCTCCCGGCACCCTGACCGGCAATCTCACCAGCTTTTTCGCCAGCAAGGCGGTGCGTTCACGGGTCGGCCAGGTCAAGGGCGGCGACCTGCCGCCGGCGCTGCAAGACCCGCGCTTCAAGGGCAAGGTGTATCGGCTCAGCGAACTGGTGCTGGATGTGCCCAGCCTGATCCAGCGCCTTGCGGAACTCGCCGGGCCCGGCCTCTTGCAAGCCGACCGCATCGAGCCACTGCTGGAAGACGGGGAACTGTCCGGCCTGCTCATCGATGGTCGGTCAGTGCGCGCACAACGCATCGTGCTGACCGCTGGCGCGGGCAATGCCGAGCTGCTGAGCGCACTGGGGCTCGTCCAACCGGCGATGCAGAAACGTCCGCTGCACATGGTCATCGTCAAGGCGCCTACGCTGAAGCCCCTCTACGCGCACTGCCTTGGCGGCGGTTCCAAACCTCGCATCACCGTGACCAGCCACCCAGCTGGAGACGGTGGATGGGTGTGGTACCTGGGGGGTGATCTCGCTGAAGCGAGCGGCGTTGCCCGTGACGAGGCCGGGCAGATTGCTGCAGCCCAGCGTGAGCTGGCCGAGTTGGTACCCTGGATCGATCTCTCCGAGGCGAAGTGGGCAACGCTTCGCATTGATCGGGCCGAACCGGCTCAATCGGCCCTCGCCAGGCCGGACAATGCCTTTCTTGCCGAACAGGGCCGCCTGCTGGTCGGTTGGCCCACCAAGCTGGCGCTGTCGCCTGATTTCGCCGACCGTGTCGAAGCTGCGCTGGTGCGCGACGCCATCCATCCGCAACCGCAACCGCCCCTGCCCGAACTGCCCCGCCCAGCAATCACAGGCCCCTTCTGGGAAGGATTGTTCTGATGGAGACGACACTGCACGAGCTGTACCGCCCGCTTGGCAGCACCGGGCTGTGGGTTTCGCCGCTGGGCCTGGGAACGGTCAAGCTGGGCCGCGACCAGGGCGTGAAATACCCCAACGGCTTCCGTATTCCAGATGATGCGCAGGCACGGGCGCTGCTGCGGCTGGCCCGCGACCTGGGGATCAACCTGATCGATACGGCGCCCGCCTATGGCGTCAGCGAGCAGCGGCTTGGGCCTTTGCTGCAGGGTCAGCGCGATCACTGGGTAGTGGTGAGCAAGGTTGGCGAGGAATTCGTCGACGGTCAGTCGCAGTTCGATTTCTCTCCCGCACACACGCGGCGGTCCGTCGAGCGCAGCCTGCAGCGGCTTCAGACCGATCGTATCGATCTGGTCCTTGTGCATTCGGATGGGCGAGACGTGGAGATCCTGCGGCATAGCGGCGTTTATGAAACCCTCGCCGAGCTCAAGCGCGAAGGCAAGATCCTCGGCTACGGCCTGTCCGGCAAGACCGTCGAAGGCGGCTTGCTTGCACTTGAGAGGGGCGATTGCGCGATGGTGACCTACAACCTCAACGAACAGACCGAACGCCCGGTACTCGACTACGCTCAGAAACACGCCAAGGGCATCCTGGTGAAGAAGGCGCTGGCCAGCGGCCATGCTTGCCTGTCTGCCGCGGATGACCCTGTGCGGGCCAGCTTCGAGCTGCTGTTCGCCCACCCTGGGGTCGGCGCAGCCATCGTTGGCACCATCAACCCGCAACACTTGTCAGATAACGTGCGAACCGCCGCATCCGTTTTATCCCAACAACAATAAGTACGGCCACTCGGCCGCCTTCTGCCAGGAGTAGCCGAATGCCGCGCGTGCTGATCCGCAAGAATCCGACCGTTTTCAAGACCTTGCCGCTGCTCGTCGAAGCAAGCCCGGAAGGCCTGCGCTACCAGAGCCTCGGGCGCCCGCTGAATTTCACCGAGATGCTCGAACGTCGCCGTCCGGTAGCCGTCGAGGACCCCGCCCGCTTCAGCCTGGAACTGGCGAACCTCGGTGTTTCGGTACGCCTGACACTCAGTTGGCAAGGCCAGGACTACTGGGTGCTGGTGCGCCAGCAACGCCATGACCGCGGTGATGTGGTGCTCAAGCTGATCTCCGGCTACGTACCGGCCCATGAACTCAGCCTGCCCTTGCTGACAGCCATTCAGGAGGTCGCCGAAGAGTGCCTGCTGGAAACGCCCGAAGGCTGGCTGGCAGGTCGTTTCGGCGATACCTGGCTGCCATCACCCTATCAGAGCAGCCTGCGCTATCGGGAGGCGGTGTGCTTCAACCTGGCCTCCCTGCCCGGCTCGGCCCGGCCGATCCAGTGCGGCCAGATGACGTTGATAGAGCAGCCCCGGGCCTATGTCCACCTTCCGACGGCATCCCTGCAGCTGGTTTACGACATGCGCCTCGAACTACCAAAGGAAACCCGCGAACTCAGCCTGTTTCATGTGGATGAGCGGCTGGAAGACGGCAAACTGGTCGCCGAATTGTCGCGCAGCCGCCCCGATCTCTATCTGGTTCCGCTGCAAGGGGGTCGACCAACCCCCGCACTGTTCACCTTGCGCAAGGGCCAGCCGGTGCCCGCCAGCACACGCGGCCTATGGCTCTCGGAGAGTTTTGCCGCGCAGCAAGACTGGGTCATGCGAGAGGAGCGGATCAGCTGGCGCGACTGGATCAGGACCATCACGGTTGCAGCGTCTGGCTGAAGTCAGGTCCATTTCGCCCGATCAGAACCGCCCGGACGCCATTGACACGAGCGCTACCGCTGGCGGATCTTTTCGACGATGGCCGTGGTGGAACTGTTCTCGACGAGCCCCAGGACGCGGACCTCGCCGCCGTAGGCAGTAACCAGGTCCGCACCGACGACCTGATCGACCCCGTAATCCCCGCCCTTGACCAGTACGTCCGGCCTGACCTCGGCGAGCAGCTTTTCCGGCGTGTCTTCGGCAAAGCAGACCACCCAGTCCACCGCACCCAGCCCGGCCAGCACCGCCATGCGTCGATCGACCGAATTGATCGGCCGACCCGGCCCTTTCAGGCGACTCACCGAGCCATCGTCATTGACCGCGACGATCAGGCGATCACCCTGCGCGCGCGCCTGCTCCAGGTAGGTCACATGCCCGGCATGCAGGATGTCGAAACAGCCATTGGTAAAGACAATCTTCTCGCCATCGGCACGGGCATCCTCGATCGCGGTAAGCAGCTGCTCGAGGGTCATCACGCCCCGCTCGGAGCCCTCTTCACGTTGCACCGCACGCCGCAGTTCGGGTGCGCTGATGCAGGCAGTACCCAGCTTGCCGACCACGATACCAGCGGCCAGGTTGGCCAACGCCACCGCTTGCGGAAGCTCTTCGCCGGCGGCAAGCGCGGCGGCAAGGGTTGAGATGACGGTGTCGCCGGCGCCAGTTACGTCAAATACCTCGCGCGCTCGCGCTGGCAGGTGCAACGGGGAATGCTCGGGACGCAGCAGCGTCATGCCATGCTCGCCTCGGGTGACCAGCAAGGCGCCCAGCTCGAGTTCTTGCATAAGCGCGGCGCCTTTCGAGACCAGCTCCACCTCGTCCGCACAATGGCCGACAATAGCCTCGAACTCTCCCAGATTCGGCGTGATCACCGACGCGCCTCGATAAATCTCGAAGTTCTTGCCCTTGGGATCGGCCAGTACTGGAATGCCGCGCTGGCGAGCCGCCTGGATCAGGGCCTGGTGATTGCGCAACGCGCCTTTGCCGTAGTCGGAGAGAATGAGCACCTTGACGCCGTCCAGCAGCGCCTCGACCTGAGCCAGCAGCGCAGCGGGGTCCGTATCGAAGGGCTCCTCGAAATCCATCCGCAACAACTGTTGATGACGACTCATCACCCGCAGCTTGATGATTGTCGGCTGATGCTCGATTGATTGGAAATACGCCCCGACCCCAGCTGCAGCAAGGCTATCGGTAAGACTCTGCCGCGCCTCATCGACCCCGGTTACCCCGACCAATGCCGCCGGCGCGCCAAGCGCGGCGATGTTCAGCGCAACGTTGGCGGCCCCTCCCGGCCGATCCTCCACCTGCTCGACCTTGACCACCGGCACAGGCGCCTCGGGCGATATCCGCGAAGTACCGCCATGCCAGTATCGATCGAGCATGACATCGCCAACCACCAGAACGGAGGCTTGGTCGAAACGAGGCATGGACAGTTTCATCAGGGGCTCCGGAGCAAAAAAAGCGGAGGATCATAACATGACGAACCGCCCAGGCCGGCGCAGCGCTGGCTTGGCGGGCATTACCAGCATCGGCCGCCAACAGGCAACGCCAGCTTCAAGTCGGCTCGTCACTCTTGAATTGCGTTTCGTGCAAGCGGGCGTATGGGCCGTTGGCCAGGAGCAGCTGCGCATGGGTACCACGCTCGACGATGCGGCCTTGCTCCATCACCAGGATCAGGTCGGCCTTCTCGATCGTGCTTAGCCGATGGGCGATGACCAGCGTCGTACGCCCTGCCATCGCATGATCCAGCGCACCCTGGATATGCCGTTCGGACTCGGTATCCAGCGCTGACGTAGCCTCGTCCAGAATCAGAACCGGTGCGTTCTTCAGCAGCGCGCGGGCAATGGCCAGGCGTTGGCGCTGCCCACCGGAAAGCAGCACGCCATTCTCACCGACAGGGGTGTCGTAGCCCTGAGGCATCTGCTGAATGAACTCATCGGCATAGGCATCGCGCGCCGCGCGCTGGATATCTTCAAGCGGTGCGCCCGCCAGATCGCCATAAGCGATATTGTTGGCAACCGTGTCATTGAAAAGCGTGACCTGCTGAGTGACCAACGCGATGTGCCGACGCAAATTGCGCAGGGTGTAATCTTCGATCTCTACTCCATCGAGCAGGATCTGCCCACGATCATGATGGTAAAAGCGCGGAATCAGGTTGGCCAGGGTCGACTTGCCGCTCCCTGAACGCCCAACCAGCGCCACCATCTGCCCTGGCTCGACGTTGAAACTGACGTCGTACAGCACCTGCTTGTCCGTCCCCGGATAGACGAAGCTCAAATCGCTGACATCCAGTTTCCCGGTTACCTTCTCGCGCTCGAACGTGCCCCTGTCGACTTCTGGCGACTCGTCAAGTTGCTCGAAAATACTTTCAGCTCCGGAAACGCCCTTCTGGATCGTAGAACTCACCTCTGATAGCTGCCGGATGGGTTTGGGCAGCAAACCGGCAAGCGTAATGTAGGCGACCAGATCACCCGCCGAGGCGTCCCCACGCATGTACAGAACCAGGAACATCAGCACTGCCATCGCGCTGTAGATCACCAACTGCAACGTCGGGGTGTAGACCGCATTGGTCTTGACCATGCGCAGCTGCTTGGCGGTGTTGTCGGTACTGGCATCAAAAAAGCGATTTTGCTCATACGACTCGCCACCGAAGCTACGCACCACTCGGTAACCTTGAATCGTTTCGGACGCCACATGGGTAACGTCACCCATCGCGACCTGGATCTTCTTGCTCTGCTTGCGAAATTTCTTGCTGGCACTGGACACCATTACGCCAATGACCGGCAGAATAACGACCATTACTAGTGTCAGCTTCCAGTTCATCCATAACAGCGTGGCGAACAGGAAGATCACCGTCATGCCCTCTCGCACCACCACCTTTATCGCATCGGTTGCTGCGCCGGTCACCATGGTCACGTTATAGGTAATACGCGAAATAAGATGGCCGGAGTTGTGATTGTCAAAATAAGGGTTGGGCAACACGAGCAGGTTGTTGAACAGAGCCACGCGCAGATCGTGCACTAACCCCAACGACACTCTGGCGAGAAAGTAATTACCGAGAAAAGAACCAATACCCTGCATCACCGCAATCAGCACGATCAGCAGCGGCACAGCCTGCAGCAGCTTGAGGTCGGCTAGCCACTCCAGTTCGCTCAGGTGCGGCACTTGAGCGAAAAAGCTTGCATCGGGATTGTTCAGCCCATCGACAAAGAACTTTAGGATGTAGCCGAGCATCGGCTGGGTGGATGCAAAAATCAGAAAACCCAGCAGGCTGACAGCGAACAACTTCCAGTACGGAATCACATAGCGCAGCAAGCGCAAATAAATGCTGAGACCGGATGCCGTGTCAGCGTTCAGGGATGAGCCACTCATAGAGGACTGCACTCGCGCGTTGAAGGGCGGGAATGGTAACACTTCGAGGTAGCTCGCATGCCGATTAGCCCAAGCGCCAATCCCACTGGCAGCCAGGTCAAGAACCATTCGGGTCGAGGCGAATCCCAGAGACTCGCGCCATCGAACAGCAGTGCCATGGTGCAGAACACCCATAGGCCGATAAGCATGTTGCCCAGCGTCGTAGCACGCTCGCGCACTGCTATGACTAAGCTGCGACCCCAAACCACCAGCCAGAGAATGAGGCCAGGCAGGCCCAGCTCCAAGGCCACATGGGTGAACAGATTATGCGTGTGATCAAACAAACGCCCCAGCGCCTCGACTCGATAGTCGCTTCCCAGTCCCAAGCCCAGCCAGGGCCTATCTGTAATCATCCCAACACTCGAAGCAAAGATTTCGGGACGGTATGAGGTGCCTCTGGCGACCACATACTGACCAAACAACCAATAACCGAGGATCGCCGCGACGACGAAAAGAAAGGCCATGATCAAGCCTGCGCGCCCGGCTCGCCAGAGAGGCATCAACAGTACGCTAGCCAACAGCGCGATCCACAATCCTCGGCTCTGAGTCATCACCGTGAATGTAAACAGCATCAATAGCCCGGCCGCCCAGACAAGACGCATCGCTGTCCGCTTGGGAGGCAGACATGACCACCATATCAACGCCATTCCGGCCACATAGCCTCCGATAATCGGATGGTCAAGCAGGCCGAGCCCAACAATCCGCCACTCCCAAGGCATGCCCACTATGCCGTAGTGGTATACAAGGGCTGCTAACGCAGCGAATGCCAGCCCAAAGCCAGCCCATTGCAGCACAGCGGTCATACGATAAGGTACGCCCCCCACCAAGAGCAGGCCCAGCAGGAAGCACACGACATAGAGCAACCGCTTGGCTTCACGTGCGGGCTCGTCGGCAGCGGTCCATATCACGCTGAGTGCACTCCACACGAGCAAAGCAAACAGGGCTGATAAGAGGGGTTTTTCAAGCCGCCAGACGTCAAGGAGATACTGCCTCCGAGACCAGGACATCCATAAAGCCGGAAGCCAGAACAAAACTATCAAACCTTGCTGGTAGAGCTTCGTCGTAGAACTCCACGTTATGCCAAGCAAAAACCAGAGCAGACCCAAGGTTAACCAGGCCAGCCCCAATCGACGGCAATCCATAAAACCCCTTAAGAAAACAAGCGAAATGCGCCACTTACGGCGATGTTAGAATGCGCGCCCCTTATAACGTTCGTACGCGACCCAGGCCCAGTCATTGATGCACGTAAGCCAATTATGCCAGCGAGACTTGCAACAGCTCATCACCAACGCGGTTGTTCTGGAAGCGGACGGCCTCGGCCCGAAAGTCTTGAAACTTGAAAATGGCCAGTTCCTGAAGTTCTTTCGTCGAAAGAGATGGCTATCCTCTGCGCTGCTACGACCCTATTCGCGCCGCTTCGCCAACAACGCCGAACAGCTGCGAGCACTTGGCATCGCCACGCTGAGTGTGAATGCGCTGTACGAGCTGCCCGACAAGTCGCTCAGCGCAGTGCTCTACGCGCCCTTGCCTGGCACGTCTTTGACCCAGCTTGCCGTACAGCCCGAATTCAGCTGGGAGCAGATCCTTCCAATGCTCATCCTGTTCGTCCGCGGGTTACACGAAAGGGGTGTCTACTTCCGTTCGCTTCACCTGGGTAACATCGTTCTGACGCCGGATAACACCCTGGGCCTGATTGATATCGCGGACATGCGGTTCTTGGGCAAACCACTGCCAAATTACATGGTCAAGCGCAACCTTGCGCATTTCAGTCGGTATCTGAAGCGGGAAAAAATGCAGAACGAATTCCCGTTCGCCCAGTTCTACATGGCCTTGACCGGATCGGAGCTGCCGCCGGATAGCAGCAAGTCTGAGTAACCCCTACAAAACTGCTCCCAACTGGCTTCTGGTGCGAGCTGACGATCCTGATCCTGTGCAAGCAGTTCGCGATCCGAGCCGAGCACTTTCCCAACGGCACCGACCCAGCCAGCGATATCATCCGGTGCGACATAGATGCCGCTGGGCCCAAGCTGCTCGATGAAAACAGGCAGGTCACTGCAAACAACCGGCACCCGAGCCAGTACAGCTTCCTGCAGCACCAGACCCAACCCCTCGCTGCGAGATGGAATCAGCATGACGTCAAAGGCTCGGTAAAGCTTTGCGGCGTCGTCACAATATCCCGCCAAGGTTACCTTCGACTCCAGCCCCAAGCTCCGGATACGCTTTTCCAGCTCAGACCGTTGCGCACCTTCGCCTACGATGACGAGATGTAGATCGTTGCGGCTTTGTGACAATCTGCTCATAACCTCAAGCATCGCTAGATAGCCTTTGCCCTCAACCAGGCGCCCTACCGCTCCTAGAAGCAGACAATCCCTATCGATACCCAGCCTCGCCCTGGCTTCGGGACCAGGGATCAGCGATTGCCTGAATGAGTGTGGGTTGGTTGCTGTTCGTGCTGAAGTTACTGGCATGCCCAGCTTCAAGCGCAGCGACTCGGCGAGGGCTTCGGATACCGCAATCAGCTTCAAGCGATGCGCTGGCAAGGCGCTGAGCAGGCTTTTATCGTTTCCTCGAAGCCGGCCCTCGCCATGAAATACCACAACCACCTGCGACTCGACGGCACGTGACCTTGCGACGACCGGAACAATCAGTCGCGCCACGCCAATACCATCAAGCAGTATCGCCTTCGGGTTAACCCGGCGGATTTCCCGAGCCAGGCGCCATTGCAGTCTCCACTGAAAAAGCTTCCATACGCCTTTACCCTTCAGCGCTCTCGCGCTTGTCTGCCAATACAACGGCCTTCCGCTCGCTTGAGCCGTCGCATCCTCCTGGCCCTGCAAAACCCAAGCGTGGGTGTCACCCCGGTTAGCAGCCAGTGACAGAATCTGGTCGTGCACCCTGTGTATCGACGCATAAGCCATGCCCGAGGACCAGACGATACTGATTGTGCTCACTCTGCCGTCTCCAGTCGGGTCGCTTTAAAGCACTTCAACGACACTGGCTTCTTCAATGTCCAGACGGGGGTTATAGGGTCGAAAACCCTGCTCCGTAATACACCATGCGGGTCTAGAAGCCAGATCCGCAGGCTGGATCAATATTTCAGACTGACCACCTGACCATTTCGAGCTCTTCCAGGTTATGAAGTGGAAGTAGGGGAATTCATGTGGAGCATCCCGGTTGTTCGTAAGTCGCCCACTATTCCACATCCAGCACTCTGGGAAGTCGAAGCCACCTCCGAGCCAGGGTACACGCGCATGAGGAGTGCTGAACGCTTCGTTGAATTCACTAAGCCGGCGCCAAGGATTGAATTGATCAGCAATCCGCCGAATTCCTTCTGGCCAGTTTTTATGGCGAATAAATAACCGACTGAACGCCCCTTCATCGAACGCAAGGTGGGCGGAATCTTCAAAACGGGCCCGCCAACCAGGAACATTCATAAAGGCCTCACGCATGCGCTTATCATTGCGCAACATGCACAGGTGGCCAGAAATACGGCGCGCGTGGGTAGAGATTAGATCGTATCTGGAGAGCCGCTCATCAGAAAAATATTGTCTTAAATCTCCGTAGATAAGATCGATATCGCTGAAGCCCCAGAAATCGAAACCCTCCAAATGCTCGGAATGCAAATATCCCAACGCCGGTTTGATATCGCAGAGTTTGTAAGGGCTGGTTGGGTTGAACGAGATGCCGAGGCCCTTACTGACCAACTGACAGTAGCCTGTGAAAGACATTGGCTGAATCTTTACGTTGTCGGGCAAATCATCTGGCGCGCCACAATCCGTAAAAAAAAGCCACTCGATGTCAGGGTTCCATCTGCACGTTTGCAGAAAGAATGGCATCCAAAACGGCCAGCTTCCGAAATAAGGAATCAGCAAACGAATACGCATGTTCACCTCGCCCCTAATCGCAGACGCAATCGTTCTAGCAGCCCCATCGCCTGGCGCTCTCGAAGCGGTTCCTCCAGAGCCTGAACAATAAGCCGCCCAATGTGCGAGAAGCTATATCGCTCCTCCGCCAATGCTCGCCCCGCAGCAGCAATATTGGCAGCCAGTGCGGAATCGGAACGCAGTATCCGAAGTTTGCTTCGCAGCTCATCGAGGCTTCGATACAACACTAGATTTTCCATATCGACGAAACCTAACGCCTTGTTTTCGGATTCGCCCTGATCCCAAGCGAATAATACGCAGCCGCAGGCCATGGCCTCGAAGTTCTTGATCATGTATTCGCCCATGCCAACATCGGCACTGACGAAGAATCGAATGCGATTGAGCATGGCCCGATAATCCTCACCGGAGTTGGTGCGCGTCACCACCAGATCTTCGACCTTCGCCAGCTCCGTCAGCAAGGCTTTGCGTTCGCTATAAGCGCCGCTTTTTATGCTGCCGATGAAACCGAGTTCAATATCTCGCGCCAGCCCCATGTCAGCCAAAGCGGTCTGGTCATAGCCTTTTGGAACAAAGACTGCATCGAACCCTTCATGACGCAATCGCTCACTTACCATATAACCGGAACTGATCACCCGCGCCCAGGGTAACTTTGCATAATGTTTGCTGAACTTGCCGGCATACTTACAAGAGATGTAATTCTGATAAGCATCGTGTTCGAGAATTACCAGATTCGGTACGGTACGGATAAACGAAACCTGACGGATCTCCTGCTTGAAGCGAAGGAAAAAGAGGATCCGATCATAGCGACCCACGTCGACTTCCCGACGAAAATAGCCGCGCAGATCCGCCTGATCCTTGCGGCTCAACCAACGGAGATCGCAGTTGCAATGTGTGGCGATGCCCTCATACAAGCGGTCGAGGATTGCGCGCTGTTCGGCCTGAACAAGCAACAGAACATTCATAGAGTGTGGCAGCCATCCTGCGTTATGCACAAAGTTCTAGGTCTGATCCCAGCGCCAGACGTTCTTTCGCCAAGTTCGCGCAGAAAAGCCTCAGGATTATTGAGTGGCAGGCGGGTTAGGTCGGCTATCGGAAGGTCCCACCATTTCGACGCCAGCAGTTGCTCCGCCATGAATTGCGGGTGCCGCTGCGCGACGATCCTGGCTGGAACGCCGGCGGCAATCGAGTAAGGCGGAAGGTTTTTAGTGACTACCGAGCGAGCTGCCACTATACAACCAGTACCGATATCTACGCCTTCCATGACCATGGCGTCGCGCCCTATCCACACGTCATGCCCGACGCAAGCCGGGGTGGCAGTTGCCTGGTAATGCCAGGCGGTTTCGGAATACTGGAACGGGTGGGAGCTGACCCAATCGCTAGGGTGGGTATTGCGTTCCTGGCCCAGCACGACGTTCGAGCCAATCGAGCAGAAGCGCCCGATCGAAGCGACATTCTGCAACTCGCCGCCGCTGCGCATATAGGTACGGGTGCCAATGCTCAATTCACTAAAGAGCATCTGGACGTACCCAATTTCGGCGCCAGCCTCGATGGTCAAGCGACTTCCCTTGCGCAAAGCCGATACTCCGCTTGCCAACTTGCACCCGTGCCGACGAATCCAGCGCTTCCAATATTCATTTTTAAGCCAGGTAATCATGCAACCGGGAACTCCTAAACTGGCCCGCCCCAGGAAGCCGTGGCCGACCCAGCGATAGAAGAAACGATATCCATCCGCCAGAAAGATGAGCGTGCAGCGCCGTCGGAAAAGACATCGCCCAGTCGATCGAGCATTCTCATGGAGCACAAAGCGCGTTGCTCAGGGCTCATATACGAGATTTGGATCAACTTGTCCGCAAGGGCTTTGCTTTCGCCGAATGAGAATACAAGGCCAGCGCCATCGATCACTTCTCGCCCGCCACCACAATCGCTCGTAACAACCGGCACCCCGGCCGCCATTGCTTCCAGCAACACCATGCCGAACGGCTCGTGGTCAGAGGTCAGCGCGAACACGTCGAAGGCTTTGAAATAGCGACGGCCAAAAGCGACTTGCCCAAGGAAGCGAACGTGCTCAGCGATATTCAAATCCATCGCCAGTTGGCGAAGAGAGCGCTCTAGCCGACCGCTGCCCATGATCGCCAGCAGGCTTCCTTGCGGCAGCTGAGGCAACGCTTGTGCGAAACCACGAATAAGGGTGGCCTGATCCTTGTCAGGGTGCAGCCGACCAACATTGCCCGCAACCCAGACATCTTCTGGCAGGCCGAGCGTTTTACGTGCATCTTCCCGGGAGAGCTGCTCGGCTTGTACCGCGGCGACATCAATTCGGTTATACAGCGTCTCGATACGCGCCGGCTCCCAGTTCGGCAGATGGATGCGTATCTCGTCGCGCACTGCGTTAGAGACGCCTAGCAATAACAGGCGTGAGCGGAAGTGATTGACGAACCAACGGCGCATCGGCCGGCTGTAAACGCCGAAAGCATGATGTACGCCGATCACCGGCAGACGAGTTACCAACAATGCGATGTATATCGGCTTGAATCGATGGGCAATACAGAAGCGGAAGTTTCGCCCAGCCATGATCGCGCGCAATCGTCGCATGGCGCCGAGCTTGAGGCCGCGCACATCCTTGCTGCCAAAGTCGAGAAAAATTACCTCATCGGAAGCCGAACCGCGGGCGACCTCTTGGCTCGGCGCGCCAGTCAGATAGACAGTGCACACCTTGTACGGGGTTCCCCGAAACAACACAGCATACTGACGCGCGCAGTCCAGGAACGGGCCGTCATAGCCATGGCAAAACTGCAGTACCCACTGCTGGCTAACGGGACCTGCCGGGGGACTCATAGCTACTTTTCCCAGCCCTTCACCACCAACACATCCTCCATGATCAGATATTGCAGATCCGATCCATAGAACATGTTCAGCGCATCGGTTGGCGAGCAGATCATTGGCTCGCCGCGACGGTTCAGCGAGGTATTCAGCGACACGCCGTTGCCGGTGAGTTTCTCCAGCTCCAGCATCAGGTCGTACCAACGCGGGTTGAAGCGACGCTCTAGCACTTGAGCACGCGAGGTGCCGTCCTCGTGCACCACTTCACCCACACGCTCTTTCCAGCCCTCGTTGACCTCGAAGGTGAAGGTCATGAACGGGCTCGGGTGGTCGACCTTGAGCATCTGCTCAGCAACCGTATCGAGCATAGACGGGCAGAAGGGTCTCCAGCGCTCGCGGAATTTGATCTGCTCATTGATTCGATCGGCCACGCCGGGAATGCTTGGGCAACCAATGATTGAACGCCCGCCGAGGGCGCGCGGACCGAACTCCATGCGGCCTTGAAACCAGGCGACCGGATTGCCCTCGACCATGATGTGAGCGATGCGCTGAGGAACATCATCGATCTGCTGCCAGGCGGGCTTGTTCGGGTGTCTAGCACAGGCAGCAATCACATCCTCGTTCGAGTAGGACGGTCCCAGATAGACGTGCTCCATTTTCTCGACCGGCACGCCGCGCTGATGCGAAACATAGGCCGCCGCGCCTACCGCTGTCCCTGCATCGCCTGAAGCGGGCTGGACGAATAGTTCTTTAACCTCGTCGCGGGCAATGATCTTCTGGTTCAGCTTCACATTCAGTGCGCAGCCTCCGGCGAACGCGATCTTGCCGGTCTCGCGGATGATATCGCCCAGGTAGTGATCCATCATTTGCAACGCCAGCTTTTCGAACAGGGCCTGCATGCTGGCGGCGTAATGGATGTACGGGTCGTCAGCGATATCGCCTTCTCGTTTCGGTCCCAGCCACTCGATCAGCTTGGGCGAGAAGTAGTAGCCCTTGCCCTTCTCCTTGTACCGGCGGAAACCGATGACATTGGCATAGTCGGTATTGATGGTCAGCTCGCCATTCTCAAACGTTGCCAGCCGGGAGAAATCATATTTGGCCGCGTCGCCATAGGGTGCCATGCCCATGACCTTGAATTCGCCGTCGAGCATTTCGAAGCCGAGGAACTCGGTGATCGCGCCGTACAGCCCGCCGAGGGAGTCCGGATCGTAGAATTCCTTGATCTTGTGGATCCGACCGTTTTCGCCGTAGCCAAAGAATGTCGTGGCGTACTCCCCCTTTCCATCGATACCGAGAATCGCGGTCTTTTCCTGGAAGCCCGAGCAGTGGTAGGCGCTCGACGCATGGGCCAGATGGTGCTCAACCGGCTCGATCCTGATTTTTTTCAGATCGAAACCCAGCTGCTGCAGGCACCACTGGATGCGCTTGTGATATCGCTTGTAACGACGGTTGCCGAAGAGTATCGCGTCGAGCGCACGATCCGGTGCGTACCAATAACGCTTGGCGTAGTGCCAGCGGGCCTTCTCGAAAATGCTGATTGGGGCAAAGGGTATGGCCACTACATCAACGTCAGACGGCTTGATGCCCGCTTGCTCCAGACAGAACTTCGCCGACTCGTAGGGCATGCGGTTCTTGGCATGCTTGTCGCGCACGAAGCGCTCCTCCTCCGCTGCGGCGATCAGCTTGCCGTCGATATACAGGGCGGCAGATGGGTCATGACTGAGGGCGCCGGAAAGGCCGAGGATTGTCAGTGCCACTGGAAAAAGCCTCTAATAAAAAGCGGTCTGGAGCTTAAAGCCGGAGCTCGAAGCAATAGCGCGTATGTAGTTCTAGCCCGAGGGCTTCTCTCCCAGCTTCGAGCGTCCTGCTTCTAGCTGCCTTTCGGTAAACGCTGGTCCAGCAAACGATACAGGGCGCTATCCGCTGGCCAGTTGCGCAGCAACCGCGCGCGATCCCTGGCGAAAGCCTGACGAAACTGCGCCAGGCTACGGTGCTGTTGCAATGCATCGAGATCGATCAGCGCCCAGCTCTCGTCCTGCCAAAGCAGATTGGTGCCCTTCAGATCGCCATGACTGATATGGGATCGAAGCATCGCCGCGAGCAACTGTTCCAGCGCGATCAGCTCCTGCTCCGGGGGCGCCGAATCCACATAGGCGCCGAAACGCGTGAGTATATCCTGCCCATCCACGTGCTCGGTAACCAGATAGCTGCGCCCGCGCAGTCCGAGTCTGCGAGTCTCTATCACCGCCAGCGGCAGCGGCGTAGCGATACCCAACTGGCGCAAGCGGTGCCCCTCGACCCAACTGTGCCAGGCGCGCGAAGGACGCCAGAACCGCTTGAGCCAGTGAACCAGGCCCTTGATGTTGTACCGTTTGACCACCAACGGACGGAGCCCTAACTGCACCTTTGCGACCGTGGCGCTTGCGCCTTGCTTGAGGAAGATGCCATTGGCAACGAACCGATCAGGCTCATCGAGCAGCGCCGCCAGTTGCGTATCGCACTCACGCCGAACCGCGACCAGACCGCTGAGGCTCCGGCGGACACTGAAAGCAGTGCAGTCCCGGCCGATCTTCTTCAGGTAGTCGCTGAGTCGGCGGGATCGTGCTGCCTCGACCTTGCTCATCAGAGCTTCGACCGGCAGCGCATGGGCGTTGTTGACGAGCAGATAGCTCACCAGAAGCTCTTCGATGAAAGGATCAAACGCTACCGGCAACTGAGCGAAAAAAACCGCCAGATTATCCAGCGCACCCTCGCGGGACAGGGGACTCCCTGGCCTCTGCGCACGGACACCGCCTCCGTCAATCAGGAACAGCTGCTGTTGATGACGCATCAGGTTGTCCAGGTGCAGATCACTCTGCCAGAGCCCGCCTGCATGAAGCCGTGCGATCTCCGCGAGCGCGCTGTCCAGCACGCCGCGCTGGCCATCGCTCAGCGGCACCTGACCAGACACCTCAAGCCAGGCGTCCTGAAGACTCTGCGCCCCGCTCAGAAACTCGAAGATCAGCCATCCACCGCTCTGGCCATCGAAACCTTGCTCAAGCAACTCGGGGGTCGCAAGGGCCTGAGCAGCCAGCAGCTTCGCGCCATTGAGCTCACGTTCGAAATGTCGTCTGGCGCGATCGCCAACCAAAAGCTTGGCCAAGACGGTGCGCCCTTGCCAACGGGCTCGAGCCACATAGCGCTGCCCCGGCAAAACGCGTAGCCACTGCTCAAGACGCAGTTCACCCCTTTCGCCTAACGAGACGGACAGAGGCAACACCGGAGAGCGCCCGGCCGTGCGGAGTTGTTCGAGTTTCACGACCATCCTCCGTCACGCCGGCAGCACGGCATACCCGACGCACCGCGAACAAAAACAAGCCTGCCGAGAAGACTGGCGGCATCAGCCGAAACGGAAACCATCATTCACGCCCCTCGAAATAAACGAGTGTCTTTCTGATGATGGCCTTGTCTTCGGGAATCATGCGTGCTCGCTGCTGATAGCACAGATAAAAACGTAGGCGCTGCGTGCGGGACAATGTGTAGCGCGCCACCTTATCCAGACATGCCAGGTCCTTGATTATCCGGTGGCGCAGAACGGGGCCCCACCAGAAGTCGCCTGACGGGCAATCGATCAAGAACAGCCTGCCATCATCGTCGACCAGCAGGTTGCGCCATTTCAGGTCGTTGTGCGCGAAGTGGTGTCCGTGCATCGTGCGCGTTGCGTCAGCCAGCTGTTCGCTGACGTTGCGCACCCACTCCGGATCGCCCAGGCGAGGGTCACCGGCCAGAGCCATCGCCGCCATATCGGTAGTGCCGGGCACCTCTTCAGTAATCAGAGCGCCGCGCCGGAACAAACCTGCCCGTCGCTGCAGTCCCCAGGCAACCACAGGCGCGACAGCGATCCCCCAGTCATCGAAAAGTTGGAGATTCTGCCATTCTGCCTTGACCCGGGGCCGCCCCACGAAACGCCGCAGGCCTTTGCCAGCAGCCCAGTACCGCTTCACATAGAAATGCTGCCCGGCAATTCCGACGCGGATGACCTCGGAAAGCGGATCGCTAGCGATCGCCTCGCCTGCCAGCGCAAACACCGATTCCAGGCTTGAGAATGCATCGGCGGCCTCAGGTGGGAGATCAGCAGCGACCTGCCAATTACTCACTGCTCGGCACCGCGCGCGTATTTGCGTTCGAAACGGCTCTGCAACTGGCCAGCCTTGCGTTCCAGATACGCCAGCAATGGCGCTTCGTCGCGCATGATCTGACGCAGCGGCTGCTGAAAATAGCCGGTGAGAAAACGCAGCTTGTCGCCCCTTGTCAGACCAATCCCGAGCGCCGAAAAGTACAACCCGGCCAGGTCCTTGTCGCGCCAGCGTCGCGGCGTTTCGCTGCGGACCTGGGCGCGATGAAGATCTATCAGCGACAGGCGGAAGCTTTCAGCCGAGACCGGCCTGTCCGTATGCAGCAGGAAATGGCAGATATAACAGTCTCGGTGGTTAACACCCGCGCGGTGCATGGTGCCGGTCATGCGTGCGACTTCGGCGATCAGTGCACGTTTGAGCCGAGGCTCGGGCGGATTCTGCAGCCAGTCGGCACTGAAATCCTCAAGGCTTACCGTCGGCGCCAGCTCCTCGGTAACGATGAACGAATGCTGCGTGGCCGGATTGCCGCCGCGCTCGCCATAGGCCACGGCGGTCATGGTCGGTACGCCCACCTCGTGCAGGCGCTGGATCGCACGCCACTCCTGCCCTGCTCCGAGCACCGGGAGTTTGGCGGTGCTGAGATTCTTGATGATCTCGCCCCAGCCGATGCCACGATGGATCTTGACGAAATAGCCGCGCCCGCTCACTTCGGTGCGCAGGGTGCGGCGGCCCTCGAGCTCACGATACACCTGGCCCTGCAATTGTTCGACGGCCTCGAAGGGGTCACGTCCGGCCCAGAGCGTCTTGAAGGGTTCCGCAAGGACCAGCTTCATGAACGTTCCGCCAGGATCACGTCGGCAGCCCGCTCGGGCATGCTGTAGAGGTCAGCGCGGTCGGCATACGCCAAGGCGTTCTGCGCCCAGCGGGTGCGATGCTCATCGTCAGCCAGCATTTCCGCCAGCATGCCATCGAGCTGGCTTTGCTGGAACGGACTGGAAACGACGCGTCCGCAATCGGCCTCTTCGATGTAATGGGCGTAACCGCAGACATCAGTGACCAGCACAGGCAATCCGGCAACCAGCGCCTCCAGCAGAACGGTGCCAGTATTTTCGTTGTAGGCCGGATGGATCAGCAGGTCGGCGCCGAGCAGGAACCGGGGTATATCACTGCGGCCCTTGAGAAACTCGACATGCGCAGACACGCCCAAAGCCCTGGCTTGCAGCTGGAAGGGCTTCGGGTCGTCCTGGCCGATAACGAACAGCCGCGTGCGCCGCTTCAAATCCTGCGGAAGCGATGCCAGGGCCTTGAGGCTGCGGTCGAGCCCCTTGGTCTTGAAGCCCGAGCCGATTTGCACCAGCAGCAGCTCGTCGCTACCCAGCTCGAATTCCTCGCGAAACGTCTGGCGGATCTCACCCGCGTTGGCCGGCGCGCGCCGGTCCTGGGCGATGCCCGGCGGCAGTAGATGAAAGCGCTCGGCAGGCGTCGCATAGTGTTTGACGAACAATGGCTGCTGTACTTCGGAAATCATCAGGATGTCGGTACTGGCCTGTGGCTCGAACACCGCCCGCTCATACTCGGCAAAGTGCTTGTAGCGCCCCCAGCGGCGGTAGATGGGGTTGCGCAAGGTCTGCGCCTTGTCTTCGAAACAGGGGTCGGCCGCGTAATAGACGTCGAGCCCGGGCATCTTGTTGAAGCCGATCACCCGGTCAACCGGACGGCTGGCCAGGTCTCTGTCGACCCAGGCGGTGAAGCGTTCGTTGCGGGTGTGGTTGAAGATCGCCTTGACCGGCGCGATCAGCACCTCGAAGCCTTCGGGCACCTCGCCCTCCCAGATCATCGCGTAGACCCGGACACCATGACCGCGGCGCTGGCATTCGAGCGCAATGCGCAGGAAGTCGCGCTGCAGCCCGCCGAAGGGGAAGTACTTGTAGAGAATGAAGGCCAGCTGCATCAGGGTGTCTCCGCGGACCGCAACAGGGCCTTGAGTTCGCTGGCGACGCGCTCAGGTGGCAATTCGTCGAAGCAGGGTGTATGGCGATCGCCCTTGCCGGCGTTCGGTCCGGGCGCACAGAGATGGACCTGTGAGCGACCGTAGGCACCAACGCGCCCGGGCAGGGTCGGACCGTAGAGCGATATGCTCGGCACGTCCAGCGCCGCAGCAAGATGGCCAAGGCCCGTATCGACCGCGACACAGGCCCGTGCACCGGCGATAACCTTGGCGATCCCGCCAAGGTTGAGACGCGGCAATACCGAAGCGCCGGACAATCCCTGGGCGATTCGCTCCGCGCGGGCCTTCTCGTCTGCATTGCCCCAGGGCAGGCGAATTGCCCAGCCGAATTCGTTCATCCGCTCGGCCAGCTCGCGCCAGTAGCGTTCGGGCCAGTGCTTGCTCGGCCAGGTCGTGCCATGGAGGAACAGGAGATAGGGCTGCTCACCCGGTGCGGCCAGCTGACTGCGATCCAGGCCATAGTCGGCGGTCGTCTCTGGAGCCAGATAGCCGAGCGCCTGGGCGAACAGCTGACGGACCCGCTCCAGGGCGTGCTGCTCACGGGGCACGGCATAACGTCGATCATAGAAACGTGACGCCAGCGGCTCGCGTATCGAATCCCGATCCAGCCCGGCAACCGGCGCCTCGACGTAGCGCGTCAGCCAGGCGCTTTTCAGCAGACCCTGAGCATCGATCGCGAGGTCATAACGGGTTTCGCGCAGCCGTGCCTTGAAACGCCGCCATTCACCGGAGCGAAGGGTCTGCAGCGGCTGTTTGCGCCAGCGACGTATCGCCACCGGAAGGACCTGCGCGACGGCAGGATGCCAGGCGGGGATCTCGGCAAAGCCCTCTTCCACCACCCAGTCGAACTGGATACCGGGCACGAGACGGCGGGCATCGGTGAGCGCCGGCAGCGTGTGGACCACGTCGCCCAGCGAAGAGGTCTTGACCAGCAGGACCCTCATCTAGCGCACCTCGACCGGCTGCGGAACCAGGCGCCCCAGCGCCTCGATGACTGGCCTTGGTTTCAATTCGCGCATGCAGTTGTTGTGACCGAAACGGCAGGTGCGCTCGAAGCAGGGGCTGCAATCGAGCCCCAGCCGCACCACTTCCACCTGGTCGGACAGTGGCGGCGTGAAGGCCGGAGAGGTCGAGCCGTAGACGGACACCAGCGGCCGCCCGAGCGCCGCGGCGACATGCATCAGCCCCGAGTCGTTGGAGACCACCGCATCCGAGCATGAAAGCAGGTCGATCGCTTCGGCAAGACTCGTCTCGCCCGCCAGATTCACCGCCTCCTCACGCAGCCCCGGTATCAGACGCTGGAGGATGTCCTCGCCAACCGAGTGATCGTTTTTCGAGCCGAACAACCAGACCTGCCAGCCTTCGCGGATCTTGACCTCCGCGACCTTGGCAAAATGTTCAGCCGGCCAGCGCTTGGACTCGCCAAACTCGGCGCCGGGGCAGAGCGACAGCACCGGCCGATCCAAAGACAGCCCGAAACGCGCCAGCGCCGCAGCGCGCGTTTGCTCGACGATGCGCAGGGACGGCTTCGGATAGGGTTTGGGCAGCTCTGCGCCGGGCTCATAGGCCAAGGCCATGAAACGCTCGATCATCAGCGGGTAGCGCCCTTTGTCCAACTTGCGCATGTCGTTGAGCAAGCCGAAGCGCATTTCCCCACGCCAACCCGTGCGTTTAGGGATGCCCGCAAAGAACGGTACCAATGCCGATTTCAGTGAGTTTGGCAACAGGATCGCCTGTTGATACTGCCCTCGGAGACTTTGCGCAATGGTGCGGCGGGTCGCCATGTCGAGCACGCCATGCCCCACCGGAAAACTCAGCGCCTGGCGCACCTCGGGCATGCGATCGAGGATGGGGCGGCTCCACTCCGGCGCGAGCACGTCGATCTGGCAATCGGGATGGCGCTGTTTCAGGCAGACGAACAGCGTCTGCGCCATCACCATGTCGCCTACCCAGCTGGGACCCACGATCAATATATTCATAAGCTGGAAGCCATGAGCCTGAAGCTGGAAGCGAGCGCCGGAGTGGTCTTCACTTCCAGCTTCTGGCTTCCAGCTTGCGGCTTATTTGACCAACGTCCGCCATTCGGCATGCGCATCGGTCTTGCCTGACACCAGATCGAAGTACGCCTTCTGCACCCGTTCGGTGACCGGGCCGCGGCGGCCGATGCCGATGTTGCGCCCATCGACTTCACGGATCGGGGTGACTTCGGCGGCCGTTCCGGTGAAGAAGGCTTCGTCGGCGATGTACACCTCGTCACGGGTGATGCGCTTCTCGACCACCTTGATGCCCAGCTCGTTGGCCAGGGTCAGGACGGTTGCGCGGGTGATGCCGTTTAGGCAGGCAGTCACTTCCGGGGTATAGATCACGCCATCCTTGATGATGAAGATGTTCTCGCCCGAGCCTTCGGCGACGTAGCCTTCCGGATCCAGCATCAGCGCCTCGTCGGCGCCACCGGAGATGGCTTCCTGCAGGGCCAGCATGGAGTTGATGTAGGCACCGTTGGATTTGGCGCGGGTCATGCTGATGTTGACGTGGTGGCGTGTGAAGGAACTGGTGCGCACCTTGATGCCCATCTCCAGGGCCTCATCACCCATGTAGGCGCCCCAGTGCCAGGCGGCGACGATCACATGAACCTTCAGGCCGCTGGCGCGCAACCCCATGCCTTCGGATCCGTAGAAGACCATCGGGCGGATGTAGGCGCTTTCCAGATTGTTCTCGCGAACGGCGGCGCGGGTCGCCTCGTTAATTTCTTCCTTCGAGTACGGCATCTTCATGTTCATGATGTGTGCCGAATCGAACAGGCGATCCGTATGCGCCTGCAGGCGGAAAATCGCAGTACCGGCTGGCGTGTTGTAGGCGCGCACGCCTTCGAAGACGCCCATGCCGTAATGCAGGGTGTGCGTCAGGACGTGGGTGGTCGCATCGCGCCACTGAACCATCTCACCGTCATACCAGATCACGCCATCACGATCGGACATCGACATCAGTTGCCACCTCAAGATTCGGATAAATACTGTTTGACGAGTTCAGCCGAGCCCCAGCTCGCGCCAGATGCGCATCACCGCGCGACGCTCGTCATGGAATTGGTCCCCACTCACCACGCCAGTCAGTTTCTGCAGTGATTGCCGGTGAGCCGCGGCGCGGTAAGCCTTGTAGGCATCCTGCAGCAGCCGAACCTCATCGCCGGTCATCAACCCGGCCTGCTCCAACCCGTCAAGAATGCGGATGTTATCGGTATAGCGCAGCAGTTGCGGATGCTGGTGCGACCACGCCAAAGCCGCGTATTGCACCATAAATTCGATATCCACGATACCACCGGCGTCCTGCTTGAGATTGAACTCGCCGTCCGCCTGAAAGGCCTTGTCGGCCATTCCGGCCTGAGTTGCCCGGGTTCCGAGGTTGTCCCGCATCTTGCCGCGCATCTCGCTGACTTCGCGGCGCAGCTGATCAAGATCGCGAGGGCGACCCAGCACCGCAGCACGTACCTTCTCGAAGTCGGCCGCCAGCTGCGGACACCCCACCAGCACCCGCGCACGCACCAGCGCCTGGTGCTCCCAGGTCCAGGCCTCGTTGCTCTGGTAACGCTCGAAGGCACTCAGCGAGCTGACCAGCAACCCGGATACCCCCGACGGCCGCAGCCGCATATCGACTTCGTAGAGCTGACCGGAAGTGGTCTGCGTGGTCAACAGGTGGATGATGCGCTGTCCCAGCCGCGTGAAAAATTGCGCGCCATCGATTGGCTTGACGCCATCGGTTTCGGCATCAGGATCGCCGTCGTGGATGAACACGAGGTCCAGATCAGAGCCGTGACCCAACTCGATACCGCCTACCTTGCCGTAACCCAGGATGATGAAGGCCGGATCGCAAGGCGAGCCATCTACGCGACGGGGTTGACCGTGCCGCGCCACCGTATGCCGCCAGGCCAATGCCAGCACCTGCTCGAGGATCGCCTCGGCGAGCCAGGTCAGATAGTCGCTGACTTTCATCAACGGCAGGGTGCCGGCGATCTCGGACGCGGCCACCCGCAGGCGGTGCGCCAGCTTGAAATGCCGCAGCGCCTCCATCTGCTGTTCCAGATCATCCTCGGGAATGCGAGCCAGCCGTTCCTGCAGCTCAGCGACAAGCTCCGGCGCCTGCGGCGGGCTGAACAGGCGCCCGGCGTTGAGCAACTCATCAAGCAATAAAGGGAAGCGCGCGATCTGCTCGGCAATCCAGGGGCTGCCGGCGCAGAGTTCAAGCAGGCGCTGCAACGCGCCCGGATTTTCCGTGAGCAAGACCAGATAGGCCGAACGCCGCGCCACGGCCTCTACCAGCGGAAGCACGCGTTCGAGCACCAGGTCCGGATCGTCCTGTTCGACCGCCTGCGCCAGCAGCCGTGGAATGAAGGCATCGAGCCGTTCGCGACCCAAGCGCTGCATGGTGCGCACCTGATTGCCGCTGCGCAGTGCCGCAAGGCGCTGGCAGGCAGCCTGGCCATCGCGGAAACCTGCGTCACTCAGCTGGCGGCAGGCAAATTCCTCGTCCCAGTCCTGCTCCCACAGCGGCAGCCACTCGCCGCCCACCAACGTTTCGCCTTCGGCGCTTTCGTCTTCGTCGGGATCGGCGATCACCTGACGGAAGTGCCAGTCGACGCGACCGCGCCAATAGAGGAGTTGCCGATGAAAGCCCTCCCAGTCACCGAAGCCCATGATGAAGGCGACACGATCACAATCGGTCTGATTCTCCGGCAGCATCTGCGTCTGCCGATCATCGATCGCCTGCAGCGCGTGTTCGGTGTAGCGCAGAAACTCATAGGCCTGGCGCAGTTCGTCAACCGCGTCGGCAGGCAGATAACCCTGGCCGGAAAGGGTAGCGAGGACCTTCAGCAAAGGGCGCTGCTGCAGGCTCAGATCGCGCCCGCCGTGGATCAGCTGGAAGGCCTGGGCAATGAATTCCACTTCGCGGATGCCGCCCGAGCCCAGCTTGATATTGGCGGCCATGCCCTTGCGCCGAACCTCCTGCTGGATCAACTGCTTCATGGTGCGTAGTGCGTCGATCGCGGAGAAGTCGAGATACCGCCGGTAAACAAATGGCCGCAGCATGTCCAACAGCTCTTTTCCCGCGGTCTGATCACCAACGACCACCCGGGCCTTGATCATGGCGTAACGCTCCCAGTCCCGCCCCTGGTCCTGGTAGTACTGTTCCAGCGCGTTGAAGCTGAGCACCAGCGAGCCGGACGAACCATAGGGCCGCAGGCGCATGTCGACGCGGAATACGAAGCCATCGACGGTCGGCGCATCCAGTGCCTTGATCAGACGCTGGCCGAGGCGGACGAAGAACTCCTGGTTATCCAGCGAGCGTTTCGCGCCAACGGTTTCGCCACCCTCCGGATAACCGAATATCAGGTCGATGTCCGACGACAGGTTGAGTTCACGCGCCCCCAGCTTGCCCATGCCGAGTATGACCATATGCTGGGCCTGCCCCGTGCGCCGACCCGTCGGAACCCCGAACTGCTCGCAGTGGCGCACGTATAGCCAGTGGTAGGCCAGGTCGATGCACGCATCGGCCATGTCGGACAGGTCGCCACAGGTTTCGGCGAGATCCGCCTGGCGGGTCAGATCGCGCCAGATGATCCGTACCTGCTGGCGGTTGCGGAAGCGCCGCAGCAGGCGCGCCAGACTCTCTTCATCGGGACAGTCGGCGAGCAGCTCGACCAACGCCGTCCGCATCTCCCCACCAGCAAGCGGTCGCTCCAGCAAGCCGCCGTCGGCCAACTGGAGCAGCATGTCGGGATCTCGGCTAACCTGTTCGCAAACGAAGTCACTGGCGGCACACACTCGACCGAATGACGACCGACGCTGCGCTGGCCAGGCGGAAAACCGACGCGCTGCCTCCGACGAGTCGCGCATCGCGGCGAGGAACGTCTCCTCTGCACGGGTGACCAAAGGTTGAAGAGACGTCGGCAGTGGAACCAGTGATGGAAGACTCATAAAGTTCCCTTAGCGCAAAGATGACTACAGGACCGCTGGAGCGCCCGGAACAGAGCCCTTTGCACTCGAGCCAGCAAACGGAGCGGACCCGCACTGGATGTAGTTTTACTACTGATGAACGCAACAGGGGGCTGCCTCTAGTGCTGTTTTGTAGTAAAACTACAGGGCCCGGCTCTACCCCCGGCATCACATCCAAGAACATATACGCACCGGCCCACAAAGCCGGCAGCGAAGCAGGCAACCGATTCTGGAAGCCTTTCCGCCCTGGAGCAAGCCATGCAAGATCTCGATCCCGTCGAAACCCAGGAATGGCTGGACGCCCTCGAGTCAGTTCTCGACCGCGAAGGTGAAGACCGCGCCCACTATCTCATGACCCGGATGGGGGAGCTGGCCACCCGCAGTGGCACGCCGCTGCCGTATGGCATCACCACGCCCTACCGCAACACCATCCCCGTCACCCGCGAAGCCAAGATGCCCGGCGACCTGTTCATGGAGCGGCGTATCCGCTCCCTGGTCCGCTGGAACGCACTGGCGATGGTGATGCGCGCGAACCTGAAGGACCCGGACCTGGGTGGCCACATCTCCACCTTCGCCTCCAGCGCCACGCTATACGACATCGGTTTCAACTATTTCTTCCAGGCGCCAACGGAAGAACACGGCGGTGACCTGATCTACTATCAAGGCCATGCCTCCCCCGGCATCTACGCCCGTGCCTTCCTCGAAGGCCGCCTGAGCGAAGACCAGATGCTCAACTTCCGTCAGGAAGTCGATGGCCACGGCCTGTCCAGCTACCCGCACCCGCACCTGATGCCGGACTTCTGGCAGTTCCCGACGGTATCCATGGGCCTCGGCCCGATCACCGCGATCTACCAGGCGCGCTTCATGAAGTACCTGGAAAACCGCGGCTTCATCCCGAAGGGCAAGCAGCGCGTCTGGTGCTTCATCGGCGACGGCGAGTGCGACGAGCCGGAAACCCTCGGCGCCATTTCCCTGGCCGGCCGCGAGAACCTCGACAACCTGGTGTTCGTCATCAACTGCAACCTGCAGCGTCTGGACGGCCCGGTTCGCGGCAACAGCAAGATCATCCAGGAACTGGAAGGCGTGTTCAAAGGCGCCAACTGGAACGTCAACAAGGTCGTCTGGGGTCGCCTGTGGGATCCGCTGTTCGCCGCCGACGAAGACGGTCGCATGCAGCGCCGCATGGATCAGGCCATCGACGGGGAATACCAGAACTACAAGGCCAAGGACGGCGCCTACGTACGCAAGCATTTCTTTGGCGCCGATCCCGAGCTGCTCAAGCGCGTCGAGAACATGTCCGACGAAGAAGTCTGGAAGCTCAACCGTGGCGGCCACGATCCGTACAAGGTCTATGCGGCCTACCATCAGGCGGTCAACCACAAGGGGCAGCCAACCGTCATCCTGGCCAAGACCATCAAGGGCTACGGCACTGGTGCCGGTGAAGCGAAGAACATCGCCCACAACACCAAGAAAGTCGATATCGACAGCCTGAAGAAATTCCGCGACCGCTTCGACATCCCGGTCAACGATTCGCAGCTCGAAGAGCTGCCGTTCTACCGCCCGGCCGAAGACAGCGCTGAGATGCGCTACCTGCGCAAGTGCCGCGAGAAACTCGGCGGCTCGCTGCCGCAGCGCCGGCCGAAGAGCTTCAGCATCCCGACGCCGCCGCTGGAGACACTAAAAGCCGTACTCGACGGCTCCGGGGATCGCGAGATTTCCACCACCATGGCGTTCGGTCGGATTCTCTCGCAGCTGGTCAAGGACAAGGACCTGGGCAAGCGCATCGTGCCGATCCTTGCTGACGAGGCGCGTACCTTCGGCATGGAAGGCATGTTCCGCCAGCTGGGTATCTACTCCCCGGTGGGGCAGCTTTACGAGCCGGTCGATCGCGACCAGGTGATGTACTACCGCGAGGAAAAGGACGGCCAGATCCTGCAGGAAGGCCTGAACGAAGCCGGCGCATTCTCCTCGTTCATCGCTGCCGGTACCGCCTACAGCAACTACAACCAGCCAATGCTGCCGGTCTACATCTTCTATTCGATGTTCGGCTTCCAGCGCATCGGCGACCTGGCCTGGGCGGCTGGCGATGCCCAGACTCGCGGCTTCCTCTTGGGCGGCACTTCCGGGCGCACCACGCTGAACGGCGAAGGCCTGCAGCACGAGGATGGCCACAGCCATATCCTCGCCAGCACCATCCCCAACTGCCGCAGCTATGACCCCACCTACGGCTACGAGCTGGCGGTGATCATGCATCACGGCATGCACGAAATGATGGAGCTGCAGAAGAGCGTCTACTACTACATCACCGTGATGAACGAGAACTACCAGCAGCCCGCCATGCCGCAGGGTGTCGAAGAAGGCATCATCAAAGGCATGTACCTGCTCGAGGAAGCCAAGGGCGACTTCAAGCACCGCGTACAGCTGCTGGGCTCCGGCACCATCCTGCGTGAAGTGCGCGCCGCGGTGGATATCCTCGCCAAGATGGGCGTGGGCGCCGACGTCTGGAGCGTCACCAGCTTCAACGAACTGCGTCGCGACGGCCTGGCCGTGGACCGCTGGAACCGTCTGCATCCGACCGAAGAGCCGCGCAAGAGCTATGTCGAGCAGTGCCTGGAAGGCCGCGAAGGCCCCGTCGTGGCCTCAACGGACTACATGAAGCTGTTCGCCGATCAGATTCGTCAGTGGGTTCCATCCCGCGAATACCAGGTGTTGGGCACCGACGGCTTCGGCCGCAGCGATTCGCGCGCCAAGCTGCGTGACTTCTTCGAAGTCGATCGTCGCTGGGTCGCCGTGGCCGCACTGCAAGCACTCGCCAATCGCGGCGCCATCGAACGCACGGTCGTGGCCAATGCCATCACCGAGTTCGGTATCGACCCCGAGAAGCGCAATCCGCTGGATTGCTGATGCGTGCGCACAGGAGAACCTATTGTGAGTGAAACCATACGCGTACCCGACATCGGCAGCGGTGAGGGTGAAGTAATCGAGTTGTTCGTCAAGGTCGGTGATCGCATTGACGCCGACCAGAGCATCCTGACGCTCGAGTCCGACAAGGCCAGCATGGAAATCCCGGCGCCCAAGGCTGGCGTGGTGAAGGCCTTGAAGGTCAAGCTGGGCGACCGCCTGAAAGAAGGCGACGAACTGCTTGAGCTGGAAAGCGAGGAAGGCCAGACCAGCGAGGCACCGGCAGAAGCCGCTGCCGAACCGGCTGGAGCGAGCAGCGGTGGCCCAGCCGACGAAGCTGAAGCGCCTACCCCTCCGGGCGATGACAACCCCTCGGCCTCCGCCGCAGAAGGTGAATCGCAGGAGATCAAGGTGCCGGACATCGGCTCCTCTGGCAAAGCCAGCGTCATCGAGATTTCCGTCAAAGCGGGCGACACCATTGCCGCCGAGCAGGCGCTGATCACCCTGGAATCCGACAAGGCCAGCATGGAGATCCCCTCTCCTGCCGCCGGCGTGGTCGAAAGCATCTCCGTCAAGATTGGCGACGAGGTCGGCACCGGCGATCTGATCCTGATTC
The DNA here is from genome assembly GCA_002387205.1 of Stutzerimonas stutzeri. Lineage (GTDB taxonomy): Bacteria > Pseudomonadota > Gammaproteobacteria > Pseudomonadales > Pseudomonadaceae > Stutzerimonas > Stutzerimonas stutzeri_N. The sequence continues at coordinate 44,239 of DGLA01000020.1, read as the reverse complement.
TCAAGGGTGCGGCAACAGGCAAATCGGCTGCAGCCAGCAGCGCGCCGCAAAGCCAGCCGAAGGAAAAGCTCACCGAGCAGGCCGCCGAGGCACCCGCCGAGACCGGCGGCGAGTCGGTTGAAGAAGTTCGCATCCCGGACATCGGTTCCAGCGGCAGCGCCAATGTCATCGAAGTGATGGTCAAGGCCGGCGACAGCGTTGAAGCTGATCAGTCGTTGATCACCCTGGAGTCCGACAAGGCCAGCATGGAGATCCCGGCCCCCAAGGCGGGCGTGGTGGAGTCGTTGTCGATCAAGGTGGGCGACGAAGCCAAGACCGGCGATTTGATCCTGACGCTGAAAGTGGCAGGCGCAGCCCCAGCGAAGAAGGCCGAGCCCAAGCCGCAGGAAGCCGAATCGCAACAGACCGCTGTAGCGCCCAACAAACAGGGCGTGCCGGAAGCAAAGGTATCGGCGACTCCCGCTCCTGCGGTAAGCGGACCGAGCAAGGCAGGTACCAAGGTGCACGCCGGGCCCGCGGTGCGCATGACGGCACGCGAGTTCGGTGTCGAGCTGGCCGATGTTCAGGGCACAGGCCCGAAGGGACGGATTCTAAAGGAAGACGTCCAGGCCTACGTCAAGAACATGATGCAGAAAGCCAAGCAGGCGCCAGCTTCAGGTGCTGCTGGCGGTTCGGGTATTCCATCGGTTCCGGAAGTCGACTTCAGCAAGTTCGGCGAAATCGAAGAAGTGCCGATGACCCGCCTGATGCAGGTCGGCGCCGCCAACCTTCATCGTAGCTGGCTCAACGTGCCGCACGTGACCCAGTTCGAGTCGTCCGACATCACCGAGCTGGAAGCCTTCCGCGTAGCGCAAAAGGCTGTAGCTGAAAAGGCTGGCGTCAAGCTGACCGTACTGCCGCTGCTACTCAAGGCCTGTGCGCATCTGCTCAAGGAACTGCCAGAGTTCAATGCCTCGCTGGCGCCAAGCGGCAAGGCAGTGATTCGCAAGAAGTACGTTCATATCGGCTTCGCCGTGGATACTCCGGACGGCTTGCTGGTACCGGTCATCAAGAACGTCGATCAGAAAAGTCTGCTGCAATTGGCGGGGGAAGCCGCGGAGCTGGCCGAGAAGGCCCGCACCAAGAAGCTCTCGCCGGACGCCATGCAGGGCGCCTGCTTCACTATTTCCAGTCTCGGTCACATTGGCGGCACCGGCTTTACGCCGATCGTCAACGCGCCGGAAGTGGCGATCCTGGGCGTCTCCAAGGCGACCATGCAGCCGGTCTGGGACGGCAAGGCCTTCCAGCCTCGCCTGATGCTGCCGCTGTCGCTGTCTTATGATCACCGTGTCATCAACGGCGCTGCGGCAGCTCGCTTTACCAAACGCTTGTCCGAGCTGTTGGCGGATATCCGAACGATGCTGCTGTGATCGTTTGATACCGCAAGGCCTTGCCGTCAGGCAGGGCCTTGGCGAAGCTTCAAGCCTCAAGCCTCAAGCCTCAAGCCTCAAGCCTCAAGCCTCAAGCCTCCTCGAAGCCTGGGGCTTGTCGGCTTCTGCGGCAACTTATCCCTTCTGCAAGTCGCGAAACAGGTACGACAGGGCCTTTGCCAGCTCTTCCGCGCCGCTGGGGTCACGCAGGATGGTCAGCCAGGCGTCCCCTCCAGCCGAGCTGCTGAATACGCACACCACGCCCTGCGCCGGGCATTGGTACTGGATATAGGGGTCCATCCCGAATACGGAAAAGCTTCGATTGCTCACCGCTACATTGCCGGATGCATCACGCCGCTCTTCCCGAATGCGCAATTCACCAGGCGCACCCAGCCCGAGTTGGTACAGCAGGTCCTCAGGCTTGGCCTGGCCGATTTGATAAGCAGCCCGCAACGCATAGGTGTCAAGCAAGGCGTTGGCATGGGCTAGCAGGGCATTTCGCTCATCCGAAGTCAGATAGAGGCTTTTAAGCCTTTCCAGATATCGGGTCGATTCGCTGGAGTCCAAAGCACTTGTCTCAGAGGCTTGCAACTGGCCGCTGGCAATGGAAAGAAAGGCTATCAACAGTAACTTTGTAAGCTGACTTGTCAGTCCCTGCTGCATGATGCACCCTTGCAGTAATTAATATTATTTAGCCACCGTCTCGCCCCGAAAGGCGTCTGCGCTGCGGCTAGCCAAGTGACTGTCGCAGCATACTGGAAGCAAACCGCTCGATGAAAATACATGCCGATGCCGCCAACCGAATGGCGACCGAGGTTGTGACGCAGTTGCCAGTGCCCTCACGGCTAGGCATGTTGCGCTTCGAGCGTTTGAATGAATCCAGCTGGGCATTCCTCTACCTGGACCCTGCCTGTGAACGCTACCTGGGCCAGCCCGCCCATGACCTTTGCTCCCTGATCGATTCGCCCTATGCCAGCCTCATGGAACCTCAGGTTCGGCTTCGTCTCCATGATGTCGTGCAAGCGCAGCTGGCGAGCCAGGGCCATTACGCGGTTCGTTATTGCCTACACTCGGGTAACGGGCCGCTGGACATGCTGGAGATCGGCGAGCTCTGCCAACAGTATGGCCGGGAACTGGTTCGAGGCTTCCTGATCGCCGAGCCCCATTCGCCGGGAGCTTCACCTGCGCTGGAATCGCAGAATGCAAAGCTGCGCTCTTCACTTGAGTATTACCAGCAAGCTCAGGACGAACATCTGGAACACCTGATTCGCTCCCGTGCCCAGCAGAGCCTGATCGTGCGCCTGGCCCGCCATCGCTATGGTTCTGCCAACCCGCAGCTCGAAGCCGCGCAGCTGATCACCCAGGCCGCCAGCGATGCCTATGGAATCGCCCGAGCCTCGATATGGCACCTCGATGGTGACCAACTGGTCGCCATTGCAGCCTATTGTCGAGACAAAGGCGGCCTGGAATATCCTCGCGCACTGGACCTGTCCGCCTGTCCTCGCTACGTGGAGGCGCTGCACAGCGGTCGCGTGATCGATGTGCGCAACGTGAGCGAGGATTCTCGCACCCAAGAACTGGTGCAAGACTTTTTCAAGCCAAGGGGTGTGACATCCATTCTTGACGCCACCATTCGCGTGGGTGGGGAAGTGATAGGCGTACTTTGCCTCGAGCACTCCGACGGTGCCCGGACCTGGCATACCGACGAAATCGCTTTTGCGGGCGAACTGGCTGATCAGTATGCCCAGGTATTAGCCCATCAACAGCGCGTCAGCGCGACACACACGCTGCACCTGTTCCAGCGCGCCGTAGAACAGAGCGCCAGCGCCTTCATCCTTGTCGACCGGAACGGCACGATCGATTACGTCAACCCCAGCTTCACCGCCATCACCCAGTTCACCGCCGATGAGGTTCGCGGTCGCCGACTGGCCGACCTCACTGCGCTGGAAAATCTCAGCGAGCTGCTGTTCGACACCTCGTCGGCGTTGGCACAGGGCAATAGCTGGCAGGGCGAGTTTCGGAGCCGACGCAAGAATCTGGAGCCCTACTGGGGCCAGCTGTCGATCTCCAAGGTGTTCGGTGAGAACGGCGAGCTGACGCATTACATCGGCATCTACGAAGACGTCACCCATGCCAAGCAAGCCCAACAGCACATCGAGCGGCTGGCCTATACGGACAACCTGACCAACCTGGGCAACCGTCCGTTCTTCATTCGCAGCATCGAGGAGCGATTCAGCAGGGACAAGCATCCACGGCTGTGCCTGCTGCTGGTGGACATCGACAACTTCAAGCGGATCAATGACAGCCTTGGGCACCAGACCGGTGACAAGCTCCTCATCAGCCTGGCGCGCAGGTTACGCAACAGCCTCAACCGCGACAGCGTGCTGGCCCGCTTCGCCAGCAACGAATTCGCCCTGTTACTCGACGACATGGATCTGGAGGGCGGGCAGCGCCTGGCCAACCAGGTGCTGCGCATTCTCGACAAGCCCCTGTTTGTCGACAAGCAGCTGATCAGCGTCAGCGGTTCGCTGGGGCTGGCCTGTGCACCGATGCACGGACGCGATCCGGAAACGCTCATGAAGCACGCCGGACAGGCCTTGCACAAGGCGAAGGCCAACGGCAAGAACCAGGTACAGGTCTTCACCGAGCAGTTGCATGCCGAAGCCAACTACAAGCTGTTCGTGGAAAACAACCTGCGCCGAGCGCTGGTGCAGAATGAACTTGAGGTGTACTACCAACCCAAGCTGTGCCTGCGCACCGGCCGATTGCAGGGGCTGGAAGCACTCTTGCGTTGGCACCATCCGGAAAAGGGCATGATCCGCCCGGACCAGTTCATCAGCGTTGCCGAAGAAACCGGGTTGATCATCCCGATCGGTAAATGGGTGGCGCGCGAGGCTTGCCGAATGGGCGTACAGCTCTCTGCGCTTGGCCTGGGCACGCCCCAAATGGCGATCAACCTGTCGCCCAAGCAGTTCTCCGACCCCGACCTGGTCGGCTCGATCGCAGCCGTTCTAGCCGAGGAGCAGCTGCCGGCCGAACTGCTGGAACTGGAACTGACCGAAAGCCTGCTACTCGAAGCCACAGAGGAAACGCGTCAGCAGCTCATCGGCCTCAAGGCACTTGGCGTGACACTGGCGATGGACGATTTTGGCACAGGCTACTCGTCGCTGAGCTACCTGAAGAAATTTCCCATCGATGTCATCAAGATCGACCGGAGCTTCATCAAGGATATTCCGGGCAACCAGGACGACATGGAGATCACGTCCGCGGTGATCGCCATGGCCCGCAACCTGCGACTCAAAGTGGTCGCCGAGGGGATCGAGACCAGCGAACAATTGGCATTCCTGCGCCACCATCGCTGCGATATCGGGCAGGGCTACCTGTTCGACAAACCTATCCCGAGCGGCCAGCTAATCACCTCGCTGCGCCGCTATCAGCGCTGGGTTTGATACGTCTTCCACTCGGCAGGGATAGAACGCCAGGGCCTGCTCAGCTGTTAACCTTGGTATCGAATAACCAAGACCATCAGGCCCGAGGAAGCAACCATGACCCTGCGCTCCCAGATTCTCGTCCATAAACAGGCGCTCCCCGATGCAGAGCAGGCTCTGCCTGGCCGCGCCACGCCTGTTCCGGTGCCGAACGCTCACTATGTCAATGGCAATCCCTTGAAGCCGCCTTTCCCTACCAATATACAGCAGGCGGTTTTCGCCATGGGCTGCTTCTGGGGAGCGGAGCGACGATTCTGGGAGCAACGCGGCGTATGGACGACCGCGGCAGGCTACGCCGGAGGTCATACACCCAACCCAACCTACGAGGAAGTCTGCTCCGGCCTGACCGGACATACCGAAGCCGTGCTGGTTGTGTTTGACCCGCAGGTGATCTCTTACGAGGCGCTGTTGAAGCTGTTCTGGGAATCCCACAACCCCACCCAGGGCATGCGCCAGGGCAACGATACCGGCACGCAGTACCGATCTGCGATCTATTGCTTAAATGATGAGCAGCTTGAACAGGCCCGGGACAGCGAAAACCGTTTCCAGGCGGAGCTGAACAAGCAGGGCCTGGGAGCGATCACCACGGAGATAGATGCGGCTCCCGCCTTCTACTATGCAGAGGCATACCATCAGCAGTATCTGGCAAAGAACCCAGGAGGCTATTGTGGCCTGGGCGGTACGGGTGTCTGCATGCCAGCGGGGTAGGCCAGGACCGACCACTCCACTGCCGCGACCAGATCGGATGCACCTAAAAAGAAAACCCTGCCGAACAGGCCGTGATGAATCCGCCGTGCGCGGTCACGCTGAACTAAACCGTTAACGGGCTCATCTGCTGCTTGCACACTGCGCCCCTCAGCTGGTTTTGTCGTGGCCTGACTTTGCTCGCTGCGTCTTCATACGGCCTGCGTGGCAGGGCCTTTGCAGACTGAATCCTGACATCCGTGATAGGCGCCGTCCTGGCGTCGCTCCTGTGGGCATCCCTATCTTTTGCTGCGCTTCCCTACGCGACGTCCATAACGCAGAGACTACTGAGCGGCTTGGCAAGCCTGTAGTAGCCAACTGCGCCACGCCTTGTAATCCATCGCTTACAGCTGACCGTCCGTGGCTCAGCCTTGTAAGCAATGGATTACAAAGGTAGCAGTGCTATGACTTGCGTAGTGGCGCATTGTTCCCAAGGTATGGCGATATAGTTTCAATGTGCCTGCATGGTTAATCCTGCATCAGAACTGTCGCGCATCGAGCAGGTAAAGGGATTCGCTACCGGCCTTGACCGACGCACTCAATGAATGGATGCGTGGCAGGAGGCGCGCAAAATAGAACCGAGCGGTGCCGAGCTTGCTTGCATAAAAGTCGTCCTGGCTTTCTTTACCCAGGGCCGCTTCCGCCATTCTTGCCCACATGTAGGCATAGGCCGTGTAACCGAATACATGCAGGTACTCGACGGAGGCCGCGCCGATTTCGTTGGGGTTGTTTCTGGCCTCGGCCAATACGAATGCGGTCAGGTCATCGAGGTTATCGAGCGCCGCAATGAGGGGTTTGATGAACTCGCCGAGTTCTGGAGCTGCGCTGGCGCAATAGCTGCGTATCTCCCCGATAAAGGTGTTGTACAGCTCGCCTCCACTGCCAACGACTTTACGTCCCAGCAGATCCAGCGCCTGAATGCCGTTGGTACCCTCATATATCTGGGTGATCCGACAGTCGCGTACCAGTTGCTCCTGCCCCCACTCGCGAATGAAGCCGTGACCACCGAACACCTGCTGCCCATGCACCGTTGTTTCCAGACCCATATCGGTGAGGAAGGCCTTGGCGACCGGTGTCAGCAACGCCACCTGAGCCTCGGCACGCTGACGGGCTTCGGCATCGTCGCTGAACTTGGCGATGTCCAATTGCAGGGCCACGTAACTGGAGAAGGCGCGACCGCCTTCGTTCAGTGCTTTCATGGTCAGCAGCATCCGGCGCACATCGGGATGCACGATGATCGGATCGGCTGCCTTGTCCTGCGCCACCGGCCCGGTCGGCGCGCGGCTCTGGATGCGCTCACGGGCGTACTCGATGGCGCTCTGATAGGAGCGCTCGCCGGTCGATAGCCCCTGGATACCGACGCCCAGACGCTCGTAGTTCATCATGGTGAACATCGCGGCCAGCCCCTTGTTCGGCTCACCGACCATCCAGCCGGTGGCGGCGTCGAAGTTCATGACACAGGTGGCCGAGGCCTGGATGCCCATCTTGTGCTCGATGGAGCCGCAGCTCAGGCTGTTGCGCTCGCCCAGGCTGCCGTCCTCGTTGACCATCACCTTGGGCACCAGAAACAGCGAGATGCCGCGCGAACCGGCTGGTGCGTCTGGCAGCTTCGCCAGTACCAGATGGATGATGTTTTCGGTGAGGTCGTGTTCGCCACCGGTGATGAAAATCTTGGTGCCGCTGACCTTGTAGGAACCATCGGCTTGTGGCTCGGCCTTGGTGCGAATGATGCCCAGATCGGTGCCGGCGTGAGGCTCGGTCAGGCACATGGAACCGGACCAGGCACCGGCATACATACTCGGCAGGTATTTCTGCTTCAGCTCTTCGCTGGCATGGGCATAGATCGACAGGCAAGCGCCTGAGGTCAGCATCGGATACAGGCCGAACGCCAAGCTGGCGGAGTTCATCATTTCCTCCACCTGGGCCGAAATCGCTTTGGGCATGCCCATGCCACCATAGGCCGGATCGCCGCCTACACCTACCCAGCCTCCCTCGGCGTAGAGCCGATAGGCTTGCGGATAACCCGCTGGGGTCGAGACCATCCCATCCTTCCAGTGACAACCTTCTTCGTCACCGCTGCGATTGAGCGGTGCGATGGTATTGGCGGTGATCTTGCCCGCCTCCTCCAGAATCGCTTCGGCGGTTTCGGCATCCACGACTTCTGCCAGCGCTGGCAACGTCTGCCAGAGCTTCGGGGCGTCGAAGACTTCGTTCAGGACGAAACGCATGTCGCGCAGCGGTGCTTTGTAGTCAGCCATGAAAAAGACCTCGCAAAACGTGTCACTCGGCCACTTGGCCGTAGCAGTTGCCGGAGTCTAACGGAAGACTGAGCGCCGCCCGAAGCGTCTTTAAATGACTTACCGGTTCTCGTTGCGACAGTACGGTCATGTGAATTTGCCGGCCGCATCCATGAGGCGCAACTGCGCGAGGCGCCCTGCGCTGTTGTGTCCCGGTGCGCTTTGGCGCTGCCCTGGCAGCTCATTGTGCTACGAGGAAACGAAGCGCCTGCACTACCTCTCGGCTCCAGCAGCCGTGCGCCGGCTGGTACGCACCGCACCGCGCCGGTTGTCACCATCCGAACGGATGCAGTTGCGCCCCGCGCCTTTGGCGCTATAGAGCGCCTGATCGGCTTTTTTGATCACCTCCTCGGGACTGCGCTGGGTCATCAGTCGCTCGGCAACGCCGATGCTGATGGTCACGGAGACCGTGGCTGCCGAAGCAATACCGCGGCGCTGCCGCCCCTGATCCGCATCCTTTGGCCGGCTGGACTTGTCACGCAACTGCAGCGGATAACTCGCGACAGCCTCGCGCACCGCCTCCAGATACGGCAAGCAGTGTTCCAGGTCACGCCCAGGGAAAACCAACGCAAACTCTTCCCCACCATAGCGATAGGCACGGCCACCGCCACCGACCTTGCGCAGCCGGCTCGCGACTAGGCGCAGCACCTCATCGCCGACATCATGCCCATGGGTGTCGTTGAAGGCCTTGAAGCGATCCACGTCGGCCATGGCGATCACATATTGGCGTCCCAGGCGCTGCAGCCGTTCGTTCAAGGCGCGGCGCCCCGGAAGCCCGGTCAGCTCGTCACGAAAGGCCATCTGATAAGCCTCCTGAGCAATCGAGACCACCAGCATCAGCATTATCAAGCTGCTCATGATATTGAGCGCCCCCGGACGACTGAACACCTGTGGCAGCATCAGCAGCAGCCCTGTCAATGCCGCCAGCTGCGCGGCGTGCACCGGGCGCGGGCGTCTCAGGTACTGCGCCAACAACCCCAGAAGCGCGATCAGGAATACCGGGTAAGCCAGCTGGATGAGCTGCAGCCAATCTGCCTGCAAAGACGGCCAGCGGACCTCAGCCAGCCAATCGAGCATCGAGTCGGGGAATCGCCGGGCCAGGGCGAACGCGGATACCGACACGGCAAACAGCACGGCGAGGCGTGCCAGGGCATCCTGCACCAGGTGTGCGCGCTCATGCCAGAGGGCGAACAGCCCATACAAAGCAGGCACTAACAGGCTACAGAGATGAAAGGTCAATGCGGCCTCCGGCAACGGCGCGCCCGTAAGCCGGAAGTGATCGACCTGAGTATCGAGCAGGAAATAGACGAGGTAGACCACCAGCAGCAGAAAGGTCTCACGCACCCGCGCATAGGCGATGCAAAAAGCCCCGCCGAGCAGGAGCAGTACCGTGGGCAATACGTTGAACAGCGAGATGAAGAACTCGCTCAGGCTCGGCTGCCGTGCAGCCGCCAGCCCGCCGCCCAGTAAAGCCAAAGGCGCATAGAAGTGGCTCAAGCGTGCAGGATTCAGGCGATGCACGACGGCTCCGGTTCGGCCGCAGGAAAGCAGGCATTTTGCCTGCACTCGCTCAGGTATTCACACCGAAGCGCGCAGGAAGCCTAAAAAAAACCGCTGCCAGAGCAGCGGTTTTTCATGACGACGACCTCAGTAGGCCAGCTCGAAATGAGCCTCATCCATGTCCATCAGGTTGTCAGCCCCCGATAGCATGGCTTCGACGTGAGTGCGGGTACGCGGCAGGATGCGCTGGAAATAGAAGCGTGCGGTCTGCACTTTTGCGGTGTAGAAACCGTCGGAGTCTTCACCAGCAGCGATCTTTTCCGACGCCAGGCGCGCCATGTCCGCCCAGAAGTAGGCCAGGCAGGCGTAACCGCAATACATCAGGTAATCCACCGAAGCAGCTCCGACTTCTTCGCGGTTCTTCATCGCAGCCATACCGACCTTCATGGTCAAATCGCCCCACTCCTTGTTCAGCTTGGCCAGCGGCTCGACGAACTGCTTGACCGCCTCGTTGCCTTCGTTGGCCTGGCAGAACTTGTGCACCACCTTGGTGAAGCCCTTCAGCGCCTCGCCCTGAGTCATCAGCACCTTGCGGCCCAGCAAGTCAAGCGCCTGGATGCCTGTGGTGCCCTCGTACAGGCAGGAGATACGGCTGTCTCGCACGTTTTGCTCCATGCCCCACTCAGCGATGAAACCGTGGCCGCCGTAGATCTGCACGCCATGGTTGGCCGCTTCGAAGCCGACTTCGGTCATGAACGCCTTGGCGATCGGGGTCAGGAACGCCAGCATCGCGTCGGCGGCTTTGCGCTCGGCTTCATCCTTGCTGCGCTGGACGATGTCGACCTGCTTGGCTGCGAAATACATCATCGCCCGGTTGCCTTCGGCAAAGGCCTTCATGGTCAGCAACATGCGGCGTACGTCAGGATGCACGATGATCGGATCAGCAGCCTTTTCGGGCGCCTTCGGACCGGTCAGCGAACGCATCTGCAGACGCTCACGCGCATACTTGATACCGCCCTGGAAGCCGATTTCAGCGTGTGCCAGGCCCTGCAGCGCAGTACCCAGACGCGCCGTGTTCATGAAGGTGAACATGCAGTTCAGGCCCTTGTTGGGCGGGCCGATCAGGAAGCCAGTGGCGCCATCGAAGTTCATCACGCAAGTGGCGTTGCCGTGGATACCCATCTTGTGTTCCAGGGAGCCACAAGACACGCCATTGCGCTCGCCCACGCCGCCTTCGGCGTTCGGCAGGAATTTCGGCACGATGAACAGGGAGATGCCCTTGGTGCCAGCCGGCGCATCGGGCAGACGAGCCAGAACGATATGGACGATGTTATCGGCCATGTCGTGTTCACCCGCGGAGATGAAGATCTTGGTACCGGATACCTTGTAGCTGCCATCGGCCTGAGGCTCGGCCTTGGTGCGCAGCATGCCCAGGTCGGTACCGCAATGCGGTTCGGTCAGGCACATGGTGCCGGTCCACTCGCCAGAGACCAGTTTGGTCAGATAGGCCTGCTGCTGCTCGGGCGTGCCGTGCTCGTGCAGGGTATTCATCGCGCCATGGGACAGACCGGGGTACATGCCCCAGGACCAGTTGGCTTCACCGATCATTTCGCTGATGGCCAGGCCCAGCGACTCAGGCAGCCCCTGGCCGCCGTGCTCGACATCATGGGCCAGGCTCGGCCAGCCGCCTTCCACGAACTGCTGGTAGGCTTCCTTGAAGCCGGTCGGCGTCTTCACGCCGCTTTCGCTCCAGGTGCACCCTTCGATGTCACCAACGCGATTGAGTGGGGCAATCACCTGCTCACAGAACTTGGCGCCTTCGTCGAGAATGGCGTTGACCATGTCCGGGGTGGCGTCTTCACAGCCCGGAAGGCTCTGATAATGCGCTTCGTAGCCGAGCAATTCATCACGTACAAAGCGGATATCGCGCAAGGGGGCCTTGTAGTCAGGCATAGCGTAAACCTCAGCGGTGGGTTCTTGATTCAGGTGGCCGACAGCTCAGCCACGCTTGATTTGGAATGGACCATCCGGCTTTGCCCCGGCAGGTCAAACAGGCGTTTGAAACATACGTTTAGGCCTGATCGATGTCAAGCAGCGCCCGTGACGCCATTCGTCGGCGCCTCGGTAACTATAGGTATGAATGGCCGCCCATGACGGGAGCCTCAGCCGGCCAGGACGGCCGGTTAGGGTCAGGCTTTGGTGTTGATCAGCGTGCCAAGCACTTCATCAGCCGTCTGCAGCAGGCGGACGCCTGCTTTGGCCTGATGCTCGCCCACCTTCATCTGTACGAGCTGCTCGGTCAGCTCGAGCGAATCGGCCACCGCCTGGGAGGTTTCAGCTGCCGGCAAGGTGCGGCCCGCTATGGCTGCGCCGGAATGATCGACTCGTTGCTGTCCGGCCTGGTAGGCACCGAGGCCAGCGGACAGGAGGCTGCTGTTGATCTGCATGGTTCGGCTCCTGCGATGATCACTTGGCCATCATTGAAGCAGAGCCGTCCCGCTGGCGCCAGTTCCACGTCGCTATAACGAAGGCGCCTTCCTTGCAAGGAATGACCGGAGCGCGTTCATCGCCGGATCGAAAAGCCCTGGAACGAGACCGATCAAGATGCAGTCAGCTGTTCACCAATACCCAACCGGAGGATCGCCATGAACCCCTCGCAGCCGTCCCTTCTTTCCATGCGCAGCGCTTCAGCTAAACCCGGCGTTCCCAACCTTAATGGCGTCGAACGCCTGTTCTCGGGCTTTATGGGCGGATGGCTGGTGGCACGCGGACTGCGCAAAGGCGGTGTTTTCGGCCTGCTGGAGCTGGCCGCCGGGGGCATGGCCATCGCTCGCGGGGGGTCAGGGCAATGCAACGCCAAGCGCGCCCTGTCGCCAACGCTCTATGAAAACCAGGTGGCGGACGAGCACCACTGGGGGCGTGCCCGTGCGTTATCCAAGAGCATCACGGTAAACAGGCCGCGCGAGGAGGTTTACCGTTACTGGCGTGACTTCAGCAACATGCCGACCTTCATGGAGTTCATCGAGCGCGTCGAAGCGCGGGACGATCACCATGCCCACTGGGTCGCGCGAGTACCAATGCTGGATAAGCCCATCGAGTGGGATACCTATGTCACCGAGGACATACCCGGGGAACGCCTGGCCTGGATGTCCGAGCCCACCGCTCCGGTGCGTAATCTGGGCTGGGTAACCTTCCGTGATGCCCCCAACGGCAGCGGCACTGAAATCCAGGCGGTAGTGGCTCATGAAGTGCCAGGCGGTCAGTTGGGTTATGCGCTGGCCCGTGGCGTCAGCACGTTCACGGGCTTCAAGGCCGAGCAGAACCTGCGCCGCTTCAAACAGTTGATGGAAACCGGAGAGATCTCGACCGGCCAGGTGAACCGCGAACCGGCCGACAAGCAAACCGGCATCGCTGCGACCGGGGAGGCTCGATAATGCGCGCACTGACCTGGCAAGGCCCGAACATGCTGCAAGTCGACACCGTACCGGACCCGGAAATCGTCAACCCGAAGGACGTGATCCTCAAGGTCATCATGTCCTCGGTCTGCGGCTCCGATCTGCACCTGGTCGATGGCTATGTGCCGACCATGCATCCCGGCGGCATCCTCGGCCACGAGTTTCTTGGCGAGGTAGTGGAAACCGGGTCGGCGGTGACGCGCTTCAGCAAGGGCGATCGCGTCATCGCCATCTCCATCATCGGTTGCGGTGAATGCAGCCACTGCAAGGCCAAAGACTTCAATTGCTGCGACAACTCCAACCCCAACAGCGCGGAAACCGAGCTCGCCTATGGCTACACCTGCTCGGGCATCTTTGGTTACAGCCACGCCTTTGGCGGTTATGCCGGCAGTCACGCTACCTATATCCGCGTGCCCTACGCTGAAGTAAACCTGTTCAAGGTGCCGGAAGGTGTCAGCGACGAGCAGGCCGTGTTTGTCTCTGACGCTGTGCCGACGGGGTATTTCGGTGCAGACCAGGCCGACATCCAGCCCGGCGATACCGTGGCGGTATGGGGCTGCGGCGGCGTTGGTCAGATGGCGATTCGCAGCGCCTACCTGATGGGTGCTGAACGCGTCATCGCCATCGATCGTTTCACCGATCGTCTGGCGCTTGCCGAGCAGAAAGCCGGCGCGATCACCATCAACTATGAAACCACCGATGTGCACGAGGCGCTGCTGGAGCTCACTGGCGGACGCGGCCCGGACCGTTGCATCGATGCGGTCGGTATGGAGGCCCATGGCACCGGCATCGAGCACGCTTACGACAAGGTCAAGCAGCAGCTGCGGCTGCATACCGAGCGGGGCGTTGCGCTGCGCCAGGCCATCCACTCCTGCCGCAAGGCCGGCACCGTGTCGGTACTGGGCGTGTACGGCGGCCTGATGGATAAATTCCCCATGGGCGCCATCGTCAACAAGGCGCTGACGTTGCGATCCGGCCAGCAACCAGGGCAGCGCTACGCCGAGCGCATCTTCCAGCACATTCTGGATGGCGAGATGGACCCGTCCTATCTGCTGACGCACCCGATGGATCTGGAGCAGTCACCGGAGGGGTACAAGCTGTTCAAGCACAAGACCGAGCAGTGCATGCGCGCTGTGTTCAAGCCTTGAGCGGCAGAACCACGAGCGGGGCGAGATCGAGATAGCTCGCCACCTCGGCCGGGCTTGCTGTCTGCAGTCGCGGCACCTGGCCGAGGCATGGCGCCGCAAGACGCTCGCTCAAGGTTTCGAGGTTTTCCTGCAGCCGCGAGGTCTCCGGCTCGACGATATTGGCGACCCAGCCGGCAAGTCGCAGTCCATCGCGCTCGATCGCTTCGGCGCTGAGCAGCGCATGGTTGATGCACCCCAGGCGCACCCCGACCACCAGAATCACCGGCAGGCCCAGTTGCACGGCGAGGTCCGACAGGTTTTCTCTGCCAGTGAGCGGCACTCGCCAGCCACCTGCCCCTTCCACCAGGGAGAAATCCGCTCCTAACCCCAGCATGTCACGCGCTGGCTGAAGCAATCTCGCGACACTCAGCTCGACGCCCGCTTCACGCGCAGCCAGATGCGGGGCTATGGCCGGCTCGAAGGCGAACGGGTTGACCTGCCCGTAGCGCATCGACAGCGAGCATTCCTCCAGCAGCGCCAGGGCGTCGCTGTTGCGCAACCCTTCGGCCGTATTCTCACACCCGGACGCAACAGGCTTTGCCGCCGCCGTGCTGAGCCCCTTCAGCCGCGCTGCGTGCAGCAACGCCGCGGCGATGGTGGTCTTGCCGACTTCAGTGTCAGTTCCGGTGACGAAAAAAGCAGCCGTCATATCAATCCTTGTGAAGTACGCCGTACAGGACCTGGTAGGTCGCAGGCAGCCCATTCGGCGTGCGATATCGCTCGTAGGCCTCAACCAGGGCGCGGATTCTCGCCCTTCCGGTCAGCCCGCCCGGGCGGCCGGGGTTGAGATTGTGCGCACCAAGTGCCTTGAGTTCATGGGTAAGCTGGCGCAGCTCTGAAAAATGCAGGACCTCTGGCCGGACCTCCAGCCGCCCCAGACGCAAGCCACTGGCAGCGCACAGCTGTTGATACACCTCGATGGGGCGAAAGCGGTTGACGTGGGCAAAGCCATCCACGGTTTCCCAGCTGGCACGCAGCTCTTGCAGCGTACCCTTGCACAGGCTGCTGAAGGCCAGCACGCCACCCGGTCGCAACACGCGCTTCGCCTCGCTGAGCACCGCGGAAAAATCGTCGCACCATTGCAACGCGAGGCTGGAAAAGATCAGGTCGAACGCCCCGTCGCGCGCCGGCAGGCACTCGGCGTCTCCGACAACGAACGTAGATGCTCCGCCCTGGGCACGGGCATGTCGCAGCATGCCTTCGGCAATATCCAGCGCGACGCCACTGCCGGCTGGGAACCGGTTCGCCAGCACCCGCGAGAAATAGCCGGTGCCGCTACCCAGATCCAGCCATCGCTCAGGTTGCAGGTCACCGGGAAGATATTCGATCAAGGCGCCGCCAACCGCTCGCTGCAATTCGGCAACGGCGTCGTAACTGGCGGCAGCGCGGGAAAACGAGGCGGCAACCAGACGCTTGTCGGGCAGCTCGTTCTTTGCGCTGGGCGCCTCGACCTTGACCGCATCGCTCATTCCACGTTGCCCCTGATAAAGGCGGCTATCGCCGACGCCACGTCATCGGCTCGCTCGAGCGGCAGTGCGTGGCTCGCACCAGTCACCAGCTCGGCTTCGATGCCCGGCATCCAGCGCCGCAGCGCATCGAGAGCCGCGGCTGGGACCAGCGCATCGCTACCGGCAAACAGATGTAGCTGGGGACCAAAGTAGCCATGCAAGGCGCTGCGGCCATCCAGCTCGGCCAGCAGTTGAAGGCCTGCGCTCAGCACTGCAGGTGCGGACGCCGATCGGCTGACTTCCAGCTGGCGCGCCAGGGTCCGCGGATCATACCCACCCCGGCTGCAGAGCAGACGAAAGCGCTTGAGGGTTTCGTCGGGGTCCAGGCGGAACGCCTCGTGAAAGGCATCGAAGATTTCCGCAGCCATCGCTTCAGGCCATTGCGGGCGCGCACGGAAGCAAGGATTGCTGGCGATAGTGATCAGCCCCCGACAGGTATCGACGCGCCGCGCCGCCAGCTGGGTAGCCAGCATGCCGCCCAAAGACCACCCGCCGAGCCAGCTGTCATGCGGCAGGCGACGATCCAGTTCATCGAGCCAGGCGCCGGCGTCAGCCAGTTCCGGCAGAGGTTCGACGACCACGTCGAGATCCGGCACGAGTTCGGCCAGCGCCTCGCACAAAGGCTGCAAAGCAGCCGGGCCAAACGCCCAACCGGGCAGCAATATCAGCTGATCACGCATGCGTTTCTGGCTCCTCGGCCAATCGATTCCAGCATTCGGCCAAGATATCCAGCAGTCGTTCCACCTGCGCCTCGGTATGCGACGCGCTGAAGGTCACGCGCAGACGCGCACTGCCCGCCGGAACCGTCGGAGGGCGAATGGCGCCCACGAGAATCCCACGCTCACGCAGCGCCGCAGAGAGTTTCAGGGCGCGCTCGCTGCTGCCGACCAGAATCGGCTGGATCGGCGTCGGGCTGTCCATCAGCGTCAGGCCGATCTCGGCGGCGCCCTGTCGGAAGCGGCCGATCATCCGGTTCAGGTGATCGCGTCGCCAGCTCTCGCTGCGCAGCAGCTCAAGGCTTTTCAGCGTTGCACAGGCGACCGCCGGTGGCTGGCTGGTCGTATAGATGTACGGGCGGGCGAACTGGATCAGCGTCTCGATCAGTTCCTCGCTGCCCGCTACGAAGGCCCCGGCGGTACCGAAGGCCTTGCCGAGCGTGCCGACCAGGACTGGTACGTCATCCACGCCCAAGCCGAAGTGCTCGACGATGCCGCCCCCAGTCTTGCCCAACGGGCCGAAGCCGTGGGCGTCGTCGACCATCACCCAGGCATCACGGGCGCGGGCGGTGGCGCACAGGGCTGGCAGGTCTGCCAGATCTCCATCCATGCTGAACACACCGTCGGTGACCACCAACGTATCGCCGGTGGCCTTGTCCAGCCGCTTGGCCAGGCTATCGGCATCGTTATGCAGATAGCGCGAAAAGCGTGCGCCGCTGAGCAGCCCGGCGTCGAGCAGGGAAGCGTGGTTGATCCGGTCTTCCAGCACCGTGTCGCCCTGCCCTACCAGCGCGGTGACGGCCGCCAGATTGGCCATGTAGCCAGTGGAGAACAACAAGGCCCGAGGACGCCCGGTGAATTCGGCCAGTGCTTCCTCGAGCTGGTGATGTGGCGTGCTGTGGCCCATCACCAGATGCGAAGCGCCGCCACCAACCCCCCAGCGTTCGGCACCCTGCTGCATGGCCCTGACGACCTCGGGGTGACTGGCGAGCCCGAGATAATCATTGGAACAGAACGCCAGCAGCGCCTCGCCGTCGACCCTGACATCCGGTCGCTGGGGCGTTTCCAGCAGTGGGCGCTGACGATAGAGGTGCGCGGCGCGGCGCTCGGCGAGACGGGATTGCAGGTCGAAGGGCATAAAGGCTCGATAAGAGCGGCTTTTTATAGCGCAGCGTTAACGAACAGCTTGGAATCCCGCTGTTCGACCAGGGCCTGCTCGATCGCCGCCTGGTGAACTTCATCGTCGTGCTCCTCGCGCGCTTCGGGCTTGATGCCCAGGCGCTGGAACAGCAGCATGTCCTTGTCTGCTTGCGGGTTGCCAGTGGTCAGGAGCTTCTCGCCGTAGAAGATCGAGTTGGCACCGGCAAGGAAGGCCAGGGCCTGCATCTGCTCGTTCATCTGCTCGCGGCCGGCGGACAGGCGCACATGGGATTTCGGCATCATGATGCGCGCCACGGCGAGCATGCGGATGAAGTCGAAGGGGTCGACGTCCTGCTCCTCGGCCAGGGGCGTGCCCTTGACCTTGACCAGCATGTTGATCGGCACCGACTCGGGGTGCTCGGGCAGGTTGGCCAGCTGGATCAGCAGGCCGGCACGGTCGTTCAGCGACTCGCCCATGCCGAGAATGCCGCCGGAGCAGATCTTCATGCCGGCGTCGCGAACGTAGCTCAGCGTCTCCAGCCGGTCGGCGTAGGTGCGAGTGGTGATGATGTTGCCGTAGAACTCCGGCGAGGTATCGAGGTTGTGGTTGTAGTAATCCAGCCCCGCCGCGGCCAGTGCCTTGGTCTGCTCCTGATCGAGCTTGCCGAGGGTCATGCAGGTTTCCAGGCCCAGGGCCTTTACGCCCTCGACCATCTTCAGCACGTAGGGCATGTCCTTGGCGGACGGGTGCTTCCAGGCGGCGCCCATGCAGAAGCGCGTCGAGCCGATGGCTTTGGCTTCGGCGGCGGCTTCGAGCACTTTCTGCACTTCCATCAACTTTTCTTTATCGAGACCGGTGTTGTAATGCCCCGACTGCGGGCAGTACTTGCAGTCTTCCGGGCAGGCGCCGGTCTTGATCGACAGCAGGGTAGAGACCTGCACACGGTTGGCATCGAAATGCTGGCGGTGTACGGCCTGAGCCTGAAAGATCAGGTCATTGAAGGGTTGCTCGAAGAGCGCCTTGACCTCGGCGAGACTCCAGTCGTGACGGGTAACGGAAGCGGCGGTAGCGCTCATGGGCAATCCTTGTAATTAAAAAGCGGCTCGGCAGCCTGGCACGGATGCGAAATGGTTAGCCAAGGCCGAGGCGCTGTCAACCTGGAAAGGAATCATGGTCAACAATTGGCTAAAATTTGAACATTACTGTGCGCTGTGTGATGAGCGTTGCGAAACGGGTCAATCCATATGCGGAGCCTGCGAGGCCGAGTTGCCGTGGCTTCGCGAGCAGTGCAGCGTTTGCGCCCTGCCCCTGCCGGTGTCCCACCTGACCTGCGGTGAATGCCAGAAGCGACCGCCCGCCTTCGATCACGTGGCCGTGCCATGGCGCTTCGCCTTTCCTGTCGACACCTTGATCAGCCGCTTCAAGCATCAAGCGCAATGGCCGTCTGGCAGGCTGCTGGCCGAGCAGATGGCACGCCACCTGCAGTATGCGTTCGATGAAGGCCTACCGCGACCCGACATGCTCCTGCCGGTCCCGCTGGCACCCAGGCGACTGCGCCAGCGCGGCTTCAACCAGGCGCAGATGCTTGCCGACTGGCTGCGCCCGGCGCTTGACATCGGCGTTCGGGCCGACCTGCTGCAACGTATCCAGGACACCCAGTCGCAACAGGAACTGGATGCCGCTGCCCGACGCCGTAACCTGCGCCAGGCCTTCGCCCTGTCCGACGAGGTGCAGGTCCGGGGTCGCCACCTCGCGGTCATCGACGACGTACTTACCACTGGTGCCACTGCCGAGGCCCTGGCGCGCCTGTTGAAACGCGCAGGCGCGGTGCGGGTCGATATCTATTGCCTGGCGCGTACGCCAAAGCCGGGCGACTAGGCGGCGGAGCCGCGGTTGTGTAAACCCGCCAGTGCAATACACTGGCCGACCCTTTTACGGAGCCGACCATGAGCCACCCCTTCGACACACTCACGCCTGATCTTGTGCTCGATGCGGTGGAAAGCGCCGGCTTCATCAGCGATGCCCGCGTGCTGGCGCTGAACAGTTACGAAAATCGCGTCTACCAGGTCGGCATCGAGGACGAGACGCCCATCGTGGCGAAGTTCTATCGCCCGGGTCGCTGGAGCAACGAAGCCATTCTCGAGGAGCATCAGTTCACCCGGGAGCTGGCGGATCGCGAGATTCCCGTGGTGGCACCATTCGAACGCGACGGCAGGACGCTGTTCGAACACAGCGGTTTTCGCTTCGCGCTGTTTCCTCGCCGCGGCGGTCGTGCGCCCGAGCCGGGCAACCTCGATCAGCTCTACCGGCTCGGCCAGC
This sequence comes from Stutzerimonas stutzeri, assembly GCA_002387205.1. Classification (GTDB taxonomy): domain Bacteria; phylum Pseudomonadota; class Gammaproteobacteria; order Pseudomonadales; family Pseudomonadaceae; genus Stutzerimonas; species Stutzerimonas stutzeri_N. The sequence goes on along the minus strand of DGLA01000020.1, from coordinate 24,475 downwards.
TGCTGGGACGCATGCATGCGGTCAGCGCCAGCCGCCCGTTCGAGCATCGCGAAACACTCAATGCGCAGCATTTCGGCCATGAATCGCTGGCGACGCTGCTTGAAGGCGGTTTCGTGCCGAAGAGCCTGCTGCCTGCTTACGAGTCGGTGGCTCGTGATCTACTGAAGCGCGTCGATGATGTATTTGCCAACACCGACTACCAACCGATCCGCCTGCATGGCGACTGCCATCCCGGCAATATCCTGGCCCGTGACGACGCCTTTCACCTGGTGGATCTGGACGATTGCCGGATGGGGCCGTCGGTGCAGGACATCTGGATGATGCTTGCCGGAGAACGTCATGAGCGCCTCGGGCAGCTGTCCGAGCTGGTGGACGGCTACAGCGAATTCCACGACTTCGCCCCGCGCGAACTGCCACTGATCGAAGCGCTTCGTGCCCTGCGACTGATGCACTACAGCGCCTGGCTGGCCCGCCGCTGGGACGACCCGGCCTTCCCGATGAGCTTCCCGTGGTTTGGCAGCGAGCGCTACTGGGGCGATCAGGTGCTGATCCTGCGCGAGCAAATGTCCGCGCTGCAGGAAGAGCCGTTGAAGCTGTTCTAGCTGAAAGCTGGAAGCTGAAAGCTGGAAGCTGGAAGCTGGAAGCTGGATGGTTTCGTAGGGTGGATCACGCTTCACCGATCCACCGGGTGGCGTTCCAATCAGGTGGCGACCCACCGGGCGGCGCCCTACCAAACGATGCACGGTGGATGCAAAAAGCGACATCCACCCTACGAGCCTCGTCCAGCCTTCAAGCCTCCAGGGCTTTATTCGGCTTTACGCTCTTCAACCAACCAAAGCTGGAAGTTTCGTAGGGTGGATCACGCTTCACCGATCCACCAGGTGGCGTTCCAATCAGGTGGCGGCCCACCGGATGGCGCCCCACCAAACCATGCACGGTGGATGTAAAAAGCGACATCCACCCTACGAGCCTCGTCCAGCCTTCAAGCCTCCAGCGCTTTATTCGGCTTTACGCTCTTCAACCAACCAAAGCTGGAAGTTTCGTAGGGTGGATCACGCTTCACCGATCCACCGGGTGGCGTTCCAATCAGGTGGCGACCCACCGGATGGCGCCCCACCAAACCATGCACGGTGGATGTAAAAAGCGACATCCACCCTACGAGCCTGCACGCATTTCCGCTTCAGGCTTCCTGCTTCCTGCTTCCTGCTTCCTGCTTCCTGCTTCCTGCTTCCGGCTTCCGTCTTACAGCTGCTTCTCTTCAACCAACCAGTCCAACCGCCAGCCACCCTCGCTCTGCCCGAGCAGCTCTGCCAGCCAGGGCAGTAGCTCGCGCAGTTCTTCCTCCAGCCCCCACGGCGGATTGCTGATCGCAAGACCCGAGCCATTGAGCCGCAGTGCATCATCGGTGGGATGAACGAATAGCTCGGCTCGCAGCAGTTTGGGCGCACCGCTGCGCGACAGGTCCTGGTAGAAGCGCTTGAGCTGGCGCTCATCCTTGATCGGATACCAGATCACGCCGATGGTCTGGCGCATGCGCCCCAACGCCTCCATCAACGCCTGAACGCACCGGCTCAGTTCGTCAGCCTTTTCGAACGGTGGATCTACCAGCAATACGACGCGTTTTTCTTGAGTCGGCATCAAGGCCCGCGGCACATGCCACCCCTCGCCCAGATGCACCGCAACACGTCGATCGCCGGCCATATTGTCCTTCAGCAGACGGCCGTCTTCGGGGTGTTTCTCGTTGAGCTGCAGGCGATCCTGCGGGCGCGTTAGCTGTCGCGCCAGCTCCGGAGAGCCGGGGTAATAACGCAGTTCTCCGTCGGGATTGAGCGCGCGGATCACATTCAGGTAGTTCTCGGCCATTGCCGGGACGCCCTCGGCCTGCCACAGGCGCGCAATGCCTTGCAGCCATTCGCCGGTGCGGCTGGCCTGGTCGCCCGCCAGGTCATACAGGCCGACGCCGGCATGGCTGTCGAGATAGGCGAACGGCGCCTCTTTGCGGGCGAGCATGGCAAACAGGCGGGACAACACGAGATGTTTGAAGACGTCGGCGTGGTTGCCGGCGTGAAAAGCGTGGCGGTAGTTCATCGGGCACTCCTGAAGAGCGCACAGTCTAACTGCGCCGGCCAGGATTCGCAGGGGCTGGACGAAATGCATGGCGGCCAAGGATGCATAACGTCGACAGGTGGCTGCTACAGTGTCTACCCGCCAGCCAACCAGGACGCTTTGATGGACATTCGAGACCTCTTCCAGATCGCCCTACCCATCATCCAGGCGCCGATGGCCGGCTCGCAGAACCATCAACTCGCCGCCGCGGTGTCCGGGGCCGGCGGGCTGGGATCGATTCCGGCCGGCATACTCAACGCCGAGACGCTGGACGTCGAGCTGACTGCCATGGCCGCGCTGACGGCCAAGCCCTACAACCTCAACTTCTTTTGCCACAAGCCGCCAGCTCAGGACGCCGCACGCAATCAGGCCTGGCTGATGCTGCTGGCACCATATCTTGAGGAGCATGGGATCGACCCCGCCAGCATTCCCACCGGCGCGACCCGCAAGCCTTTCGACACGGCAATGGCCGAGGTGCTGGAGCGGCACCGTCCTGCGGTCGTCAGCTTTCACTTTGGCTTGCCCGACCCGCAGCTTCTGCAACGCGTGAGGGCCACCGGCGCCAGTATCCTCTCCAGCGCTACAACCCTTGAAGAAGGCCGCTGGCTGCAGGCGCAGGGTGTCGATGCGGTGATCGCTCAGGGCCTGGAAGCGGGAGGCCACCGCGGCATGTTTCTCAACGACGATATCGACGGCCAGGTCGGCACCTTTGCTTTATTGCCGCAGCTGGTGGGTGCGCTGGATATCCCGGTGATCGCCGCCGGTGGCATCGCCGACGCCTCTGGTGTCGCCGCTGCTAAAGCCCTCGGCGCAGCCGGCGTGCAGGTTGGCACCGCTTACTTGCTATGTGATGAGAGCCGCGCCAGCCCATTGCACCGCCAAGCGCTGCAAAGTCCGGCCGCAGAGCACACCTTGCTGACGACCTTGTTCTCGGGCCGCCCTGCCCGCGGCATCGTCAATCGGCTCATGCGCGAGCTGGGCCCCAGGCCCGCAGAGGTGCCGGCCTTCCCTCTGGCCGGCAACGCCATCGCCAGCCTGCGCAGCAGTGCCGAGCCAGAAAGGATCAACCACTTCTCGCCACTATGGGCGGGACAGAACGTCAGCGGCTGCCAAGCCATTCCAGCTGCACAACTGACCCAGGCGCTGGCCATCGGATGGCAAGGCTGAAGGAGCAAAGTCGAGCGCACGCCAAGCGTCGGCACCGGTCTCGACTGGCGCCGCGCAAGGCGTAGACTAGGCCCACCTGCAAACGAACGGATCGAATATGACCGTGCTGACCAATACACTGGTTTTTCTCGCCACCCTGGCCGGCATGGAGCTGTTCGCCTGGTGGGCGCACAAGTACGTGATGCACGGCTGGGGTTGGGGCTGGCACAAGTCGCACCATGAGCCGCGTACGGGGTGGTTCGAGAAGAACGATCTGTATGCGGTGGTGTTCGCCGGGGTCGCGATCCTGCTGATCGCCCTCGGCACGGCGGGTTATCACCCGCTCGAGTGGATCGGGGCTGGCATGACCGCTTATGGCGCGCTCTATTTCGTCGCCCATGATGGCCTTGTCCACCACCGCTGGCCGCTGCGCTACGTGCCGCGCAACGGTTATCTCAAGCGCCTGTATCAGGCGCACCGCCTGCACCACGCGGTGGAGGGCAAGGAGCGTTGCGTGTCCTTCGGCTTTCTCTACGCGCCGCCATTGCCGGTCCTCAAGCGCCAGCTGCGCGAGCTGCACGACGGGCCGTTGCGCAAGCACCAGGGTGCATCTAGCGAGGACGTCTCCAGAGATCGTCGGGACGCGGCCTGACCTGCATCCGCCGCGAGGCCAGCGCCAGCACACCGCCGCCGAGCAGGAACTGCAGTTTCTGCGCGCTGCTGGTGGACACACGGGTATCCCAGGCCGCCGCACCGCGCGCCTTCACCTCGACACCGATCTGCCGGTAGACGCCATGGGCCGTGGCAATCGACCAGGCCGAGCGCAGCGGCAGATCGCGCAGGCCCTGCGACGCCGAGCGATAGTAGGGTTCGGCCAGATCCACCAGTCGCGCTGCCAGCGTGGCCAATGCCGCACGATGCTCAGGTAGCGCGATCTCATCTTCAGGGATGCCCACTTCGGCCAGCCACTCGGCCGGCAGGTAGACACGGCCGATCTGCGCATCCTCGACGATATCCCGGGCAATGTTGGTCAGCTGGAATGCGAGACCTAGATCACAGGCCCGATCCAGCGTCGCCTCCGCTTCGGCGCCCATCACCCGCGCCATCATCAGGCCCACCACGCCGGCAACCCGATAGCAATACAGCAAGGTGTCGTCGAGGGTCTGGTAGCGATAGTCCAGCACGTCCATGCGAAAACCGGCGAGATGCTCAAGCGGGTATCGCTTGGGGATCTGGTGGCGCTGAACGACCTGCTGAAACGCAGCAAAGGCCGGGTCGCTCATCGGCTCACCGGCATAGGCGCGCTCCGTGAGGTCCACCAGCTCGGCCAATCGCGCTTCGCCGGAGGAGCGATCACCCTCGACCTGGCCATGACCGAGGGTCTGCCCGTCGATCACATCATCGCAATGACGGCACCAGGCATAGAGCATCACGGCGCTCTGGCGAGTACGCTCGTCGAACAGCTTCGCCGCTGCGGCGAAGCTCTTGGAGCCGACATTGATCGCCTGGGTCGAGTGGTCGATTACCCGGTCGTTCATCCGGCCTGCTCCTTCAACATGAAGTCCTCCAGCATCAGCCCCGCGGTGGCCTTGGCCGAACCTACGACGCCCGGCACGCCGGCGCCGGGATGCGTGCCGGCGCCGACGATATAGAGGTTGGGAATCACATCATCGCGGTTGTGCGGGCGGAACCAGGCGCTCTGGGTGAGGATCGGCTCCAGCGAAAACGCCGACCCGAGATGGGCATTGAGCTCGTCGCGGAAATCCTGTGGCGTGAAGATCCGGTGGGTCACCAGATCGCCGCGCAGGCCCGGGATGTAGTGGCGCTCGAGGTATTCGAAGATGCGGTCGCGGTATTTCGGCCCTTCCACCGCCCAGTCGATATCCGCCGTGCCCAGGTGCGGCACCGGCGCCAGCACGTAATGGCTGGCGCAGCCTTCCGGCGCCAGCGAAGGATCGGTGACGCAGGGCGCGTGCAGGTAGAGGGAAAAGTCGTCGGCCAGCGTCTCGCGCTTGAATATCTCGTCTATCAGCTCGCGGTAGCGCGGGCCGAAGCACACCGTGTGATGCTGAAGGTGCTCATGGCGGCGCTTGAGGCCGAAATGGATGACGAACAGTGACATCGAGAAACGCTTGCCTGAGAGCCGTTTGGCCTCGTCGCGACCACGCTCCTCATGCCCGAGCAGCTGCTTGTAGGTGTTGACCACATCCGCGTTGGAGGCCACTGCATCGGTGTCGAAGCGGCGACCGTCACCCGTGATCACGGCCTTCGCGCGTCCAGCCTCCAGCTCGATCCGCGCTACCTCGGCATTGAGTTCCAGCCTGCCGCCCAGATCTTCGAACAGCCGGACCATGCCCTGCACCAGCGCCCCGGTGCCGCCGCGGGGAAACCAGACACCGCCCTGACGCTCCAGCGCATGGATCAGCGCATAGATCGAGGAGGTCTCGAACGGATTGCCACCCACCAGCAGCGAGTGAAAGGACAGCGCCTGGCGCAGCCGATCGCTCTCCACGAATTTGGCCACCATGCTGTACACGTTGCGCCAGGCCTGCAGCTTGGCCAGCTGCGGCGCGACGCCAATCATGCTGCGAAACGACAGAAAGGGCACGGTGCCGAGCTTGACGTAGCCCTCCTCGTACACCGCCCGCGAATAGGCGAGAAAGCGCTGATAGCCGGCGACGTCACGAGGGTTGAGCGCGTGGATCTGCCGGTCCAGCTGGGCCTGGTCGTTGACGTAGTCGAAGCTGTAGCCGTCCTCCCAGCACAGCCGGTAGAAGGGGCTGACCGGCAGCAGCTCGACGTAGTCGGCCATGCGCTTGCCGGCGCCGCTGAAGAGTTCTTCCAGTGCCGGCGGATCGGTGATCACCGTCGGGCCGGCATCGAAGGTAAAGCCCTGGTCGTGATAGACGTAGGCGCGGCCGCCCGGCTTGTCGCGCTTCTCCAGCAGCGTGGTCTGGATGCCGGCGCGTTGCAGGCGAATAGCCAGCGCCAACCCGCCGAAGCCGGCGCCGATGACCACGGCCCGCCGCACACCGCCTGTTCTCTCGTTCATCCTTTGTCCTTTTGGTGCAAGTTGCCAGCGGCCAGCGCACGCAGCGCTTCACCCACCGGCACGGGAGGTTTGCCCGAGACGATGCGCAAGCGGTCCCAGGTCGTCAGGTCTGCCGCGTAGAAGCGCCGGATCAGGGGTTCACGCAGGCGGTAGAAGCGCTGCATCACGGCCCAGCGGCGATCCGCCGGGCCGGCCATGAACAGCATGCGGTTGAGCAAACGGAAGAATCCGCGCTGCCGCCATTGCAGCATCGAATAATCGCGAATCGCCGCGAACAGGCTGTCGGCATCCCAGCGATCCAGCGTGATCAGGTGATCGGCCAGCCGCACCGCATCGGGCAACGAGTAGCCGGTGGTGGGATGAAACAGGGCAGCAGACAGCCCGGTCTGCGGCACGCCGCGCGCCTCTTCCCAGAACGCCGGCAGGTCACCGGATAGCACGATGGGCAATACGCCCTGCTCTTCACGCAGCACCTCGGCGATCGCCCAGCCATGACCGCTGGCATAGCCGGCAATGTTGTCACGCAGCGTATCGAGCGCCACGGCATCGCCGTCGGCGTAGTAGGTGTCTTCGATCAGCAGCGTGTCGGTGCTGAGCGGCAACACGTAGACGAAGCGATAGCCGTCGTGCTGGGCGACGCTGGCATCCATGATGATCGGCTCGCGCACGCCGTGCGGCTGTTGCAGGCGAAGTTCCTGGCCGAGAAATTTCTGGAAGCCCAGCGCCAGCGTCTCCGTCTGCCGCACCCCGCGCCCATTGATCACCGCGCCAGCCCGTAGCACCTCGCCCGAAGCCAGCCGCACCTGCCGGGGTTCGATCTGCGTGACCCTGGCATTCAGCTGCACGCCATCGGCCAGCTCAGCCATAAGGTGCTGATGGAATCTGTGGGAGAACACACTCGCATAGCTGCTATCCAGACGCCGTCGATGTTCCGGAAAGATCACTTCGTAGCCCGGCCAGCGATTGCATACCAAAGGCTCCAGCCACGCATGTTGCGAAGCTGCCAGGTCGTGCTGGTGAAAGGACCAGGTGTGGTTGCCGCCCAGAGTTTCACCTTGCTCCAGTATCAGCAGACGCAGGTCGGGGCGCTGCTGACGCAGGCGCAGGGCCAACAGGCCGTTGGCCAGACCACCGCCAACCAGGATCAGGTCCGCATCAGCCATGGCCGGCCCCCTGCGCAACTGGCGATTCGGTCCACAGCGCCTGCTCGATCAACTGCGCCGCCCGCGGTGCACCACCGGCAGCGCGAACCTCGTCGCCCAGTTCCCTGGCGCGCTGTGCAAAGCCGGCTTCGCGCAGCAGGCGCCGCAGCGCCTGCACAATGCGTCGACGACTGGCCAGGCGAGGATTGAGCTTCAAGCCCACACCGGCATGCACCACGCGAGCGGCAACGCCGGGCTGATCGAAAGCGATCGGCAACGCCAGGCTCGGCACCCCGGCTTCCAGCGCATCGAGTACGGTGTTGAGCCCGGCATGGGTAATCACGGCATCCGCTCGCGCCAGCACCGCGCGCTGCGGCGCGAAATCGGTGACCCAGTTGGCGCCCGCTTTGAGCAGTCGACGTTCCTGCGCCGCATCGAGACGCCCGCAGTGGGCAATCAGTAGCTGCACATCCAGCTCGCGACACGCTTCGGCTATCCGATGGAGCAGGCCGAAGCGATCACCCTGAAGGGTGCCCAGCGAGGCAAACACGAACGGCCTGCCGGTTGCGACCGGGATATCCATCGGCGGCTCGTCAGCCAACGCCGAACGCAGAGGGCCGACGCCATGGCAGTGCTCAGGCAACGCGGTGCGCGGGAAATCGAAACCGGACGTCGTCTGGCTCAGCTGCAGCAGCGGTGACAGGCATTCATCGAGGCGCTGGCGAGGCGGCAGACCAAACGCGACGGCGTGGCGTGCGATGACCGCAGCGTGCGCCTGCATGGCCCGGTCATAGACACCGCTGCTGTGCAGGTTCAGCTGCTCGCCCCAAGGGGTGGGCTGGTACCGCCAGGGCATCACCGGCAGCGGCACAAGCGGCTCGCGATTGACCGGCAATGCGCAGGCCACGGAGACAAAAGGCAGGCCAAGGTACTCGGCCACCATTCCACCACCCGGCTCCATCTGGTCCGCAAGGATCACCTCCGCACCGATGGAGCGAAGCACCGCGGGCGCCTCGCGACAGAACATGTCGGTCGCCGCAGCCATATCGGCAATGACCCGGCGTATTCCCCAGGGCCCGCCGGGCCTCGCGGCGCGGTCGATCACCGAGCTGAGCGAGCCTGGTGGATGGGAGGCGGCGCCAACCTGGGCAAAACCCAGCTGAGGATGGCGCAACGCCACTGCAACATCCGCCTGCTGCACCAGGGTCACGCGATGACCGCGGGCGATCAACTCGCCAGCGATCGCCTCCATTGCCCGCAGATGGCTGAGAAACGGCGGCGAAATCACCGCGAAGTGCGTCATCGAAAGTAACCCGTCCGGGCAAGGGCAGTCTGCAAGCGCATCAGAAATCGTTCGGATCGAAGGTTGGCAACAGTGGCGCGCGCGCCAGGGCCACCAGATCAGCCGAACCGGTGCAGAAGCAGGCGATGCGAAGCTGCTCGATCAATACCTGGAAATGTTCCACTACCGCCTGCGGCCCGATCAGCGCCGCGTCCAGCACGCCTGCAGCCTGGCCGACCAGATCGGCACCGAGACGAATCGCCTTCGCGGCATCGATGCCGTCCCGGATACCGCCCGAAGCAATCAGATGCGCGCCTGGGCAGGCACGGCGTACCGCAGCGATCGCCTGGGCGCTGGGGATGCCCCAGCCGGCAAACGCCTGGGCGATGGCACGCCGCTGTGGATCGCGGGTACGTTCGGCCTCCACGGCTGCCCAGCTGGTGCCGCCCGCACCGGCCACGTCGATGATCGACACACCAGCGTCGAGCAATCGCTGCGCCACGCCAGGCGAGATTCCGGCACCGACCTCCTTGGCCACCAACGGCACGGGCAGGCGCAGCGCCAGGGCCTCAATCGCCAGCAGGACGCCGCGCCAGTCACGATCCCCGCCCACCTGGACGGCCTCCTGCAGGGGGTTGAGGTGGATGATCAAGGCGTCAGCCTGAATCATCTCCACTGCACGCTGGGCCTCGATCAAGCCGTAACCGGCCACGAGTTGCGCCGCACCGAAATTGGCCAAAAGCGGGATAGTCGGCGCGAACTGGCGCAGCTGTCGGGTCAGTCCCTGGTCGGCACCGGTTTCCAGGGCAATGCGTTGGGAGCCGACGGCCAGGGCGATACCCAGCGCTTCGGCGGCTTCGGCCAGGTTCAGGTTGATCTGGGTGGCGCGCGCCGCGCCGCCAGTCATGGAGCTGATCAGCAGCGGAGCGTTGAGGGTCTTGCCGAACAGCGCCACCTGAAGGTCGATATCGTCCAGACGCAACTCAGGCAGCGCGCAATGCTCGAAGGTCAGAGCGGCAAAGCCCGACGCCACCCGGGAGCAGGCACGTTGCGGGTCGAGAACGATATCCAGGTGATCGTTCTTGCGTTCCGCGAGTAGTTCTTTGCTCATGCAGCGCCTCGTTCCAATGACCTTATGTTGACGGATGTGGTCAGTAAAAGTGCCAAACCCTTATACAGACTGTACAATTCTTGTCACGGTTTCTACAAAAATCTATACAGGAGGTCGCGATGGCCACTGCTATGCCGAGCACGCAACCCGACTTCGAGCAGCGGCTCAGTGCGTTGCGTGCGCAGGTCGACACCAGGCTGGACCTATGGCTACCCCAATGCCCGCCGCAAGACCTGATCGGCACGGCCATTCGCAATGGCACACTCGCCCCCGGCAAGCGCGTCCGTCCGCTACTGCTGCTACTTGCGCTGAAGGACCTGCGGCCGAACTCGGACGACAACGCCGCCTTCGACCTGGCCTGCGCCCTGGAAATGGTACATGCCGCCTCGCTGTTTCTTGATGACATGCCCTGCATGGACAACGCCGAGTTGCGCCGTGGTCAACCGACTATCCACCGGCAGTACGGCGAAGACGTCGCCGTGCTCGGCTCGGTCGCCCTGCTCAGTCAGGCATTCAGCATAGTCGCCTCGCCCGTCGAGATTCCTGCCAGCACCCGCAATCAGCTGGTGCGCCTGCTGGCGCAAGCCACCGGTGCACAGGGCCTGGTGCGCGGCCAGTATCACGACCTGCGCGAGGGCCAACGCGCGCGTCCGCTGGAGGCCATCGCCCATACCAATCGCCTTAAAACATGCCCGCTGTTTACCGCTGCCGTGGAATTCGCCGCACTGCTGGCTGAAGCCAGTGCCAGCTGTACGCGCCATCTCAACGGTTTCGCCACCGAACTGGGGCTGGCCTTCCAACTGCTCGATGATCTGGCGGATGGCTTGAGCGCCCAGCAAATCGGCAAGGATGCAGGCAAGGACGCAGGCAAGAGCACCGTGGTCGCCCTGCTTGGCCCTGAAGCGGCACGCCAGCACGTCAAGGAGCACCTGGCGCGCGCCGAACAGCACCTGATTGACGCGGGCATCGGCGACGGCCATCTGGCACAGCTACTGGAATACTTCTGCGCGAGGCCACACTGAGGCCGCCGGGGCAAGACCCAAAAGACGCTGCTGTGTCGGCCCATCACTCGAATGTATGGTGCTAGGCAGCCGTCTCGCCGGCTCCTTAGACTTGAGCGCATGTAAACGGAGGAATTTCCATGCCCGAGACTCTGCTCTGCCCGCGTAACCTGGCATTCGAGCTTTACGAAGTGCTGGATGCCGAGAGCCTGATCCAGCGCGAGCGCTTCGCCGATCACAGTCGCGAAACCTTCGATGCGGCCATCGACACCGCCCGCAGCATCGCCGAAAACCTCTTCGCGCCGCACAACCGCAAGGCCGACGAGAACGAGCCGATCTACAAGGACGGTGAAGCCGTACTGATTCCGGAAGTGAAGCCTGCGGTCGATGCCTTCATCGAGGCCGGCTTCCACAATGCGTCGCGTAGCTTCGACGATGGCGGCATGCAGTTGCCGAACCTGCTTTCGCGGGCCTGCTTCGCGCATTTCCAGTCCGCCAACATCGGGACTTCCTCTTACCCGATGCTGACCATGGGCGCCTCGCACCTGATCGAGGTGTTTGGCAGTGACGAGCAAAAGCAACGCTTTCTGCAACCGATGATCGACGGTCGCTTCTTTGGCACCATGGCGCTGACCGAACCGCACGCCGGCTCCTCGCTGTCCGACCTGCGCACTCGTGCCGAGCCGGCCGGTGATGGCACCTATCGTCTGAAGGGCAACAAGATCTTTATTTCCGGTGGCGACCATCCGCTGTCGGAAAACATCGTGCACATGGTGCTGGCAAAACTGCCCGACGCCCCGCCCGGGGTAAAGGGCATCAGCCTGTTCATCGTGCCCAAATTCCTAGTCAACGACGACGGCAGCCTCGGCAAGCGCAATGACGTGGTCCTGGCCGGCCTGTTCCACAAGATGGGCTGGCGTGGCACCACCTCCACGGCACTGAACTTCGGCGACAACGGCAACTGTGTCGGCTATCTGGTCGGCGAGCCGCACAAAGGCCTGTCGTACATGTTCCAGATGATGAACGACGCGCGCATCGGCGTCGGCATGGGCGCGATCATGCTCGGCTACGCCGGCTATCTGTACTCGCTCAACTACGCCCGGGAACGTCCACAAGGCCGCCTGCCCGATGGCAAGGACCCGGCATCGGCACAGGTGCCGATCGTCCAGCACACCGACATCAAGCGCATGTTGCTGACCCAGAAGGCCTACGTTGAAGGCGCCTTCGATCTCGGCCTCTACGCCGCACGCATCGTCGATGAACAGCAGACCGCAGCGACCGAGGAAGAGCGCAAGAATGCCCACGAGCTGCTGGACCTGCTCACCCCCATCGTCAAATCCTGGCCCTCGGAGTTCTGCCTCAAAGCCAACGAAATGGCGATCCAGATCCTCGGCGGCCATGGCTACACACGGGAGTACCCGGTGGAGCAGTACTACCGTGACAACCGCCTCAACCCGATCCACGAAGGCACCCACGGTATCCAGTCGCTTGACCTGCTGGCACGCAAGCTGACGCAGAACGGTGGCGCCGGGCTGCGTCAGTTGCTCGGCCTGATTCAGGACACCTGCAAGCGTGCAGGCGAGTTCAGTTCGCTGGATGCGCTGCGCCAACCGCTGGAGCAGCTGCTGGCGCGCCTGACCGAAGTGACCCAGGCGCTGCTCGGCGACCTGATGGCAGGCAAGATCAATCAGGCACTGGCCAACTCGGCGCTGTACCTAAGGGTCTTCGGCCACGCCGTGATCGGCTGGCGCTGGCTGGAACAGGCGATTCGCGCCGAACAGGGACTGGCAAAGGGCAACGAGGCGGACGCCAACTTCTATCGCGGCAAGTTGCAAGCCGCACGCTACTTCCTGACCTGGGAAGTGCCGGGCTGCCATCACGAGCTTGACCTGCTGGCCGCGCGCGACGACACCTGCCTGGGCATGCAGGAGGACTGGTTCTGATCCAACCCCCGGCACGCACCGGATAGGCCGTGCCGACGTCCACCAGCTCGCAGGACCATAAGCAGCTCCGCCTTTTCCGAAACGCCCGTCGCTCCGCCGGGCTTTTTTGACAGCACGTCAAAACCGCGGGTTAGAATCGCTGGCATGCGCCCTGCATGTTCGTAGCGGCACTAACCTCGGAGAGCGCGCTTGGATATCGGCAACATCAACCAACTGTTCTTTGTTGGCGCCCTGTTGGTTGCGGCAAGCATTCTGATGAGCTCTCTGTCGGCTCGGCTCGGTGTGCCTATCCTGGTGATCTTTCTTGCCGTCGGCATGCTCGCCGGCGTCGATGGCATCGGCGGCATCGTCTTCGACGATTACTCGCTGGCCTTTCTGATCAGCAACCTGGCCCTGGCGATCATCCTGCTCGACGGCGGCATGCGCACCCGCGCCGCCACCTTCCGCGTAGCGCTCTGGCCGGCCTTTTCCCTGGCGACCGCCGGTGTCGTGGTCACGTCCGGCCTGACCGGGCTGGCGGCGGCCTGGCTGTTTGATCTTCCCATGATGCAGGGCCTGCTGATCGGCGCCATCGTTGGCTCGACGGACGCTGCGGTGGTGTTCAACCTGCTCAACGGCCGCGGGCTCAACGAGCGGGTCGGCTCCACGCTGGAAATCGAGTCGGGCAGCAACGACCCGATGGCCATGTTCCTGACCGTCGCGCTGATCGACATGCTCGCCTCAGGCCAGACCAGCTTCGGCTGGGGCTTCTTCGTCAGCCTGCTGCAACAGTTCGGCATCGGCACCCTGCTCGGCCTGGCCGGTGGCTGGCTGCTGCTGTATCTGATCAACCGCCTTTCGGTCGCGGACGGGCTCTACCCGCTGCTGGCCGTAGCCGGCGGCATCATGATCTACGCGCTGTCCGGCGCCATCGGCGGCAGCGGAATCCTCGCGGTCTACGTCTGTGGTCTGCTGCTGGGCAACCGTCCCATCCGCAACCGCCACGGCATCCTGCACATGTTCGATGGTCTGGCCTGGCTCAGCCAGATCGGGATGTTCCTGGTGCTCGGTCTGCTGCTGACACCCAGCGAACTCTTGCCCATCGCCCTGCCGGCGCTGGCGCTGTCCCTGTGGATGATCCTCTTTGCGCGGCCACTGGCCGTATTCATCGGCCTGGCGCCGTTTCGCAGCTTCCACCTTCGTGAACGCCTGTTCATTTCCTGGATCGGCCTGCGCGGGGCGGTGCCGGTGATCCTCGCGGTCTTCCCGTTGATGGCAGGGCTGGAGAACGCCCAGCTGTTCTTCAACGTGGCGTTCTTCATCGTGCTGGTGTCCCTGCTGCTGCAAGGCACGACGCTGACCTGGGCAGCCAAGAAGGCCAAGGTCGAGGTCCCGCCGTCGCCTCTGCCGATTTCACGTGCGGGCTTGCAGATCCACACCACCAGCCAGTGGGAACTGTTCATCTATCGCCTGACCGCCAAGAAGTGGTGCGTCGGCGCCGCCCTGCGTGAACTGAAGATGCCGACCGGCACCCGCATCGCCGCGCTGTTTCGTGGCAAGGCACTGCTGCACCCGTCGGGCAGCACCCGCCTGCAAGTCGACGACATCCTTTGCGTCATCGGCCACGAAGAAGACCTTCCGGCGCTCGGCAAGCTGTTCAGCGAAGCGCCACAGCGCGGCCGTGACATGCGCTTCTTCGGCGATTTCATCCTGGAAAGCGAGGCCGAGATGAGCGCACTGGCCGCCCTCTATGGGTTGAAACTGGGCGAAGTCGACGGTAACCAGCAGATCGGACAGTTCATGGCCGAACGCGTCGGCGGCAAGCCGGTCATTGGCGACCAGGTGGAGTGGAACGGCCTGACCTGGACCATCGCCGCCATGGAGCACGGCGAGGTGCGCAAGGTCGGCCTGAAGTTTCCCGAGGGCGACAAGCCCGGGCCGTCGCTGCATTTCTAGCCGGCTGCACGGCGGCGGAGTACCGTCGCAGAGCGTTCCGATCTATGGGCTCGCCTAGGCTGCTGGCAGCCCTTAGACTCCGCACTCTTTTGTCCATCTCGATAGTATCCATGGCACCCTTGCGCACCCTCCTGCTGGCGACCTTGCTCGCCTTCGCTCCGGCTTCGATCTTCGCCCAATCCATCCCCGGCCTGACAGCCAGCCCGCCCGCCGAAGAAGAGGCGAAACCGGCCCAGCCGAGCGCTGGCGAGCGCACCCAGCGGCTCGAGGAACAAGCCGCCACGGCGCAGCAAAAGCTGACCGATCTCAGGGCCCAGCTGGCCAGTGCACCAAAGGAAATCGTTGAATCCCAGCGCGAGCTGAACAAGCTCAAGGGCAGCGACTCCACCGACCTTGCCGCAAAGCTGGCGAAACTCAAGGTTCCGGCGCTGGAGCAGCGGCTGAGCGAGCGCGTGGAGGAACTGTCCGCGTGGCAGACAGCCCTCACCGCGGCCAACAGCATGATCATCAGCGCGCAGACCCGCCCCGAACGTGCGCAGGCCGAAATCAGCAAATCCCAGACGCGTATCGACGAAATCAGCAACCTGCTCAAGGCCGGCCGCGAAAGCGGCAAGCCGCTAAGCGAAGAACGCCGGGCGCTGTTGACCGCCGAGAAGAGCGCGCTCAACGCGCTCATCGAACTGCGCCGGAACGAGCTGGCAGGCAATAGCCTGCTCCAGGACTTGGGCATCGCCCGCCGCGACCTGTTGTCCGAACGTATTGCCCGTGCCGAACGCGAGACCATGGCGCTGCAGACCACCATCAACAACAAGCGCCGGGAGGAATCCGAACAAACCGTTGCCGAGTACTCGTTAAAAGCCGAAAAGGCCGGCTCCGACAAGCTGCTGCCGGCTGAAAGCGCGGAGAACCGACGCTTGTCCGGCTATCTGCTGCGCGCCACCGAGCGCCTGAATGACCTGACCCAGCAGAATCTGCAGACCCGCCAACAGCTCGACACCCTCAACCAGTCCGATCAGGCGCTCGAGGAACAGATTGCCGTGCTTGAAGGCAGCCTGTTGCTGTCGAAGATTCTCTATCAGCAAAAACAGGCCCTGCCGCAACTCTCCCTGGACAAGGACCTGGCTGACGAGATCGCGGACATCCGCCTCTATCAGTTCGAGCTGAACCAGCGCCGTGAGGCTGCCGGCAACGTCGAGGACTATGTCGAACAGCAGCTGGCGGGCCAGCCTCCCGGCGAAGTGACGCCGGAACTGCGCAGCGCCCTGCTTGAACTGGTCCGCACCCGTGGCGAGCTGCTTGACCGGCTCAACCATTCCCTGAATGCCCTGCTCAGCGAGTCGATTACGCTGCAGCTGAACCAGCGCCAACTGCAGAGCAAGGCCGAAGCCCTGCGCAACACGCTGGATGAACAGATGTTCTGGATCCCCAGCAACCGGCCGCTGGACCTGGACTGGTTCAAGAGCGTGCCGACGCTGCTCGACCGCCAGCTGCGTGCGATGCCCTGGGGCTCGGTGTTCGACGCACTGGGCGCAGGCTTGCTGGAACGCCCGCTGTTCTTTGTTCCCCTGCTGCTGCTGATCGGTCTGCTGCTCTGGCGCAGAAATGCCATCAACGCAAAGCTCGACTCGCTAAGTGCGGACATTGGCCACTTCCGACATGACAGCCAGTTGCATACCCCGCTGGCGTTGCTACTGAACCTGCTATTGGCATTGCCGGGCGCTCTGTCCCTCGCCTTGTGCGGCTACCTGCTGCAGATGGACGGACGCGGGCAGAACATCAGTCTTGGCGCCGCGTTCTATCAGATGGCCCAGGCCTGGCTGGTGTTCTACAGCGCTTACCGTATGCTCTCGCCCAATCGGGTCGCCGAAGCACACTTCGGCTGGTTCCGCCCGCAGGTGACATTCCTGCGCAACGAGATCCGGCGGCTGGGGCTGGTGGTGATGGCGCTGGTGGCCGTGGTGGCGATTGCCGAACATCAGCCGGGCGGCTTGGTCGACGATGTGATCGGCATCGTGGTGGTACTGGTCTGCTTCGCCCTGATGAGCTGGCGCCTGACCCGCCTGCTGCTCAAGGGCCCTTCGAGCCAGAATGCGCCACCGGTCAGGCGCTTCATTGGCCTGCTGTTCAGCGTGCTGCCGCTGGCGCTGATCGTGGTGGTGGGCCTCGGTTACTACTACACGGCGCTGAAACTCACCGGGCGGCTGATCGATACCCTGTACCTGCTGCTGGCCTGGATCGTCATCGAGGCGGCGCTGATTCGCGGCCTTACCGTCGCGGCTCGGCGGCTCGCCTATCAGCGCGCCCTGGCCAAGCGTGAGATCCAGACAGACGAAACGATGGACAGCAGCGAGTCTGCAGGCGAGGCAGGCCTCGATATCGAGCAAGTCAACCAGCAGTCCCTGAGACTGACTCGCCTGGCGATGTTCGGCCTGTTCTTTGCAGTGCTCTACTGGGTATGGTCGGACCTGATCAGCGTGGTGTCCTACCTGGATCACGTAGTGCTCTATGAATACGTCAGTGGCACGGGCGACGCGGCCACGACCAACGCGATCACCCTGAACAACCTGCTTGGCGCACTCTTGATCGTCGCCATCACGATAGCGGTGGCACGCAACCTGCCAGGCCTGCTGGAAGTGCTGGTGCTGTCGAAACTGCACCTGGCGCAGGGAAGCGCCTATGCCACTACTACCCTTCTCTCCTACTTGCTGGCCGGCATCGGCATCGTTTCAACGCTATCGACCCTGGGCGTGAGCTGGGACAAGCTGCAATGGCTGGTCGCAGCCCTCTCGGTGGGCCTTGGCTTTGGCATGCAGGAGATCTTCGCCAACTTCATCTCCGGCCTGATCATCCTGTTCGAGCGACCGGTGAGGATCGGCGACGTGGTAACCATTGGCAACCTGTCCGGTACGGTCAGTCGTATCCGCATCCGCGCCACCACCATCACCGACTTCGACCGCAAGGACATCATCGTTCCAAACAAGACCTTCATCACCGGACAGCTGGTGAACTGGTCGCTCAGCGATACCGTCACGCGGGTGACGATCAAGGTTGGCGTGGCCTACGGATCGGATCTGGACCTGGTCAAGACGCTACTGTACAAGGCCGCACAGGACAACCCCCGCGTGCTCAAGGACCCGGAGCCGCTGGTGTTCTTCCTCAACTTCGGCGAAAGCACGCTGGATCACGAATTGCGCATACACGTGCGTGACCTGGGCGACCGCAACCCGGCAACTGACGAAATCAACCGATTCATCGATCGCGAGTTCAGCAAAGCGGGCATCAATATCGCGTTCCGCCAGGTCGACGTGTTCCTGAAGAACCTCGACGGCAAACTGCTGCAACTGGGTGCCTCTCCCCGGCTGAACCAGCCTGAAAACAAGCCCGGCGCGCCGGCGGCCGATGGTCAGGCCTGAGGAACGTCGCCTTCGGCTTGGCCTCCAAACCATGAGTGCGCCTCCCTCCAGGCGCTTACCCGCACAACGCCGGAGCCCACGTGAAGACGCTGACCGAGCTGCATTTCGACAACCGCTTCGCCCGCCTGGGCGAGGTGTTCTCCACCGAGGTGACACCTCAGCCGTTGGAAGCACCGCGACTGGTGGTTGCCAGCGAATCAGCCATGGCCTTGCTCGATCTAGAGCCGGCAACCAGGGACGATCCGATGTTCACCGAACTGTTCTCCGGCCACAAGCTCTGGAGCACGGCGCAGCCGCGCGCGATGGTCTACTCCGGGCACCAGTTCGGCAGCTACAACCCGCAACTGGGCGATGGCCGCGGTCTGTTGCTCGGTGAAGTGATCAACGAAGCCGGAGAGCACTGGGACCTTCACCTCAAGGGCGCCGGCATGACGCCCTACTCGCGCATGGGCGATGGCCGCGCCGTGCTGCGTTCCTCGATCCGCGAGTTCCTGGCCAGCGAGCACCTGCATGCGCTGGGCATTCCCAGTTCGCGGGCGCTCTGCGTAACCAGCTCGGATACGCCGGTCTACCGCGAACGCCAGGAACGCGGCGCCATGCTGATGCGCCTTGCGCCCAGCCACGTCCGTTTTGGTCATTTCGAATTCTTCTACTACACCAAGCAGCATGACGAGCTGAAAAAGCTGCTCGATCATGTTGTCGAGAGCCACTTCCCCGATTGTGTTGAACACCCGGAGCCGTACCACTCCTTCTTCCGTGAAGTACTGGAGCGCACCGCCGAGATGGTCGCAAAATGGCAGGCGTACGGCTTCTGCCACGGCGTGATGAACACCGACAACATGTCGATCCTGGGCATCACCTTCGACTTCGGCCCCTACGCGTTCCTCGACGACTTCGATGCACGCTTCATCTGCAACCACTCCGACCATGCCGGCCGCTACTCCTACGAGAACCAGGTGCCGATCGCTCACTGGAACCTCGCCGCGCTGGCGCAGGCGCTGACGCCCTTCATCGCCATTGAACAGCTGCGCGCAACCATGGACCTTTTCCTGCCGATTTACGAAGCGGCGTGGCTCGGCCTGATGAGCAAACGGCTCGGCTTCCAGACGGCCGAGGAAGGCGACAAAGCGCTGATCCAGCGCTTGCTACAGCTCATGCAGGGCAGCGCCATCGACTACACGCGCTTCTTTCGCGAGCTCGGCAACAGCCCGCCCGAGCAAGCGGCAACTCGCCTGCGGGAGGATTTCATCGACATCCGCGCTTTCGACGACTGGGCCGCCGAGTATCGCGCCCGCAGCGACCGCGAGGGCGGAGACCCCGAGGCGCGTCAGCAGCGCATGCATGCGGCCAATCCAAAGTACATCCTGCGCAACTACCTCGCCCAGCAGGCCATCGAGGCCGCAGAAGGCGGCGATTATGGCCCGGTGCGTGAGCTGCACGCCGTGCTCAGCCGGCCCTTCGATGAGCAGCCGGGCATGGAGCGCTACGCCGAGCGGCCACCTGAATGGGGCAAACATCTGGAAATCAGCTGCTCGTCCTGACGCATAGGCTGCGCAAGATGCTGCGCAGACTCTGGCTCGTGACGCCCGGTTTATCGAGGTGAAGCGAGCAATGGAGGGCTGCGATACATCTGCGCCATTTCCTGCGCAGCTGCTGGCAGGATATTGCCCAACTAAATGTGAGCAACGGCCCAGAGCAGATATCCGGGCCCTCAATAAAAGTTTTAACCCATTGAATATAAAAGGTTTATCATAGCTGGCACGCCGCTTGTAATTGTTGAGGAGCCATTCCGGCATTCAACAAGGCAAGGAG
The DNA here is from genome assembly GCA_002387205.1 of Stutzerimonas stutzeri. Classification (GTDB taxonomy): domain Bacteria; phylum Pseudomonadota; class Gammaproteobacteria; order Pseudomonadales; family Pseudomonadaceae; genus Stutzerimonas; species Stutzerimonas stutzeri_N. The sequence goes on along the minus strand of DGLA01000020.1, from coordinate 4,532 downwards.
AGCGTTCATGCCAACACCCGCGTATCTGTCCCTCGAAGGCACCAAGCAAGGTCTGATCACCGCAGGAACCTTCACCGAGGACTCGGTCGGCAATATCTTCCAGGAAGGACACGAAGACCAGATTCTGGTGCAGGCTTTCCAACACCAGGTCATCATCCCGCGCGACCCTCAGTCCGGCCAGCCCACCGGCCAGCGCGTGCACAAGCCCCTGATGATCACCAAGGTGTTCGACAAGTCGTCGCCGCTGATCTTCAACGCCCTGACCTCCGGCGAGCGGCTGAACAAGTGCCGCCTGGAGTGGTACCGCACCTCCGCCACCGGCACCCAGGAACACTACTTCACCATCGAACTGGAAGATGCAGTCATCGTCGATGTGCAGTCGCGCATGCCCAACTGCCAGGACCCGAACATGTCCCACTTCACCCACCTGGAAGACGTGTACTTCACCTACTGTAGTGGTCTACTGATTCCGGACACCGATTTAGGCGAAAATCCTCGCCATTAATAGATGTTCGATGAGCAAGCAACGACGTACGTTTTCCGCCGAGTTCAAACGAGAGGCAGCTGCCTTGGTATCATCAGGCTACAGCCATATCGAGGCCTGCCGTTCGCTGGGCGTCGTGGACTCGGCTTTGCGGCGATGGGTGAAGCAACTCCAAGACGAGCGCCAGGGAGTTACCCCAAAAAGCAAAGCGCTGACACCCGAGCAGCAGAAGATCCAGGAGCTAGAGGCCGGGATCAACCGGCTGGAGCGGGAGAAAGAGAGGATTGACAGTCAGGGAAGCAGGTAAATGGCAGTCGCCAAACACACCACTCACCTGTCCCTGCTGTCGCCGTGCATCCTATTGATCTTTCCGCTTTCTGGCCAGGCTACCAAGTTGTCGCCTGCCACCCCGCTGTTGACGCTGCTGAAAACACCCTGCTGATTGAGCTGGAACCCTTGGCTAACTACCTGCCCAGGTGTGGACGCTGCAACCGGCCCAGCCCGTTGATTCATGAGCGGCGGCTTCGCCAGGTTAAAGACCGTGACCTGCTGGATCAGCGGGTTCTGCTCCAACTGCCCGTGCGTCGCGTCGACTGTTTGCACTGTGGGCGAATGACCGAGCGGATCGATTGGTTGGAGCCGGGCTCCCGCCTGACCCGGCGCCTGCAGAGCTGGGTTGAGGGCTTGCTGCAAGTGCTGCCCATCAGCCATGTCAGTCGCTTGACCGGGCTGCACTGGCATACCATCAAGACGCTAGATAAGCGCCGCTTGGAGAGGTGTGTCGGGGATTTCGAGCCGGGCGATGTGCGCCGCCTGGTGATGGACGAGTTTGCTCTGCACAAGGGCCATCGCTACGCCACGGTGATCATGGATCTCGAGCGCACGCGAGTCTTGTGGGTCGGTCACGGCAACAGCCGCGAAGCGATCCGCCCCTTTTTCGAGTTGCTGGGTGAGCGCTGTCAGCAGATCGAAGCCGTAGCCATGGACATGAACACCGCCTTCGACCTGGAGGTAAAGCAGCATTGCCCCCAAGCGGAAGTGGTATACGACCTCTTTCACATCGTTGCACGCTACGGACGTGAAGTGGTCGACCGCATCCGCGTGGATCAGGCCAATGCGCTCAAGCACGACAAGCCGGCCCGCAAGGTGGTCAAGGGCAGCCGCTGGATGCTGCTGCGTAACGCGGAAAACCTCAAGCCGGAACAGGCTGTGCAACTGCAGGAACTGCTGGCGGCTAACCAACCCTTGGCCACGGTCTATGTGCTCAAGGATACGCTGAAGGAAATCTGGTACGCCCCCAGTGTGCGGGACGGTTGGCGGCGCTGGCGAGACTGGCTGCGCCACGCTAGGGAAAGTGGGCTGGCTCCACTGCAGCGCTTCGCCAAGAATCTTAAACGCTATGCCCGCGGCATCCTGGCCAGTGCTCGCTTCCCCATGCACACCAGCTTGCTGGAAAGTGTGAACAACCGCATCAAGGTGATCAAGCGCATGGCCTATGGCTTCCGGGACTCGGACTACTTCTTCCTGAAAATCAAGGCTGCCTCCCCCGGGAAAGTGCGATGAACCTTAAAAAAAAGGCTACCGCTTTCTTGATTTCGGACGAACTCGATCGTATGCGCTGATAGACCAGTTGAGTGAGCGGGAACCGGTAGAAGTGGTCTGTTCAGCCTTCGATGTGCCGCGATCTTGCTACTACGCCCATCGCCTTCGACGTCGCCGTGTAGATGCTCGTCGCTTCGCGCTACGTAGCCGGGTTAACGAGTTGTTTAGCAAAAGCCGGGGCTCGACTGGCAGCCTAAGCATCCTGGGCATGCTGCGCGAGGACGGCGTGGAGAATGGCCGTTTCCGTGTGCGTCGACTGATGCGTGAGTTGGGGCTGGTCAGCAAGCAGCCGGGCTCGCACGCCTACAAACAGGCCACGATTGAGCCCGGATATCCCGAATCGACTGAACCGTAAGTTCGCAGTCCAACGCCCGAACCAAGCGTGGTGCGGCGACATCACCTACGTCTGGGCGCAAGGTCGTTGGCATTACCTGGCCGCGGTGCTGGATCTGCACACGCGTCGGGTGGTTGGCTGGGCGTTCTCCGCCAAACCGGATGCCGAGCTGGTAATCAAAGCCCTCGATATGGCCTATGAACAGCGCGGCAAGCCACAGCAGGTGCTGTTCCACTCGGATCAGGGCAGCCAGGGCGGATTCAACCGGCCGTCGCAACACTGGGTTGTTGTATAGATTTTAGATATTCGTTCAGCGATTCGGGCGGGTGTTTTCCAGCCGAGTGTTTTTCGGGGTCTCGTGTTTAGCGCGTGGGCTACGGCCTGGATCTCTTGGGCACTCCAGCGAGACAGGTCGGTACCTTTCGGGAAACATTGGCGCAGAAGACCGTTTGTATTCTCGTTTGTGCCGCGCTGCAATGGACTATGGGGCCAGCGAAGAAGACCTTCACTCCAGATTCGATGGTAAATCGAACGTGATCCGATAGCTCCTTCCCACGATCCCAAGTCAAAGATCGCCACAGTTCGACGGGAAGATCAATTACCGTTTTCTTCAATGCGTTAGCCATGGTGACAGTCCCGTAGCCGGCAAGCGCCGGGCCGTTCTTGGTTCGGGGAATTAGCCCGTAACCTTCCTCGGGAGGCAGATGAACGAGCATGGTAAACGAGTTGAGCGCTCGACTAGCGTTCCAATCGCAGAGTGGTTCAGGCCGATGATCAGGTCGCCCTCCCAATGCCCTGGTACAGCCCGGTCTTCCACCTCCGCAGGGCGACTGGAGATCATGACGTCCTCACTGACGTGTGCCCACGCTTTGGCCTGTGCCCTGGCTCTCGGCACGCGCAATGCCCTCCCTGTGCGCAGGCAGCTCACCAGTTCGCGCTTGAGAGCCCCCCGACCCTGAATGTAGAGGGCCTGATATATGGCTTCGTGAGAGATGCGCATGGATTCGTCGTCCGGAAAATCGATCTGTAGCCGGTGGCTAATCTGTTCGGGCGACCAGCCATTGACCCATTTACGGTCACTGCGATGTGGTTTATTTCGGCCTTTGAACGGAGCTTGTCGAGGTCCAGCAATCTCACGGCCATCAGCGTCGTGAACCTTACCCTCCAGGCGGTCTTGCACGTAGTGACGCAGTCGCGGGTTAGTCACCAGTTTCGCTGGCTTCGGCCTCTTGGCAACCAGTTCTGCCTTCCATTGCGCGACTGAAGCTCGATACTCAAGTCGACCGCAACGAGTTGCAGCATTACGTGTCAGCTCCCGTGAAACTGTCGATGGGCTTCGTCCAAGACGACGGGCAATCTCATGCATGCCAACACTTTGCGCCCGAAGCAGCCCAATCTCTTCTCGCTCTTCGAACGATAAGTACCTTCCTGATATGTGGTTCGACATGAATAATGGCATCCCGCCCCGATGACGAAACCAGCGTGTGCCTACCGCTGATGATATGCCAACGGCCTCCGCTGCCTTTTCGCTTGTGATCCCGGTTGCGATCTGCTCCCAAAACAGCCGCTCGATTTCATTGCGAAGTGACGGCGCACCTGGCGAGCGCATCGCTCCTCGTCCCGTCAAACTTTGCATCCACCCTGCGGGTCGCCCCATAGACACCTCGATCAAAGGTGTTGCGACGACCGGTTGAATCCGCCCATTACGCCAGCCGCTTGTTCCGGCAGCGGCTATGGCGCTACCGAATGCAGCAGAGCATGAGCCGCCGGGGTAATTGTTGGGATGATTCGCCGTTGGAACGCCTGTTCAGCAGCCTGAAGTCGGAATGGATACCGCAGACCGGTTACCTTACAGCTCAGCAAGCACAGCGAGACATCAGCTATTACCTGATGCACCGCTACAACTGGGTCAGGCCGCATCAATTCAACGACGGGTTACCGCCTGCGGTGGCCGAAGAAAAACTTAACCCACTGTCCGGGATGGGTTGACCACTACATGCCTATGGACGTAGCCAGAGGCGATCTCTTGCACGGAGGTTTATGGAGCGATTCCGGCCGCTGTCCCCGGCAAGGCGCGATGAACCGTTTATTGGCCCAAAGACAAACCCCCGA
>DGLA01000021.1:109371-110674 GCA_002387205.1 Stutzerimonas stutzeri | reverse complement strand
CAGGGCATTGCTCACCGCCGGCTGGCTGAGGGACAGGCGCTCGGCGGCACGCGAGACGTTGCGCTCACGCAGCAGGGCGTCGAGCACGCGAAGCAGGTTGAGGTCGAAGTTGTAGATATTCACTTGGTGAATCCGAAACATCACAAGACTAAATTTCAAAAATAGTAGCGTCTTCGTCTATGGTTGGTCTCCACTTTTTCCAGCCTGCGACGAGGACCGTTCACATGAGCCAACCCCGCTTCGATATCCAGACCGCCGCCGTGATCGGCGCGGGCACCATGGGCCGCGGCATCGTCATGAGCCTCGCCAATGCCGGTGTGCAGGTGCTGTGGCTGGACAACAATCCCGAGATGCTCGAGCAGGCGCTGGTCGTGGTGGCTGACACCTACGCACACAACGTGCGTCAGGGGCGGATCGACGAGGCCGAAGCGGCGGCGCGCCGGGCCCGCATCGCCAAGGCGGCGGATTACCCGGCGCTGGCCGACGTGGACCTGGTGATCGAGGCGGTCTATGAGAACCTCGAACTCAAGCAGAAGATCTTCCGCGAGCTGGACGGCATCGTGAAGGCGGCCGGCATCCTGGCCAGCAACACCTCGGCGCTGGATATCGATGCCATCGCCGCTGTCACCAAGCGCCCGGAGCAGGTGGTCGGCCTGCACTTCTTCAGCCCGGCGCACATCATGAAGCTGCTGGAAATCGTCCGCGGGGCGAAGACTGCGCCAGCAGTGCTCGAGGCTGCCACGGCTCTCGGCAAGCGCATGGGCAAGGTCAGCGTGATCGCCGGCAACTGCCCGGGCTTCATCGGCAACCGCATGCTCGCCACCTACGTGCGCGAGGCGCGGATGATGCTGCTCGAAGGCGCCTATCCCCATCAGGTGGACGCCGCGCTGCAGGGCTTCGGCTTCGCCATGGGCCCGTTCCGCATGTATGACGTGGTGGGTATCGACCTGGAATGGCGCGCCCGCGAGCTGGCCGGCAAGGGCCAGGACGAGGCCGAGGTGCAGGTGGATAACCGTCTCTGCGAACTGGGCCGCTTCGGCCAGAAGTCGCGCATGGGCTACTACCGCTACGCCGAAGGCAGCCGCCAGGCCGAGCACGATCCGGAAGTGGACGCCCTGGTGCAGCGCGAGTCCGAGCGCCTCGGCTATGAGCGCCGCGAGATCGGTCCGGAGGAGATTCTCGAGCGCTGCCTGCTGGCGCTGGTCAATGAGGGCGCCAAAATTCTCGAGGAAGGCATGGCCGAGTCCAGCGCCGATATCGACACCGTCTACCTCTACGGTTACGGCTTCCCGGCCGAAGTCGG
>DGLA01000021.1:0-109192 GCA_002387205.1 Stutzerimonas stutzeri | reverse complement strand
CTGTTCGACGCCACCGGCCATTGCGAATTGCTCGGCAACGGCCTGGACCGCGAGCTGATCGACGGTGTGCTGGAAGAAGCTGCGCGCTACACCGGCGGCGAGGTCGCGCCGCTCAATCGCAACAGCGACGAAGAAGGCGTGACCCTGGAGAACGGCGAAGTGCGCACGCCGCAGGGCTTCGTCGAGGCATACAAGCAGTACGTCGACAACGGCTGGGCGAGCATGACCGGACCGACCGAGTACGGCGGCCAGGGCTTCCCACAGCTGGTGGCCTGCAATTTCCACGAGATGCTGATGGGCGCGTCGCTGTCCTTTCGCATCTATTCCGGCCTGACCGAAGGCGCGGTGTTGGCGCTGTACAAGCACGGCAGCGATGAACTGAAGAATGCCTATCTGGAGAAGCTGGTCAGCGGCCGCTGGAGCGGCACCATGTGCCTGACCGAGCCGCAGGCGGGCACCGATCTCGCCCTGCTGCGCACCCGCGCCGAGCCGCAGGCGGACGGCAGCTACAAGATCAGTGGCAGCAAGATCTTCATCTCCGGCGGCGAGCACGACATGAGCGAGAATATCGTGCATCTGGTGCTGGCGCGGCTGCCGGATGCGCCGGCCGGGGTGAAGGGCATCAGCCTGCTGCTGGTGCCCAAGTTCATCGCCAATGCCGACGGCACGCCGGGGGCGCGCAATGCGCTGTCCTGCGGTGCCATCGAGCACAAGATGGGCATCAAGGGTGCGGCGACCTGCGTGATGAACTTCGACGGCGCCACCGGCTGGATCGTCGGCGAGCCCAACCAGGGCCTGGCGTGCATGTTCACCATGATGAACGACGCGCGCTTCCAGGTCGGCTTGCAGGGACTTGGCATTGCCGAACAGGCCTATCAGGGCTCGCTGGCCTATGCCCGTGAGCGCTTGCAGTCTCGTGGGCTGGCAGGCGCGCAGCATCCGGACAAGGTCGCCGACCCGATTATCGTGCACCCCGACGTGCGCCGCATGCTGCTGACGCAAAAGACGCTGGTCGAAGGCAGCCGCATGCTGGCGGCCTACTGCGCCCGCCAGCTGGACCTCGAGCATGGCCATCCGGAGCCGAGCTATCGCAAGGCGGCGAGCAAGCGTGCAGCGCTGCTGATCCCCATCGTCAAGGCGTTCTTCACCGACATGGGCCAGGAGGTGGCGAGCCTCGGCGTGCAGATCTACGGCGGCCACGGCTATATCCGCGAATGGGGCATGGAACAGCTGATGCGCGACAGCCGCATTACCCAACTCTACGAGGGCACCAACGGCATTCAGGCGCTGGATTACATCCGTCGCAAGCTGCTCGGTGACGGCGGCGCGGAACTGTCGGCGCTGCAGGCGGAATTCAGCGAGATTTGCGACCGGCAGATCGATCGCCCGGCGCTGCACGAACTGGCCAGCAGGGTGCAGGCACGCATCGGCGAATGGCGCGAGCTGACGGCCGAGATCATCGCCGCCACCGGTCGCGATCCCCAGGAGATCGGCGCGGTGTCGGTGGATTTCCTGCAGTACTCGGCCTATGTCTTGTTGGCCGGCCTCTGGCTGCAGGCCGCGGCGCGTTCGCAGGATGCGCTGGAGCAGGGCGCTGGCGAGGAGGCGTTCTATCAGGCCAAGCTGGCCAGTGCGGATTTCTATCTGCGCCGTGTGTTACCGCGGGCGAGTGCACATCGTGAAGCGATTCAGGGTGGCGCGGATTGCCTGATGGCGTTGCCGGAGGCGGATTTTGCGTTTTAACGAGAAGTGGCGATCAAGCTAACCCGCTGCCCCTCGCCCCTACGCCGGGCGGCCCAGCCCTCTTCCCGAAAAGAGAGGGCGTTGATCGAATGACGGTAGGCCGCGCGGTGTTGGGCTACTACACAGAACTACCCCCTCTCCCTCCGGGAGAGGGCTTGGGGTGAGGGGGCTTTTGAATTGCTGCTCTCTCAACGCCGCATCAAAACAATCAGGAGGCAGCATGCATCCGTTCAGCTTTGCCACAACCGCTCAATTGATCTGCGAGCCCGGCTCGTCGCGCCGGCTGGCCAGCCTCTGCAAGGAACGTGGAGCGCGCTCGGTGCTGGTGGTGACCGACCCGGGCATCACCCGTTTCGGCCTGCTCAATGAGGTCTTGCCGGGCTTCGAAACCGAAGGGCTGCAGGTTGCCGTCTACGATCAGGTCGTCGCCGATCCGCCGGAGCACATCGTCACGGCTGCTGTGGAGCAGGCCAAATCGCTCAAGGCCGACCTCATCATCGGCTTTGGCGGCGGCAGCTCCATGGACGTGGCCAAGCTGGTTGCGCTGTTGGCCCATCCTGATTGCGCGCAATCGCTGCATGACATCTATGGAGTCGGCAACGCCAAGGGCCAGCGCCTGCCGCTGATCCAGGTGCCGACCACCGCCGGCACCGGCTCGGAAGTCACGCAGATCGCCATCATCACCACCGGTGAGACGACCAAGATGGGTGTGGTCTCGCCCCTGCTGCTGCCGGACCTGGCGTTGCTCGACGCCGACCTCACCCTCGGCCTGCCACCGGCAGTGACCGCAGCGACAGGCATCGACGCCATGGTGCATGCCATCGAGGCCTACACCAGCGCGCTGAAGAAGAACCCCATGTCCGACCTGTTGGCCCGCGAGGCGCTGCGCCTCTTGGCGGCCAATCTGAACGAGGCGGTGCACAACGGCAGCAACCGCGAGGCACGCCAGGCCATGCTGCTGGGCGCCTGCCTGGCCGGCCAGGCGTTCGCCAACGCGCCGGTCGCCGCCGTGCACGCGCTGGCCTATCCGCTGGGCGGCAACTTCCATATCCCCCATGGGCTGTCCAACGCCCTGGTGTTGCCGCAGGTATTGCGCTTCAACGTCAGCGCGGCGGCCACGCACTACGGCGAACTGGCGCCGATCATTCTCGGCGAGCGCCTGCGCACGGATGATCCTTCCACCTACGCCGAGCAGCTGATCGAGGAGTTCGAGCAGATGAGCGCCCGCGTCGGCCTGCCGACCCGCCTGCGCGACGCCGGCGTGCCGGAAGAGATGCTGCCGCAGCTGGCCAAGGAGGCGATGCTGCAGCAGCGGCTGCTGGTCAACAATCCGCGTGAGGTCAGCGAGGCCGATGCGCTGGCCATCTACCGCGCCGCCTACTGATCCGTATCGACAAGGAACCTCGCATGGCAGACCAACCCGAGCACCGACGCGCCGACTACCGCCACTTCCAGCCGATCACCACCCGCTGGCACGACAACGACCTCTACGGTCACGTCAACAACGTCGTCTACTACAGCTATTTCGATAGTGCGGTGAATGCCTACCTGATCGAACGCGGCGGGCTGGACATCCACAACGGCGAGGTGGTCGGTTTCGTGGTCAGCTCCAGCTGCGACTACTTCGCCTCGATCGCCTTTCCCGATCAGATCGAGGTCGGCCTGCGGGTCGGTCGGCTGGGTAACAGTTCGGTGCAGTACGAGCTAGCGGTCTTCAAGCGCGGCGAGGACGAGGCCAGCGCCGCCGGCCGTTTCGTACACGTGTTCGTCGAGCGGGCGACCAATCGGCCGACACCGATTCCGGGCCGGTTGCGCGCGGCCCTGGAAGGGTTGGCGAGCTAAGCTGAAGAGCGTGGGCGGGAGGCGTTGCGGGCCACAGGACATGGCCCGCGGTAACGAGACGTCAGTCGTGATGCTTGTGCTTGTGCTTCCAGTGCCCCTTGGCTTTGCCGGGGTGGCCGTAGTAGCGGCGATCATCACGGTAGCGACGCTCGCTCCGGTCGTCATCGTCGCCGTAGGCATTGCCGATCGCGCCACCGGCGCCACCGCCCACCGCTGCGCCAATCAGGCCGCCCGTGCTGCCGCCGACGCGCTGGCCAATCACGTTGCCGCCGGCTGCGCCAAGACCGCCGCCGATGGCCGCTTCGGTACGGCTACGCTTGTCCGCACCCACCATGCCGCCCGCCGCACCACCGACGCCCGCGCCGATGGTGGCGCCGGTCGAACCACCCAGGTGTTCGCCGACCACCGACCCGAGCGCACCGCCCAGGGCGCCGCCAACAGCGGCTTCGGTGTTGCTTCCGGCAAAGGCGGTGCCGCTGAGCAGGCCCGCGGACAACAGCAGAATCGAGGAATACTTCATGGTGGAACCTCTCCAGTGGATGGCGCCGCGATCCTCACGCCCAAGGACTGTCTTCGGCAAGCGCTCACCGATGAAAGGTGTGATGCGTTTCGCTTTTCGTAAGTCTTTGATTTTCAGGCGGAACCTGTAACAAGCGAAGCGGTCTTAACTCGCTTCACCAGCCACCGGGCTAAACACCCGCGGCGGGCTACGATGGGGAATATGGATCAGGTTGAGGTTGTGTCGCTGCGCCCACTGGGCTGCCAGGCCGGTCGGCGAAGAGAAGCTGACCAGTGTCGGAATGCCGGCGCGCTGGACCTTGTGGATCAGTTCCAGACTGCAGCGGCTGGTGACCACCGCGACGCCGCCGGCGACGTTCTGCCCGCTACGGCTTAATGCGCCGATCAGCTTGTCCAAGGCGTTGTGCCGGCCGATGTCCTCGCGGCCCAGGCGGATCTGCCCCTGTGCATCGATGAACAGCGCGGCATGCACGGCTCCGCACCGCTGCGCGAGGGGTTGAAACTCGGCGATGCGCTGACGCAGATCGTCCAGCCAATGCATGGGCGGCAGCGGCGCCACGGGCAACGCCGGCAGCTGCGGCAGCGCCTGCTCCAGTGCTTCGACGCCGCACAGCCCGCAACTGGCATTGCCTGGCAGCTGGCGACGCTGTTCCTTGAGCTTCCAGAAGGCGCGACTGGCGATCTCGACCTCGGCATGGCGACCATTGCCAGTGCCGCTGAGGTGGATGTCATAGATGTCATTGGCGTGTTCGACGATGCCGGCGCCCAGGCTGAAGCCGACGACGAAATCCTCCAGATCGGCAGGCGATACCATCATCACAGCCTGGTTCAGGCCGTTGTAGGCCACCGCCAGCGCACATTCCTCTGCCAGCTCCACCGGCTCCGGTCGCGGCGCGCCGAAGGCGTGGAACTCGTAGCGCGCGCTGGCACCGGTGGTGGCGCCGGGTTCCGGGGGAAGGGAAAGGTGTCGTGGGGGGGACATTGGGCGGGCTCGGCAGGTTGGCATACGGATGCGTGCTGATCGACTGTGCGCGGCGCCAGGCAGTTTTTCAATGCCGCTTGCGACATGCAGCTGTCATGGATACGACAACCTTTAGTCCTGTGACATTCCCTTGAGCATGCCGCGTACGCGCGCAGCCAGCAGGTCAATGGCGAACGGCTTGCTGATCATGTCCATGCCGGCATCAAGAAAGCCACTGCTGATGGCCTGCTCAGCGTAGCCGGTTATGAACAGTACCGGCAGCCCTGGGCGCAGCTCGCGACCGATGTCTGCCAGTTGCCTGCCGTTCATGCCCGGCAGGCCGACATCGGAAACCAGCAGGTCGATGCGCTCGGCAGTTTTCAGGATGCGTACCGCCGCGTTGGCCTCGGCTGCCTCCAGCGAGCGACAGCCGAGCATGCCCAGCACGTCCAGCACCAGCAGGCGTACGGCGGGATCATCCTCCACTACCAGCACCACCTTGCCCTCGAGGACAGCGGGAGTCTGTTCGACTCCCAGTGTGGTTGCTGTCGTCACTGACGACGGCGCCAGCGTATGGTGTGCCGGCAGATAGAGGATGACTTCAGTGCCGGTGCCGGGCTCGCTGCGCAGTTGGACGTGACCGCCTGCCTGCCGAGCGAAGCCGTAGATCATGGACAGACCGAGGCCGGTGCCCTGGCCGATGGGCTTGGTCGTGAAAAAGGGCTCGAAGGCTGATGCCAGCACCCTGGACGTCATCCCGCAGCCGCTGTCGATGACACTGAGGGTGACGTAGCGTCCCGCCGCCAGCTCACCGACTTCGCCTTGCTGCAGCTCGACGTTGGCGGTAGCGATATACAGGCTGCCGCCGTCGGGCATGGCGTCGCGTGCGTTGATCACTAGGTTGAGCAGGGCGCTTTCCAGCTGGTTTTCGTCGCTGCTGGCCGGCCAAAGGTCAGGTTGCAACAGCGCATCGACCAGTATGTGGTTGCCCAGTGTGCGGGCGATCAGGTCGTGCATCGATTCCACCAGCTCGTTCAGGTCGACACGCTTGAGATTCAGCGGCTGGCGCCTGGCAAAGGCCAGCAGCCGATGGGTGAGGGCGGCGGCGCGGTTGGCCGAGGTGACAGCGGCATCGATGAAGCGTTGGGTTTCGCCGTGACGGCCGGACTGGTTGTAGCGCTGGATCAGATCGAGGCCGCCGATGATGCCGGTGAGCATGTTATTGAAGTCATGGGCGATGCCGCCGGTGAGCTGTCCGACCGCTTCCATCTTCTGAGCCTGACGCAGCGCTTCCTGGGCCTGCTCGCGGCTGGCCATTTCCGCAAGTAGCCGCTCGTATACCTCCGCCAGTGCGGTGGTGCGTTCCTTGATCCGGCTTTCGAGGGTTTCGTTGAGCTCACGCAGCGCCTGTTCGGCCTGCCAGCGTTCGGTGACGTCTTGGGCGAGTACAAAAAAACCCTGAACCTCACCCTGGTCGTTGCGACGGGGGAGGTAATGCATCAGTGCCTGGCGAGAACGGCCATCCTTATGCGGCATGTAGGCTTCGAATACCACTGTTTCGCCAGCCAGCGTCCTGGCCAGCTCCTTCTCGCGTGCCTTGAAGGCGCGCTCGCCGACGACCTCCCTGAGGGATTTGCCATACAGCCAGGCAGGCGAATGGCCAAACCACTCCTCGTAGTGACGATTGTTGTAGCGGTAGTGCAGCTCGTTATCGACGTATCCGATGAGCACTGGCAGCGCATCCGTGACCATCGACAACTCCTGTCCCCGCCGTCGCAGCGCCTCCTCTTCGCTGGGGCGCAGGCAAAGCAGCCGGCCCACGACATTATCGCCGTCGCGAATGGGGCTCAGCGACAGATCCAGCCAGGTTCCTGCCGTTTCGCGCCGGCTTGGGTGCGGCAGATGCTGATTGCGGAGCAGGCAGGCCTGGTCGGGACGTTGGTTTGCATAGGCGCTGAACAGTGCCGGCCATGCCTCGCGCCAGGTTTCGTGCAGCGGCGTTCCAAGCGCCTGCGGATGCTGGATGCCGATCAGCGCGGCGTGGGCATCGTTGTACAGCTGCAGGCCGGCGTTGCCCCAGAGGATGCACATTGGCAGCGGCGCATCGAGCAAGGTGTCAAGCAACACATGCAGGGCCGCGGGCCAGGTTTCGATGGGACCCAGCGCCGTGGCGCTCCAGTCGTGGTGGCGGATGAGCAAGCCCACTTCGCTGCGGTCAGATGGCCAGAATCCCGGGTCTACAGCCATAAATCATCCATTTTGGGCGCGTCGGATGCGGTCTGCATTGACGGCGCGCTTGAGCGGCATTCAGTTACCCTGGTGGCACCGCCAGCGGCGTCGCCCTTGTTGTAATAATTGCCGGCCGACTCTAACAGGACGAGCGCGTTCGAAGTAAGCGTCAGGCTGGCGGGAAGGTCCAGGGTTCAGGAAGAGAAGCCTTGAAGGCTGCGAATAAGCTCCAGGTAATTGTCGACGGGGGTGAATTCTTCCGTGTCTTTCCTGCCCCGTCGGCTATCCGGTTCGCTGATGGCCAGCAGGTGAGCGATGCCATAGGCGCGGGCACTGCGCAGCACGGGCAGGCTGTCATCAATGAACAGCGCCGACGACGGATCGAAGCCGAGGTCTGTCTGCAGCGCGTACCAGAACTGGGCCTGTTCCTTGGGGAAACCGTAATCGTGGGAGCTGATCAGCCGGTCGAACCAGGGCGCCAGCTCGACGCGTTCAAGCTTCAGCGACAGGGAGTCGGGGTGGGCGTTGGTGATCAGCACCACGCGCTTGCCGGCCTGGCGCAGGGCGGCAAGAAACTCGTCGGCTGCCGGTCGCAGGGCGATCAGGTCGGCTATCTCGCGCTTCATCTCGCGGATCGGCAGCTTCAGCTCGCGCGTCCAGTAATCCAGGCAATACCAGTTGAGCTTGCCCGCATGTTCATTGAACAGCGGGGCCAGTTCCAGCTCGGCCATGGCCGGGCTGATGCCATGCAGCTGGGCATAGCGCCGGGGCAGCAGCTCGAGCCAGAAATGGTTATCGAAATGCAGGTCGAGCAGGGTGCCGTCCATGTCCAGCAGGACGGTGTCGATCTCGGACCAGGGCAGCGAAGTGATCATGGCGGGCTCTTCCATTCGGCGATGGGCCAATGGTGCGACAGCCGTCGGTTCGATGCAAAGCGTTCACGGTCCAGGCAAAAAGCCGGGTTATGATTGCCGCTCGCGTTTCAAGGAACTTCCCATGCGCCAGAAACCTACAGTACTCGCCCGCGAGATCGTCGCCAGTAGCCGTCTGTTCCGTGTCGAGGAAATGCAGCTGCGATTTTCCAACGGAGTGGAGCGTACCTATGAACGGCTGGTCGGCAAGGGGTCCGGCTACGGCGCGGTGATGATCGTCGCGCTGGAGGCTGACGGCCGTGCATTGCTGGTCGAGGAATACTGCGGTGGCACCGAGACCTACGAGCTGTCCCTGCCCAAGGGGCTGATCGAGCCGGGGGAGGATGTGCTCGACGCGGCCAACCGTGAGCTGAAGGAGGAAGCCGGCTTCGGGGCGCGCAACCTGGAGCTGCTCACCGAGCTGTCCCTTTCGCCCGGCTACATGAGCCAGAAGATCCAGGTGGTGCTTGCGCGTGATCTGTATCCCGAGCAGCTGCCGGGCGACGAGCCGGAGCCGATGCGCGTTGATCGGGTCGATCTGCGCGAACTGTCGAGCCTGGTCCAGCATCCGCAGTTCAGCGAAGGGCGCGCTCTCGCTGCGTTGTACCTGGCGCGTGACCTGCTCGCTCAACGGGGAGAATTCGTCAAGTGAGCCATCCCTATCTGCCGCCGGTGATCGATCTGGTTCGCGCAGCCGGCAAGGTCATCCTGCCGCACTGGCGCAACGATGTGCAGGTGCAGGAAAAGGCCGACGCCTCGCCGGTCACCGCAGCCGACATGGCCGCCCATCACCTGCTCGCCGATGGGCTGCGCGCCCTAGATGCCGACATCCCCGTACTGTCGGAGGAGGATTGCGACCTGAGTCTGGCCCAGCGTGCCGGCTGGACGCGCTGGTGGCTGGTCGATCCGCTGGACGGGACCAAGGAGTTCATCAGTGGCAGCGAAGAGTTCACCGTCAACGTCGCGCTGATCGAGCATGGACAAGTGGTGTTCGGTGTGGTCGGGATTCCGGCCAATGGTCGCTGCTATTACGGCGGGGCGGGCTTCGGGGCCTGGCGTGCCGAGGCCGATGGCGCCGCTCAGCCGCTGAGTGTCCGGGAAACGCCGGTCGACGGCTTCACCGTGGTCGCCAGCCGGCGTCATTCCAGCCCGGCGCAGGAACGGTTGCTCGAAGGCCTGGGCCAGCGCTTCGGCGAGCTGGTGCTGGCCAATGTGGGCAGTTCGTTGAAGCTGTGCCTGCTTGCCGAGGGCGCCGCCGACTGCTATCCACGGCTGGCACCGACTTCCCAATGGGATACCGCGGCTGCCCAGGGCGTGCTCGAAGGCGCTGGGGGCGAGCTGCTGGATAC
Organism: Stutzerimonas stutzeri; assembly: GCA_002387205.1. Classification (GTDB taxonomy): domain Bacteria; phylum Pseudomonadota; class Gammaproteobacteria; order Pseudomonadales; family Pseudomonadaceae; genus Stutzerimonas; species Stutzerimonas stutzeri_N. Next base: position 99,638 of record DGLA01000021.1, on the reverse strand, counting down.
GGCTGGCATGCCCCTGACCTATGAAGCCCGCGAGACCTACCTCAACCCCTCCTTCCTGGCGTTGCCGCGAGGGGTCGAATGGCGCGAGGCGCTGATCGAGCTGGCGAACCGCTGAGTTCTGGCCTCCGTTCGGGCCATGCCTTGGCTGGAGACTGATCGCCGTCAGGCTCGCGCCTGCCCTGACGGTGCTACAGTCAGGTGCCACAGCCATGAGCCGGATCGCGGGAGCAGCCTGTGTCATCGAAAACCGGGATACGTCAATGGATCTGGCGCGCCTTTGTCCAGAGCGCGCTGATCCCGCTGGTGCTGGTGGAAGCGGTGCTGATCGCCGCCTACCTGCTGACCAACAATGCCATTCGAGATGCGCAGATCGACCATTTGCGTCAGACCGCGCTGGCCGAACTGCAGGCGGCGGTGGGACAGGAGGCGCGTGTCGTCGGGGAGCAGCTGCAACAGGTCGCCAGCACCACGCTGCTGCTGCGCAACTTCACTGGCCGCACCCTGCGTGACGAAACGCCCGTGGCGCCAGCCGCGCTGACACTCAATGGCGATGGCGTGCGCTCCACGCCCCGCGACCTTGGCGGCTCGGCGGGCTTCTATTCCGCCGCAACTGCGCCGCAGCTGCATGACCTGACCAAGGCGGCGCGCCTGGGCCGGCTGGATCCGCTGATGAAGGAGCTGTACATCAGCAACCCGCTGATCGCCAGCCTCTATTTCAACAGCTGGGACAGCTACAACCACATCTACCCCTGGTTTGACACGGCGCAGCAGTACCCGCCGGACATGGACATCCCCAGCTACAACTTCTATTACCTGGCCGACGCCAGCCACAACCCGGCGCGCAAGGTGGTCTGGACCGATGTCTATCTGGACCCGGCCGGGCATGGCTGGATGATGTCTGCCGTGGCGCCGGTCTACCGCGGTGATTTTCTCGAAGGCGTCAGCGGCATCGACATCACCGTCAGCGGCATCCTGCGCCAGATTTCCAGCCTGCGCGTGCCGTGGGGCGGCTATGCGATGCTCGTCAGCCGCGACCTCAACATCATGGCACTGCCCGAAGCGGGCGAGCGGCAGTTCGGCCTCGATGAGCTGACCGAACATTCCTACAGCGAAGCGATTCGTCAGGAGACGTTCAAGCCGGAAGATTTCCGCCTCGGCCGTTCGCCTGAAACCCGCGACCTGGCGAGCGCCATCGCCACGCAGCGCGATGGAGTGCAGCTGATGATGCTGGGGGGGCGGCAGCAGCTGGTCGCCTGGGCCACGGTGGAGCCGTCCGGCTGGCACCTGCTGGCCGTCGTCGACGAGGCGGCGATCTTTAGCCAGACCAATGACCTGGCCAGCCATTTCCGCCGGATTGGTTACCTCCTGATCGCCGGACTGGTCCTGTTCTACCTGCTGTTCTTCGGCTACATGTGGTTGCGCGCGCGCCGGCTCAGCGAATCGCTGCTGACCCCCATCGCCCGCATTTCGCAAATGATGGGCCAGATCGGGCAGGGCCAGTGGCGACCGCAACCGGTGGCGTCGGACATTCGTGAACTCCACGACCTGGCGCAGCACACCCGGGCCATCGGTGGTCAGCTGGAACTCAGTGAAACGCAGCGTTCGCAGGCACAGAACCGCCTCGAACTGGTGCTCGAAAGCGCCACCGAAAGCCTCTGGGAAAATGACATGCGCAGCGGTGTGCTGCAGTTGCGTGGGCGGCTGCCGGGCCGGTTCGGGCTGCCCTCGTCACGCCTGAGCGAGGCTCAGTTCCTGCAGCGTATCCATCCGCTCGATGTCGCCCAGGTACGCGCTGAACTGGCGCGCATGCACGAGGGGCAGGCGCTGCGTTATGAAAGCGAATACCGCTTTGCCGATGCCCTGGGCCAGTACCACTGGCTACTCAGCCGCGGGCGTGTGCTGGAGCGTGACCCGCAGACCGGCGCGGCCATGCTGGTGGCCGGCACCCACGTGGACATCGATGCCATCAAGCGGGTCGAGGACGACCTGCGGCAGGCCATCCAGCAGGCGCAAGCGGCCAACGAAGCCAAGACCCATCTCATTTCCAGCATCAGCCACGAGCTGCGTACGCCCCTCAACGCGATTCTCGGCTTTGCCCAGTTGATGCGCATGGACTGTTCACCCGATACGGACCCGGAAGCCGCGGACTATCTCGACGAGATCCTGCTGGCCAGCCGGCATCTGAACCAGCTGCTGGCCGACATCCTCGACTGGTCCAGCCTGCAGGGCGAGCGGCCGCGGCTTACGCTTGAGCCTGTCGAGGTGACCGAACTGATGCGTGAGTGCGCCGAACTGGTGGCGCTCGATATCCGGCGCCACGGGCTCGAGCTCGAACTGGCCGTGCCGGACGCGCCGGTCAGGGTACTTGCCGAGCCGCGGCGCCTGCGTCAGGTGTTGCTCAACCTGCTGTCCAACGCAATCAAGTACAACAAGCCGGCCGGGCGGATCATGCTGAGGGTTGAAAAGGTGGCCGGCCAGCTGAGGCTGGTGGTCGAAGACACCGGGCTGGGCGTCGATGAGGCATTGCAGGCAAAAATGTTCGAGCCGTTCCAGCGCTTGGGGCGCGAAAGTTCGACCATTCAGGGCGCCGGCATCGGGCTGTCGCTCTGTCTGGAATACGCCAAGTTGATGGGTGGCAGCATCGGCGTGAAGAGCGAAGTCGGCGTGGGCAGTTGCTTCTGGATTGCACTGTCGCCTGCCGAGGCGCAACTGCCGGTGGCGGTTCGCGAGCGACCGAACATCGTCTATGTCGAGGACGATCCGGCCAGCCAGACGCTGGTGCGCAAGGCATTGGCGGACATGGCGGATGTGGTCGTCATCGGCAATGGCCGGCTGGCACTGGAGCATCTGCTGACGGATGTGCCCGATCTGCTGTTGCTGGACCTGAACCTGCCGGAGCTGGAGGGCAAGGAGCTCGTTCAGCTGCTGCGCCAGGCGCCCGCCACCCGGGAGCTGCCGGTCATCGTGCTCAGTGCGGGCGACGGCGTGGTCGGGTTCGACTGCCAGGGCTGGCTGGGCAAGCCGCTGGACCTCGACGAGCTGCGCAGGCAGGTGCGAGGCTGCCTGCGCGCGCTGGAGCTGATCCCCGGCTGAATGGAGCCGCTCAGTCGGTGCGCTCACCGCAGAGATCAAGCGCGAACCAGTGCTCCACCTCTGTTTGTGACAGCCCAGCACCGAGCAGCGCGAACAGCTTGCCCAGCGCTGCTTCGCGAGTCATCCCCCCGCCTGACACCAGGCCGCTGGCAGCCAGCTTGCTCCCGGCGGCGTAGATGCCAAAGTCGACGTGACCCTGCGGACACTGGCTGATCGCCGTCAGTACGACACCGCGACGGTGGGCATCGCGCAGCGCCTCGAGCAGTTCGGCATCGTCCGCCGGGCCCGTCCCGCTGCCATAGCATTCGAGCACCGCGCCCTGCACGCCACCTGACAGCAGTGCCTGCACCCCGGTCGCCTGGATGCCGGGATACAGCGGCAGTACTGCCAGGCTGACCGGATGTCGCGATCTGCGATAGTCGAGCGCGACGGGCAGGCTCGCTGCACGCTGGCCCTGACGCAGCCGTGGCTGTGTGCCGAACGCATCGAGGCTGGCGGTACCGAGCTTGCTGGCCCGCGCGCCATGCATCAGCTTGCCGGCAAAGTACAGGTGTACGCCTGGTTCGACGCCGGCATGCAGCCGTTGCAGGGCGCCAAACAGGTTGCTCCAGGCGTCGCTGCCGGGCGCGCCGGCCGGCAACATCGCGCCGGTCAGCACCACTGGCACCTGGAGGCCCAGCAGCAGGAAGCTCAGGGCGGCAGCGCTATAGGCGAGGGTATCGGTGCCATGCAGGACCAGCACGGCGTCACAGCCATCCTGCTCGACCCCGGCCCGAATGGCCTCGACCATCGCCAGCCAGTGGGTCTGGTTCATGTTGGCGCTGTCGATAGGGGGCAACAGTTCGCGAAACTGCCAGTCCGGCACGGAGAGCTCGGGCTGTTCGTCCTGCTGTTCGCGCAGCCGGCTGGCGAAGCCGGAAGCGGGCATCAGGCCCTCGGCGCTCTGCTGCATGCCGATGGTGCCACCGGTGTAAAGCACCAGGGTGTTGGTGGAAGCCGGCATAGGGGTCTCCTATATGAAAACAGGGGCCAGCGGCCCCTGTTCAAAAGACGCGGACAGGCTTAGCGCTGAGGTGCCTGGCCCGTTACGGTCGCGTGCCTGGCCGGCGTTTCAGCAGCACCGGTGGCTGGCCAGACGCTTGGGTCCAGATCCAGATCGGCGAAGTTCTTCGGATCGAGCACTGGCGATTCGACGCCCGCCTCACGCTGGCTATCGTAATCGCGCATCAGGCGCAGGCCTACCTTGAACAGCAGTGCCAGGGCGATCAGGTTGCAGATCGCCAGCAGACCCATGGTGACATCGGCAAAGCCGAACACCGTCCCCAGGTCCTGAATCGAGCCCCACATCACCAGGCCGATGACCATGACCCGATAGACCAGAACCGGCCAGCGCTTGCCGGTAAAGAAGCCCAGTGCGTTCTCGCCGAGGTAGTAGTTGTAGATCAGCGTGGTGAACACGAACAGCAGCAGGGCGACGCTGATGAACACCCGCCCCCACTCGCCGACGACGGCGGCAACAGCGGTCTGGGTCAGCACAACGCCGGCCATCTCGCTGCCCGGCTCGAACACGCCGGAGAGGATGATGATCAGCGCGGTGCAGCTGCACAGCACGATGGTGTCGATGAACACGCTCAGCGACTGCACGATGCCCTGCGCCACCGGGTGCTTGACCTCGGCCACCGCCGCGACGTTCGGCGCGCTGCCCAGGCCGGCCTCGTTGGAGAACAGGCCGCGCTTGACGCCCATGATGATGGCCGCACCGATACCGCCTGCGAACGCCGGCTCGAGACCGAAGGCGCTGCGGAAGATGGTGCCGAACGCTTCAGGAATGTCGCCCGCGTTGCTGCCAATGACGAAGATCGCCATGGCGATGTAGGAGAAGGCCATGATCGGCACCAGCACGTCGGCGAACTTGGCGATGCGCTTGATGCCGCCAAAGATGATCAGGCCGATCACCACCATCAGCACGATGCCGCTGATATGGGTCGGCACGCCAAAGGTGTCGTTCATCGAGCTGGCGACGGTATAGGACTGCACGGCGTTGAAGCCGAAGCCGAAGGTCACCAGCAGCAGCAGCGAAACCACGATGCCCAGCCAGCGCTGGCCCAGGCCATGCTGAATGTAGAACGCCGGGCCGCCACGATAGCCGCCGTCGGCTTCACGGCGCTTGTACAGCTGCGCCAGCGAGCACTCGAAGTAGCTGGTGGCCATGCCGACCAGTGCGACGATCCACATCCAGAAAATCGCTCCGGGTCCACCGAGCATGATGGCGACCGAGACGCCAGCGATGTTGCCGGCGCCGACGCGACCGGCGACGCTGAGCATCAGCGCCTGGAATGAACTGAGTTGGCCCGGCTGGCGTTTGAATGCCTCGCCGAAGATCTGAAACATGCTGCCGAAGTAGCGGAACTGGACGAAGCGCGAGGCAATGGTGAAGAACAGGCCGAGGCCTATCAGCATCACGATGAGCAGCTTGCTCCAGATGAGATCGTTAAGGAGATCGAGCATGACGGAAGGGTCTCTCTTGTTGTTTTGACGAATGAAAAATCGCAGCCGGGGAATGGTTGGCCAGACGCAGGGGTCATGCAATTGCGCAGGTCGCGGCGAATTGGCGCGAGTTGATGCTAGAATTGCGCCGCTCGCATCACTGGAAGGGATCATGCAAGACCACCTCGGCGCCAATCTCAAGCTGCTCTGTAGCCACTACCGCTCGATCGCCGAAGTCTGTCGCAAGCTCTCCATCAACCGGGCGCAGTTCAACAAATACCTCAATGGCCAGAGCCGCCCCACCGCTCACAACCTCAAGCGCATTTGCGACTTCTTCGGCGTCGAAGCCTACGAACTCGGCCTGCCGGGCGACCAGTTCACCCAGCTGATCGGCATGCGCAGCCATGATCAGGAACGCATCGCCGCCAGCGATCCGCTGCTTGAGCTGTTCCAGCCCATGCGCGACAACGCCAACAGCCTGTCGCGTTACTGCGGCTACTACTTCGAATACGCCAATTGCATGTCCGTGCCGGGACAGATCCTGTTGTCGCTGGTGCACCTGCGCGAGGATCGAGGCAGTTATGTCTTCGAGCGCCAGGAGCGCCAGGAGCAGTCGCGTGCCGACAACCCCAAGGCCGAGGACGGCGTGGTGCGCTGCCGCTACCTGGGCGCGGCGTTCTATCTGCAGGACCGGCTGTTTCTCATCGACTACGAGTCCCTGACTGGTAACGAGATGAGCCAGACCATCCTGATCCCAAGCTTCAAGAGCCGTATCACCCGGCTTAACGGCCTCAAGACTGGCGTCTCCAGTGGGGATCGCCGCACTCCGGCCTGCACCCGCGTGGTCTGGGAGTATCTGGGCAGGGAAATCAATCGCGTCAATGCCTATCGCCAGGTCATGCTCTATGGGCTCGATGACCCGAGAGTCGACCCGGAGATCCGTGAGCGGTTGGCTGCGGTGTCGCTGCGAGATGGGTTGTTCGAGATCGAGTAGCGACGACTGGCATCCTGGCCGAGCAGGTCAAGCGTGCGTGACGTGGTCATTTGCACAAGGCCAACGGCGCATTGCGCACCGCTGGCTATCGATCGGGTTCAGCAGAGTTCCGGGTGCTTGGCGCAGGTGCCGTAGCCTTCGGTTTTCATCTCGTCCAACGCCGTCTGCAGGCGGGTGGCGACTTCGTCCGGGGTGTCCTTGTTCAACGCCAGGTACAGCGGGGCGGAATTGAACACCAGTACGGTGTTGAGGCCGCTGACACCCTCCTGCTTAGCGTAATAGCGCCAGACCGGGTCGGAGGTGGCCCAGAGATCAATCTTGCCGCTGAGCAGCTTCTGCAGGTTTTCCTGGTCACGCAGCGAGTTGACCGGCGTCAGGCCCTGCGCTTCGATGCGTTGGCTCACCGCGCTGCTCTTGTAGGCACCGATGGTGTAGTCCTTCGCCTGCTCCAGGCTGGTCAGCTTGAGGTTCGAGCCGGGCGCCGAAAGCAGGACGCTTTCGTACTGGGCGATAGGGCCGACCCACTTGAACAGCGGGCGGCGCGCATCGGTCATCGAGGTGGAGAAGAGGCCGTGATCGGGGAGGTCCAGAGTCGCCTGGTAGATGCGGTCCCAGGGAAAGCGCAGCGTCATGGAGTAGGCGATGCCGGCGCGCTTGAACATCTCCCGGACGGTTACCGCGCTGATGCCCTGGATGTGCTCTTCCTTGGCGAAGTTCTTGCCGCCGTCGGCCATGTTGAAAGGCGGAAAATTCTCGGTCTGCAGGACCACTTCGTAGCCTTGCGGAAGCTCCGCATGCGCAAGGGGCGCGCCGGCGATTGTGCTGAACAACAGGGTGATGGCGAGTAGTTTGCGCATGGGGCCTCCGGGAAATCGGCGGAGTCTACGCAAGGGCGAAAAATGACGGCTTGTGCCGCATCACGCTTTGGCGGGTAAGCCGGGCGCCGCCTCGTCCGAAGGCGGCGCTTTGGCATATTCACTGCGGACACCGGGAGGCTCCCGCGTCGCAGGCCGTGCTGCAGCGTTATGCCTTCAGCGGGACAAGCCGCGGGGCGATCATGTTTTCCGGTCGCAGGATGTCGTCGAGCGTCGCGTCGTCCAGCAGCTGTTCTTCACGCACCAGTTCCAGCACACCGCGGCCGCTGAGCAGCGCCTGGCCGGCGATGCGGGTGGCGTTTTCGTAGCCGATATAGGGGTTGAGCGCGGTGATCAGACCGATGGAGTTTTCCATCAGGCGCCGGCAGTGGTCCTCGTTGGCGGTGATGCCGACGATGCAATGCTCACGCAGCATATCCATGGCGCGCTGCAGCAGGCGGATCGAGTCGAACAGCTTGAAGGCGATCAGTGGCTCCATGACGTTGAGCTGCAGCTGGCCGGCCTCGGCGGCCATGGTCAGCGCCAGGTCGTTGCCGATCACTTCGAAGGCGACCTGGTTGACCGCTTCGGGAATCACCGGGTTGACCTTGCCCGGCATGATCGAGCTACCCGGCTGACGCGGCGGCAGGTTGATCTCGTTGATGCCGGTGCGCGGGCCGCTGGAGAGCAGGCGCAGGTCGTTGCAGATCTTCGACAGCTTCACCGCCAGGCGCTTGAGCATGCTGGAGAAGGTGACGAAGGCGCCCATGTCGGAGGTGGCTTCGATCAGGTCGGCCGCGGGCTTGAGCGGGTGGCCGCTGATGGTCGCCAGGCGCTGCACGGCCAGGGCCTGGTAGTTGGGATCGGCATTGATGCCGGTGCCGATCGCGGTGCCACCGAGGTTGACCTCGACCAGGAGCTGCGGCGCGATCAGGCGCAGGTGCTCCAGGTCCTCGCCGAGGGTGGTGGCGAAGGCGCGGAATTCCTGACCGAGGGTCATCGGCACCGCGTCCTGCAGCTGGGTGCGGCCCATCTTCAGGATGTGCGCGAATTCGCCGGACTTGCTTGCGAACGCCTGCACCAGGCTGTCGAGGCTGGCCAGCAAGGTGTCGTGCCCCAGTAGCAGGCCGAGGCGGATGGCGGTGGGGTAGGCGTCGTTGGTCGACTGCGCCATGTTCACGTCGTTGTTCGGGTGCAAGTAGCGGTATTCGCCCTTGGTATGACCCATAAACTCCAGCGCCAGGTTGGCGATGACTTCGTTGGCATTCATGTTGGTCGATGTGCCGGCGCCGCCCTGGATCATGTCGACGACGAACTGCTCGTGATGCTCGCCGCGAATCAGGTGCGCGCAGGCCTGGCTGATCGCGGTGTGCTTGGCATCGCTGAGATGCCCCAGTTCACGGTTGGCGTCCGCCGCCGCCTGCTTGACCATCGCCAGCGCCACGACCAGCTTGGGGAAGTGCGAAAGCGGCACGCCGGAGAGGTGAAAGTTGCGCACGGCGCGCAGGGTCTGGATGCCGTAGTAGGCGTCGGCGGGGACTTCAAGAGAGCCAAGCAGATCTTTTTCGAGGCGGAAGGATGCAGCAGAGGACATGAGAGTTCTCATCCGAGAGAAAAGCGGCATTGGCCGCGAAGGCCGCTACCATAGGGCTCTAGCCCATTTCACGGCCAATGCCGTTAAGCGCTGGGTCATGCACAATCGGCATGAAGGGGATGTGACGCCGCTTCGGTTGTAGGCGTTATTGCAGGAGTCCTGCAGTCCCTCCCCGTTCGCCAGGAGACAGTCGTGAACATCGAAACCAAGTGGCTGGAAGATCTGGTCGCCCTGGCGGCGACGCGCAGCTTTTCCCAAGCGGCAGAGCGGCGCTTCGTCACCCAGCCTGCGTTCAGCCGGCGTATCCGCAGCCTGGAGAACTGCCTCGGTCTGACCTTGGTGAACCGCACCAGGACGCCGATCGAGCTGACCGAGGCGGGCCAGCTGTTCCTGGTCACGGCACGCAACATGATCGACCAGCTTGGCGAAGTGGTGCATTACCTGCACAACCTCGAAGGTCAGCGTGGCGAGGTGCTGCAAATCGCCGCTGCGCATTCGCTGGCCCTGGGCTTCTTCCCCGAATGGCTGGCCCGGCTGCGCCAGGACGGCGTACCGGTCAACAGCCGGCTGGTGGCAACCAATGTCGGCGAGGCGGTGCATTCGTTGCGCGAGGGCACCTGCGACCTGATCCTTGCCTACTACGACCCGGATGCCGCGCTGCAGATGGACCCGGAGCTGTTCCCCTCGCTGTCGCTCGGGCGCACCGAGATCGTGCCGGTGTGTGCGGTCGATGCTGCGGGCGAGCCCTTGTTCGACCCGGACAGCGGTCAGAGCGTCCCGCTGCTGGCCTACAGCGCCGGTGCCTCGCTGGGACGTTCGGTCAACCTGCTGCTGCGCCAGCGCGGTCTGCGCTCCTCGACGGTGTATGAGACCGCCATGGCCGACAGCCTGAAAAGCATGGCCATGCAGCGCCTCGGGCTGGCCTGGGTGCCGCGGCTGAGCGTGACCGCCGAACTGGAGCGTGGCGAACTGGTGGTCTGTGGTGGCGAGCACTGGCGTGTGCCGCTGGAGATTCGCCTGTACCGCTGCGCGTTGGTACGCAAGGCGCCTGTGCGCTTGCTCTGGCGCAGGCTCGAAGGCGGAGCAGGCGGGCGTGAGATCGGCTGAGCCATTGGTCGGATGCGGGCGATCCCTGAAGATGCGGTGATATCATGGAGCCACTATCCCATCGCTATTATCGCGCCTATCGGAGCTGTCGTGCCCCCAACCCCTCGCATTGGTCTGCGCCGCTGGATATGGCGCGCTTTCGTTCGAAGTGCCCTGATTCCCCTCGTCTTGGTGGAGGCCGGGCTTATCGCCGTCTACCTGCTGAGCAACCAGGCCGTGCGCGACGCACAGATCAACTATCTGCGCGAGACCGCGCTACATGATCTGCAGGCGTCGGCCGGGCAGGAGGCGCGGGTGGTGGACGAGCAGCTCCGTCATGTAGGGGCATTGACTGACTTCTATCGCGATATGACAGAACAAACCCTGGCGGAAGCTGCGGGCGTGGCTCCAGTGCCTCTGGCCCTGACCGAGGATGGGGTGCGTTACACGCCCGAAGACAAGGGTGGCGCGGCGGTTTTCTATTCCAATGTCACCTCCCCGGAGCAGCAGGATCTCGACAAGGTCGCACGGCTTACAAAGCTGGATTCGTTCATGCAGGGGTTGCAGAAAGCCAACCCTCTGGTCGCCAGCGTGTACTTCAACAGCCACGACAGCCTCAACCACATCTACCCTTGGTTCCTGACGCCCGACCAGTACCCGCACGACATGGTCATACCGGACTACAACTTCTACTACCTTGCCGACGCCACCCATAATCCCGAACGCAAGGTCGTATGGACCGATGTGTACCTCGATCCGGCCGGGCATGGCTGGATGATGTCGGCCATCGCTCCGGTCTACCGTGGCGATTTCCTCGAAGGCGTCGCCGGCCTCGACGTGACGGTCGGCGGCATTCTCGATCATATCGGCGAGCTGCAGGTGCCTTGGAATGGCTATGCCGTGCTGGTGAGCAACGACATGACCATCATGGCGTTGCCCTCGCGTGGCGAAGACGACTTCGGCCTGAACGAGTTGACCACCCATTCCTATGAGGAGGCGATTCGCCGGGAAACCCTGAAACCCGAGGATTTCAACCTTGCCCGGCGCGAGGCGACGAAGCAGCTGGCGCAAGCCATCAGCGACGCGCCTGATGGCGTGCAGACGGTGTTTCTTGGCGGGCGTTCCCAACTGGTGGCCTGGACGACCATCGAACAGACCGGCTGGCGCCTGCTTACAGTGGTCGACGAAGAGGCCGTATTCGAGAAGACCAACGAGCTGGCCAGTGAATACCGCACCCTGGGTTACTGGCTGATCGTCGGGCTGGTGGTGTTCTACCTCGTGTTCTTCGGCTTCATGTGGCGCCGCGCGCGCCAGTTGAGCCAGCGCCTGCTCACCCCGATCGCCGGGATCTCCCGGATGATGACCGAGATCGGTGCCGGCCGCTGGAGGCCGCAGCCTACCGATTCACGCATCCGTGAACTGGACGAGATGGCCAGCCATACCGCAGCGATCGGTGAACAGCTCGAGCGCAGCGAGGGTGATCGCGAGCGTGCCCAGTCGCGTCTTCAGCTGGTGCTGGAAAGCGCAACCGAAAGTATCTGGGAGCGCAGTGAAGACAGGACCATCCAGGTGCGCGGGCGCTTCTCCAAGCGCTTCGGCATGCCCACCACCATGCAGGAAGCGGCGTTCGTCGATCGCGTGCATCCGGGCGATCGCGCCGCCATCCAGACCGCACTGGAGCGTGTGGCAGCGGGGGCACAGGATTACTCCGTCGAGTTTCGCTTCGCCGATGCCAACGGCCGCTATGTCTGGCTGCTCAGCCGTGGCAAGGTGCTGGAGCGAGACCCCGACACCGGCATGGTGCGCGTCATGGCAGGCACTCATGTGGACATCGATGCGCTCAAGCGCGTCGAGGCCGACTTGCGTGCGTCTTCCCTCCAGGCCCAGGCAGCGAGCGAGGCCAAGACGCGCTTCATCTCCAGCATGAGCCACGAGCTGCGCACGCCCTTGAACGCGATCCTTGGCTTCGCCCAGCTGATGAAGCTCGAGCGGGACGAGAGCGAGGCGGCCAGCAACGACATCGAATACCTCGATGAGATCCTGCTGGCCAGCCAGCACCTGAGTCATCTGGTCGAGGACATCCTGGACTGGTCCAATGTCCAGGCAGACGGCCGCCAGCAGACGCTGAAGCCGCTGCAGGTCCGTGATTTGCTGCAGGAGTGCGCAGACATGGTGGGTGCCGAGGTCCGCCAGCGCCATCTGCGTCTGAACCTCGATCTGCCAGACGAGTCGCTGCAGGTCGCCGCGGACCGGCGCCGCTTGCGCCAGGTGATCCTCAACCTGCTTTCCAACGCCATGAAGTACAACAAGGAGGGGGGTGACGTCACCCTGACCTACCAGGTGGCGGCCAGCCATGTCCGGCTCATCGTAGAGGACACCGGGATCGGCATTCCGGCGGATAAACAGGCCCAGGTGTTCGAACCCTTCCAGCGCCTGGGGCCCCAAAATACCGCCATCCTGGGCACCGGCATCGGCCTGGCGCTCTGCAAGGAATTCGCTGCCCACCAGAACGGCGTGATGGGCCTTCACAGCGAGGAGGGCATCGGCAGCAGCTTCTGGATCGAGCTGCCACTGCTTGACGCGACGCTCGCCCTGCCGGTGGCGGCCCCGACCAAGCCGGTCGTCACCAGAGCCCCGCACGTGAACACGAGGGTGCTCTATGTCGAGGACAACCCGGCCAGCCAGTTTCTGGTGCGCAAGGCACTCGAGCCCATAGCCGAGGTCGCCATCGAGCAGAATGGGCGGGCAGCGCTGGATCGCATCCTCGCCAGTCCGCCCGAGTTGCTGCTGCTGGATCTGAACCTGCCTGGCCTGAGCGGTGAAGAGCTGCTCAAGCAGCTCAGGCAACACAGCCAGACCCGTGATCTGCCTGTCGTGGTACTGAGCGCTGCCGTCTATGATGATGCCGAGCGGCTGACTGGGCTGGACTATCAGGCGCTGATGCTCAAACCGATAGACGTTGACGAGCTGCGCCAGCTGGTCGCCGATATCTTGAACGAAGGTAAACCCCATGCTTCCTGATGCCCTTCGCTTTGCCCGTATCGTTGCGGTGGACGACCAGCCGGCGAACCTTCGCCTGATCCAGACGAGCCTCAAGGCGTTTGGTGCGCGGCAGGTGGAAGCCTTTACCGACTCGGCGGCGGCGCTGCAGTGGTTGCAGAGCAACCCATGGGACCTGTTGCTGCTCGATCTCCACATGCCCGCGCCAAACGGCTTCGAGATACTGCGCCAGCTGCAACAGCGCGATCGCTGCTGCCGGCCGGTCATTATCGTGACTGCCATGAACGATGCCGATAATCGCCGCCGCGGCCTGGATATGGGCGCCAACGACTACCTGAGCAAGCCGCTCGACCTGCCCGAACTGCTGCTCCGTGTCCGCAACACGCTGCAACTGAGCCTGGCCAGCCAGGCCCTGGCACGCGAGCGTGATGATCTGGAGCGGATGGTCAAGGAGCGGACCCGGGAGCTGGAAGACAGTTTTCACGCCGTCATCCGGGGGCTCTCACGCGCCGCCGAATACAAGGACAACGAGACAGGCAACCATATCCTGCGGATCGGCGAGACGGCCGCGCTCATGGCCAACGCTATTGGCTGCGATCCACGCTGGGCGGAGCTGCTGCGCCTGGCCGCACCGATGCACGATGTCGGCAAGATCGGTATTCCGGACAGCATCCTGCTCAAACCGGGGCCGCTGACGCCCGCTGAGCGCGAACTGATGAACCGGCATTCGCGGATAGGCCATGACATCCTGCGGGACGAGACCCGTTCGCCCCTGCTTGACCTGGCCGCGGAGGTGGCGCTCAACCACCATGAGCGCTGGGATGGTGAAGGCTATCCCAACGGGCTGCATGGTGTGGCGATTCCCCTGTCGGCGCGTATCGTCACCCTGTGCGACGTCTATGACGCGCTGCGCTCGAAACGCCCCTACAAGGAAGCCTGGCCGGTTGAGCGCGCCAGGGCTCATATTCGGGAGCAGTCAGGCAAGCACTTCGACCCAACGCTGGTCGAAGTGCTCGAATCGCTGTACGACGAGATCGAAGCGCTGCGCGAGGGGCTGACGGATCCGGTCCTGGCCGGCTCGACCGCATCGGTCACCGGCCAGGGATCCGATCAGTCAGACTGCTAGCCGGTCAGGACGATCCGGCCCTCGATCGTGCCGGCGCGCATCTGGTCGAAGATCTGGTTGATGTCGTCCAGTTTGCCGCGATGAATGGTGGCCTTGACCAGCCCCTCGGCCGCGAAGTCCAGTGCTTCCTGCAGGTCCGCACGGGTGCCGACGATGGAACCGGTGATGCTGATAGCCTTGAGAACCACATCAAAGATCGGCGTGGGGAAGTCACCCGGCGGCAGGCCGACCAGTGCCACGGTGCCGTGCCGCCGCGCCATGCCGATGGCCTGGCCGAAGGCGCTGTTGGACACCGCGGTCACCAGGACGCCGTGCGCCCCGCCGATATCCCGCTGGATCACCTCGACCGGGTCTTCGTTGCGCGCATTGACCGTGAGGCTGGCGCCGAGCTTGCGGGCCAGTTCCAGCTTGGCGTCGTCGACGTCTACCGCGGCCACATGCAGGCCCATGGCCCTGGCGTACTGCACGGCCACGTGACCCAGCCCGCCGACTCCAGAGATGACCACCCACTGGCCAGGACGGGCGTTGGTCACCTTTAGGCCCTTGTAGACTGTTACGCCCGCGCAGAGGATCGGGGCGATTTCGTCGAAGGCGACCTCTTTGGGCAGGATGCCGACGTAGTTGGGATCAGCCAGGACGTACTCGGCATATCCTCCGTTCACTGAATAGCCGGTGTTCTGCTGTGCAGCGCAGAGTGTTTCCCAGCCGGTCAGGCAGTGCTCGCAGCAACCGCAGGCGCTGTACAGCCAGGGCACGCCGACGCGATCGCCTTCCTTCACCCGGCTGACGCCATTGCCTACTGCTGCGACGTAGCCGACGCCTTCATGTCCGGGGATGAACGGCAGCGGCGGCTGCACAGGCCAGTCGCCCTCGACTGCGTGCAGATCGGTATGGCAAACGCCGCAGGCCTCGATCTTCACCAGGATCTGGCCTGGGCCGGGCAGGGGAACCTTTACTTCCTCGATACGTAGCGGCTCGCCGTATGCATGCGCCACCGCGGCTTTCATGGTCTGGGTCATGGGCATCTCCTGTGTGTCGGAGCCGGCAGTGTCTCTCCCCGCTCCAGGCAGTCATTGATGCTGGGCAAGTCTAGCGGTGATTTACAACGTTGCCAGACCTGTGGTCTCGGGTGCCGGCAGGTCTGGGCTTGCGATATACTGCGCGGCCTTCGGTCGGACCTCCGGCCATGTACCTGCACGGCCGCGTTGTTTCAGCGCGGCCGTTGTTCCTGATGCGCCAGCAGGCGCCGAAGAGAGGCACGACGATGACCGCACTGGTAGGCGTGATCATGGGCTCCAAGTCCGACTGGTCCACCCTGAGCCACACCGCAGAGATGCTGGAAAAGCTCGGCATTCCGCATGAAGTCACCGTGGTGTCCGCGCACCGCACACCCGATTTGCTCTTCCAGTACGCCGAGCAGGCCGAATCGCGGGGCCTGCGGGTGATCATTGCCGGCGCCGGCGGCGCGGCTCACCTGCCCGGAATGTGCGCGGCGAAGACCCACCTGCCGGTGCTTGGCGTGCCGGTTCAGTCCTCGATGCTTTCGGGCGTGGACTCGCTGCTGTCCATCGTGCAGATGCCGGCCGGTGTGCCGGTGGCGACCCTGGCCATCGGCAAGGCGGGCGCGATCAACGCAGCGCTGCTGTCGGCCAGCATCCTGGGTCACGAATTCCCCGAATATCATGCCGCGCTGAAGAAATTCCGCGACGAGCAGACCCAGACCGTACTCGACAACCCGGACCCGAGGGACGCGCAATGAAAATCGGCGTGATCGGTGGTGGCCAGCTGGGCCGTATGCTCGCCCTGGCGGGTACCCCGCTGGGCATGAACTTCGCTTTTCTCGATCCGGCCCCGGATGCCTGCGCCTCTGCGTTGGGTGAACACCTGTGTGCCGACTACAACGACCGCGATCACTTGCGTCAGCTGGCTGATGAAGTGGATCTGGTGACCTTTGAATTCGAGAGCGTGCCGGCCGAGACGGTTGCCTTTCTCTCGCAATTCGTGCCGGTGTATCCCAGCGCTGAAGCGCTGCGTATCGCCCGCGACCGGTGGTTCGAGAAGTCGATGTTCAAGGATCTTGGCATTCCCACTCCGGCATTCGCCGATATCCAGTCGCAGCAAGACCTCGACGCCGCCGCGGCCAGCATCGGCCTGCCGGCCGTGCTCAAGACCCGCACCCTTGGCTATGACGGCAAGGGTCAGAAGGTCCTGCGCAAGCCTGCCGATGTCACCAGCGCCTTCGCCGAACTGGGTAGCGTGCCCTGCATCCTGGAGGGCTTCGTGCCCTTCACGGGCGAAGTGTCCTTGATAGCGGTGCGCGGACGTGATGGCGAGACCTGCTTCTATCCGCTGGTGCACAACACCCACGAAGACGGGATCTTGCGGTTGTCGGTCGCCAGCAGTGGTCATCCCCTGCAATCACTGGCCGAGGACTATGCCGGACGCGTGCTGGCTCAGCTCGATTATGTCGGCGTACTGGCTTTCGAGTTCTTCGAAGTCGATGGCGGCCTCAAGGCCAACGAGATCGCGCCGCGAGTCCACAACTCGGGACACTGGACCATCGAGGGCGCCGAGTGCAGCCAGTTCGAGAACCACCTGCGTGCGATTGCCGGCCTGCCGCTGGGCTCCACGGCGAAACTGGGCGAGAGCGCCATGCTCAACTTTATCGGCAGGGTCCCGGACGTGGCGAAAGTCATCGCCGTCGAGGATTGCCACGTACACCACTACGGCAAGGCATTCAAGGCTGGGCGCAAGGTCGGCCACGCCACCCTGCGCTGCCCTGATCGCGCCACGCTGGACCGGCAGATCACCGCGGTCGAGTCGTTGATCAGCCGCGATTGACCCTTCCGGCCGTCTGGCTCGGCATATTCACCGCCGAACTGGCTGGCGCGCCTCATGTCCGAGAGTACGTAACGCATATTTTCGGACCTGAGGAGATCGCCATATGGGCATCATCGGAACAATCATCATCGGCCTTATCGTGGGCCTCATCGCACGCTTCCTGAAGCCCGGCAACGACAGCATGGGCTGGATCATGACCATCCTGCTGGGTATCGGCGGTTCGTTACTGGCTACTTATGGCGGTCAGGCGCTCGGTCTTTACCAGGCTGGAGAGGGTGCAGGCTTTATCGGAGCGGTGGTCGGTGCGATCATCCTGCTGGTGATCTATGGCATGGTGACAGGCCGTAAACACTGATCTGTCCGGGGCCACGCCCTGTGGCCCCGCTCTCCATCGATTGGTTGTCATGCGCCCGCTCATTTTTTCCCTTCTGCTCTCTTGTGTTTTCCTGGCCAACGCCGCGCCGCCCGAACTCGACTGGCTTGAACTGATGCCCCCCGAGGATCGTCAGGCGTTGGAAGACATGCCCGAAATCGAACACGACTCTCCGGAAACTGACGGGTTCAGCGATCAAGGTGCGCTCAAGCAGGGCGCCGGTCTGCCTGCCGTCATGTATTCGGCCAAGACCGTTGCTCAACTGGACGGCAAGCAGATCCGTCTGGGGGGTTACCCGGTTCCGCTGGAAACCGACAATCAGGGCCGCAGCACCGAATTTTTTCTGGTGCCTTATCCGGGCGCCTGCATCCACGTTCCGCCACCGCCGCCCAACCAGATCGTGATGGTCCGCTACCCGGCGGGGATCATGCTGGACGATATCTATGCGCCGCTCTGGGTCGATGGCACGCTGCACATCGAGCCGGTGAGCAATGACCTGGCCGATGCTGCCTATGCCGCCACTGCCTCTGCGGTCACGTTGGTGCAAGAAAGCGATCTCTAGCTGATGGCCGGGCCGATGCTTCTCGAGCCGTCATTGCGCAAAGCCTTTCGCGAGCTGGCCGCGCGGACCGAAGACATCGATGTCGCGGCGTACCGCGCGTTCGACAAGGACCCCCTGGAACCGATCATTGGACTAGGCCCAGCCGATGCGCCCGTCGCGTTCTTTGGCCGGGATCCGGGTCGTGAGGAGGTTCGCCATGGGGCGCCTTTCATTGGCAGCGGCGGGCAACTGGTGCGCCGTGTGCTTTACCGGCACCTGCGTGGCGAGGATATGCCTGACTTCGAGGCCAGTCTCACCGTCGGGGAGGGCTTCTTCTGGATCAACACGGTGCCCTACAAACCGCTGGGTAATCGCGCCTGGTCGATGGCGGTCAAGCGTCGCTTCCATCCGCTGATGCGTCAGGTGCTCATCGACAACTGGCAAGGCCGAGACATCATCACGCTCGGGCGTGAGGCGTTTCTCTGGTTTGGTCTGGGGCTGCCCCGTGAGGTTCGTCAGCGCCTCGAAGCCTATTGGCAGCGCGACGATCGCTTCTCGGCTCACTGCGACATCGAGCTCACGGCCGAGCAGGGCAGTGCGCGCAGGTTTCGCCTGCACCCGCTGCCGCATCCGTCGCCACGCAATATGGCCTGGTTCAAACGCTTCCCTGAACTGCTGGAAGCACGGGTGCAGCAGTTACTGGACTGAGCATCAGCCCTCTGCGCTGTGCTGGCGTACGAAGCGCCGATCGAGGTGGTCCTTCCAGCGCCCGAGCAGGTGCCCTTCGGTGGCAAGCCGCGCCCAGCTCAGCAAAGCACCTCCATGTCCATCGGCGAGCAGGGCCAGGCTGTGCGCCTGCGGATGATAGTGCCGCAGCGGCTGGCCGATGGAGACCTGCCCCAGGTTGGTCGCCAGCACGCGCGCTTCGCGCACGGCATGCACGCCGTTGCGTAGTGCTCCCGGAAGGCTTGCGCAGTCTCCGCAGGCAAAGACATGCGGATGCGAGCGGCTCTGCAGTGCAGGGGAGACCTCGATGAAGCCACTGCCATCGAGCCGCAAGCCGGATTCACGCAGCCATCCCAGCGGGCTGGGTCCGGTTGCCACTACCAGGCGACGACCGCGCCAGCATGCCTGGCCATTGCCTATCAGCCTGTTGCCCTGCACGGCCTGGACCGACGTGTGCTCATGGAGTGACACGCCGGCGCGTTGAAGATGTCGCACAGCCAGCCGGCGCAGGCGGGGCGGATGCGTGGCAAGCAGATCGCCTGCAGTGAAGAGGCTGACAGCCGGTAAGCGGCCGGCCATGGCCAGCGCCAGCTCCACCCCGGCAGCGCCGCCGCCCAGGATGGCGACCGGCTCCGGTGCCTCTTCCCACTGTTGCCAGCGCCGGATGAAGTCAGCGAAGGGCTTGACTGGCAAGAGCTCCATGCCGTCATCGGTCTGGTCCGGCAGCCAGGGCAGGGAGCCAAGGTTGAGCGATAGCCAGGTGCTGCGCAGGGTCACGCCGGTGGCGAGCAACAGCTCAGGCGTTTCCGGCTGCAAAGCCACGATGGTGCCCTGGACGAATTCGATATCAGCCGCGGCGCACAGCGCTGGCAGGGACACGCGGCATTCGCGTGTCTGGTAATGCTCGGCGACGAGGCCAGGCATCATGCCGGAATACCAGGCATGGGGTTCGGCCGACACCAAACCGATCCTGCCCATGGGACGATCGCGGCGCGCCCAGTGTCGCAGGACGCCGAGGTGGCTGTGGCCGGCACCGGCCAGTAGCAGATCGAAGTCAGTGTTCACGGCGCATCAGCCTTGGACTGATGCGAGGTGAGTCGTGAGGGGGTGAGTTCAGGTCGGGATCTGGCTGCTTGGCTTCCATGACGGGATGACCTCCAGGCGTTGCGACGGGCCGGTAAGCAGCGCCGAGTCCAGCGGCGCTGATGTCCTAGGCAGTATAGGCTCAAACCTCCGTTACGCTTGCCTGGCCTGCCCTCGTCGTTGCATCTGCCAGATCGGTTACAGCGGCTCCGCGCTGATGGTCAGGCCCAGCGTATGGCTTGCTCCCGGCGCGAGGCGGACCATGTCGGTCATGACATTGGCCGACTCTATGCAGAGCATGCGCTGCCAGGCATCGTCGCGGAACTGCGAAAGCCGCTGCGCCTTGGCGATCCACGGATTCCACAGCACGGCCGAGCGTGAGCCTGCCGTGTCGAGGATGATCCGCCGCTTGAAGCCAGGGTCGCATAGAGCCAGGCGCGCCGGCAGATCAAGGTAGATCCGGTCGGTTTCGCCGGTAAAGCCCAGATCGCCGCTTTGCTGGCGTTGCTGCCAGTCCTCCAGGGTCTCGATATAGGGACGGCCATCCAGCCCCTCGACCGATACCTGGTGGATATCGCTGATGGCGAAGTAACTGTGCAATGCCTGGGACAGCGTGACTGCCGCGTCGCCGTGGTTGTGGCTGGTCAGTTCCAGGTGCAGGCCGGCAGCATCCAGATGAATCCCGAGCCCGAGATCGACGGCATGGGGCCAGCCGGGCAGGCCGCGGTCCTGACTGCAGGCGAACACCAGGGTGCCACGCCCGGCATCGCTGTCGCTGCGCTCCAGCGTCCAGTCAAGAGTGCGTACCAGCCCGTGGGCGGGGGCGGGCTCGCGGCCTTGGTAGGTTGCTCTCACCGGGTCGGGATTGCGTGCCAGATCGCCAAACCAAGGCCAGCACACCGGAATGCCGCCGCGCACCGCCTGTCCCTGTTCAAAGGCGGCCTCCTCGCTGAGCCAGATGATCGGCGCCGCATCGCCCTGCCGGTAGCTGAGCACCTGCGCGCCTTGCTCGGCGACGATCACTTCGGCGTCTCCGTGACGAAGGCGCCAGCAGATGAGTTGGTCCTTTTCGATGCGCTGAATGTCGACGGGCATGGGCTGTCTCGTTGGCGGTGGGAATGGTGTGTTCAGACCCTGCTGCGGCTCAGGGATTCCACAGACGGCCTGGGTGACGAGCGGAGGCATGCCGGGCCTGGTGCCGAGCGGCCGGCGGCACGAGGCCGCGGGCTCAGGCGATTCGGCCTGCAGGCTCAGCGCCCCTGGCAGGCATCCACGCGCAGCCAGCGCTCCAGCAGCTTGAAGCCTTGCATCAGCACAAAGGCGATGACCAGGTAGATCAGGCCGGCGGTGAGGAACATTTCCTCGTGCTGGTACGTGCGGGCGGCGATCTTGCGCGCCATGCCGGTCAGTTCCAGAAGCGTGATGGTGCTCGCCAGGGCGCTGGCCTTGAGCATCAGGATCACTTCGTTGCTGTAGGCGGGCAGGCCGATGCGGGTAGCGCGCGGCAGGATGATATGGCGCAGGGCCTGGTAGCGAGACATGCCCAGCGCACGTGCGGCCTCGACTTCACCGGCCGGCACGTTCTGGATCGCACCGCGCAGGATTTCGGCGATATAGGCGGCGGTGTGCAAGGTCATGGTGATGATCGCGCACCAGTAGGGATCGCGCAGGAAGGGCCACATCCAGCTCTCGCGAACCACCTCGAACTGGGCCATGCCGTAGTAGACGAGGAACAGTTGCACCAGCAGCGGCGTACCACGGAAGAAGAAGATGTAGCCATAGGGCAGCGCGCGCACTGCAAGCAGGCGCGAGGACCGTGCGATGCCCAGCGGCAGCGCAAGGATCAGGCCGGCCACCACCGAGACGCCAACCAGTTGCAGCGTCAGCCAGGCGCCCTCGAGAAAGTCGGGCAGCCACTTGATGAACAGTTCCCAGCTCATGCCGCGCTCCTGGTAAAGCCGCGACCGGCGCGTTTTTCGAGAAAGTACATGCCGGTCATCGCGATTACGGTCAGGCCCAGGTAGATAAAGGCGGCGACGACGAAAAAGGTGAAGGGCTCTTTGCTGGCTGTCACGGCGATCTGCGAGGTGCGCATGATTTCTTCGAGGCCGATGACCGAGACCAGTGCGGTGTCCTTCATCAGGATCATGAACAGGTTGCCCAGGCCGGGCAGGGCCAAACGCCACATCTGCGGCAGGATCAAGCGCAGGAAAATGCGCCGCTTACCCAATCCCAACGCCAGTCCCGCCTCGCGGTGACCCTTGGGAATGGCCAGCAGCGCACCACGGAACACTTCGGTGGCGTAGGCGCCAAAGCACAGGCCGAGGGCGATGGTGCCGGCGGCGAAGGGGCTGAGGGCGAGATTCTCGATGCCGAAGATCTCGCCGATGCCACGTACCAGGCCGATGGTGCCGAAATAGATCAGCAAAACCCACAGCAGCTCAGGCACGCCGCGAACGATGGTCGAATAGGTGCCGCCCACCCAGCGCAGGGCGGCGAATGGAGAAGTCTTGGCAAGCGCTCCCAGCAAGCCGAGCACCAGGCCAAGGGCCAGGGATGCAAGGGCCAGCTGAATGGTCATCCAGGTTCCGGCGATCAACGCCGGACCGAATCCATGAAGGTCGGGAATCATATGGGCTCAAACACCAAAGCCCGACCTACCAGATGGCGGCCGGGCTTTGATTCAGACGGATCAGTAGATATCGAAAGGGAAATACTTGGCGTTGATCTTCGCGTAGGTGCCATCGGCTCGGATTTCAGCCAGCGCCTTGTTCAGCTTCTCACGCAGCTCATCGTTGCCCTTGCGCACGGCGATGGCGATCTTGTCGTTGTCGAACACCGGCTCGCCCTTGAATTCGAAGTCCTTGCCGGCATCGCTCTTGAGCCATTCCCATTGCACGAAGGAATCGGCGAGGATGCCGTCGACGCGGCCCGAGGCCAGGTCAAGGTAGGCATTTTCCTGGGTGTCGTAGAGCTTGATGTCGACCACGTCGTCCATGTTGTCTTCGAGCCAGGTGCCGGCGATGGTAGCCCGCTGAGCGCCGATGGTCTTGCCTTCCAGATAGCTTTCGTCGGTCTTGAAATCGACCGATTTCGGCGCCACGAACTGCAGTTTGTTGGTGTAGTACGGATTGGTGAAATCGACGGCGTTCTTGCGCTCTTCGGTGACGGACATCGAAGCCGCGAGGAAGTCGAACTTGCCGGCGTTCAGAGCGGGAATGATGCCGTCCCAGTCGGAAGTCACCACTTCGCATTCCACTTCCATCTTGGCGCACAGGGCGTGAGCGATGTCGAGGTCGAAGCCGACCACCTGGCCGCTGGAGTCGATCAGGTTGAAGGGTGGGTAGGCACCCTCGGTGCCGATGCGCAGCTTGTCGGCGGCAAAGGCGTTGGCGCCGAGCATGAGGGTGGCGGCGGTCAGCAGAATCTTCTTATAGCTTTTCATGAGGTGTTGCTCCATTAGCGATGGCTGGACATGAACTGTTTACAGCGTGCCGATTGGGGATTGTCGAACACCTGCTCCGGCGTTCCCTGCTCTTCGACCAGGCCCTGGTGGAGAAAGACCACCTCACTGGAAACCTGCTTGGCGAAGTTCATTTCATGAGTGACGAGCAGCATGGTACGACCCTCGTCGGCAAGCGACCGGATCACTGCAAGCACTTCTTGTACCATTTCCGGGTCGAGCGCCGAGGTCGGCTCGTCGAACAGGATGACCTTGGGCTGCATTGCCAGGGTTCTTGCGATGGCCGCGCGTTGCTGCTGGCCGCCGGATAGCTGGTTTGGATACACGTGGCGTTTGTCGGCGATCCCGACCTTGGCCAGCAATGCCTCGGCCGTCTCGATGGCCTCTGCCTTGCTCTGGCCAAGCACGCGACGAGGCGCCTCGATGATGTTGTCGAGCACGCTCATGTGCGGCCAGAGATTGAAATTCTGGAACACGAAGCCGAGCTTGCTGCGCATCAGGTTGATCTGCTTGGCATCTGCCGCGACCAGATCACCGTCTTTGGCGCGCTTGAGCCGCAGCTGCTCGCCGGCCACGATGATTTCACCCTCGTTGGGGTTTTCCAACAGGTTGATGCAACGCAAGAAAGTGGATTTTCCGGAACCGGAAGAGCCGAGGATGGAAATCACGTCACCATCGCGAGCGGTCAGCGAGATGCCTTTGAGAACTTCCAAATCGCCGTAGCGCTTGTGCAGGTTGCGGATTTCCAGTGCAGGTATGGCCTCGGCCATTGAGCTTCCTCTTCTCGGAACAGGGCTGTTCCCGCTCCGTTTCTATGTAAATTGCACTCCGGCCAACTGCTCGCCATCCTGGCGAGGCGCAAACCTAGCATGGGTGGGGGCATGCGCCAAGCGCGACGCGGCGCCTGGCGCCGTGACCGGCCGGTCACGCCTGGTCGGGCTATCGGCACCTCTATCTATATAGATGAAATCGGCGGTTCTGGCGCGCAACCATGGGTTCATGTCACAGGGGCCAGCCGGGCGCTTGTCTGGCCCGGCCTGAAGTTGGCGCCGCCGCTACGGCGAGGGGTCGGACTTTGGTAGCTCGGGATCGTCGGACAGCATTTCGTCGTGCTCTGCCATGTTCCACGGCAGGCTGCCCGGCGAGATATGCAGGAAGTGCAGGTACTTCTCGAACTGATCGAGTATGTCGCTGATGATGTCCGCCTGGTCATAGCCATAGATGTCGTAGTGTTGCCCCCCGCGGCGCAGGAAGACCTCGGCGCGGAAATACTGTTCGTCCGCCTCCGGTCCTTCGGAAAGCGCGAACGCCGGCATGGCGTAGCCGACCGCACGGATCTCGTAGATGAAGTCGACCTGATCGTCTTTCTTCACTTCCAGATAGAGCCGCGAATGGGCTTCATCGGTGTGCACCTCGGCGCTCCACTCCTGGCCACTGAGCTCACGCTGAACGCGGCGCATGGCCTTGAGCACAGTGCTGCCCATGAAACCGTCGACCTCTTCCCGGCTGGGGAAGCTGACCATGCCGGCCAGGCGCTTTTTCCACAGCCCAGGGCCGGCGTTGCTGGCCAGCCGGCTGCCCTGCATGTGGCTCTGCAGACTGGTTTCATGGTGCCCTTCGATGACCAGCGCGCGCCACATGCCCAGCGCGGCGATCATCATGATGATTGCGAAGGGCAGGGCGCTGGCGATGGTCATGGTTTGCAGTGCACTGAGCCCACCGGCCAGCAGCAACGCGGACGCGACCACACCTTCGATGCTGGCCCAGAATACCCGCTGCCACACTGGGGTCCGAAACGCACCGCCAGCCGCCAGGGAGTCGATCACCAGCGAGCCGGAGTCCGAGGAGGTGACGAAGAAGGTGATGATCAGCACCACGGCCAGGAACGAGGCGATGGAGGTCATCGGCAACAGCTCGAACAGCTTGAACAGCGCGATGGCGTTATCGGCCTGCACATCGGAGATCAGCGAGGTATAGCCTTCGACCATGATCAGGTGCAGAGCAGTATCTCCAAACACCGAGAACCAGAGAAAGGTGAAGATGGTGGGCACGAACATCACGCCAAAGACGAACTGGCGAATGGTCCGGCCACGGCTGATCTTGGCGATAAACAGCCCGACGAAGGGCGACCAGGCGATGGTCCAGCCAAAGATGAACAGCGTCCAGTTGCCGATCCAGTCGCTGCGTGTATACGCCTGAAGGTTGAAGGTTCGCTCGATGATGTTGTTCAGGTAGCTGCCGGTGTTTTGCAGGAAGGTTTCGAGGATGAAGATGGTGGGGCCGACCAGAAACACGAACAGCATCAGGCCGATCGCCAGGATCATGTTCAGCAACGACAGGTTCTTCACCCCTTTGTCCAGGCCTGCCACCACCGAGCAGATCGCCAGGCCGGTGATGATGACGATGGCGATGATCTGCACGTTGATGCTGATCGGTATGGATGGCCAGAGGTAATTGATCCCCGCGTTGATCTGGGTGACCGACAGGCCAAGCGTGGTGGCGATGCCGAACAGCGTGCCGAGAATGGCGAACACGTCCACCACATGGCCAATCGGCCCGTAGATGCGTTCACCTATGATGGGATAGAGCGCCGAGCGCATGGACAGCGGCAAGCCATGGCGAAAGGAAAAATACGCCAGCACCAGACCGGTCAGCCCGTAGATTGCCCAGATGTGGAAGCCCCAGTGAAAGAAGGCGATCTGCATCGCCTGCTTGGCTGCGTCGACCGTTTCTGCCGCACCCGCCGGCGGCGAGGCGTAGTGCAGCACGGGCTCGGCTACGCCAAAGAACAGCAGCGCGATGCCATAGCCGGCAGAGAACAGCATGGCGAACCAGGCCGGGAAGCTGTATTGCGGTTCAGCGTGGTCCGGTCCCAGCTTGATGCTGCCCCAGGGCGTCATCGCAATGCCGACGATAAACACCAGAAAGAAGGCCACCGAGAGCATGTAGAACCAACCGAAGTTGGTGGTGATGAACGCCAGGGTCGAGCTGAATACGTCGCCGGCGAGCTCTGGGTTGCTCATGGTGCCTATTACCAGGAGCAGCGTGACAACCACGGCGGGAATGAACACGGGAAAAAGGATGATGGCCTTGGGTAGCTTCTTTTCTGCTTCCATATGTCGTTCTGGTCTCTGGTTGAGTGGGACGGAAAACGCGCTATGGCTCCCGAAGGGAAATCGCTATAGACAGGGTAGACGGTCATCTGCCCTGGATTGCTCACGAAAAGGTATCGATTAGGGAAAAATCTATGCGCTTGCACCCAAACGGCTGTCGAGCAGCAGTAATGGGCAAGCGAGACGGGATGCACATCCGATTCGCGCCTGTCTGGGCGCCTGGCTGTACGTTTGGGACGAGTGCTTGCTTGGGAGGGCTGTCCGGCCAGCACTGGGCCGGAACGCAGCAATATGGGTGGTTAGATCAACCCGCCGCGAGGGCCGCTTGATGCGCGGCGGCTACGACACGGTTGCGGCCTGCAGCTTTGGCTGCGTAGAGCGCCGTGTCGACCCGGTTGTAGAGTGCGTCG
The DNA here is from genome assembly GCA_002387205.1 of Stutzerimonas stutzeri. Taxonomy (GTDB): domain Bacteria; phylum Pseudomonadota; class Gammaproteobacteria; order Pseudomonadales; family Pseudomonadaceae; genus Stutzerimonas; species Stutzerimonas stutzeri_N. Next base: position 72,854 of record DGLA01000021.1, on the reverse strand, counting down.
AAGTCGTCGTCCTCTTCCAGTTGTCCTACGCCGATACTGATGGTCACCCTGATCTCGACGCCGCCAGACCATACGGCCATGCCGGCAATGGCGGTGCGAAGCCGCTCGGCAACCTCCATTGCGTCAGCTTCACTGGCTCTGGGGAGCAGCGCTGCAAACTCTTCCCCTCCCATACGGGCGAAGATATCGCCGGTACGCAGCGTTTCCTGGCAGAGGGTCGCTAGGTTGCGCAGCGTGGCGTCGCCCGCCGGGTGACCGAAGTGATCATTGATGCGCTTGAAATGGTCCAGATCGATCAGTAGCAGGGACAGGGGTTGCCGGTAGCGCCTTGCGTTGCTCAGCTCGGCATCGAAAGCCGTCACGAAGTAGCCTCGGCTCTTGGCCCCAGTCAGTGCGTCCGATGTGGCCAGTCGCTGTAGCTCGCGGCTGGCCCGCTCTTCGGTGAGTTCACTGCTCACCCAGCGACCGATCAGGCGGGCAAATTCCAGGTTCATGGAGCCAAACCGGTGGGATTCTGCCAGGGAGATGAAGCTGAGCGCACCCTGCATCTGGCCTGCAACGAACACCGGAACACTGGCAAAAGCCGCTATCCGCTTTTCACCCTGCGGTGTGGCTATCGTATGGCCCGAGCCGTCCGAACCCTCGATTGCCGCATCGTCCGCCTGGCTGGCAAGTAGCGATGAAAACACGCGCGCAAGTTCCCCATCGGCTCCGTTCAGCACCTGGCCGTCGGCGGCGACACACAGCTGGGGTGACCATTGCCCGTCGACCAGGTGAGCGAATACGGCATATTCAACCGCCAGCTGACGGCAGCCAAGCGCCATGACCGCTTCGAGCTTCTTCTCGGTTGCCAGCGGCTGGGCGGCGATCGCACTCAGCCCCCGCAGGCTTTCGTTCAACAGCAGCAGCTCGGCTCTGGATCGCTGTTGCAGCTGCTGTGCCCTTGCCAACAAGCCTCCGCCGCTCAGCAGCAGCAACGTGAGCAGGCCGGCCCAGATCCGGTAGCGGAACCAGCGAGTCTCGTGCGGGGCATAGAGGGTGGCGTTGTCCATGGCGATCAGCACCGTGGCGGGGAAACCTTGGACGTGGCGATAGGTGAAGAGCTTGTCGCGCCCATCGATCAGGCTGGTAGCCTCGTAACTGCCATGTGGCGCCGCAGCAGGCTGGAGAAACGGCATGTTGTCCGGCAGCACCATGCCGAACGCCGTGTCGTCGAGTTTGCGATCGCTTCCCCGTGCGCGCACCACGCCATCGGCGCCAACCAGCAGGATCGACCCATTGCGCCCGATGTCGACCGAGCCGAAGAACCGGCCGAAGTAGTCCGGGCTCAGCGATATGACCATGACGCCCCTAAATACGCCGCCGGTTCTGACGGCGCGGGTCATCTGGATGCTGTAGCGCCCGGAAACCCGTCCGAGTACCGGTTTGCTGATATGCAGGCGGTCGTCGGTTGCATCTCGATGGGCCAGAAAATGTTCCCGATCGCTCAGGTCGAGCGGTTTCGTATCGGGGTCCAGGTTCGAGTACCGGAGAATGCCCTGGGCGTCGATGAAGCCGATCTGTACGACCAGGCCGCTTTCAAAAGCGTTCTGAATGACCCGTACCTGTGCATCGAAACCCTCCCGATCCCTGGTCCACTCCTCGCGCAGCAGCTTCAACGCGATATCCATGTCCCGGAAGGTCCGCACCACATGCTCTTCGAAGGCGCGCGTCAGGTTGGCTGCCGCCTTTTCAGTGTCGTGGCGAATCAGTTCGCGATTGCGAGCTTCCTCCAGGGAAAGCACCAGCCACATCAGCACGACCAATGCGCCCGCAGTGAGCATGATGGTCATCGGGTTGGCTATGAATCTGCCGAGGCGGGCCAGGTAAGGCATTGAGGCTGCCAAAAGACGGTGGTGTCAAAACAGTATCACTGCAGTCGGTTGCCGCCAATTATCCTTTCAGCCTCATGCGGTCGATGAGCGGCGGCGCCATCAGGCGGTTCTCCACCCTGCTTGGGCTCGATGCGCTGCTCCGTCGCGACTCTCGATGCTGCAACTGAAGATCAGCATGGCAGACCACAGCATGGGGGACATGCGTGGGCGTTGCGCCAGGGCAGTTTCAGTCAACAGGCCAAAACCGGTCCAGAACCCGACTGCCAGCAACGAGGCGAGCAGTTCCAACATTACCGAACCTGCCGGACGCGCGCCAATCGCGCTGCTCGAATCGAACACGCTCAGGTTGACCAGGCCTATGCCCAGGGCTGCCATCACCAGCCGACCAGGAAAAAGTAGCGGCGATCGCTGCCAAAAGGCCTGTCGTCATGCGCTCTGCTCCTGCCGTTCCTGCTGCTGGATCCAGCAGTGCGCCATCTTTCGAGCGGTGTCGAACACTGGCGTGTCCTGGCTCATCGCGCCGCAGATGAAACTGCCTTCCAGCAGAATGAAAAGGCCCCTCAGCCGCTACGCCAGGCTCGCGGACACCTGCGCTCGCCGCCAAGAGGGCCAGATGTTCGCGAATCCTCTGAAGTTGCGGGGGCACGGCCATCAGCTGCCTGGCCGTGCCCCGCTGCGCTGCCTTGTGCTCAGCGCCTGGTGATGGTCTCCAGCTCTGCCTTCATGCCGCTGGAGGTAAAGCTGAACTCGACTTCATCACCGACCTTGACGCTGTTCATCTGCTCGGCCGAGGCCTTGAACGGCATGACCATGGCCGGCCATTGCAGCTGGGGCACCGGGTCGTGCGCGATGGTGATGCTGCCCTTGTCCTGGTCGACCTTTTTCACGGTGCCGGTGGCAGTAGCTGTCTGGGCTGCCTTTTGCTGCTCCATGGGCATGTTGCCCATGTTCTTGTGCTCTCCCTGCATGCCTTCCATGGGCATGTCTGTCGCATAGGCAGCGGGGGTCAGGGCGAGGAAGACAAGGGCGCTGGTTAGGGTTTTCATTGGGTGACTCCAGTTCCGGTTTGGCTTTCGGTGTTTGGGATGGTTTCGGATTGCCTGCGACGCATCAGCAGATAGGCGGCCGGCAGGACGAACAGGGACAACAGCGGCGCGGTGATCATGCCGCCGACCATGGGCGCGGCGATGCGGCTCATGATTTCGCTGCCGGTGCCGCTGCCCCAGAGAATGGGCAGCAGACCGGCGATGATGACGGCCACGGTCATCGCCTTCGGCCGGACCCGCTGCACCGCACCGATACGGATGGCATTGCGCAGCGCCGGCTCGCCTGAGTGACCGGCAGCCTGCTGCTCGCTCCAGGCATTTCGCAGATAGAGCACCATGATCACGCCGAACTCGGCCGCTACCCCCGCCAGCGCAATGAAACCGACGCCTGTGGCCACGGACAGGTTGTAGCCGAGCAGATACAGGAACCAGACCCCGCCGGTTAATGCAAAGGGCAGGGTGGCCATGATCAGTGCCGCCTCGGAGAGGCGCCCAAAGGTCAGGTAGAGCAGCACGAAGATGATCAGCAGCGTCGCCGGCACCACCAGGGTGAGGCGCTGATTAGCCCGCTCCATGAACTCGAACTGGCCCGAGTAGCTGAGGCTCATGCCGGGTGCGAGGGTCAGCTGTCCATCGATGGCGGTGCGCAGGTCATCGACCACCGATGCGATATCGCGTCCGCGCACATCGATGTACACCCAGCCGGAGAGGCGGGCATTCTCGCTCTTGAGCATCGGCGGGCCGTCCGTCACCTTGATCTGGGCAACCGTACCGAGGGTGATCTGGCTACCTTGCGGTGTGTAGATCGGCAGCTGTCGCAGGTCGGCGAGCGAGTCGCGCCATTCACGTCCGTAGCGCAGGTTGATTGGGTAGCGGGCCAGGCCTTCCACCGTCTCGCCGACCTTCGCACCGCCAATGGCGCCGGCGACGATGGCCTGCACCTCGGCGATGTTGAGCCCGTAGCGCGCGGCGGCGGTGCGGTCGATGTCCACATCGATATAACGGCCGCCAGTCATGCGCTCGGCGAGGGCCGAGGCGACCCCGGGAACCTGCTTGGCGATGCGTTCGACCTGGGCGGTTGCGGCATCGATCTGCGCCAGGTCGCTGCCGGCCACCTTGACTCCGATCGGGCTCTTGATGCCGGTGGCAAGCATGTCGATGCGGTTGCGGATCGGCGGAATCCACAGGTTTGCCAGGCCCGGTACCTGCACGGCTCGGTCCAGTTCCTCGACCAGCTTCTCCGGTGTCATGCCCTCCCGCCACTGATCCTTGGGCTTGAACTGGATGGTGGTCTCGAACATCACCAATGGCGCCGGATCGGTGGCACTGTCGGCGCGTCCCGCCTTGCCGAATACCCGCTCGACCTCTGGCACCGACTTGATCAACCGGTCGGTCTGCTGCAGCAGCTCCGAGGCCTTCTGCGCCGATAGGCCGGGCAGGGCAGTGGGCATGTACAGAAGATCACCCTCGTCCAGCGGCGGCAGGAATTCCCCGCCCAGACGCGTTACCGGATAAAGCCCGGTGAGAAATACCAGCACGGCCACGGCCAGGGTGGTCTTGGGCCAGCGCAGCACGGCCTCCAGCGCCGGACGATAGACGCGGATCAGGCCGCGGTTGAGCGGATTCCTGGCCTCGTCCGGTATCTTTCCACGGATCCAGAAGCCCATCAGCACCGGTACCAGGGTCACCGACAGCCCCGCGGCGGCAGCCATGGCGTAGGTCTTGGTGAAGGCCAGCGGGCCGAACAGCCTGCCTTCCTGTGCCTCGAGCGTGAACACCGGAATGAACGACAGGGTAATGATCAGCAGGCTGAAGAACAGCGCCGGGCCGACCTCTACCGCGGCGTCGGTGATCACCTTCCAGTGGGTGGCGCCCTTGAGGTCCTTGCCCGGGTTCCGCTCGCGCCAGTGCTCGATGTGCTTGTGGGCGTTCTCGATCATCACCACGGCGGCGTCCACCATGGCCCCGATGGCAATCGCGATGCCGCCGAGGGACATGATGTTGGCGTTCACGCCCTGCTTTTGCATGATGATGAAGGCGATCAATATCCCCACCGGCAGCGAGACGATGGCCACCAGGGACGAGCGCAGGTGCCAGAGAAACAGGGCGCAGACGAGCGCCACGACGATGAACTCCTCGATCAGCTTGTGGGCGAGGTTCTCCACTGCACGGTCAATCAGCCTGCTGCGGTCGTAGGTGGTGACGATTTCCACGCCCTCGGGCAGGCTCTTTTGCAGCTCGTCCAGGCGCGCCTGCACGGCGCTGATGGTTTCGCGTGCGTTCTTGCCGCTGCGCAGGATCACCACACCACCGACTACCTCGCCCTCGCCGTCGAGTTCGGCGATGCCCCGGCGCATTTCCGGGCCAAGCTGGATCGTCGCGACGTCACCCAGGGTCACTGGGGTACCGCTGGCGTCCAGCTTCAGGGGGATCTGTCGGAAGTCCTTCAGTGATTGGAGATAGCCCGAGGCGCGCACCATGAACTCGCTTTCCGCCAGTGCCAGCACGCTGCCGCCGGTTTCCTGGTTGGCGCCATCGATGGCCTGGGCCACCTGTTGCTGGGTGATGCCACGGCTGGCCATGCGCACCGGGTCCAGGACCACCTGATACTGCTTGACCATGCCGCCGATGGGCGCTACTTCGGCGACGTTCGGCAGCGTCTTCAGCTCGTAGCGCAAAAACCAGTCCTGCAGAGAACGCAGCTGGGCCAGATCATGGCTGCCGCTGCGATCCACCAGCGCGTACTGGTAGATCCAGCCCACTCCGGTGGCGTCCGGCCCGAGGCTCGGAGCCGCGCCCTCAGGCAGGCGGCTCTGTACCTGGCTGAGGTACTCCAGCACCCGCGAGCGGGCCCAGTAGAGATCGGTTCCGTCCTCGAACAGCACATAGACGTAGCTGTCACCAAAGAACGAATAGCCGCGCACGGTCTTGGCGCCGGGCACCGAGAGCATGGTGGTGGCCAGCGGGTAAGTGACCTGGTTCTCGACGATTTGCGGCGCCTGGCCCGGGTAGGGCGTGCGGATGATCACCTGCACGTCGGACAAATCCGGCAGGGCATCGATGGGGCTGTTCTTCACCGACCAGACACCCCAGGCCACCGCGAACAGTGTGCCCAGCAGCACCAGCAGGCGATTGGCGACGGACCAGCGAATGAGAGCGGCGATCATGGCTGGTGCCCTCCATGCCCGGCATGCGCGTCCAGCTTCTCGATACGCTCGATGAACAACCCTTCATCGCTTTGGCTCACACCCACGCGGACCCGGTCGCCGGCTTGGAAGCCTTCAAGCAACGCCAGGTCGCTGACTGGAAATGGCATGGTCATGCCCGGCATGCCAAGGGTCTTGAAGGGGCCGTGGGAGAGGTGGACCATGTCGCCGTCGATCTCGACGATGGTGCCTTCCGCTTCATGCAGTGCGGGCGTCTTTGCCTTGGCCGGCTGCTCCAGCCCGCGGGCGGTGATGCCCCGCAGGCTGGCTTCCGAGTCGAGCAGGAACTGGCCGGAAGCGACCACCTGCTGACCCTCCTGCAGCCCGTCGAGCACCTCGGTGCTGTCTCCGCTTTCGCGGCCGGTGCGAATCTCTACCGGCCGATAGCGGCCGTTGTGCTCGGCGAGCATCACCAGTGCGCGTTTGCCCGTGCGGATCACGGCCTCGGACGGGATCACCAGTGCGGTGCGCGCGTCACGTTCGAGCGTGACCCGGGCAGTCATGCCGGGGCGCAGGCGGTGCTGCGGATTGGGCAGCTCGACCCGCACCCGCACGGTACGGCTATCAAGGTCGGCCCGTGGCAGTACGGCCTGGATCTGCCCTTGCAGCGTCTCTCCGGGGAACGCCGGCAATTCTGCCTGGACGGCCTGGCCCTGGTTCAAGCCTGCCGCTTCGGCCTCCGGCACAGCGACTTCCAGCCAGACGCTGTCCAGCCCGTTGACTCGCGCCAGGGGAGCGCCGGCCGAGAGGGTCATGCCTTCACGCACATCGAGCGATTGCAGTACGCCGCCCAACGGGCTGGTCACGGTCCAGACCGCCTGCGCCTTGCCGGTGCGCTCGAGTTGCGCGATGAACTCAGCAGGCATGCCGGCCAGGCGCAGACGCTGGCGAGCGGCGGCCTGCAGCTGCGGCTCGTCCAGGTTACGCAGCGCCAGGTATTCAGCCTGGGCAGCGCCCCATTCGGGTACCAGCAGGTCGGCCAGCGGCGCGCCAGGTTCGATCACGTCTTCCGGCGCATGGTCGTACACCCGCTCCACGAAGCCGCCGCTACGGGCCTGAACCAGGGCGACGTCCCGGGCATTGAAGGCCAGCGCGCCGACCACTTCCAGCGACCGTCCGATTGGCTCGCGGCTAGCGGTCACGATGCGCATGCCCAGGTTCTGGGCGATCCCCGGGTCGATGCTGATGCTGGCGGCGTCGGCGCCCTCCTGGGCGTAACGCGGCACCAGATCCATGTCCATGAAGGGTGACTTGCCGGGCTTGTCGAAGTGTTGCTGGGGGTACATGGGGTCGTACCAGTACAGCACTGCGCGGCCGTTCTCGTCGGGCTGGGCCTGGGCGTGGGCGGGCAGCAGTGTCAGGCCGATAATGTCGGTGACGGTGAAGATCACCGGCAGGCTGATGGCCAGCGCCAGTTGCTTGAGGCGAAGCGGGGTCATGGCGTATCTCCAAAGGCGAAATGCAGGCGGGCGTTGGCGAGTGCGCGGTCACGGGCCACATCGATGCGGCGAAGGCGGGTTTCAAGCAGTGCCTGTCGTGCCTTGACCAGGGACATCAGCTCGCCGCGCCCGCCCTGGTAATCGGCCATGGCCAGGCGAACCTTTTCTTCGGCCAGAGGCAGCAGGGTGTCGTCCAGTCGCGTAAGGGTCCGCTCCAGCTGTTCCAGCTCGGCCAGGCGGCCGTCCAGCTCCTCGGTATGCATGCGCAGCGCGGCTTCACGCTCGGCTTCGATGCGGCCGAGGCGGGCCCGCTCGGCGGCAATCCGGGGGTCCTGGCGGGACCCGGCAAACAGCGGCAGGTCGAAACTGAAGTTGAGGCTGACCATGTCGCCCAACGATTCCCGGCGACCGTATTCCACTCCCCAGTTCCAGTCCGGACGCTTGTCTGCGCTAGCCTCGCGCACCTTCGCTTCGGCCTGGCGGGTGAGCGGATCGAAGGCCATCAGCTCAGGATGGTGCTGGAGGTGGTACTGGTAGTGCGAGGCATCGTCCTGCCAGCGTGGCCAGTCGCCTGACAATGGCTGCCTGGCAGCTTCACCAACCCAGCGCCGCAGCGCCGCACGGGCTACTGCCTGGCTGCGTAGCAGGTTGTCTTCCTGTTCGGCCAGCAAGGCGGCTTCCTGCCGGGGCAATACGCTGTCCGCCGCACTACCGCCACCACCTGCGATGCGCGCTTCGACGGCGCGGGCGAACAGCCGGTTTTCGCGGTAGAGCTCCTTGAACAGGGCCAGCTTGCGCTCGACCGAGAGCGTGGCAATCCAGGCTTCTGCAGCCTGACGACGAACAGCCAGCCGGGCGATGCGTTGCTGAACCTCGGCGAGCGCCAGGTCGGCTTCGGCCACATCGACACGGGCCTGGCGCTTGGCACGGTTGGGCACCTCCTGCATCAGGCCGATGGTCTGCATGGTCATGGCTTCGTCGCCGAGACGCAGGCGCGACTCGCCCTCGATGGGTACATTGCGCAAGCCGAGGCTCAGCCGTGGATCGGGCAGCTCACCTGCCGGAATGGCAGCGCTACGGGCGGCCTCAAGGTTCGCAGCTTGTGCTGCCAGCGCCGGCGCTTCGCGTTCGGCCAGCGCGAGGGTCTGTTCCAGAGTCAGGGCAACGGCCGGGCCAGGAAAGGCCAGCGCACCCAGCAACAGGGCAGCCGGCACACGGCGCGCCCAAGGGCATAGGGATGTCATGTCTCGATTCCAATGTCGTTCCAGTGCGGGCCGTCAGGCGCGCAGGGCCCGTGTCATGCGTCAGGGACGCCGATCGGGGTTCAGGTCGGGCTTGGAATCAGGCGCGGGGTGGGTGCCAGACGGCATCCGGAATCAGGGAGGGAGCGATATCGCTGGGATGAGCGGAAACCTGCTGGCCGGCCGGCAGCAACGGAGCCTTGCCAAGGGAAAACTGGAGCAGACTGCTGGTCTTGCATTCCTGACCGGACTTGCACACACCCGTGCTCTTGCCGGTTTTGTCATGCTCGAAGCATTCATCATCAGCACCCATGCCGGCCTCTTCTGCATGCATGGACATTGATATGGGAGCGTCACCGCTCTGCATCATCCTGTGCTCGCCGGCAGGCATCAGCATATGCGCCATCCCGTTGATGGGAAGCGTCAAGCTGAGCAGCAAGAGAACAAGACGGACGGTGACGTGCATGCGGGCGAGTCTAGCGAGTGAAGGAAGGCATGGCAACAGCCGCCAGACAACTGGCGCCAAAGTCGGTAAGGTCGTTGGATTCGCTATGCATCGATCTAACAGGCGCTGGTCTGGCTACCAGCCATCGCATGTGGAAAGCGACCTGTTAAATACGATAACTGTCCCGGCTGGTGTGAAAGCAGATTGAGCAGAGGTAGGACTGATCAAGTCGGCCATAACCCTGGAGTGCCCAACGCTCGCGTCTTCAAGGGAAGGCGAGGGAATAGCAGACAACAAAAAACCCGCACTAGGCGGGCTTCTTGTGGGCTTTCGGGTGGTTTTGGCACCACCTGAAATTAATAGATGGTGCCCAGGGACGGAATCGAACCGCCGACACGGGGATTTTCAATCCCCTGCTCTACCGACTGAGCTACCTGGGCAACGGGGCGCTATTAGACGGATTTGGCATTTGCCTGTCAAGCGTGGCCTTGAAAATATTTAGCTAGAACGGGCATTTAGCTTCGCGATGCAGGCGGATGATCGCTGCGGTGACGCGGCACCAGCCGGGCAGGCGGCGATCTGTGCCGTGCTAGCGCCGGCTAACCGGCTCACTCACTTGGCGGTACGTAGCCTTCGGCCTGAGCGTACTCTTCGCCGGAGAGGAATTTGTCCATCTCGGTTTGCAGGAACTTGCGGTCCTCGGCGTTCATCATGTTCAGGCGGCGCTCGTTGATCAGCATGGTCTGGTGTTTCTGCCAGTCGTCCCAGGCTTTCTTGGATACGTTGTTGTAGATGTCTTCGCCTTTGACGCCCGGATACGGCGGGCGGTCCAGGCCAGGCAGTTCTTCTTTGTACTTGCGGCAGTTCACGGTGCGGGTCATGACAACTCTCCTGCGTTCAATTCGGCGGCGGCGCGCTTGAGCAGCGTCTTCACCGGGGCGGCGAGCCCCAGTCGCGGCGGGGTGGCAAGGTTATACCAGAGCCAGTCGGCCTCGGCCACGGCACCGGGTGGGGTCTGAACCCGGATGAGCCATGGTTCGATGGCGAGCTGGAAGTGACTGAAGGTATGGGTCAGCCCGGGCAGTTCCCGGCGCTCTTCCATTCGCAGGCCATGACGCTCAGCCAGTGCGTCAAGGGCTGGGAGGTCTTCCAGCTCCGGCAGGCTCCAGAGACCGCCCCAGAGACCGGTTGACGGTCGACGGTAGAGCAGGATGGCGCCGTCGGGGTTGGCCAGCATGGGCATCAGGGTACGCTTGTGTGGCAGCACCTTTCGGGGCTTGGGTACCGGGAACTCGGTTTCGCGACCCAGCAGGTGGGCGCGGCAGCCCGTTCGAAGCGGGCAAAGCAGGCAGGTCGGCTTGCTGCGTGTGCAAAGCGTGGCGCCAAGGTCCATCATCGCCTGGTTGTAGTGGTGGACGCGCTGCTCTGGAGTGAAGCGCTCGGCGGCCTCCCAGAGTTGTCTGGCAACCTTGGGCTCGCCGGGGTAACCCTGCTGCGCCAGATAGCGCGCCAGCACTCGCTTGACGTTTCCGTCGAGGATCGGCGCGCGCAGGCCCATGCTCAGGCTGGCGATCGCGCCGGCGGTCGAGCGACCGATGCCGGGCAATTCGGCTAGCTGTTCGACGACCCGAGGAAACTCGCCGTTGTGCTCGGAGACAACCAATCTGGCGGCCTTGTGCAGATTGCGGGCGCGGCTGTAGTAGCCCAGGCCGGTCCATAGGTGCAATACCTCGTCTTCCTGAGCACTGGCCAGGTCTCTGACCGTTGGCAGGGCTTCCATGAAACGGTCGAAATAGCCGAGCACGGTGCTGACCTGGGTCTGCTGCAGCATGATTTCGGAAACCCAGACCCTATAAGGCGTGATGCCCTTCTGCCAGGGTAGATCCTTGCGGCCGTGAAGGTCGTACCAGTCCAGCACGGCGGTGCCGAACTGCTCGGGGCTCATGGGTTCGGCAATCATCGATTGAACAGGCCCTTCAGCGCATCCTTCAGGTCCGGGCTGACTTTGTCGCCGAGCTTTTCCTCAAGCTTTTCGGTGAGCTTTTCGCCAGCCAGGCGTGCGGCAACCTTGCCGAGAGCGTCGTTGTCGAAGCGACAGGCCTTGGCGCCAAGCTCCAGCGGGCCCCGGCAGAGCAACGGCCATTCGATACCGACATAGCGATCATTGACCTCGCAGGCAGGGTCCGGCATGGCGCCCTTGTCACCCTCGATAAGGATGCCGATACGGTAGTCCATGCCCAGGACCCGCAGGTCGATATCGCCGTTGCCGTTGATGGTCAGCCCCGGGATGCTGGCTTTCAGGTCCGGGTTGCTGGCCAGGCCGTTGCGCAGGGTCAGGTTACCCTTGAGGGTGCGGAAGGGTGTGTCCTGGCTTCGTGGTTCGCTGGTCAATGGTTTGCGGTTGAGTGTGGAAATGGCGCGGCAAAGCTGCTGCTCGAGATTCGCGTCGACCAGGATTCCGTTGTCGATGATGAAGCCTATCTTGCCGTTTAGGTTGTCGATCCAGGCCTTCTGGCTGTTGCCCTGGGTGCGCAAGTCACCGTCAAGATTCAACAGGCCCTTGATGACAATTTTCTCGCCCTGGCTTTCAAGCAATCGCTCGACGGGCACATGAACCAGCCGTTGTTGCGAGGTGATGAGCGGTATCGCTGGGCGAACGTCGAGGCTTGCCGTGGTCTCCACGCGGCCGTTATAGAGGCTGCCGCGCATTTCCTCCAAGGTCAGCAAGCCGCCTGCGCTTCGCGCCTTGAGACTGAAGTCGTCGAGCGGCAGCTTCATCGCGGTGAGGCTCGCGATGGTCAGGCTGATGCGCGTGTCGAGACTGCGCAGTGTTTCGATTGGCAGGATCTTTTCATCGCTCCAGGCTTCCTGGGTCGGCTTGCCGGGCAGAGGTGTAGTACCGCTGCCTATCACGGCTGCTTCGGTGACACTCACCTCGCTCTGGCGCGCTGCTGCGGCCGAGTCGTCCCTGTCCGGTGGCGGTAGGTAGCGATCCAGGTCGAGTCTGTCTCCTTTGAGGTCGGCCTGCAGGGCTTTCTTGGAAAAGTCGCTGATGCCGATCTGGCCGGTGAGGGTGCTTTCGTCGACTTTGAGGTTCAGCTCTTCGAGCATTAGGCTGGCCTGGGTAGCGGCGAGGCGGGTAACCAGTTCGGCTTTGCTCAGTGCGGTCGCGTCCGCCATGGTCGGTAAGGGCTGGCCAACGCCCTCAAGAAATTCGCGCAGATTGAACTCGGCAATCGAGAGCATGCCGCTGATCTTTGGTTGACCTTCAAGGTCGCGCGCTTTCAGCTCGCCAAGCCCGCGCAACTGATTGGCGGTGAACTTGAGGCTGGACCATTCCGCGATGTCGGCCGCAAGGTCGGCCAGCAGCTGGCCCTGGGCGCTGAAATTGAGGGTCTTGCCTTGCAGCGGCTCGCCGGAGGCCTCGCCGCTCAGGCGCATGTCTTCGAGTTGGTAGCGTTGCAACTGGCTGTCGAAGCGCAGTGAGCCCTGCAGTTCGGCCCGTGCGCGCATCACCGGTTTGTTGGTGCCGAAAAATGCGTTCAGCTTGATCGGAATTGGCGAGGCTTCACGAATGGCGCCGGTGCTCAGCTCGATGCCTTCGGCGCTGAACTGCTGCCCGCTCTGGGCGTCATGGTAGGTCACCCGGGCATCGCTGACAGTCAGGCTGTCGATATCGAGGCGTAGCTGGCGGCCGGAGCGCTCGGCCTGCTGCTCGGCTGCACGGGCTTCGGTCTGCGCGGGCTCGGCCGTCTCGCCAGGTCGCTCGCTGGCGGGTGGCTGGCCGACGCCTTCCCAGTTGCCCTTGCCGTTTTCATCGCGGGACAGCGTCAGGTTCAGACCATTGAGCGTGATGTCGCTCATCTGCACCTCGCGGCTCAGCAGCGGCATCACCCGTACCGACAGGCCCAGCATGCGCAGGTCGGCGAAGGGCTGCTCGGGCGACTGAACGCTGGCCAGGGTGGTGTCGTGCAGTTCCAGGCCAAGCCAGGGGAAGAGGCTCCAGCCGATGTCGCCCCTTATGTCCAACTCGAGGCCGGCCTTGTTGCGGGCCAGTTCGCGGATTTCATCCTTGTAATCGTTGGGGTCGAAAAACTGGGTCAGGGCGAAACCCAGCGCGACGATGAGCAGCAGCAACCCGAGGATTACCAGGCCCAGGATTTTGCCGAGCGCTTTCATGGACAAGTCCTTTGTGTTTGGCGTTCTTAAAGCAGGCGAGTATAGCGCCGCCGGCTATGGCTGGCGTCGCGGCTCGTGTTGGAGTGGTGCCCGGGCCTTGGGTTCCGGTGCGGGGGCCACGCGGATTCGCCTGAAGGCAGCCTAGAACAGATCCAGCGGCAGCTGGGTTCTTGCCGCCAGGGCCTGGGCCTCGAGGTGCCCTTTTGGTGCGGCCAGGTGCAGCTGCTGGCCTGCTTCGGCCGCCAGACGCTGGCTTTCTTCAAGGATGCGCTTGCCCACACCGCGGCGGCGGGTGATCTTGCGCACGCACAGGTGCGACAGCTGCCAGTTCGTGCTGCCTCTTTGCAACACGCCGGCACCCAGCAGCCTGTCGTTGAACCGACCGGCGACAAGGGTGCCCTGGGTCAGTGCGTGATGGATCAGGGCGTCGGCGGTAGCGTGAGGTGCCAGCAACCATTCCGGCGCGTCGGCGAAGATCTTCGCCAGGTCGACAAGGTCCTGCTGGCTGGGCTCGGTGAGGCATTCGACATAGACGGGCATGCGGACCTGGTGCGTTGTCGGTGATGCCGGCAAGCATAACCCTGCTATACGGCAATCGCACGACAGTCTGGCGTCGCTTGCAGGCTGCCGTTCGCTCAGGGCATGCAGCCTGGCTGTGCCTGCGGACGCCCAGCGGCCCTCGGCGCGTATCCGCAATGGTGGGTTTGGCCTATAATGGCGCTCTTTTTCGCCCCACGATCAGCGGAGCTGTGGATGTCCGAGCGTACGGCTTGCGTAGAGCGCAACACCCTGGAAACCCAGGTAAAGGCCACCATCAACCTGGACGGCACCGGCAAGAGCCGCTTCGCCATCGGCGTGCCGTTCCTCGAGCACATGCTCGACCAGATCGCCCGCCACGGCTTGATCGATCTGGACATCGAGTGTCAGGGTGATCTGCATATCGATGATCACCACACTGTGGAAGACGTCGGCATCACACTCGGCCAGGCCTTTGCGAAGGCTGTCGGCGACAAGAAAGGCATGACCCGCTACGGGCATTCCTACGTGCCGCTGGACGAGGCGCTGTCGCGTGTGGTCATCGATTTTTCCGGGCGTCCGGGTCTGCAGATGCATGTCCCTTACACCCGCGCCACCGTCGGCGGCTTCGATGTCGATCTGTTCCAGGAATTCTTCCAGGGCTTCGTCAATCACGCGCTGGTGACCCTGCACATCGACAATCTGCGCGGGCACAACACCCATCACCAGATCGAAACCGTGTTCAAGGCCTTCGGCCGCGCGCTGCGCATGGCGGTGACGCTGGATGAGCGCATGGCCGGCCAGATGCCCTCGACCAAGGGTTGCCTGTAATGCAGACGGTTGCAGTCATCGATTACGGCATGGGCAACCTGCACTCGGTCGCCAAGGCGCTGGAGCACGTCGGCGCTGGCCGCGTGCTGATTACCAGCGATGCGCAGGTCATCCGTGAAGCCGACCGCGTGGTGTTTCCCGGCGTCGGCGCGATCCGCGATTGCATGGCCGAGATCCGCCGCCTGGGCTTCGACGAGCTGGTGCGGGAAGTGAGCGTCGATCGTCCGTTCCTGGGTGTGTGCGTCGGCATGCAGGCGCTGATGGAGCGTAGCGAGGAGAACGGTGGTGTCGATTGCATCGGCCTGTTCCCCGGCCAGGTGCGCTTCTTTGGCAAGGATCTGGAAGAAGATGGCGAGCGCCTGAAGGTGCCGCACATGGGTTGGAACCATGTGGAGCAGGCCGTCAGCCATCCGCTGTGGCACAACATCCCCGCCGATGCCCGCTTCTATTTCGTGCACAGCTATTACATCGAGGCCGGCAATCCTCGGCAGGTGGTCGGCCGCGGCCATTACGGTACGGACTTCGCCGCCGCGCTGGCCGATGGGTCGCGCTTCGCGGTGCAGTTCCACCCGGAGAAGAGCCACACCCATGGCTTGCAGCTGCTGCAGAATTTCGCCGCCTGGGATGGTCGCTGGTAATGAGCCGGGCCAAGAAGCCTCCGGTCCTGGCACTGGACCCTGCTCAGGAGCAGGCCGCGCAACAGATCATCAAGCGCTTTCTTGAAGATCGCTTCGAGCTTGAGCTGGGCTCCTTCGAGGCGCAGGAAGTGCTCGATCTGTTCGCCCGTGAAATTGCTCCGCTGTACTACAACAAGGCGATCTTCGACGTGCAGACGCACCTGAAAGAAAGGTTCGAGAGCATCGAGAGCGACTTGTGGGCGCTCGAAAAGAGCTGACCTTATCCATCTCCCGATTTAGACAGGTTCAAGCCATGCTGATTATTCCCGCAATCGATCTCAAGGACGGCGCCTGCGTGCGTCTGCGTCAGGGGCTGATGGACGACGCCACGGTGTTCTCCGATGACCCTGTCGCCATGGCCGCCAAATGGGTCGAGGCCGGTTGCCGCCGTCTGCACCTGGTGGATCTCAACGGCGCCTTCGAAGGGCAGCCGGTCAATGGCGAGGTGGTCACGGCTATCGCCAAGCGCTACCCAGAGCTGCCGATCCAGATCGGCGGCGGCATCCGTTCGCTGGAGACCATCGAGCACTACGTTCGTGCTGGCGTCAGCTACGTGATCATCGGTACCAAGGCGGTCAAGCAGCCGGAATTCGTCGGCGAAGCCTGCCGCGCCTTTCCGGGCAAGGTGATCGTCGGTCTGGATGCGAAGGATGGCTTCGTCGCCACCGACGGGTGGGCCGAGGTGTCAAGCGTACAGGCTGTGGATCTGGCACGCCGCTTCGAGGCCGACGGCGTCTCGGCGATCGTCTACACCGACATCGCCAAGGACGGCATGATGCAAGGCTGCAACATCGAGGCCACGGTGGCCCTGGCCAATGCCAGCCGCATCCCTGTAATCGCCTCGGGTGGTATCCACAACATCGGTGATATCCAGAAGCTGCTCGATACGAATACCCGTGGGATCGTCGGCGCCATCACCGGTCGGGCGATCTACGAAGGCACGCTCGATGTCGCTGAAGCCCAGGCGCTCTGCGATCTGAAATTCAAAGACGAGTAACAAGCGATGAGCTGAAAGCTGGAAGCCAAGCAGTTGAGCTGCTTCCAGCTTCAGGCTTATAGCTTCAGGCTCTTTTCGGAGAAAAGCATGGCCCTTGCCAAACGCATCATTCCCTGCCTCGACGTGGACAACGGCCGTGTGGTCAAAGGCGTCCAGTTCGAAAACATCCGTGATGCCGGCGATCCGGTGGAAATCGCCCGGCGCTACGACGAGCAGGGCGCTGACGAGATCACCTTTCTCGACATCACCGCCAGCGTCGACAACCGCGATACCACGCTGCACACCGTCGAGCGCATGGCCAGCCAGGTGTTCATCCCGCTGACCGTGGGCGGCGGCGTGCGCTCGGTTCAGGACATTCGCAATCTGCTCAATGCCGGTGCGGACAAGGTATCGATCAATACGGCTGCGGTGTTCACGCCTGAATTCGTCGGTGAAGCCGCCGAGCGTTTCGGCTCGCAGTGCATCGTCGTCGCCATCGATGCCAAGCGGGTCTCCCTGCCGGGCGAAATCCCTCGCTGGGAGATTTTCACCCATGGCGGGCGCAAGCCTACCGGGCTGGACGCTGTGCTCTGGGCGCAGAAGATGGAAGCTTTGGGCGCCGGCGAGATCCTCCTGACCAGCATGGACCAGGATGGCGTCAAGAGTGGCTATGACCTCGGGGTCACGCGGGCCATCAGCGAAGCCGTCCGCATTCCGGTGATAGCCTCCGGTGGCGTAGGCAACCTGCAGCACCTGGCTGATGGCATTCTCGAGGGCAAGGCCGATGCGGTGCTGGCTGCTAGCATCTTTCACTTCGGCGAATACACCGTGCCCGAAGCCAAGGCCTACATGGCCAGCTGCGGCATCGTGATGCGCTGAGCCAGGGCCGAGCCTTCCGAAACATAGCGCCCTTGATCCAGCGCTGGGGCCATAGGCGAGCCCGACCGGCCATTTTCAGGCCAACGGGACATGCCCTACGAAACCGTAGCCAGGCTCAGGTCGCGCTGGGCGAGTGACCGAGTCGGCACCCTCCATTCCCCGTTCAGTCGGACATGCTTGACGCATGATGGCTGTAGGCCTACTTCACTGCCCCGTTCCGGGACGTTGCGCCCACCGTTCGGCCCGGTGATCGAGGCCAGCTTGCAAGGTTCATCTGCATATAGGGCGGTTCAGGGGTGAGTGGTGGCTATTTGATATTTTTCTGTGAGGTACTTCTCATTTGCTTTGATAACACGGTGCGTCTGGTTCACAACTTGCTACAAGTAGCAGAAGTGCAACTGCCAGGCGCTACGGACCGGGCCAGGTGGTTTGCGTCTTGGTGTATTTGTGGATTGGGGGAAGCTGATGAGACGTATCCTAGCGGCGGCGCTGATGATGTTCGTGACCGTTTCGGCGAAGGCTGCACTGCCGGATGACTATGAAATAGTCCTGCTGACGGAAAACTTCCCGCCGTTCAATATGGCGGCGGATGGCAAGAATTATGCGGCTGATCAAAATATCAGTGGCATCAACGCGGAGATTGTCCGCGAAATGTTCCGGCGGGCCGGCATCAATTACAGCCTGACGTTGCGCTTCCCCTGGGAACGAATCTACAAGCAGGTCCTGGAGCATCCCGATCAGGGATTGTTTTCCACAACCTACACGCCTGAGCGCGAACCCTTGTTCAAGTGGGTCGGACCTCTAGCCAGTACCGGCTGGGTGCTTCTCGCTCCGCCCGACAGCCCGCTGCGGCTGAGTTCGCTCGATCAGGCACGGCAATACCGGGTCGGCGCCTACAAGAACGACGCGGTCAGCCAGCATCTTGAGAGCAAGGGATTCGAGCCCCTCAATTCGCTTCGCGACAAGGAAAACATCAGCAAACTGATGAAGGGGCAGATCGACCTATGGGCGACCACCGACCCGGTCGGTCTCTATCTGGCGAAGCAGGAAGGCGTGACCGGGCTGACCACGGTGCTGCGCTTCAACGATGCACAGTTGTTCCTGGCACTCAACAAGGACACGCCGGACGAGGTGGTCAGCAGGCTGCAGAAAGCCCTCAACGAGATGCGGGAAGATGGCGCGATCGATGCCATCCTGCGGCGTTATCTCTAGCGTTGTAGAGATTCAGCGGTAAATGCCGAGCGAACCATGGGCGGCCATCGCTCGGTTGCCCCGTAGGGCGATCATCTGTTCCATGCCGATCCAGTCGATGCCCATGGTTCGCAGCCGCGGTAGCTCTCGCTCCAGAAGCGCCAGCGTGCTGGCGTGCGGGTGGCCGATGATGACCACCGAGCCCTGTTTCCGGGCCAGCTTCATGGCGGCCCGGAACTGATCGGCGACCGCAGCGGGTGCAGGATCATCATCGAGAAAGACGTCCCTCGACAGGCTCGCCAGCTGGACTTGCTGAGCAGCCGCAGCGGCCACCGTGTGGGGGTTGGTGCGGCTATCGAGAAAGAACAGGTGACGCGCCTGTAGCTCGGTCATCAGCGACAGCATGGGTTGCTTCTGGTCGGTCATCTGGCTGCCCATGTGATTGTTCACGCCGAGGGCGTATGGAACCCTCTGCAGCGCCTTGTCCAGGCGTTGTTGAAGCTGCTCCGGACTGAGCCCCTGATGCCAGCTGTAGGGCCCTATAGCTGGTGCCATGGGTAGATGCAGCAGTACTGTCTTGCCAGCCTTGTACGCCCGCTGGGCCAATGAGGGGGCGTGGCGCGTATCCGGCAGGATGGCAAGGGCTACAGGGCCGGGTAGGGCGAGAGCACGGTTATCCCTGGCGGGATTTGCCCCCAGATCATCGATCACCAGCGCCAGCTTGGGCATGCTCGACGCTGCGGCCAGTTCATGGCCCTGCTCTGTGGGGCTTGGGTCGCTTGCCTCGCCACCTGGTGCAGGAGCGGGCGAGGCGGCAAAGAGCTGCGAAGCGAGGCCGGCCAGCAGCAACAGTGCAGCCAGGCGCACCGCTTATTGTCCGCGAGTGAGATTCAGCCCCTTGAGAAGGTTCAGTGCCTGACCAAGCTGATAGTCATCATCCTGTGGTCTTGGTGAGGCCTTTGCGGCCTGGGCATTGGTCGGGCGCTCCGGCCCGCCATTGCCGTTGCCCAGATGGCCGGCGAGATCCGCCTCCCGGATGCCCTCGGCGGTCTGTTCACGGGTCAGCTTGGCGCGCGTCACTTCGATATCGGGCACGATGCCCTGGGCCTGGATGGAGCGGCCGTTGGGCGTGTAATACAACGCAGTGGTGAGTTTGAGCGCGCGGTCGTTGTTCAATGGCAGTACCGTCTGCACCGAGCCCTTGCCAAAGCTGTCGGTTCCCATGACGACACCGCGCTTGTGATCCTGCAAGGCGCCCGCGACGATTTCCGATGCCGAGGCGCTACCGCCGTTGATCAGTACGACCAGCGGAACGCCTTCGCTTGCGTCGGCTGGGTCGGCATTGAAGCGCAGCTCGGAATTGGCGATGCGGCCTTCGGTATAGACGATCAGGCCGTCCTTGAGGAAGTGGTCGGACACCTCTACGGCAGCCTGCAAGACGCCCCCGGGGTTGTTGCGCAGATCCAGCACCAGACCGTTGAGCTTCCCGCCATTTTCCTTTCGCAGGCGAGCAAGTGCCTTGCCGACTTCTTCTCCGGTATTTATCTGGAATTGGGTCACTCGCAGATAGCCATATCCAGGCTCCAGCATCTGGCTCTTGACGCTGTTGACCTTGATGACGGCACGGGATAGCTCGACCGTGAATGGCTTGCCGCCTTCACGCACCAGCGACAGGGAAATATCGCTGCCAGGCTTGCCGCGCATCATGCCCACCGCTTCCATCATCGACATGCCCTTGGTCGGCTTGCCGTCGATCTTGACGATCAGGTCGCCCGCCTCGATACCAGCTTTCGAGGCGGGGGTATCGTCGATAGGAGAGACCACCTTGATGAAGCCATCTTCGATCCCGACCTCGATACCGAGGCCGCCGAATTCGCCGCTGGTGCTTTCCTGCAGCTCGGCGAACGCCTCGGGCTCCAGGTAGGCCGAATGCGGATCGAGATTGCTCAGCATGCCCTTGATGGCATTTTCCAGCAGGGTCTTGTCGTCTACAGGCTCGACATAGGCCGCCTTGATCCGATCGAGCACCTCGACAAAGGTGCGAAGCTCGTCCAGTGGCAACGGGGCCTTGCTGGAAGGTGCCTGCAACTCCATAGTTGCGGGCGCCATCTCCGCCGGTGGCTGCTGGGCCCAGGCACTACCGTAGAGCCCTAGCATGACGGCCAGGGCAAGCGTGGAAGGTTGGGCGAAACGGCACAGGTGCGGCATGTCTGACTCCAGTTGTTAGGGGCGCGCTAAGCCGATTCGGGCTATCCCTGCGCACGGCACCATTGTGCAGGGTCGGTCGGGCGACCCTGTTGGCGAATGGCGAAATACAGCGCAGCAGCTTCCTGCCCGCCGCTGGTTCCTACGGTGGCGATTGGGTCGCCCGCCTTGACGATATCCCCTGCATCACGCAACAGACTCTGGTTGTGGCCGTAAAGGCTTAGATAACCATTGCCATGGTCGAGGATGACCAGCAGGCCTGCGCCCCGCAACCAGTCGGCAAACACCACGCGACCACCATGGACGGCTCGAACCTGGCTGCCGACACTGGCACCGATCAGCACACCGTCCCACTTGGTTCGAGCATCGCCGCCACGCGGAGTGCCATAGCGTGCAACCAATCTTCCGTCGACCGGCCACGGCAGCTTGCCCTTGGCCTTGGCGAAAGGGCCTCCGAAGTTGCCCCCAGCGCTTGAAACCACGGGCCCGGTTGCCGGCGACGAAGACCTGCGGTCGGCCTGCTGCTGGCGTGCCTGCTCTTCACGGGCCAGCGCCAGTTCGCGCTGGCGCTGCTGCTCAGCTTCGCGAGCCTGACGTGCGAGGGTTTCCTCGATGGTCTTGAGCACGCGCTCCAATTGAGCCTGCTCCTGCTGCCGGGCCTTCAGCTTCTGATCGCGGCTGGACAGATCCTTGTCGAGCTTGGCCAACGCCAGTTGCCTTTCCTTGCGTACTTCGGCCAGTTGAGCGCGACGCTGCTGAAGTCCGTCCTGTTGCTCAGCCAGTTCTGCCTGCTGCGCCTGGATGCCAGCCTCGACATTGGCGAGCTGGCTGAGTGTTTCATTGAAGTCTTCAACTTGCTCGAAACGAGCCTTGCTTAGGTAGTCGTAATAGGTGAGCGTGCGGCTGAACTTCTCCGGATTCTGCTGGTTGAGCAACAGCTTGAGATACTCCTGGCGACCGCTCTGATAGGCGGCACGCGCCTGAATACCGATCAGCCGCTGTTGCTCGAGACGCGCACCTTCAAGCGTGGTTTTTTCGTCATTGAGACGGTCGAGCTCGGCCTCGCTGCGATCGATTTCCTGCTGCAGCGAATCGACCTGCTTTTCCAGTTCGCCCATCTCGCTTTCAGTGGTCTGCAGCTGCTTCTGGACGCTGCTTTTCTCCTGCTCGATCTGTTTGAGCAGTTTCTGTAGCTCTGCAACATCCTTGCGGGCCGCTTCGATCTGCTTGCGAGCATCGGCGCGTTCATCCGCCATGGCTGGGCCAAGCAGGCACAACAGTGCGAGAAATAGAAATATACGGGGCATGGAAAGGCGTAACCGAGAGTTCAACGACCGCCGTAGTATGCCTAAAAAAGCGGCTGGAAGCTTGAAGGCCAGAGCTTGGACCGACAGCCTGGCTTCCAGCTTCCAGCTTCCAGCTTCCAGCTTCCAGCTTCCGCGATCAGCTCAGTTCGACAATCGAGCGTCCGGTCATCTCCGCCGGTACCGGCATGCCCAGCAGGGTCAGCATGGTTGGCGCCACATCGGCGAGTACGCCGCCTTCGCGGATCTTCAGGGCGCGCTTGCCGACATAGATGAACGGCACCGGCTCGCAGGTATGCGCGGTGTGCGCCTGGCCCGTCATGACATCTTCCATCTGCTCGACATTGCCGTGGTCGGCCGTGATCAGTGCTTCGCCGCCCACCTTGTCCAGTGCTTCGACGATACGGCCGACGCATTTGTCCAGGCATTCAACGGCCTTGACCGCAGCATCGAACACACCGGTATGACCGACCATGTCGCCGTTGGCGTAGTTCACGATGATCACGTCGTAGCGCTGGTGCTCGATGGCATCCACGATCCGATCAGTTACTTCGGGTGCACTCATCTCCGGCTGCATGTCATAGGTCGCTACCTGTGGAGACGGAATCAGGATTCGTTCTTCGCCTTCGAAGGGCTCTTCGCGACCGCCGGAAAAGAAGAAGGTAACGTGGGCGTACTTTTCCGTTTCGGCAATGCGCAACTGGGTCTTGCCATTGTTGGCCAGGTACTCGCCCAGCACGTTCGTCAGCGCTTCGGGGGCAAATGCACTTGGAGCGGGAATGCTTGCGGCGTATTGCGTCAGCATCACGAAGCCAGCCAGCTGTGGAACACGGGCTCGCGGGAACTCGCTGAAGCCAGGCTCGACGAAACAGCGAGTCAGCTCGCGGGCTCGGTCGGCGCGGAAGTTCATGAACACCACGGCGTCGCCGTCCTCGACGCGTACCGGCTCGCCAACGGTGGTGGCCTTGACGAACTCGTCGCTCTCGCCGCGCTCGTAAGCGGCGATCAGGCCATCCACTGCATAGTCGGCGTGATGCTCGGCCTTGCCATCGACGATCAGGCTGTAGGCCTGCTCGACTCGGTCCCAGCGGTTGTCGCGGTCCATGGCGAAGTAGCGGCCGATCAGGCTGGCGACGCGCCCCTTGCCCAGGCGGGTAAAGGTGGCCTGCATCAGTTCGATGGAATGCTGGGCGCTTTTTGGCGGGGTATCGCGGCCATCAAGGAAGGCGTGCAGGTAGATCTTCTCCGCGCCGCGCCTGACGGCCAGTTCAGCCATGGCCACCAGGTGGTCCTGGTGGCTGTGAACGCCTCCGTCGGACAGCAAACCGAGGATATGCACGGCCTTGCCGGCTGCGACGGCCTTGTCGACTGCTGCGCAGATATTCGGATTCACGAAGAAGTCGCCGTCCCGGATGGACTTGGTGACCCGCGTGAAGTCCTGGTACACCACCCGGCCGGCACCCAGATTCATATGGCCGACTTCGGAATTGCCCATCTGGCCGTCCGGTAGTCCCACATCCATCCCGCTACCAGAGATCAGTCCGTGCGGCTGGCTGGCCAGCAACCGGTCGTATACCGGCTTGTTTGCAGCATGGATGGCATTGAATTCGGGACTCTCACTGTGTCCGAAGCCGTCGAGGATAATCAGTACCAGGGGTTTGGGCGCGGCGGGCATGTGTATGGCTCCTTGCACAAGGGTCGCGAAAAAAAGGCGGCCAGTCTAATTGTTGGCCCGTTGGGCGTCACGATTCGCAGGGTTCAGCCTGGTGGGGGGGCTGTGTATACTGGCCCGCATTTTGTCCCCCGGGTACCCTTTTGATGGTCGCTAACCTGATTGAATTTGTCTCTAACCACTATGTTCTGGTCAGCATCTTTCTGCTGCTGCTGGTTCTTCTCGCCGTTACCGAGGCGCGCAAGGGCGGAAAGAGCCTGAGCAATCGCGAACTGACCGGACTGGTCAACCGCGACGAAGGCGTGGTGTTGGACGTGCGCGCGAAGAAGGAGTTCGACGCCGGTCACATCGTCGACTCATTGAACATTCCCTACGAGAAGCTGGTCAGCCGACTGGGCGAGCTGGAAAAGCACAAGGGCAGGACCATCGTTGTGGTCGATGCCATGGGCCAGCACGCCGGAACGGCCTGCCGTGAGCTGCAAAAGGCGGGCTTCACTGCCGCCAAGCTGGCCGGAGGGATTTCCAGCTGGCGCGGCGAGAATCTGCCAGTGGTCAAATAACTATGCCCAACGTCGTCATCTATACCACCGCCTGGTGCCCGTTCTGTATCCGCGCCAAGAGCCTGCTCGATCGTAAAGGCGTCAAGTACGAGGAGATTCCGGTCGACGGAAAGCCTGCGTTGCGTTCAGAGATGGCCGCCAAGGCCGGGCGAACCTCGGTGCCGCAGATATGGATCGGTGACGAACATGTCGGCGGTTGCGACGAGCTGCACGCGCTGGAACGGGCGGGTCGACTGGATGCGATGCTGAAGGCCTGATCCGATAGAAGCGCCCGGACGCGGTCAGCTGAACTGGCGGACGGGACGACACAAACACGATATGCACAGGAAGGCTTTACATGACTGAACAAGCAAACAACGGCGCCGCCGCGGGTCAGGAAGAGCAGGGCGCACAGTTCTCCCTGCAGCGGATCTACGTCCGCGACCTCTCTTTCGAAGCGCCGAAGAGCCCGGAAATCTTCCGTCAGGAATGGAATCCCAGCGTTGCGCTGGACCTGAACACCAAGCAAAAATCCCTCGAAGGTGATTTCCACGAGGTTGTTCTCACGCTGTCGGTGACGGTAAAGACCGGTGAAGAAGTCGCTTTCATCGCTGAGGTCCAGCAGGCCGGGATCTTTCTGATCAAGGGCCTCGAAGCGCAGGCCATGAGCCACACCCTTGGCGCCTTCTGCCCGAACATCCTTTTCCCGTATGCCCGCGAGGCGCTGGACAGCCTGGTGACCCGTGGCTCTTTCCCTGCGCTGATGCTGGCTCCGGTGAATTTCGATGCGCTTTATGCGCAGGAGATGGCGCGCATGCAGCAGAATGGCGCCGCGCCGGCCACTGCGCACTGACAGTGTCCCGTTTCTCCTGAGCAAAGCTCGAGGTGGATGCCAGTAGATGACGTCCACCTCGAGCTTTGCGCTAGCGTACCTTTACGACCAATTTCCCCACCGCCTTGCGCTGCCCCAGGGTGGCGATCGCCTGGGCCGCCTGCTCGAGTGCGAAAGTCTGCGAGACCAGCGGTTTCAATTTGCCCTCTGCGTACCAGGCGAACAGCTGTTTGAAGTTGGCAGCGTTGTCGTGGGGCTGGCGTTGGGCAAAGGCGCCCCAGAACACACCTACAAGCGAGGCGCCTTTTAGCAACGGAAGGTTAGCTGGGAGGGAAGGGATGTCTCCCGCCGCAAAACCAACGACCAGCATCCTGCCATTCCAGGCGATGCTGCGAAACGCTTCTTCGAAGAGCTTTCCACCGACCGGGTCGTAGATCACGTCAACACCCTGGCCGCCGGTGAGTTCCTTCAGTCGCTCCCTGAGACTGGTTTCGCTGTAGTTGATCAGCTCATCCGCTCCCGCTTGCTTGGCTACTTCAAGCTTCTCGGCTGTCGAGGCAGCGGCGATCACCTTGGCGCCCATGGCCTTGCCGATCTCGACAGCTGCAAGACCGACGCCGCCTGAGGCGCCCAGCACCAGCAGCGTTTCTCCCGGTTGCAGCTGGGCACGTTGCGTCAGGGCATGCATCGAGGTGCCATAGGTCATGCTGAATGCTGCGGCCGTATCGAAGTCCATTTCGGGTGGCACTGGCAGGACATTGTGCCCTGGTACCGCGACCTGCTCGGCAAAACTGCCCCAGCCGGTAAGCCCCATGACCCGATCACCAACCTTCAGATGGGTAATCTTCTCGCCAACCGCTGCGACGACGCCCGCTGCCTCGCCGCCGGGGGAAAACGGAAACGGTGGCTTGAATTGATATTTCCCTTCGATGATAAGGGTGTCCGGGAAGTTGACACCGGCTGCATGTACATCGAGCAGCACCTCGCCCTTCTTGATTTGCGGGCTTTCGCATTCTTCGACGACGAGTCGTTCGGCTGGGCCGAACTCTTTGCACAGAACAGCTTTCATCGAGATTCCTTTGTTTTCGTGACCGGAAGGAGTCGGGCTCTTCGCCCGGTTTGTCGGTCAGTCTAGAAGGCTGCCCTGCTGGCGCAACGAGCATGGTCGGCTCTGATGACAGCACATAAGGTCGGGCTTGGGTCTGCTCCTGGCTCTGGGTATGCTGGCGTCTGAAATCCTCGGAGCAGTCCCGTGAAGCGCATCCTTATTTTCTGCCTGGCCCTTGGCCTGGCTCTTCCTGCCCTCGCCAATTCCCCTGCGCCCGCAGAGGACGCCGCCACCAAGACCATCTATTACGGCCTGGTGCCGGCTCTGGTAGGCAACTACGGGTCCGACGGCAAACTCAAATACTACAAGGCCGATGTGGCGCTACGCGTGACCGGCAGCGAGGCAGAAGCCAAGGTCAAGCATCATGAGCCGCTGATTCGCAATCAGTTGGTCATGCTGTTCTCCCAGCAGACCGATGCGAGTCTCGGCTCTGTCGAGGCCAAGGAAGCGTTGCGTCAGGAAGCGCTCAAGCAGGTACAGGCGGTGCTGGTCCAGGAGGAAGGCAAGCCGCTGGTCGATGATCTGCTGTTCAATAACCTGATCATTCAATGACCTGAGACGGCATCGGTGGCCCGGGCTGTTCAGCGCAGGGCGAGAACGGCCTGCCACTCCACCTCGGTGACCGGCATGACCGACAGCCGACTGCCTTTTTTCACCAGTGACATCTGCCCCAGGGCTGGCTGGGCCTTCAGTTGCGCGAGGGTCAGCGTCGCTTCAAAGCGCTCGACAAAACCGACTTCGACCGCGCTCCATGGATTGCTCGCTTCGTCTGCCTTTGCATCGTAATACGGACTCGTTGGATCAAGCGCGGTCGGGTCCGGGTAGGCGCTGCGCGTGATCCTGCCGATGCCGGCGATGCCCGGCGTCGCGCAACTGGAGTGGTAAAAGAAAAACAAGTCGCCCTCGACCATGGCCCGCAGGAAATTGCGCGCCTGATAATTGCGCACCCCGTCCCAACGACCATGGCCCAGATCCTGTAGGTTCTGAATCGAAAACTCATCGGGTTCGGACTTCATCAGCCAGTACGGCATGGTGTTTGCTCGTCTTGATTTGCTTGGAGGGTTCTCAAGCGAAATTCCCCGACAACCGGTCGCAACGCCAGTTTGCGGAGGGCCGAGTCATAGCGGAGAATGCCGCGCTTGAGGTTGGCATTGTCGAGTCTGAAAAACGAAAACGATACTGGCTCGAAGTAAATCATTCGCCTGGCAGGGGGAGGCGAAACATCATGAAACGTAAGCCAGATATTCTTTGGATATTGGTGTTGGTCTTTGGTCTCGGCGTAGTCACCACCGGCTACACACAGGGCCTCTGGGAGCAGTCAGGGGATCCGTCCTCGATGGTCCCGATCAGTCACTCTCAGCAGCTTCAGCGCTGATCGAGTGTGCCGCATGGAAGCGGCAGCGTCACTTCCGCGTCGTCCCGCCTCAATTCTCATACCATCGCAGATCCGTCACCGTGGCGTGCAAGCTTACATCCCAGCGTTCCAGGGGAAGCTTGTCGACCTTCTGGCACTCGTGTGCCAGCCCTAGAAGTGTCGGTTTGTGACCATTTTTGCGCCTGCTACGGTACGCCAGGCTGCGATCATAGAAGCCGCCGCCCATTCCCAGGCGCCCGCCGCTCTCGTCAAAGCCCACCAGCGGCATCAACACCAGATCCAGCGTCCAGACCTTTCGCTGCCGTGACGGCCGGTAGACCGGCTCGGCGATGCCAAAACGGTTGGGCCTCAGTGATTCGTTCGGCATGAGCCGCTGAAATACCATGCGTGTCCTTGGCCATGCCTTCAGAACCGGTAGATAGGTACGCTTGCCGCGGCGTTGCGCAGCCAGCAGTAGCGGGCGCGGATCTATTTCGCCATCGTTGGGCAAGTAAAGGGCGATGTCTTTTGCCCGGCGAAATACCGGGTGCTGAGAAAGCTGGCGATAGAGCTTTCGGGCCGCCTGCCGTTGCTGTGAGGGAGAGAGCAGGCGACGTGCCTGACGAAGCTGGCGCCGTAGCGCCGGGCGCGAGAGGCCCTCGGCTACGAGCATGAAATGAGGCTCCCCAGCATGCCGCTGCCCGCGTAGGCCCTTGAACCCGAGAGTTCAAGGTGGCGACTACAGAGTACCTTAAGGCTTTCCGTCAGGCGGACATGCACACCGGCACTACGTGTAGCCTCCAAGGTGTTGCTTATCGGGAGAGGGTCATCGCCGACTGGCGAACATGCCAGGGAGTGGGCGGGATTATAACGCAATCTGCTTACCGTTCATCAGTTGCCAGTCGGGTTTGGATCGGCGGCGAGCGCGCTGTCGACCCGCTCGAGCAGAGTCCGCACGTGCTCACGGGCGCTGTTGGCCTCGGCATCCAGGCGGTCATGCTTGTGCAGCAGTTCATGGGTGATGTTGAGCGCGGCCATCACGGCGACGCGATCGGCTCCGATGACTTTTCCGCTGCTGCGGATCTCCCGCATCTTGCGGTCCAGATAATTCGCGGCGCCTTCCAGGTTGCGGCGCTCCTCGGGCGGGCAGGAAATGCAATATTCCTTGTCCATGATATGCACGGTAACGGTGTTCGGCTGGGTCATGAGTCCTGCTCCAGGGCTTTCAGGCGCGAAATCATCGCTTCGACCTTCACGCGTGCCATTTCGTTCTTCTCGATCAGATGAGCGCGTTCTTCGCGCCATGCCTGCTCGCCATGCAATAGCAGGCGATTCTGGGCCTTGAGCTGCTCGATGCGCTGTATCAACAGTTCTAGCTTGCTGGTCAGCAATTGCAGATCGGCGTCTTCCATTGGCTTCCTGATAGATGGCGAGTGGCTTGGGTGGGCCGGCTTCGATGGTCTTGGCTCGTACGCCGATGCTAGGATACGAGGCCTTCATTCTAGACATTAGCGCCACTGTGCGCCTAGCAGCCAATGCCCACTCAGAACTCTCCTTATGCGGCTTTTGCCACGTTACTGGCCAGCAGCGCCCAACCCGTCACCCCAGCCGAACTGCACGGCCTGCTACTCGGGCGCAGCTGCGCCGGAGCCGGTTTCGAGGTCGAAGCCTGGATTGCCGATGCAGCCGAGGTGCTTGGCGGCGAGCCCGAAGCTCCGGTCCGCCAGGCACTCGTAGGCCTTCAGGAAATGGTCAAGGGCGAGCTCGGTGGCGATGACATCGCCATCGTCCTGTTGCTGCCTTCCGATGAGGCGTCGCTGACCGAGCGCGCCCTGGCCTTGGGCCAATGGTGTCAAAGCTTTCTCACGGGCTTCGGTCTGGTCGCCGGGGATCGAGCGTTAAGCGCTGAGGCCATGGAAGTGCTGCAGGACATGGCGGCCATCGCCCAGGTGCAGGATTCGCTGGAAGAATCCGAGGACGGCGAAACCGACTACATGGAGGTCATGGAATACCTGCGCGTGGCGCCACTGCTGCTCTTCAGCGAATGTGCCAAGCCGCTGCCGCCGACCGCCAAGCCTTCCCTGCATTGAGGACCGCCTGCCCATGACCCGCATCCCCAGAACGGAATACGCTCGTCGTCGCAAGGCGCTGATGGCGGAGATGGAGCCCAACAGCATTGCGATCCTGCCGGCGGCGCCGATGTACATCCGCAATCGGGACGTGGAGCACATCTACCGCCAGGACAGCGATTTTCAGTACCTGTCCGGTTTTCCCGAGCCGGAGGCCGTGATTGCGCTGATCCCAGGACGCGAGCATGGCGAGTACGTCCTGTTCTGCCGTGAGCGCGACCCGGCGCGCGAGCTGTGGGACGGCTTGCGTGCCGGGCAGGATGGCGCCGTGAGCGAGTACGGTGCGGATGATGCGTTTCCGATCGGTGACATCGATGACATCCTGCCGGGGCTGATCGAAGGGCGGTCGCGCGTGTACTACGCCATCGGCAGCAACCAGGAGTTCGATCATCGCCTGATGGAATGGATCAATACGATCCGCTCCAAGGCCCGCCAGGGTGCCCAGCCACCAAACGAGTTCGTGGCCCTCGATCATCTCCTGCATGACCTGCGGCTGTACAAGTCAGCAAATGAAGTGAAGGTCATGAGGCATGCGGCGGAGATTTCGGCGCGTGCGCATATCCGAGCCATGCAGGCCAGCCGCGCTGGGTTGTACGAATACCACCTCGAAGCCGAGCTCGATTACGAGTTCCGCAAGGGCGGGGCGAAGATGCCGGCGTACGGCTCCATCGTCGCTGCGGGCAAGAATGCCTGCATCCTGCATTACCGCGAAAACGATGCACCGCTCAAGGACGGCGACCTGGTACTGATCGACGCCGGTTGCGAAATCGATTGCTATGCCAGCGATATCACGCGCACCTTCCCGGTCAGCGGGCGCTTCTCAGCGGAGCAGAGGGCTATCTACGAGCTGGTACTGGCCGCCAATGAAGAGGCCTTCAAGCACATTGCTCCAGGCCGGCACTGGAACGAGGCGCATGAGGCAACGGTGCGCGTCATCACCGCAGGCCTGGTAAATCTAGGCTTGCTCAAGGGCGAGGTCGACGAGCTGATTGCCGCCGAAGCCTACAAGCCCTTCTATATGCACCGGGCCGGCCACTGGCTGGGCATGGATGTTCATGATGTTGGCGACTACAAGGTCGGCGGCGAATGGCGAGTGCTCGAGCCGGGCATGGCGATGACCGTGGAGCCTGGCATCTACATCGCTGCCGACAATGCCGAGGTGGCGAAGAAGTGGCGTGGGATCGGCGTGCGCATCGAGGATGACGTAGTGGTGACCAGGACTGGCTGCGAGATCCTGACCGGCGGCGTGCCCAAGGCCGCCGATGAGATCGAAGCCCTGATGGCTGCCAGTCGCGAGGTGACCTGAAGCATGGCGACGCTGGCCATCATCGGTGGCGGCCTGGTCGGGGCGAGCCTGGCGCTGGCCTTGCAGAAGGGGGCCAAGGCACGAGGTTGGACGATCCTGCTGATCGAGCCGTTCGAGCCCGGGCACCACTATCAGCCCAGCTACGATGCACGCTCCACCGCGTTGTCCCACGGCACCCGCCTGATCTATCAGCGCCTCGGGGTCTGGGAGCAGATCGCCAAACGTGCCGAGCCGATCGCCGATATCCATGTGTCGGACCGCGGTCGCCCTGGTGCCGCACGCATGAGCGCCCGCGGTGAGCGGGTGCCGGCCCTTGGTTATGTTGTGGAGAATGCGTGGATTGGCCATTGCCTCTGGCAGGCGCTGGATGACGACGTGGTGGTGCGGCACTGCCCTGCTGAGGTCGAATGCATGCAGCCCGTGGCGGGCGGTTATCAGCTGACACTGGCCGGTGGTGCCCAGCTCGATTGCGAACTGGCGGTATTGGCGGACGGCGGGCGGTCGGCCCTGCGCGAGGGGCTGGGCATCGATATTCGCCGCTCTCCCTACGGGCAGTCTGCATTGATTGCCAACGTGACGCCTGGCAAGGCCCATGGCGGTCGGGCCTTCGAACGATTTACCGATGACGGCCCCATGGCGCTGCTGCCGTTGCAGGACAACCGCTGCGCCCTTGTCTGGACACGTCCGCAGGCGGACGCGGCGCGGCTGGCTGCGTTGAGTGGCCAGCATTTCATCGAGGAGTTGCAGCAGGCGTTTGGCTTCCGTCTGGGCGGGTTCCGGCAGGTTGGTGTACGTCACCTTTACCCCCTGATGCTGATCGAGGCCGAGGAGCAGGTGCGCTCGGGGCTGGTCGTGCTCGGCAACGCGGCACACAGCCTGCATCCGATTGCCGGTCAGGGCTACAACCTTTCGCTGCGTGACACCGATGCGCTTGCTGCAGTCTTGCTGGCCAGCTCTGCGCCACTCGGTGATCTGGCCGTGCTGCAGGGCTACCACAATCGCCAGCGTGCGGATCAACGATTGACCGTCGGCTTTTCCGATCAGCTGACGCAGTTGTTCGGCGACTCGGGGCGGTTGGCCATTGCCGGTCGCAACATCGGATTGGTGGCGCTGGACCTGCTGCCACCGGCCAAGGGCTGGTTTGCGCGCCAGGCCATGGGGTTGGGTGTGCGCGAACTGTGAGTTCACGCGTGCAAAGCAAATACCTGCCCAAGCTGCACGCCGAGCTGTGTGATGCGCAGGGCATGCTCATCGCCCGGCTTTGCAAGACCCTCTACGTACGCCGCAGGCCGTCGGCTCGCCCCTCAGGAGAGAAATGATGCAAGCAGACCTCATCATCGTTGGTGCCGGGATGGTTGGAAGCACGCTGGCCCTGGCACTGCAGGCGTCGGGGTTGAAGATCAAGCTGATCGACGCCGGCCCGCTGCACGCGCAGCCATTCTCCGCCGAAGATGCGTTCGAGCCTCGAGTCAGTGCGCTATCGGCGGCCAGCCAGCGCATCCTCCAGCGGGTCGGCGCCTGGTCGGGCATCGTCGAGCGGCGTGCCAGTCCCTATACCGACATGCATGTATGGGATGGCTCCGGCACCGGGCAGATTCATTTTTCGGCGGCATCGGTGCATGCCGATGTGCTCGGCCACATCGTCGAGAATCGTGTCGTTCAGGACGCCCTGCTCGAGACCCTGCAGGCCAGCGGTTCAGTCGAGCTGATCGCCAATTCCCGTCTGGAACAGGTGCATCGGGACGGTGCCTGTTGGCAGCTGACGCTGGCAGACGGGCGGCAGCTCAGCACGCCGCTGCTGGTCGCGGCCGATGGTGCCAATTCGGTCGTACGCCGTCTGGCCGGCTGCGAAACCCGCGAGTGGGATTATCTGCATCACGCCATCGTCACCAGCGTGCGTTGCGCCGAGACGCATCAGCGCACGGCCTGGCAGCGGTTCACGGACGATGGCCCGCTTGCGTTCCTGCCGTTGCAGCGTGCCGGTGACGAGCACTGGTGTTCGATTGTCTGGTCGGTCACCGAGAGCGAGGCCCAGCGTCTGATGGGTCTCGGCGATGTGGCGTTCTGCCGGTCACTTGGGCGCGCCTTCGAGTATCGCCTGGGCGAGGTGCTGCAAGCTGACCCACGCCTGTGCATTCCCTTGCGCCAGCGCCATGCCAAACGCTATGTGCAGCCCGGGCTCGCCCTGGTTGGCGATGCGGCCCATACCATCCATCCGCTGGCTGGGCAGGGGGTCAACCTCGGCTTGCTGGATGTGGCGGTTCTGGCTGAAGTGCTGCTTGCAGCGCACGCTCGCGGCGCCGAGCTCCGTGATCAGCGCGTCCTGGCTCGTTACGAGCGGCGGCGGATGCCGCACAACCTCGCCATGATGGCGGCCATGGAAGGCTTCGAGCGGTTGTTCCAGGCCGACCACCTGCCGCTGCGCTGGCTGCGCAACGCTGGTCTCCGGGGCGTCCAGGCACTGCCTGAAGCCAAAGCATTGTTCGTCCGGCAGGCACTTGGGCTGACTGGCGATCTGCCCGATCTGGCTCGTATCTAGGTCGACACTTGTAATGCCTTGCACCACATGCCGCATTGAGAAAGCAAATAGGATTCACTACTATTTGAACCCTTTCGCTCATCTACAAGAGGCTGATCCATGCAGGCAAGCAAAGGTTTACTCGCCGCCCTGGCCCTGACCACGCTATCGGGCGTCGTGCAGGCTGCCGACGAAGTGGTGGTCTATTCCTCGCGGATCGATGAACTGATCAAGCCCGTGTTTGACGCCTACACCGCCAAGACCGGCGTCGACATCAAGTTCATCACCGACAAGGAAGCGCCGCTGATGGCGCGCATCAAGGCAGAGGGCGAAAACACGCCAGCGGACCTGTTTCTGACGGTCGACGGCGGCAACCTCTGGCAGGCCGAGCAGATGGGCATCCTCCAGCCGCTGAACTCCCAGGTTGTGAAAGACAACATTCCCGCACAGTACCGCTCTTCCGCCGACGCCTGGACAGGCCTGTCGCTGCGGGCACGAACCATCGTCTACTCGACCGAGCGTGTGCAGCAAGACGAGCTGAGCACCTACGAAGCTCTGGCCGACGAGAACTGGGAAGGGCGGCTTTGCCTGCGTACCAGCAAGAAGGTCTACAACCAGTCGCTTACCGCTACCCTTATCGAAACCCATGGCGCGGAAAAAACCGAAGAGATCATCAAAGGCTGGGTCGACAACCTTGCCACTGATGTCTTCGCTGACGACACGGCCCTGATTCAGGCCGTAGACGCCGGTCTGTGCGATGCAGGTATCGTCAACACCTACTACTTCGGCCGCCTGCATGCGCAGAATCCGGATCTGAAAGCCAAACTGTTCTGGCCGAATCAGGAGGGGCGTGGCGTTCACGTCAACCTGTCGGGTATCGGCCTGACCCGGCATGCGCCGCATCCCGAGGCCGCACGCAAGCTGGTCGAGTGGATGACCACCCCTGAGGCCCAGAGCATCTTTGCCGACGTCAACATGGAATTCCCGGCCAATCCTGATGTGAAGCCTTCGCCTGAGGTCGCAGCCTGGGGCGAGTTCAAGGCTGACACCATTCCGGTGGAAGTGGCCGGCAAGCGACAGGCCGAGGCCATCAGGCTGATGGATCGCGCCGGCTGGAACTGAGGCTCGGCAGCAGGTCATAGGCTTCTGGCACAAGCCCGACGCTTGCAGCCTGCTGTACCGTTATACTCGACGCCCCCGGCTTGCTGGGGGCGTCGTCTTTTCTGCTTTCGAGGCATGCGTGTCCCACCCTGTCGAGCGCCGCTGGTACCCCATCACTTTTCTGATCGCCGGCCTGGTCTTGCTGCCGTTGAGCGTGCTGCTGTTCAGCTGGAGCGATATCGACACCAGCATCTGGTCCCATCTCTGGGAGACCCAGATGCCACGGTTGCTGGCCAATACCCTGACGCTGATCATTGGCGTCGGGATAGGGGTGGTGCTGCTGGGTGTCAGCCTCGCCTGGCTGACCTCCCTGTGCGAGTTTCCCGGCCGCCGCTGGCTGGACTGGGCCCTGATGCTGCCGTTCGCCATTCCCGCCTACGTCCTGGCCTTTGTCTTCATCGGCCTGCTGGACTTTTCCGGCCCGGTACAGACCCTGGCGCGAGAATGGTTCGGCAGCGGCATACGATTTCCCAGGGTCCGCTCCACGGGCGGCGTAATTGCCGTGCTGGTGCTGGTGTTCTACCCCTATGTCTATCTCCTGGCGCGCTCGGCTTTCATTGCCCAGGGCAAGGGTTTGATGGAGGCGGCCCGCGTGTTGGGGCAGTCGCCCTGGAAGGCGTTCTGGAGCGTGGCCCTGCCAATGGCGAGACCGGCCATCGGGGCCGGGCTGGCCTTGGCGATGATGGAGACGCTGGCCGACTTCGGCGCCGTCGCAGTGTTCAATTTCGATACCTTTACCACGGCCATCTACAAGACCTGGTATGGCTTCTTCAGCCTGACCACAGCCACTCAGCTGGCCAGCCTGCTCCTGCTCGCGGTCGTGCTGGTGCTCTATGGCGAACGCCGCGCGCGCGGTGCGGCGCGGCCGGCCAACGACCGTGCCAGGTCGGCTGCGCTGTATCGCCTGCGCGGTTTCAAGGCGTTTGCCGCCAGTGCCTGGTGTGGATTGGTGTTTCTCTGCGCTTTCGTCGTCCCGGTCCTGCAATTGCTGGTCTGGCTCTGGCAGCGAGGTCGCTTCGACCTTGACGAACGTTATGTCGGGCTGATCGTGCATACGCTGTATCTGGGCGGGCTGGCCGCCGCCATCACCGTTGCGGTGGCGCTGATGCTGGCGTTCGCCCGGCGCCAGGCGCCGGTACGCCCGGTCCGGGCGGCGGTGGGGCTGGCCAACCTGGGTTACGCCTTGCCTGGATCCGTGCTTGCCGTGTCGATCATGCTTGCCTTCAGCTACCTGGACCGCGAGCTGGTCATTCCGCTTTCCGGTTGGCTGGGTGGAGCAGGCAAGCCGGTTTTGCTGGGCAGCCTTGGCGCCTTGCTGCTGGCCTATCTGATTCGCTTCATGGCGGTCGCGTTCGGGCCGCTGGAAAGCGCATTGGCGCGGATTCGGCCCTCTCTGCCCCAGGCCTCACGGAGTCTTGGTGTCGGCGGAGCCGCCCTGTTTTTCCGGGTGTACCTGCCGCTGCTGCTGCCGGGCACACTGAGCGCCGCGTTGCTGGTGTTCGTCGATGTGCTCAAGGAGATGCCGGCCACGCTGCTGTTGCGGCCGTTTGGCTGGGACACGCTGTCAGTGCGTATCTTCGAGATGACCAGCGAGGGGGAATGGGCGCGGGCGGCCCTGCCTGCGCTGACCCTGGTGCTGGTCGGCCTGCTGCCGGTGATCCTGCTGATTCGGCGCTCGGCGCGTCGGGTTGGCTGAAGGTATGAGCAAAACAGCCATCGCCTCACCGTGACCTGTTTCGCCCTTGGGGCTACAATGCGCGCCACTCAAAATACGTCGGGCCCCGCTGCCCGGCTCTAACAAGCTGTTCTACCGCCGCTTCGGCGACCTGCCCGGAAGGAGACATCCATGGGTCAGCGTACTCCCCTCTATGATCAGCACCTCGCACTTGGCGCCAAGATGGTCGATTTCGGCGGCTGGGACATGCCGTTGCACTACGGCTCCCAGGTCGAGGAGCATCATCAGGTGCGGCGTGACTGTGGAGTGTTCGACGTCTCCCACATGACCGTCGTCGACGTGGCGGGTAACGATGCCAAGCTCTATCTGCAAAGGCTGCTGGCCAATGACGTCGGCCGTCTGGGCCAGGTCGGCAAAGCCTTGTATAGCGCCATGCTCAACGAGCGCGGCGGGGTCGTCGATGACCTTATCGTCTATCTGACCGACCTGGGCTATCGCCTGGTTGTCAATGCAAGCACGCGCGACAAGGACCTGGCCTGGATGCGTGCGCACGCTGAAGGCTTCGCCGTCGAGGTGACCGAGCGGCCTGAGCTGGCGATGCTGGCAATCCAGGGGCCTAATGCGCGATCCAGGACGGCTGAGCTGGTCAGCCAGCCGCGCGCTGCGCTGATTCAGGAGCTCAAGCCATTCAATGGTCAGGCGGCCGGTGACTGGTTCATTGGTCGCACCGGCTACACCGGTGAAGATGGCCTGGAAATCATTCTGCCGGCCGAGCAGGCACCGGACTTTCTCAGTGAGCTGGTGGGTGCGGGTATCGCGCCGATCGGGCTGGGTGCGCGCGACACCCTGCGCCTCGAAGCCGGGCTCAACCTCTACGGCCAGGACATGACCGAAGAGGTCTCCCCGTTGCAGGCCAACATGGGCTGGACCGTAGCCTGGGAACCATGTGAGCGCGACTTCATCGGCCGCGCCGCGCTGGAGGCGGAACGCGCCCTGGCCGATCGACAGAAGCTTGTCGGACTTGTGCTGGAGGAGCGTGGCGTGTTGCGTGCCCACCAGGTGGTGAGGGTAAACGGTGCGGGCGAAGGTGAAATCACCAGCGGCAGTTTTTCGCCTACCCTTGGAAAGTCCATTGCCCTGGCGCGCGTCCCCGCAGGGACCGGCGACCGGGCGGCAGTGGAGATTCGCGGCAAGTGGTATCCCGTGCGTGTGGTGAAACCGACATTCGTGCGTCACGGCAAGGTACTGGTATAAATTCGGCCCAGCGCTTTCATGGGCCACTGAGCAGCCGGCCCAGTCCATCGACAGTTTGAGGATCAACGAATGAGCAATATCCCCAGCGATCTGCGTTACGCCGCCAGCCACGAGTGGGCCCGTCTGGAAGAGGACGGCAGTGTCAGCGTAGGGATCTCCGATCATGCCCAGGAAGCACTGGGCGATGTGGTCTATGTCGAACTGCCGCACGTCGGCCAGCAGCTCGCAGCAGGCCAGCAGGCTGGCGTGGTGGAGTCGGTAAAGGCAGCTTCGGACATCTATGCCCCGATTGCAGGCGAAGTGATTGCAATCAACGAGCAGCTCAGCGATTCCCCCGAGGCGGTCAACAGCGAGCCTTATGGCAGCTGGTTCTTCCGGCTGCAGCCGAGCGATGTCGCGGAATTGGACAAGCTGCTCGACGCGGATGGCTACAAAGCCTCCTGTGACGCCGAAGCCTAAGCGTTCCTTCCCAAAACCCCGCGATGCTGGGCTTGTGAAAACCTGGTGAATCCGTTTTCGCAGAATCCTGTCCCGGGGTTTTCCTTTTTTCGAGAGAAGCAGTGATGTCCCAAGTGCCGCGCCTTTCCCAGCTCCAGCAACCTGACGCCTTTCTGCGTCGCCATCTCGGCCCTGATGCGGCTGAACAGCAGGCCATGCTGGATGCGCTTGGCCTGGCCAGTCGTGACGAGCTGGTCCGGCAGACCGTGCCGCCGGCGATCCGGCTCGAGGGAGAGCTGCAACTGCCGGCGGCGCTGGACGAACAGGACGCACTGACACGGCTGCGCAGCTACGCCGAGCAGAACCAGCTCTGGACCAGCCTGATCGGCATGGGCTATCACGGCACCGTCACGCCACCTGTGATCCTGCGCAACGTGCTGGAGAACCCGGGTTGGTACACCGCCTATACGCCCTATCAGCCGGAAATTGCGCAGGGACGTCTGGAGGCGCTGCTCAACTTCCAGCAGCTGACCATCGACCTCACCGGACTCGATCTGGCCAACGCATCGCTGCTCGACGAGGCGACGGCAGCGGCCGAAGCGATGACGCTGGCGCGGCGTATGGCCAAGAGCAAAAGCAACGCCTTCTTCGCCGACGAAAACTGCCATCCGCAAACCCTTTCGGTGTTGAAAACGCGCGCCGAAGCCTTTGGTTTCGAGCTGGTCATCGGCGCACTGGACGATATCAGCGAACAGGACGTGTTCGGTGCGCTGCTGCAGTACCCCGACACCCATGGTGAGATCCGCGATCTGCGTCCGGCTATCGATGCGCTGCACGCCCGGCAGGCGCTGGCTTGTGTGGCTGCCGACCTGCTCAGCCTGCTGCTGCTGACGCCGCCGGGTGAACTCGGTGCCGACGTGGTGCTTGGCTCGACTCAGCGCTTTGGCGTGCCCATGGGCTACGGTGGCCCGCACGCGGCCTACTTCGCCACCCGTGATGCCTTCAAGCGCGCCATGCCGGGCCGGATCATCGGTGTATCCAAGGACGCCCGCGGCAACACTGCGCTGCGCATGGCGCTGCAGACCCGCGAGCAGCATATCCGTCGCGAGAAGGCCAACTCCAACATCTGCACGGCACAGGTGCTGCTGGCAAATATCGCCAGCTGCTATGCCGTCTATCACGGGCCTGAAGGGCTCAAGCGCATTGCCCAGCGTACCCATCGGCTCACATCGATCCTGGCCAGCGCGCTGGAGCGGCACGGCATCAGGCGCGTCAACCGGCATTTCTTCGATACGCTGACCTTGGAAGTAGGCGGCGCGCAGACTGCGATCCTGGAAAGTGCAGGTGCGGCGCGGATCAATCTGCGCATCCTTGGCCGCGGCAAGCTGGGCGTCAGCCTCGACGAAACCTGCACCGAGCAGACCGTGAACCAATTGCTGGCGGTATTCCTCGGAGCGGATCACGGACTCAAGGTCGCAGACCTGGATGCCGGCGAGATTCCCAGCGGCATCCCCGCCGAGCTGCAGCGCAGCAGCGAATACCTGACCCATCCGGTGTTCAATACTCATCACAGCGAAACCGAGATGCTGCGCTACCTCAAGCAGCTGGAGAACAAGGACCTGGCTCTGAACCAGGCGATGATCCCGCTCGGTTCCTGCACCATGAAGCTCAACGCCACGAGTGAGATGATTCCCATCACCTGGCCGGAATTTGCCAATCTGCACCCCTTCGCGCCCCAGGAGCAGGCCCAGGGCTACAAACTGATGATCGACGAGCTGGAAGCGTGGCTCTGTGCGATCACCGGTTTCGATGCGATCTCCATGCAACCCAACTCCGGCGCGCAGGGCGAATACGCCGGCCTGGTCGCCATCCGCAAGTACCATGAGAGCCGCGGCGAAGGTCAGCGGGATATCTGCCTGATTCCATCCTCGGCCCACGGTACCAATCCGGCCTCGGCGCAGATGGTCAGCATGCGCGTCGTGATCGTCGAGTGTGACAAGGCAGGTAACGTCGACCTGGAGGACCTCAAGCGCAAGGCTGCCGAAGCCGGTGATCGGCTTTCCTGCCTGATGATTACCTACCCCTCCACCCATGGCGTGTACGAGGAAGGCATTCGCGAGATCTGCGAAGCGATTCATGCCCAGGGTGGCCAGGTGTACATGGACGGTGCCAACCTGAACGCCCAGGTGGGTCTGGCGCGACCGGCAGATATCGGTGCGGACGTCTCGCACATGAACCTGCACAAGACCTTCTGCATTCCCCACGGCGGTGGCGGCCCGGGCATGGGGCCGATCGGCATCAAGGCGCACCTGCTGCCTTTCGTTTCCAACCATCCGGTAATCGAGTTGCAGGGCCCGAACCCCGAGAACGGTGCGGTCAGCGCAGCGCCCTGGGGTAGCGCCAGCATCCTGCCGATCAGCTGGATGTACATCGCAATGATGGGGCCGCAGCTACGCGACGCCACGGAGGTCGCCATCCTGAGTGCGAACTACCTGGCGATGCGCCTCGGTGAGGCTTTTCCCGTCCTCTATAGCGGCCGCAACGGACGAGTGGCTCATGAGTGCATCATTGATCTGCGGCCACTCAAGGCCAAGACCGGGATTTCCGAGGAGGACGTCGCCAAACGCCTAATCGATTACGGCTTCCATGCGCCGACCATGTCCTTTCCGGTACCCGGCACGCTGATGGTCGAGCCGACCGAGAGCGAGTCCAAAGCGGAGCTGGACCGGTTCGTCGAGGCGATGTTGAGCATCCGCGCGGAGATCGCCAAGGTTGAAAACGGAGGTTGGCCTGCCGAGGACAACCCGCTGGTGCGCGCGCCCCACACCCTGGCAGATGTTACCCATCTGTGGGATCGCCCATACAGCATCGCCGAAGGGGTGACGCCAAGCGCACATACCCAGGCACACAAGTACTGGCCGGCGGTCAATCGAGTCGATAACGTTTTTGGTGACCGGAACCTGTTCTGTGCCTGTGTGCCGGTCGAGGATTATCGGAGTTGAGCGGCAAGCTTCAGGTCAGGGTGACGGCGCATAAGCAATGTAGGGCCTGAGCTTGAAGCTTGAAGCTTGAAGCTTGACGCACGAGGCTGACGTGGGTGGATGCTGTTGTTGCATCCACCTCCGCATTGCCAGGTGTATCGGTGAAGCGTGACCCACTCCCGGGGTTGCTGGGTTTCAGATCTGCTCTTGCGCGTCCTCGTCCAGCATTCCGAGCAACTGCGCCAGCACCAGCTGGGCCTCCTCCACGCCCTGACGCTTCGGTGCGGAGAAGAGCTGCATGCTGACGCCGTCGCCCCAGCCCTTACGGACATCCCGTCCGATTGCCAGCAGGGCATTCTTCGCCGCGCCGAATGCAAGCTTGTCGGACTTTGTCAGCAGGATATGCAGCGGCATCTCGCTGGCGTTGGACCAGTCGAGCATCATCCGGTCGAATTCGGTGAGCGGGTGGCGGATGTCCATCATCAGAAAGACGCCAGCCAGGCTTTCACGGCTGCTCAGGTAGGCTTCCAGATGGCGTTGCCAGTGCTGCTTCAGCGGGATCGGTACCTTGGCGTAGCCATAGCCGGGAAGATCGACGAGGCGGTGATGTTCGTCGAGGCTGAAGAAGTTGAGCAGCTGGGTGCGTCCGGGTGTCTTCGACGTGCGGGCGAGGCTTGCGTGGGTCAGGGTGTTCAGTGCACTGGACTTGCCTGCATTGGACCGGCCGGCAAATGCGACTTCCAGGCCCTCGTCTGCCGGACATTGGTCGACCTTGGCGGCGCTGGTCATGAAGGTGGCTTGCTGGCAGAGGCCGAGGATCGGGTTTTTCGGGGGCATGGGCTTTCCGGTAGGTGCGCAGGGTGCGGCAATGGTTCATTTCCGTTTCAGTAGCGCCAGTATATAATGCCGCAGATTTTGTGTGCGCTTTGGTCTGAAACGACCGTGGTTTGCAACAGCAATATTGGCTTCCTTAGGAAGCGGAAGATGAGGATTACCCCGCCTGTTGCGGATCGATAACACATGCGACCATAACGAGCATGGCCGGGGCGCCAGCGGCCGGCCTGCCGAATAAGATTCCTTTTTAACCCTTAGCCGTAGTTGGATGAGCTGATGAACAAAGTACTCGTGAGTCTGCTGTTGACCCTTGGCATCACCGGTATGGCCCACGCGGCTGGGAATGCCGAGGCCGGCCAGGAGAAGGTTGCCGTCTGTGGTGCCTGCCATGGCCCTGACGGCAACAGCGCCGCACCGAACTTCCCGAAACTGGCGGGTCAGGGTGAGAACTATCTGTTCAAGCAGCTGCAGGATATCAAGGCGGGCAGCAGCCCCACCGCAGAGCCGGGCGTCGGACGCAAGGTGCTTGAGATGACCGGTATCCTGGAGCCCTACAGCGAGCAGGATCTTCAGGACATGGCCGCCTATTTTGCAAGCCAGAAAATGACCATCGGCATGGCTGATCCTGCACTGGTTCAGCAGGGCGAGCAGCTGTTCCGTGGCGGAAAGCTGGATGTAGGCATGCCGGCATGTTCCGGTTGCCATTCGCCGAACGGCGTCGGTAACAATCTGGCTCGATTCCCGCGGCTGGGCGGCCAGCACTCGGCTTATACCGCCAAGCAGCTGACTGACTTCCGTGAAGGGGATCGTACCAATGATGGCGATACAGCGATCATGCGTACCATCGCTTCCAAGCTGAGCAACAAGGAAATCCAGGCGCTGTCGAGCTACATCCAGGGCCTGCACTGATCGCAAAGGCGGATCAGCCTGCATGAGAGGGCGTTCAGGACATGTGCCTGAACGCCCTTTTTTCGTTTATGGCCTCGCTATAAACATTGTCAAGATATTGAAAAGCGGCGCAAATCGCTGGCGAGCCTGACTGATTTGCTGCAGCCTGTGACGCTGTCGGTCAGCCATTCATTACCAAGGGAGTCACCATGCGTAAACTCGTTCTCAGTGCCCTTCTCGTAGCCACCAGTCTCTTCGGCCTGCCAGCCAATGCGGCGGAGTTCCAGGCTGGAAAGGAATACGTTGAGCTGAAGAACCCGGTGCCGGTTGCCGAGCCGGGCAAGATCGAAGTGGTGGAGCTGTTCTGGTATGGCTGCCCGCATTGCTACCAGTTCGAGCCGATCATCAACCCCTGGATCGAGCAGCTTCCACATGACGTCGATTTCAAGCGCATCCCCGCAATGTTCGGGGGTGCATGGAATGCGCACGGTCAGATGTTCCTCGCGCTGGAGTCCATGGGTGTCGAGCAGAAGGTCCACGATGCGGTGTTCAATGCCTACCATCGGGACGGCAACAAGCTCGATACGCCGGAAAAGATGGCTGAATTCCTGGCAGGGCAGGGCGTCGACAAGCAAGCCTTCCTCAAGGCCTATAATTCGTTCGGTGTGAAGAGCCGTGCCGAGCAGGCGAAGAAGCTGGCGATGGCTTATCAGATCTCGGGCGTGCCGGTCATGATCGTCAACGGCAAGTATCGTTTCGATATCGGCTCGGCAGGTGGCCCGGAGCGGGCACTGAAGGTGGCTGACTTTCTGATCGAAAAAGAACGCGCAGCCCGGTAACCGGCCATGTTGCGCCGCTGGAGTTCGCCACGCCTGGCTGGCCCCGGTCAGGCAAGAGTCAATCCACTTTGTCTGGACGCCAGCGGCCTGCCCTGCAACGGTCGGCTGCGCCTGTTGAGTTTTAACATCCAGGTCGGCATCAGCACCGAGCGCTACCACCATTACCTGACGCGCAGCTGGCAGCATCTGTTGCCGCATACCGGCCGCGCGCGAAATCTCCAGCGCATCGGCGACTTGCTTGCCAACTACGATCTGGTGGCGCTGCAGGAAGCGGACGGCGGCAGCATGCGCTCGGGCTACGTCAATCAGGTCGAGCATCTTGCGCAGCTCGGCGCATTTCCCTACTGGTACCAGCAGCTCAACCGCAACCTGGGGCGCTTTGCCCAGCATAGCAACGGAGTGCTGAGCCGTTTGGAGCCGCAGGGGCTGGAGGATCATCCGTTGCCGGGTCCGTCCGGACGTGGTGCGATTCTGTTGCGATTTGGCGAAGGCGAGGACGCCCTGGTCGTGGTGGTGATGCACCTGGCGTTGGGCGGCGGTGCGCGAACTCGTCAGCTGGCTTACATTCGAGACCTGATCGGTGGCTACCGTCACCAGATCCTGATGGGCGACATGAATACCCATGCCAGCGATCTGCTGGAGCATTCACCCCTGCGTGATCTCGGTTTGCAGGCGCCACAGATCGAGGCGACCTTTCCCAGCTGGCGCCCGCAGCGTTGCCTGGACCACATATTGCTGAGCCCCAGCCTGACGCTGGAGCGTGTCGACATCCTGGCTCAGGCGTCCTCGGATCATCTTCCGGTAGCCGTGGAGATCCGTCTGCCCGATGCGCTGCATGGAGATGCCTTGCCTGTACCAACGGATGGGACCTGATGAGTGACGACGCGCAACGCTGGAAAGAGAAATACCTCCACGCCCTCGAGCAGCATGAAAAGCTTGAGGGCCGCTGGAGCACACGACTGGATCTGCTGCGTCGGAGCCTGGTTCGCAGCAGCTTTGCCGTGGATGGCGCTGATCCTGCGGTAGAGCAGTGCATGCGCGAATTGCGCGACGTGTTGCGTGACGAGGTACAGGATGATCGGCTGAGCGCTCTGGTGCCCCGGCTCGAACGTGCAGTTCTGGATACGGAGCGCGGCAAGCAGGAACGGCTCAGGCGTCTGACCGAAGCGCTTGATCGGCTGACCTCGCAGCTGCTCGATCTGCCGCTACCGGTCGAAATCCGCAAGCCGTTGAAGGCCTTTTCACGCCAGCTCGAT
The DNA here is from genome assembly GCA_002387205.1 of Stutzerimonas stutzeri. Taxonomy (GTDB): domain Bacteria; phylum Pseudomonadota; class Gammaproteobacteria; order Pseudomonadales; family Pseudomonadaceae; genus Stutzerimonas; species Stutzerimonas stutzeri_N. Next base: position 28,061 of record DGLA01000021.1, on the reverse strand, counting down.
GAGCGTGCCGCGCAGTCGCGCGAACTGCCAGGCCTGTTGAGCCAGCTGGGCGAGCTGCAGCATCAGGCACTGGCAGCGCAGGCCAAGAGCACTGCGCCTTCGGTGGGTCTGCTGGGCCGCCTGTTCGGGCAGCGTGAGCGCTCTGCCGATGCTGTCGCCGGTGCCGGAGCTGAGTCGCAGCGGGCCATGGGTGAATCGCCCTCCTTGCAGCCAACCGAGGATCGATGCGACCCGGCAGGGCAGGCGGAGCCCTCTGACCATGCGTCCGGCTTGGCGCAGCTGGAAGACAAAGCAGTCGTGAATGCTCCCGTGGCGGTGCATGAAGCGGAGGAAGCGCCTGCAGCGGACCCGGATACAGCCAAGGAGGTCGAGACGGCTGACCCCTACCAGTTGCCATCGTCTCCAGAGCAGGCCTACAGCGCCATTGCCGAGCGTGTGGAGTCGACACTGTTCGGCCTGCTTGACGACCTTCAGTTGCCTGAGCACCAGCAGGGGGAGGCGCAGGCGCTGCGTGAGCGGATTCAGCAAGGCCTGAACTGGTATGAGCTGGTGCCGGTGCTGGACGATCTGGCCCAGCTGTTGGTGGCCATGGCCGATCAGGGCCAGCGCGAGTTCGAAAGCTATCTCAAGCTGCTCAACGAACGCCTGGCCTCCATGCAGGAAAGCCTCAGTGCCGCCCGAGATGGTCAGGCGCAGAGCAAGGAAACCGCACAGTCGCTGGATGAGGAGTTGCGCCAGCAGGTCGGCGGGCTGCAGAACAGTATGCTTGAAGCCAAGGATCTGCCGAGCCTGAAGCAGGCGGTCCAGGCACGTCTGGACGGGTTGCTCGACACTGTCGACGCCTACCAGAGGCAGCGCAGCGAGCATGAGCAGCAGTTGAGCGAGCGCCTCGGTACCCTCGTCGAGCGGGTCGCAAGCCTTGAGCAGGCCGCCTCCGGGATGCGCGATCACCTTGAAGAACAGCGTCGCATAGCCCTGCATGATCCGCTTACTACCCTGCCCAACCGGGCTGCCTGGAACGAACGGCTGGAGCTTGAAGTGGCGCGCCAGCAGCGCTACGGAGGGCAGCTGTCTCTGGCCGTGCTCGATGTCGACCATTTCAAGCGAATCAATGACAGTTTCGGGCATCTTGCCGGTGATCGGGTGTTGAAAATCATCGCCAACGAGCTACGCAAGCGACTTCGCAAAACCGACTTCATCGCCCGGTTCGGAGGTGAAGAATTTGCCTTGCTGCTGCCCGAGACCCCCATCGAGGCCGGTCGGCAGCTGCTCGATACCTTGCGAGCAGGGGTGGAGAGCTGCCCTTTCCATTTCAAGGGCGCTCGGATTCAGGTCACGTTGTCGGCCGGGATTGCCAGCTTTGCCCCCAACGACAGCGCCGGACAGGTATTCGAGCGGGCCGACCGGGCGCTCTATCGAGCCAAGGAGTCGGGGCGCAACTGCATCGAGATGGGCTGACCAAGCGATCTGGGAGCGCCGGCCGCGTCTCGCTATACTTCCCGACCATTTTGCCAGCGCCTTGCCGCGAGGCGTTGCGCAACCGGTGACGCATCAACAGGCGGCCACCTGCGTCATTTCGCTGTCGACCAGAGGTGCCAATGAAAGCCTTGATCCTGATCGCAATCGCCATGCTGGCGGGCTGTGCCAGCGGGCCACGGATCGATACCAGCCAGCAGTCGATTGGCTATGACAGCAGGGCGCAGTTCATCGTCCTGCATTACACCTCCAGCGACCTCGAGCGCTCGCTGGAAATACTCAAGGGAGATGGGGTCAGCAGCCATTACCTGATCGGCGAATCGCCCGCGACCATCTACCGTCTGGTGGACGAAAGCCAGCGAGCCTGGCATGCCGGTGAGAGCCAGTGGAACGGCCGGACCTGGCTCAACTCCAGCTCCATCGGCATCGAGCTGGTCAACGGTGGGTATGTCGACAGCGCCGAAGGGCGGCTCTGGTATCCCTTCTCGGATGAGCAGATCGATGCCCTGATCGTGCTGCTCAAGGACATCATGCAGCGTCACGGGCTGAAGCCCGGGGCCATCATCGGCCACAGCGACATCGCGCCGCAGCGCAAGGTGGATCCCGGTCCGCTGTTTCCCTGGAAGCGCCTGGCCGATGCCGGGCTGGTGCCCTGGCCGGAGGCTCGGGCGGTAGCTCGGCAGCGCAGTTTGTTCGCCGCGGCGCTGCCGGATGTTGCCTGGTTTCAGGCACAGTTGGCGGCGCAGGGATACAGGGTCCCGGAGCATGGCTACCTTGACCCCGAAACCCGAAACGTCATTGCCGCCTTTCAGATGAAGTACCGTCCGGCGCGCTTCGACGGCGAGCCGGATGCCGAAACTGCGGCCATGCTGGCCGTGCTGAACGCAGCCGACTGAGGCGGCGCGTCAGGCGGCTGGATTGCAACCGATCAGCCGTGAGTCGGCAAGCGCCGCAGTGCGGTGGATCGTGGCGGCGCGATACTCTGGGTCCGCCAGCATCGTCAGGAAGGCTTCTGGGGAGGGATAGCGCACCAGAAGCACCTGGTCCCAGTGCTCCTGTTCCGGTGCGATCAACGCAACCCGAGCGTCAGCCATGATCTGCACCTCGCCGCCGGCCGCACGGACCTTCTGAATGGCGGTGCGGCTATAGCGCCCGTAGGCTTGCCTGCCGGAGCACGGCTGCTGCCCGCTGTCCGGTGGGTAGGCGGCTTCATCACTGAAACGCAGCAGGTTGAGCATGAGGACTGGTTCACCGGCGGGCATCTGTTCGGCGAAGCGCTTGAGCTGGTCCTGGTTGGGGTTGAGGCTGGGCATGGCTGCTCCTTCTATTTTCCTGCCCAGCCAGGCTCAGACGGGCAGGGCGATATAGAAGATGGTGCCGTGGCCGATCCGCGAATGCACGCCGATACGACCTCCATGCAGCTGGGCGATTTCCTTGCATAAGGCAAGCCCCAGTCCGGCGCCGCCGCGGCGGCGGCCGATCTGGACGAAGGGCTCGAAGATACGCGCCTGTTGGCTGTAAGGGATGCCTTCGCCATTGTCTTCGACGCTGAGGATCACCCGCTCGCCATGGTGCCGTGCCAGGAGGCGAATCTCGCCGCCATCGGGCGTATGGCGCAGGGCATTGCTCAGGAGGTTGTCGAGGACTCGCTCCATCTGCTGTCGGTCCAGCAACAGGCTTGGCAGTGGCGACTGCAGCTCCAGCTTGATCGAGATGTGGTTCTGCTCGGCGGCGGGTTGAAAACGCTGGCGCGCGTCCTCGAGCAGCTCGGCTGCGTCGCAGGGCTCTCGCTCCAGCTTCTGCTGACCGCTCTGGTAACGGGAGAAATTCAGCAGGTCGTTGATCAGGGTAACCAGGCGTTGCATTTCCTCATGCACGGTAATGAACAGATCCGCCTCGCGGCTGTTTTCCGCATAGTGGGTTCGCTCGCGCAGCAGGCTGAACGCCATCTGCATGCCGGTGACAGGGGTGCGCAGTTCGTGCGATGCGCGCAGGACGAACTCGTTGCGAACCCGCTCGAAGGTGCGCTGGTCGGTCACATCATGCAGCACCATCACCGCACCGCTGATACGGCCGTCATGGTGATTCACCGGACTCATGCGCCAGGACAGCAGACGGCGCTCACCATCTGCCTCGATGACCAGGTCTTCCGGTGGGCCGGACAAGGGCTTGTCGTCCAGCACTTGCCTGGCAGCCTCGTCCAGCTCCGGATAACCCAGGGCCTGGCTGAGCGTTGAGCCCAGGTGTTCGCTTTCCCAGGCCAGCTGCCGCTGCGCGACGGGGTTGGCGTGCTCCAGGCGGCCCTGGCGGTCGATGATAAGGAGCCCATCATCGATGCTGTCGAGCAGCGCCTGCAGACGTTGCTGACCGTTGACCAGTGCTTCCACGTTGGTCTGCTTGAACTGGTGCAGGGCCTGCGACATCAGGCCGAAGCGGCGGATCAACGACGATATTTCTGCAATCGGTGACGAGGGCAGGGTGATATTGAAATCGCCACGGCCAATCTGGTCGGCCACGCTGGAGAGCTGCTCGATGGGATCACCGAAGCGACGAGCAAAGCTGTGTGCAGTGACGAAACCGATCAGCAGGACTGCGATTCCCGTCAACCCCAGCAGGCCTGCCAGCAGCTGCGCCCGCTCACGACTGCGAATTTCCGTATCGCGAATCTCGGTATAGGCGTCTTGCTGCATCGCCACCATCAACTCACGCACCTGGTTGAATGCCTGGCTGAGCGGGTTGCCCTCCAGCAATATCGCGTTCTCGCTGGACGGCTGATCCAGCAGGCTGGCAAAGCGGGCAAAGGCGTCCCCGATAGCCAGATAGGCCTGGCGGTCCTGCTCCTCGGTGGCTTCAGCGAGGCCACGGGCCAGGGCTGTCTGGAATTTCTCCCGCGACTCGTCAAGCGCAGCGGCGTCGCGGTCTTCGCGGACCAGCAAAAGCAGCTGGTTGCCCAGGGCCTGGCGCAGCTGCTGGCTGACCTCGATAACGCCGAAGTTGTCGCGGATCAGGTTTTCCTGGCTCTTGGCCATCTGCACGACGCTGACCAGCGCCAGTAACAGCCCGAGCAGGGCCACCGTCATCAGTGCGGAGAACCCAAGGAACAGCCGGGTCCGCAGCTTCATCTGGAGTTTCATAGGCCGTATTGCTTGCGTTTCCGGTAGAGCGTCGACGCATCGATGCCGAGGACTCGAGCGGCCTGTTCAAGCGTGTCGCTGGTGCTCAGAACGCCTGCGATATGTGCCTTCTCCAGCGCCTCGAGGCTGAGCGCTTCACCGATCCGTGGCGCATTGCTGACCCCCTGGTCGGCGAGGCCGAGATGGCTGACCTCGATCATCTCCTGCGGGCAGATAATGCTGGCGCGCTCAACCACGTTGCGCAGTTCGCGCACGTTGCCCGGCCAGCGGTAGGCCCTCAGCGCGGCGATGGCGTTGTCGCTGAAGCCACGGGCAGGTCGGCCGTAGCTCTTGACGAAGAAGGCCAGGAAGCGCTCGGCAAGCTTGACCACATCTTCCGGACGTTCGCGCATCGGTGGCAGATTCAGGGTGATGACGTTCAGGCGATAGAGCAGGTCTTCACGAAACTTGCCCTCACGGACCATTTCTTCGAGGTTGAGGTTGGTCGCTGCAAGGATGCGCACATCGGCGCGTCGGGTAACCGGGTCGCCGACGCGCTCGTATTCCTTGTCCTGAATGAATCGCAGGAGTTTTGGCTGCAAGGCAAGGGGGAAATCGCCGATTTCGTCGAGAAACAGGGTGCCGCCGTCTGCCTGGTTGACCCGTCCAAGGGTGCTTTCGGTGGCACCGGTGAAAGCGCCGCGATTGTGACCGAACAGCTCGCTCTCCATCAGGTCTGCCGACAGCGAAGGGCAATTGATGGTGATGAACGCCTTCTTCGCCCGGCGGCTCCAGTTGTGAATGGCACGGGCGAGTTCGCCTTTCCCTGTGCCGGATTCGCCGAGGATAAGGATGTTTGCATCGGTATCGGCGACCTGTCGCGCAGTCTCCAGCACGCCCATCATCGCCGGGCTGTACGAGCCCAGCGCATCGCTGCGTTTCTGGACTTCGCCTTCCAGCGCTTCCAGCCGCGCCGCCATCTGGCGGACTTCCAGCTGCTTGGCTGCCGACAGGCGAAGTTGTTCCGGGCTGCAGGGCTTGACCAGATAATCCGCGGCCCCGGCCTGCATGGCGTCTACTGCCGTGTCGACGGCCGAGTGCGCCGTAACGATGACCACCCGCATCCATGGCGCCAGGACACGCATTTGCTGCAGCACGTCCAGGCCGTTGTCCTCGCCCAGGCGCAGGTCAAGGAAGCACAGATCAAACACCTGTCGCTGCAGGATCGCTTCGGCTTGTGATGCGCTGGCTGCGGTTACCACCGTGTAGCCGCGATCCTCCAGGCAGTAGCGGAAGGTCCGCAGGATCGCAGCCTCGTCGTCTACCAAGAGGATACGGGCACCGGTGTCGGTTGTTTGGTCCATGAAAGCTCCAATCAGGCAAAGGCGGCTTTACCTGGCGAATCGGGGTGGAAATGATCTGTTCGACGCGCCCCGGGCATGCCAGGGTGCTTTGACGCCTGCGTTAGTCTACGGAATGTGTTGCAAGTTGCACGGTGTAGATGCGGCTTTCCTGCAGCCTGCAAGTATTCTGCAAGCGAAACGGGATGTTAAGTCATTGAAATCAAAAGCGAAGCGCCTTCGACTGTGCTGGCACGCGGCTTGCGGCGAATGAGGTCTCGTGCGCGCTGATCTGGTCTGCGCGCTTTGGTTTTTACCGGAGGCCGTATGCAACAGAACATGACCCAACTCAATGAGCTGATCGAGATCACCCGAGACGGGCAGCATTTTTACCAACACGCCATGGAGGCGGTCGGTGATGTCGAACTGCAGCATCTGTTTCGCGACATGGCGCAAGCCAAGACCCACATCATCCAGGCGCTATCGGTAAAAGTCGCAGCGAACCAGGCACAGCCGGCGCAGGGGGGCACTACCGCTGGCAAGCTGCGTGAAGTCTATACCGACACCAAGGCCCGGCTGGGCCACGCCGAGGCCGTCTATATCGACCAGCTCGACCAGGCCGAGGAGCGCATCCTGCAATCGTTTGAAGACGCGCTGAAGACGGCCGAGCCTGACGTCAAAGCGCTGCTGGCAATCGAGCTGCCGAAGATCCGCGCCTGTCATGAACGAATCCACAAGTTGAACCACCGTGATGACCGCTGATTGAGTGCGGGATTAGTCCGCCGTGCAAAACGCATGGTGCATTCTGCAGGCATCGTGCAATTTAAACTGGAGACACCTTGAATAGATGTCTCAAGTTATTGAAAGTAAAGGAAAAATTCTTTAACCAAGGCTGGCATGAGGTCTGCAATATACCTGGTAAGACAGACTGCCCGCATGCTTAGAAGGAGTTGAGAATGAACCGTGAAGCGCGTTTCTCGCTGGTCAGCAAAGGTTTCCTTACCGCTGCGGTCGTGGTGGTACTGGCAGGCGCCGAGCATCCGATGTCGCAGCCGCTCAGCCAGACGCCCAAGGCCTCAGCGGAACGAATCCACATGTATGACGCTCAACCAGTAGGGATCGTGCAGACCGGACCGGCACCGAAAACCAGGGATTACACCCAGGTACGGTCGGAGCAGCGCTGGGTTTTCTAACGGTTGATCCACCAGCCATCACCGAAAGGTGGTTGCGTTGAACGATGTTCCTGAACGAGAGAGGAGTTTCACCATGCTGAGCTGGGCTATTACATTTCTGATCATCGCCATCATCGCTGCTGTACTGGGCTTCGGTGGAATCGCAGGCACTGCAACAGGCATCGCCAAGATCCTGTTTGTAGTATTCCTTGTGTTGTTTGTAGCGTCGCTGATCTTTGGCCGTGGCCGCGGTCCACGCGCTTAAGCTGAAGCAACAACGCCGCCCGCAAGGGCGGCTGCAGTAACCTGACAAAAGCGGCTTAACGCCAGGATGTTGAAAGTCCTTGCCACAGCGCGAGGGCCTGAACAGACCGGGACGAGAACCTAGGCTCATCCGGCAGCCCGCGAAGCGGGAGAACCAGGGGGTCGGGACGCTCTGTTTTTTCGGAGCGACCTAGGGGTACAGCGAGTACCTCCCGTAAAGGGACCAGGTTCGGTGATGGCGACCAAAGGTGGCACCTGCCACCTTTGATTGCGCAAATAGCGTGAAAAACGCCGGTCCGCTGGCCTGGCTGCTGCACTCCGTTTTCCGACATTTCAATTCCAGCCTCCCCCTGTTGCCCGCAGTGCTTGCATGACCGACACCGGCGCGCATGGCCGGGACCTCTGCACACGGCTATCATCGCGGCCAATCATCTGCAGGGGAACGACATGCTCAACGGGCTCTGGCTGGGCTTTTTTCTCATCGCCGCGGTCGCCGCGCTCTGGCGCTGGCTGTTGGGCGACGATCCGGCGGTATTCGCCGCACTGGTCGAAAGCCTGTTCGCCATGGCCAAGCTGGCTGTGGAAATCATGATCGTCCTGTTCGGCACACTGACGCTCTGGCTCGGCTTCTTGCGCATCGCCGAAAAAGCCGGCCTGATCGAACTGCTGGCGCGCCTGCTCGGGCCACTGTTTCGCCGGCTGATGCCTGAGGTGCCGGCTGGTCACCCGGCACTGGGGCTGATCACCCTGAATTTTGCTGCCAACGGTCTTGGCCTGGACAACGCCGCCACGCCCATCGGCCTGCGTGCCATGCGCGCCCTTCAGGAACTCAACCCCAGCAAGACGGTGGCCAGCAATGCGCAGATCCTGTTTCTGGTCCTCAACACCTCGTCGCTGACGCTGCTGCCGGTGTCGATCTTCATGTATCGGGTGCAGCAAGGCGCTGAAGACCCGACCTTGGTATTCCTCCCGATACTGCTGGCCACCACCGCGTCGTCCCTGGCGGGCCTGTTGGCGGTCGCGCTGGTGCAACGGCTGCGCATCTGGGATCCGGTGGTGCTGGCCTATCTTGTTCCCGGCGCGCTGCTGCTTGGCGGCTTCATGGCGCTGTTGGCTGGGCTTTCGGCGACTGCGCTGTCGTCTTTGTCGTCATTGCTCGGCAACCTGACCCTGTTCGGCCTGATCATCGCCTTCCTGATCGTTGGTGCGCTGCGCAAGGTGCCGGTCTACGAGAGCTTTGTCGAAGGCGCGCAGGAAGGTTTCGACGTAGCCAAGAGCCTGCTGCCCTATCTGATCGCCATGCTCTGTGCGATTGGTGTGTTCCGCGCGTCCGGCGCGCTGGATTTCGGGCTCGACGGGATCCGTTGGCTGGTGGACGCGCTGGGCTGGGACACCCGCTTCGTCGATGCGCTGCCCACCGCGTTGGTCAAGCCGTTTTCGGGCAGTGCCGCGCGCGCCATGCTCATCGAGACGATGCAGAGCCAGGGCGTGGACAGCTTTGCCGCGCTGGTCGCTGCGACCGTGCAAGGCAGTACCGAAACCACCTTCTATGTGTTGGCCGTCTATTTCGGGGCAGTGGGTATCCAGCGGGCGCGGCATGCGGTCGGTTGCGCCCTGGCAGCAGACTTCGCCGGGATCACCGCGGCAATCCTGGTGTGCTACTGGTTCTTCGGCTGAAGCGGCGCAGAGCGCGCAGATCCATCGGCGAAAAGAGCCCGCTGACGGGCCGGGTCAACGGCTGGCGCGCTGCCAGAACCGGAATAGCGGCTCGGCAAGAAACATCACCAGAAACAATCGCAGCACCTGCAGTGCGGTGACCAGCGCGACCGACAGTTGGAGCGCCTCGGCTGTCAGGCAAAGCTCGGTGATGCCGCCCGGCATCATGCCCAGCATCAGCGACGTCTGGTTTAGCGTGGCCATCCACCCGAGCGCTTCTGCCATACCCGCCGCCGCGAGCATCGCCAGCAGCGTGAACAGCAGAATGCGCAGCATGAACCGCGGAGCCTTGCGAAAGAACGGCCGATCGAAATGACAGCCCAGCGAGCAGCCAATCAGCCACTGGCCGAACTGACCGACGCCCTCGGGCATACCCAGATGCAGGTCGAACGCGGCGCTCGCAACGGCACATACCGTCAGCGGCCCCAGCATCCACGGGTTGGGTTGGTCGAGCCGCTTCCAGAGCAGCGCCAGCAGCCCGCCCGCCGGCAACAGTACCGCGAGCCAAGGCCAGCTCACCGGCGCCGGTGGCGGGGCATCGACCGGAGGCAGGCTCCAGGTAAAGAAGGCGGGAATGACCAGCACCACCAGCAGCAGACGCATGCTGTGGGCCGCGGCGACCAAGGCCGGTTGTGCGTCATGCCGGCCGGCCAGGTTGACCATCTCGCTGGCACCGCCCGGCATGCTGGAGAAGAACGCCGTGGCGCGGTCCGTACCGCTGCGCAGGAGAATGAAGATGCCGATCAGGCTCAAGAGCAGGGTGCCCAGCGCACCGGCAAGAATGACGCCGAAGTGATCGAGCACCTGCTGCATGACTTCGCTGGTGAAGTGCAGGCCAATGGCGCTTGCGATCAGCCATTGCCCGGCCTGCCTGCCGTGAGGAACTTCCCTGACCAGCCAGCCGCTGCAGCGAACCGCAATGACCGCCAGCAGCGAACCGACCATCCATGGCAGCGGCCAGCTGGCCAGGCTTGCCAGCCAACCACCGAGGGCGCCGACCAGCGGCGTCGCCCACCATCCCGGCAGCTGGCGTGGCATATCAGGCGTGAGCCTCGTCCAGCTTGGCGCGACGGCGCTGGCGCCACCAGCGCAGGCCCGGCATGGCCAGCATCAGTGCAGCCATGGCCCAGAGCACGAGAGTGATCGGGCTGCCCCAGAGGATGCCGAGATCGCCAGCGGAGATGGACAGCGCGCGACGCAGGTTGTCTTCCATCATTTCGCCAAGAACGAAGCCGAGGATCAGCGACGACAAGGGGAATTCCAGCTTGCGCAACAGGTAGCCGAACACCCCGAGACCGACCATCAGGACCAGGTCGAACGTGGTGCTGTGCACCGAGTAGACCCCTACCAGGCTGATGGCCGTAATCGCCGGTACCAGCACCCAGTTGGGCACGCTGAGCATCTTGGAGAACAGGCCGACCAGCGGGATGTTCATCACCAGCAGAATGACGTTGCCGATGAACAGCGAGGCGATCAGGCCCCACACCACGTCGGGCTGCTGTTCGAACAGCAGTGGGCCGGGGGTGATGTTGTACAGCGTCAGTGCGCCGATCATCACCGCGGTAGTGCCCGAGCCCGGTACACCGAGGGTCAGCATCGGAATCAGCGAGCCACAGGCGGAGGCGTTGTTGGCAGCTTCCGGCGCGGCCAGACCGCGCAGGTCGCCGTCACCGAACTTGCCGCTATCGCCGGCCATGCGCTTTTCGCTCATGTAGGTCATGGCGCTGGCGATGGTCGCGCCGGCACCGGGCAGGGTGCCGATGACAAAGCCGGCCAGGGCGCTGCGCACCATGGTCCAGAAGGTGAAGCAGAACTCCTTGAAGTTGAACAGCAGGCGTCCGCTGGCCTTGACCGCCTTTTGGCCGCTGTGGGTCTTTTCCAGCATCAGCAGGACTTCGCTGACGCTGAAGAAGCCGATCACGACGATGACGAACTGGATCCCGTCCGACAGGCTGACGCTGCCAAAGGTGAAGCGGTAGACGCCGGTCGTCGAATCCACGCCAACCGTTGCCAGACCCAGGCCGATCAAGGCAGCCATCAGGGTTTTCACCGGTTTGTCGCCGACCATGCCGCCGAGACAGGCGATGGCGAAGATCATCAGCACGAAGTATTCCGCCGGACCGAAGGCCACCGCCCACTTGGCCAGCAGAGGTGCGAACAGCACGACGCCACAGGTGGCGATAATGCTGCCCATGAACGAGCTGACGGCCGACAGCGACAGGGCGATGCCTGCCTTGCCCTGGCGCGCCAGCGGGTAACCGTCGATGGTGGTCATCACCGCGGCGGCATCGCCAGGCACGTTGAGCAGGATCGCTGAAATGCGTCCGCCATATTCACAACCCAGGTACACCGCGGCCAGCAGGATCAGCGCCGTTTCGGGCGGCAGGCCCAGCGCGAAGGCCAGCGGCAGCAGCAGTGCCACGCCGTTGATCGGCCCGAGCCCCGGCAGCAGGCCGACGATGGTGCCGACAAAGGCGCCGAACAGCGCCACCAGCAGGTTGGTCGGTCGCGTGGCGACGTCGAAGCCCTGCATCAAGAAAGTAAAGGTTTCCATTTTTCAGCTCTCCAGCAAGCGCAGCACGCCGAGCGGCAGCGGCACGTCAAGCGACAGGTCGAACAGGCCGTAGAGCAGCACGCCCATCAGTACGCCACTGATCAGGCAGGGCAACAGGCGTCCGTTGAACAGCAGGCCCAGGGCAAAGGCAGCCAGTGCCGTGGTGATGACGAAACCGAGTATTTCGAACAGCAATGCGTACGCCAGCAGTACCAGTACACACAGTGCGGCTCGGCGCGCCATCGCCCAGTCGAACGGCGGCGTCGGGTCGCCGTGAGGTTTGCAGAGCAGCCAGAGCGCGCCGCAGGCCATCAGGAACAGCAGCAGTAGCGGGTAGGCGCGCGGGCCGACCGGGTCGTAGGCGAAGGGCGCCTCGAAACCCCAGGCGAGCAGCGCGAGTCCGGCGCAGGCGAGCAGCCAGGCCGCGGCAAAGACACGAACGTACATGGTGGGTTACCTCGGGAGGAGCGGGTAGCGGCTGCCCTCTGGCAGCCGCTACTGGCGGGGTGTTACTTGACCAGGCCGAACTCGCCGGCGAGTTCCTTGTAGTCAGCGACCTGCTTGTTGACGAAGGCCTTGAGTTCATCACCGGTCATCGACAGCGGGAACAGGTCACGTTGCTCGCGCAACTTGGCGAAGTCTTCGTCGGCCAGCAGGGTGTCGAACTGGGTCTTCCACCAGTTGAAATCTTCATCGCTGACTTCCGGGCCCATGTAGAAACCGCGGATCACCGGCCAGCTGATGTCGTAGCCCTGTTCCTTGGCGGTCGGGATGTTCGAAAGCTTGCCCGGGAGACGATCATCGGACAGCACGGCGAGAACACGAATCTTGCCGGCTTCGAGCTGCGGGGCGACTTCGCCAAGGCCACTGCTGGTCACCTGGACATGGCCGCCGAGCATGGCCGTGAGGGTCTCACCGCCGCCTTCGAAGGCAACATAGCGCAGCTTCTTCGGATCCACACCCGCGGCACGGGCGATCAGTGCGGTCTGCATCCAGTCCTGGCCACCAATGGTAGCGCCGGCGCCGAACACGACGCTGCTGGGGTCTTTCTTAACCGCCGCGATCAGCTCATCCAGGTTCTGGTAAGGCGCATCGGCACGTACCGAAATGGCGCCGTAGTCAGTGCCGATGCCGGCGAGCCAGCGCACGTCGGTTTCGTCGTAACGGCCAAACTTGCCCTGTGCCAGGTTCAGCAGCGAACCACTGGAGAACGCCGTGATGGTCGCAGGATCGGCGGCGCGCTGGGCGATCACGGCGTTGTACGCCACTGCGCCGACTCCACCTGGCATGTAAGTGACGCGCATTGGCGCCTCGAGCAGGCCTTCGTCCTTCAGGCCGCTCTGGGCCAGCTTGCAGGTCAGGTCGAAGCCGCCGCCGGGTTTGGCCGGGGCGATGCATTCGGGGCGCTTGGGTTCGGCGAACAACTGGCTGGACAGGACCAGGCAGGACGAGAGCAGGGCGATGCGGCGGATTGCAGTTTTCATCTAGGTCTCCTTTGATTCTTATTGTGGATGGCTTTACCAGATCGGCAGGCTGTAGCTGACGATCAGTCGGTTTTCGTCGGCGTCACGGGCGAAATCGGAACGGAACATGGCGTTGCGCATACGCACGGCGACATTTTTCAATGGGCCGGTCTGCACCACGTACTTGAGTTCGATGTCGCGCTCCCACTCGCTGCCGTTGCTGCCGCCGCTGTACTCGGCGTTATCACCGGAGATGTAGCGAGTCAGGAAGGTCAGGCCAGGGACGCCGATCGAGGCGAAGTTGTAGTCGTAACGGGCCTGCCAGGAGCGCTCGTCCTTGTTGGCGAAGTCATTGATCTGGACGAAGTTGACCAGGTAGGGATCGCCGCCATCGATGTAGGCGTAGCCGGTGTCGCCGTTCATCTGCTGATAGGCGAGGCTGAGCTTGTGACCGCCGAGGCTGTAACCCAGCATGCCGTTCCAGGCCTGGTTGTCGATCTTGCCGGCATTGGCCGCGCCGGTGTCGTCACTGACCATCAGGCGCAAGTCGGCAGTCAGCGCCGAATCCTCGCCCAGCGGCTGCACGGCTTGCAGGTTGAAGAAGTGCTGGCGGTAGATGTCGTCCAGTTCGGCGGCGTAGTAGGTGCCGATGAGCTTGTCGCTGAAGTCGTAGCGGGCGCCGGCGAAGGTCAGATGGTCGGCTTCGGCGGCGCTGTCGAAACGGCCGTTCTTGTTGTTGATCTGCAGTTCCTGCGAATTGGTCGAGGCACGGTCGATGACCTTGTCCAGGCGCCCGCCGGTCAGGGTCAGGCCGGTCACGTCCTGGGAGATCAACATGGTGCCCTCGAAGACCTGGGGCAGGGTGCGGCTGTCGCTGGCCTTGACCACCGGGGTTTCCGGGATGTGGCTGCCATAGCGCAGCTCGGTTTCGGCGAACTTGGCTTTTGCCGTCAGGCCGAGGCGGCTGAATTCATCCGGCGTGCTGCCATCGTCGCGCACCGGCAGCAGATCGGTGCCGGTGCGGCCACCGCCCGAATCGAGCTTGATGCCGAGCATCCCCATGGCGTCGAGCCCAAAGCCCACTGTGCCTTCGGTGAAACCCGATTCGATGTCGAGCAGAAAGCCCTGGGACCATTCTTCACGCTTGGACTGGCCAGTGCCTTCGCGGAAATCGCGATTGAGGTAGATGTTCTGTGTTTGCAGGGTTGCGCGGCTGTCTTCGATGAAATCGGCCTGGGCCAGGGGCGCCAACGAGGCAGCTGCAATGGCGAGGGCAAGACGAGCCTGTGCGGGGTTGTTTCTGACGGCAGTCAGCATCCTGAATCTCCACTATTGTTTTTGTTGTAACGGCGGTGTGCCGTTTCGGGTGGATCGAGCCACCTGAACGCGATCCTAGGCGTCGAAACTTTCGCCAGGCTTTCAGGGGTTGAAAGCAGCATGCGGCTTACCTTGTCGCTACACTGGCGCCCCGTTCCGTGTGTGGCAGAGGACAGGCAATGCGGATTCTCCTGGTCGAGGACCATCCCCAGCTGGCTGAAAGCGTGGCGCAGGCGTTGCGTGCCGCTGGCTGGACCGTGGACCTGCTCAACGATGGCGTGGCAGCTGACCTGGCGCTGTCGACCGAGGACTATGCGTTGGCGATTCTCGACGTCGGCCTGCCCCGACTCGACGGCTTTCAGGTGCTGTCGCGCCTGCGCGAACGTGGCAAGACCCTGCCGGTGCTGATCCTGACCGCCCGGGGAGAAGTGAGCGATCGGGTGCATGGACTCAACCTTGGCGCCGACGATTATCTGGCCAAGCCCTTCGAGCTCACCGAGCTGGAGGCCCGCGTCAAGGCGCTGCTGCGGCGCAGCGTGGCCGCCGGCGAGCGCCAGCAGCGCTGCGGACCGCTGGTCTACGATCTCGACGCGCGGCGCTTCACCCTCGGCGGACAGGCGCTCAGCCTGACGTCGCGCGAGCAGTCGGTGCTCGAAGCGCTGATCACCCGGCCCGGACGGGTCATGAGCAAGGATCAGCTGGCGGCACAGGTGTTCGGCCTGGACGAAGACGCCAGCGCTGATGCTATCGAGATCTACATCCATCGCCTGCGCAAGAAGCTCGAGGGCAGCACGGTGCGCATCGTCACCTTCCGAGGCCTGGGCTATCTGCTGGAGGCGGCCGATGGCTGACCTGCCGCAGCCGCGTGCGGGGAGCCTGCGCGGTGGGCTGTTGCGCAGGCTCGCGGTATTGCTGACCTTGCTGATGGTGTTCAGTGGCTGGAGTGCTTACTGGAACGGCCGTGCAGCCGCGGATACCGCCTACGACCGCACCCTGCTGGCCTCCGCCCGTGCGATCGCCGACGGGCTGGTCGCCAACGACGGGCAATTGCGTGCCAACGTGCCATACGTGGCCCTGGACACCTTTGCCTACGACAGCGCCGGGCGCATCTACTATCAGGTGCTCGACACCCATGGCCGCCTGGTCAGTGGCTACGAAGCGCTGCCGGCTCCGGGGGCGGCTGTGCGTCGCACCGATGACTATCCGGCCCTGGCACGCTTCTATGACGGCGAGTTTCGCGGCGAGGGCGTGCGGCTGGTCAGCCTGCTGCAACCGGTGAGTGAGCCGGAGCTCACCGGTATCGCCGAGATCCGTGTCGCCGAAACGCTGGGCGCCCGTGAGCGCATGGCCCGCAGCCTGCTGATTGACACCCTGTGGCGCGTCGGTGTGCTGGCCGTTGCGGCGCTGGTTCTGGTGTGGCTGGCGGTCAGTGCGGCGCTGCGTCCGCTGGGCAAGCTCAGCGAGGCGGTCGAGCTGCGGCAGCCGGACGATCTGCGCGCCCTGCCGTTGGTAGCGGTGCAGCGCGAACTCAAGCCGCTGGTGGTGGCGCTCAACCATTTCACCGAGCGGTTGCGCGGGCAGTTCGAGCGCCAGGCCCAGTTCATTGCCGACGCTGCCCATGAGCTGCGTACCCCGTTGGCGGCCCTCAAGGCGCGTATCGAACTGGGCCAACGTGAACAACAGCCGCAACGTTGGCGGGAGACGCTTGAAGAGGCCGGTGCGCATACCGATCGGGTGATCCACCTGGCCAACCAGCTCCTGTCGCTGGCACGTATCGAGACGGGTGCCCAGTCGATCGCTGAAGGCGGGGCCCAACGCCTGGATCTGAGCCAGCTGGCCCGGGAGCTGGGCCTGGCGATGGCTGCGCTGGCCCACCAACGGGGCGTTGCGCTGGCGCTGGAGGCGGACGAGCCGGTATGGATCGATGGCGAACCGACCCTGCTTAGCGAACTGCTGAGCAATCTGCTGGACAATGCTCTGGCCCACACGCCGGATGGCGGCAACGTGGTGCTGCGAGTGTCCCAGGAGGCCGTGCTGGAGGTGGAGGACGACGGGCCGGGGATCCCTGAGGCCGAGCGCGACAAGGTGTTTGCACGCTTCTACCGGGTGCGGCCGCAAGGGCGGGGAGCGGGGCTTGGCCTGGCGATCGTCGGCGAGATATGTCGCGCCCATCGGGCCACCATCGAGCTCGACCAGGGCGCACTTGGCGGACTCTGCGTGCGGGTTCGCTTCGAACCGAGCCAGGCGTCCGGCTGATGGCGCTCGATTCGCACTGACCTGCGGTTATTCGAGCGCCCTTCGGCGGCTCAGGACCGTCGCCGGGACCAGAACTGCTGAACCTGCGCCTGCATGCTATCGGCAAGCACGGCCACGTCCTTTGCGCTTTGCTGGCTCTGCAGGCCGATCGTCAGGTTGTTTTCAGCGCCGCTGCGAATGCTGGCGATGTTTCGGCTGATTTCCTCGCTGGCGGCGCTTTGCTGCTCCACGGCAACGGCAATGCGCGCGCTCATTTCGCTGATTTCATTGACCCGGCTGTGTATGGCCTGCAGGGATTGTTCGGCTTCAGCTGCGCGGCTGACGCTGTGCTGCGCCTGTTCGCGACTCCGCTGCATGGCCTCTACCGCTTGCTGCGAGCCGGCCTGCAACGTGGTGATCATGGTGTGGATTTCGGCGGTAGCGACCGACGTGCGTGACGCCAGCCCGCGGACCTCATCGGCAACGACGGCGAAACCACGGCCCTGATCGCCGGCCCTCGCAGCCTCGATGGCTGCGTTGAGAGCCAGCAGGTTGGTCTGCTCTGCGATTCCAGTGATCACGTCGAGGACCCGGCTGATTTCCTGGCTGCGGGTTTCCACGTCCAGGATCACGTTGGTGGCCTGCTGGATGTCGGCGGCCAGGCGGGTGATGCTGGGGCCCGTCAGGCCGACGATCTGCTGCCCGCTTTCGGCCTCTACGTCGGCCCGGGCCGCGACGTCTGCGGTGCGCTGTGCGCTCACCGCGACTTCCTGGATGCTGGCGACCATCTGCTGGATCGCCGTTGCGACCTGATCGGTATCCTGCTGCTGGTTGGAGGCGCTGAGGGTGCTGCTCTGCATGGCGCCGGACAGCTCCTGCGCATGGAGGCTCAAGCGCTGGCTCGAGTCGGCGATGCGACCGACCATCGCGCCTGCTTCGGCTTCCAGCATCTTCATGGAGAAGGCAATCTCCCCCAGCTCGTCGTTACGGCCGGTATACACCAGCTGGCTGAGCGGATTTTCTCCGACCCGTCGGGCTTCCCCCACGATGTTTTTCAGCGCGGCCACGGGTATGGCCGCCAAGGCACCAGCGCCCACCGCCCCGAGCAGGGGTTCGAGTATCGCCACCGCTGTCGGTGCGTCGCCAAGCCAGGCACCCAGCGCGCCTGCAACCAGGGCGCCGAGCGCCGCATTCAGGCTGACCCTGCTGCGCGTGCCCAGCGGCCGGCGGCGCAGCGCTCTTGGCACAGCGCCCTGGCGCAGCTCGTGGTAAAGGGCTTCGGCCGCCTGTATCTGTTCGGCGCGGGGCTTCACCCGCACCGACTGGTATTCCACAACCCTTCCGTCACGGCTGACCGGCGTGGCATAGGCACTGACCCAATAGTGATCACCGTTCTTGCAGCGGTTCTTCACCAGCCCCATCCAGGAGCGGCCTGAGCGCAGCTTTTCCCACAGGTCGGCAAACGCCGCCGGTGGCATGTCCGGATGGCGGACGACGTTGTGATGCTCGCCAATCAGTTCGGCCTCGCTGAAGCCGGCAATGTCGATGAAGTCACGGTTGGCATAGGTGATGTCACCGTTGAGGTCGGTTGTCGACAGGATGTTGGCGGTTTCGCTGACCGCAACCTCGTTACCAGTGACGGGTAGATTCGCTCGCATGTGGCAGGTCTTCCATGTTGGGGATCGGTAACGCGAGGCAGTGGCGATGCCGCTTCGGCGATCTTGAGGGCCGGCGGCATTTCGTTATGAGTCAGCATGTTGCTTGACGACGCACAGGTGCAGATCAGTCGTTCTCCCGCTCGCCGGGCTCGGTGACGTCGAGTTGCTCCAGTAGCTCGATCAGGTGCCGGCGCAACTGCCCCAGTTCCCGTGATTTGAACGAGCGACGGGTCCGCTCCAGCACGTCAATGGTGTCCTCAAGGGCAGTGCGCAGTCTGTCTTCGGTGAGCATTGTTGTTCTGTCTTATCTGTTCATGGGTCTTTCCATGACCGGGCGGTTCTATAGAAAACGCAGGCGATAAAAAAGGCGCCCGTGACGAGCCATCCTCAATGGATGCTCATCAGGGGCGCCTTAGCTATCAGGCCCTTGCGTCCTGAGCGGTAAAGCTGTTCTCGCCAAAGCGAAACGATGGCATTTTGCCTTCGTCTGCTGGACAGAACAACCCTGCTCTTTGGCTGCCCAATCATCCTGGCCGATCCGTGCGATTTAGCCGCTCAGGCGTCATGAGGGCGGACCATTTCCGGATCTGACCCATCGGTCACCAGGCGAACCGCTTGCCATGCTGCGGGTCCATAGCGATGCCTGCCGCGGTTGGGCGCGGTGGCGATACGGATGGCAGATGCTGCTAATGACGACCGGGCAAAGTTCGCATTTGCCGTCACCCTGCTAGACTCC
The DNA here is from genome assembly GCA_002387205.1 of Stutzerimonas stutzeri. Taxonomy (GTDB): domain Bacteria; phylum Pseudomonadota; class Gammaproteobacteria; order Pseudomonadales; family Pseudomonadaceae; genus Stutzerimonas; species Stutzerimonas stutzeri_N. Next base: position 9,017 of record DGLA01000021.1, on the reverse strand, counting down.
AGACTTCCCGCCCGGCTCACGAGGCCTGCGGGGCAATTCCAAAACAACCAATAAGGAGTGAATCCATGAAAGGCAAATCCTTGGCATGGATATTTTCCGCCGCGTTGGCGGGAAGCGGTCTGAGCGCTGTGGCTCAGGCGCAGGAACAATTCGTCACCATCGGCACCGGTGGCCAGACCGGCGTTTATTACGTCGCCGGCCAGTCGATCTGCCGCTTCGTCAACCGTAACGCCGAGGACCTGAAGTGCAACGCGCCAGCCAGTGGCGGCGGCGTGGCGAACGTCAACGGCCTGCGCAGCGGCGAATTCAACTTCGGCATCATGCAGTCGGACCACCAGTACAAGGCGATGGAAGGCCTGGAGCCGTTCAAGAATGAAGGCGCCATGGACGACATCCGTGCCGTCTTCTCGCTGCAGAGCGAGGTCTTCACCGTGCTGGCGCGCCGCGACGCCAACATCAAGAGCCTGGATGATCTCAAAGGCAAGCGCGTCAATATCGGCAACCCCGGTTCCGGTCAGCGCGATACCCTCGAAGAAATCATGAACGAGAAGGGCTGGGACAAGTCGGCCTTCGCGCTCGCAGCCGAACTGAAGCCGGCCGAGCAGGCCAGCGCCCTTGGCGACAACAATATCGATGCCATGACCTACTTCGTCGGTCATCCCAATGGCGCGATTCAGGAAGCCACCACCACCGTCGACGCCGTTCTGGTTCCAATCACCGGCCCGGAAATCGACAAGCTGCTGTCCGAGAAGAGCTACTACACCAAGGCTGAAATCCCGGGTGGCATGTACAAGGGCAACGACAGCGCCACCCAGTCCATCGGCGGCAAGGCGGTGCTCTCTACCACCTCCAAGGTCGACGACGAAGTGGTCTACAAGCTGGTCAAGTCGGTGTTCGAGAACATCGAACGTTTCCAGCGACTGCACCCTGCGTTCAAGGACCTGAAGCCCGAAGACATGATCAAGGTCGGTCTGTCTGCGCCGTTGCACGAAGGTGCCGTGCGTTACTACAAGGAACGGGGCTGGATGTAACGGTCCTCACGGCTCGCTGCATCGTTGTGGACGGTTATCCGTCCGCGGCTTTCGCCTGAAAACCCGCGTGCCCTGTGCCGCGGGTTTTCGCGGTTTCCGTTCCCTGAAAAAACAGGCCTCATTCCATGCAAGACAACCAACTTTCCACTGAAGAGCTGATCGCCAAGGACGTCGGTGCGCGCACGCCTGCCGGTTCGATGGCCAAGCTGATCGCCGGGCTGGCACTGCTCTGGTCACTGTTCCAGCTGTGGATCGCCTCGCCGTTGCCCTTCATGCTGCGCGTCGGTGTGTTTAACAACACCGAGGCGCGTTCGATCCACCTGGCGTTCGCCTTGCTCCTGGCTTTCCTGGTCTACCCGGCCTTCAAGCGCTCCCCGCGTGATCGGGTGCCGCTGATGGACATCGCGCTCGGTTTGATTGCTGCCGCGAGCGCAGGCTACCTGTTCATTGCCTATGAGCAGCTGGCACAGAGGCCGGGCAATCTCACCACCCTGGACCTGGTGACGGCCTGCATCGGTATTCCACTGCTGCTCGAAGCCACCCGCCGTGCGCTTGGCCCGGCTCTCGCCGTGATTGCGCTGGTATTTCTGGGCTACAGCCTGGCCGGTCCCTATATGCCGGGCCTGCTGGCTCACCGTGGCGTGAGTTTCACCGCACTGGCCAACCACCAGTGGATCACCACCGAGGGCGTGTTTGGTATCGCTCTGGGTGTCTCCACCAGTTTCGTATTTCTGTTCGTGCTATTCGGTGCGCTGCTCGAACGCGCCGGTGCCGGTCACTATTTCATTCAGCTGGCCTTCAGCATGCTCGGCCATTTCCGTGGCGGCCCGGCCAAGGCTGCGGTGGTCGCCTCCGGGATGACCGGCCTGATCTCCGGCTCGTCCATCGCCAACGTGGTCACCACCGGTACCTTCACCATCCCGATGATGAAGCGCACAGGGTTCACTGCCGAAAAGGCCGGTGCGGTTGAAGTCGCCTCCTCGGTCAACGGCCAGATCATGCCGCCCGTCATGGGCGCGGCGGCCTTCCTGATGGTGGAATATGTCGGCATTCCCTATGTGGAAGTCATCAAACACGCCTTTCTGCCGGCGCTGATCTCCTATATCGCGCTGGTCTACATCGTTCATCTGGAGTCGCTCAAGCTCGGCCTCACAGCATTGCCGCGGGCCAACGTGGCCAAGCCGTGGATGCAGCGGCTGATCGGCTTTGCCTTTGGTGCCGCGCTGATTTCCGGTCTGTCGCTGGCGGTCTACTACGGACTGGGCTGGCTCAAGCCTGCCCTGGGTGATGCGGCGATATGGGTGGTTGGGGCACTGTTGACGGTGGTCTACCTGGGGCTGTTGAAGATCGCCGCAAGCAACCCGCCGCTGCCGGCCGAAGACCCCGACGCGCCGCTGGAAAAACTTCCCCAGACCCGCCCTGTATTGCTCTCCGGGCTGCATTTCCTGCTGCCGGTGGTGGTGCTGGTCTGGTGCCTGATGGTCGAACGCCTGTCTCCCGGATTGTCTGCCTTCTGGGGCTCGGTGATGCTGGTCATCATCCTGTTGACCCAGCGTCCACTGCTGAGCTGGATGCGTCGTGACGGCGCCCACCAGCACGGCAGCTTCATGGATGGCGTGATCGACTTGCGCGAAGGCCTGATTGCCGGCGCGCGCAACATGATCGGTATCGGCATCGCCACGGCGGCGGCCGGAATCATTGTGGGCGCGGTATCGCAAACCGGGGTTGGCCTGGTGCTGGCCGATCTGGTCGAGCTGCTGTCCATGGGCAATTTGCTGCTGATGCTGCTGCTCACGGCTTTCCTCAGTCTGATCCTCGGCATGGGGCTTCCCACCACCGCCAACTACATCGTGGTATCGAGCCTGCTGGCGCCGGTTGTGGTGGCCCTGGGGGCGCAGAGCGGGTTGATCGTGCCGCTGATCGCGGTGCACCTGTTCGTCTTCTACTTCGGCATCATGGCTGACGTGACGCCGCCGGTGGGGCTGGCCTCATTCGCCGCGGCTGCCGTGTCCAAGGGTGACCCGATCAAGACGGGTGTGGTGGCCTTCTACTACAGCCTGCGTACTGCCGCGCTGCCATTCCTGTTCATCTTCAACACCGACCTGTTGCTGATCGATGTGTCGTTCTGGCACGGAATGGTGATCTTCGTCATCGCGACACTGGCCATGCTGATCTTCGCAGCCGGTACCCAGGGCTACTTCCTGGTGCGCAGCCGCTGGTACGAAAACGTGCTGCTGCTGTTGATCGCCTTCACGCTGTTCCGTCCGGGCTTCTGGATGGACATCGTGCATGACCCCTACCGTGACATTCCGCCTACGCAGTTGGTCCAGGCGCTGGATGCAGTTGAGGAAGACAGTCAGCTGCGCCTGCGCATCCGGGGTGAAGACGCCGTGGGTGACATGCGTGAGTTCAGCCTGCTGATCGCCATCCCGAACGGCGAGACCGGCGAGGAAAAGCTGGAGAAGCTGGGCGTGATGACCTATGAGGAAGACGGCAAGGTGCTGATCGACAGCGTGACCTTCGGCAGCCCTGCCGCCGAGCTCGGATTGCAGTTCGATCAGGAGATTCTGGCGGTGCGCGCACCCACCGACCGCTGGGCCAAGGAGTGGATGTGGCTGCCCGCTATGTTGCTGTTCGGACTGGTGGTGTGGATGCAGCGGCGTCGGCAGCGGGACTGATCCGTTCTCGACGCTGACTTCAACCCCGGCCATGCTCTGCATCGCCGGGGTTTTTCTTGCCCGCACCGGCCATCAGGCTCGTGTGGATCAGGCCGGCTTGCCCGGCGGCAGCTGCTGCTCGACCCGCGTTTCACGCACTGCCTGGCTTTCGCCCGAGACGCGCGGCTTTCCGCTGCCGGAACCCTCCAATGCCGGATACGCCGCGCTGCAGAACAACGAGTTGAGCCGCTTCATGTCTGCAATCAGCTCCAGATGGGCGGCGCTGGTCTCGATGCTTTCCACCACCTGCTGGTGCAGCCGATGGACATGGGCGTGGGCCAGTTCGCGCTCACGCTTGCGGAACTGACGCTTCTGCTGCAGCAGCTGGCGCGCACTGTGGGAATCACCGGAGAGAAACACCGACAGGCCCAGGCTCAGGTTGGCGCTGAGGAGGCTGTGCAGCTGACCAAGCTCGTCCAGCCCACTGTCGGAAAACGAGCGCCGCTTGGAAATTTTGAGGTTCTGCACCTTGCCCAGCATGTGCTCAATGATGTCGCCGGCCTGCTCCAGGTTGATTGCCAATTCGATGATTTCGGCCCAGCGCCGGCTTTCCTGTTCGGCCAGGTCCTCGCGTGGCATCCGCGCCAGGTAGAGCTTGACGCCGCTGTAGAGCGCGTCGACATCGTCGTCCAGGCGGCGGATGTCCTCGCCTGGCTCCGGACGGTCTTCACGCAGGGCTTCGAGCAGGTGTGCCAGCATGGTTTCCACCAGATCGCCGATGCGCAGCGTCTCGCGTGTGGCGTTGGCCAGGGCCAGCGAGGGGGTGTCCAGCGCAGTGGGGTCGAGATGGCGCGGCTGCGCAATGCCGTTATCCAGAGGCCGCTCCGTCAGTACCCGCTCGCAGAGCCTGGCCATCAGGCCGACCGTTGGCAGTAGCACCAGGCAACGTAGCGAGTTGTACGCCAGGTGGAAGGCGATGACCTGGGTTTGCGCACTGAAGCCGAGCGTTGCCATCCATTCCACCGTCATCGGCAGGAACGGCAGCACTACAAGGCCGGCGAGCTTGTACAGCAGATTGCCCAGCGCTACTCGACGGGCCGGCACCGGCTGTGGCGTCGCATTGAGCCAGGCCAGCACACCGCTCCCGAGGTTCGCACCTATGACTACACCCAGCGCCACCGGCAGGCTGATCAGCCCGGCACTGGCCAGCGTTGCGGTGAGCAGAACGGCGGCGAGGCTGGAATACGACAGCACCGCGAACAGCGCGCCGACTACCACGGCCAGCAGGGTATCGCCGGCCAGAGAGGAGAACAGCACACGCATGCCGCGCGCTTCGGTGATGGGTTCGGCAGCGGCAACAATCAGCTGCAGCGCCAGAATGATCAGGCCAAGGCCGATCAGCACGCGACCGAGCTGACCGGCACGGGTCTGTTTGCGCGAGAGGAACAGGCTGACCCCGACCAGAGTGAACAGCGGGGACAGCCATGACAGGTCCAGGGTCAGCACGCGGGCCATCAATGCAGTGCCGACGTCCGCGCCAAGCATGATCGCCAGGGCGGTCGGCAGCGCCATCAAGCCCTGAGCCACGAACGAGATGGCCAGTAGGGCCGTGGCGTTGCTGCTCTGCACCAGCGCGGTGACGCCGATTCCAGCCGTGAAGGCCATGGGCGCGTTGGCCATGCTGTGGCCGAGCAACCTGCGCAGGTGCGAGCCGTAGACCCGCATGATCCCGGTACGCACGATATGCGTACCCCAGACCAGCAGCGCGATGGAGGACAGCAGATGCAACAGCGTCAACATCGGGCAGGGTCTCCGGCGACAGGATGATCAACAGGCACAGCCAGTCTTCCCAAAGGCGAGAGGTCAGCTATGGGTTATATCCGGTTGACCATGGTCGGCAACCGCCCGTTCACGAAATTGTCATGAACCGCTGCGCTTGCATCAGTTGGGCGAGTAGTAGCCCACGCCTAGCAGCACGTCGTCGACCCGACGGATCAGTGAGTGCTTTTTCTCCACCGCATTGGTCGCCGGATTGCGCCAGACATAGTCGACGGTTCCGCTGTCCTTGTTCTTGGCCAGTTCGATCATCTGCTTGAACAGCGGCGTACCGGCGGCATCGGTGATTTCGCGAACATCGACACCCACCAGGTTTGGAGAAGCGCCGCTGGCGCGGTACTGGCCGTCCTCCAGGCCGATAACGAACACATACTCGTCATTCATCACGAAGCCGCCCTGGGGGTCGTTGAAGGCCTTGAATGCGGTTTCGCCACCCGACCGCTTCATCAGCGCCACGGCTTCATCGAGCATCTTTTGCGCGTGCTCGGCGGACGAGCGTGGTATGTAGTAGCCCACCGCCAGGATCTTATCGCCCACCTTGCGGTACAGGCTGGTCTTGTTCTCGACCTTGTTGTCGGCCGGGTTCAGCCAGTGGTAGTCCACCTGGCCGCTGTCAGCGCTGCTGGCACCCTCGACGATCTGGCGGATGAAGGGCTTGCCGGCGGCATCCTTGAGGTCCATCACGTTGAGCCCGACCAGCGCGCGCGACGCACCGTTGCTCGCAAGCATGGTGCCGTCCGTATCCAGAACGAACACATAGTGCTGGCCATCCACGAAACCGCCATTGGGATCGTTGAAAGCTGCCAGGGCCTGCTCCGGCCCGTTTTTCTGAAGATGTGCGGCGGCGCGATCGAGCAGGGCGCTGGCCTGGCGCGCATGGCTGCGCTCGACCGAGCCTTTGGCCTGGGCGCCATCGGTGGCGGCATATGCCAGCGGGCAGGCACATAGCGCCGCACCTAACGAAAGGACCAGCAGGTTGCGGTTGTTCAATTTCATCGGTTGCTCCTAGCCTGAGGCAGGCGACAGGCTGCAGAGGTGCATGGGACTGCCTGTCATGGAATATCCTATGGCCGGTGGGGGAATTGATATTGATCACAAGAACCGTTGAGTTCCTGCGAAAGGAGTAGGAAAAAACGCCGCACGGCTATCCGCGACTCTGCCCGCTGCCCGGCCGGAACTTGCTACCCTTGGCCGCTGATCCAGTCGAAGCCGCCCTCATGCTCAGCCTCTACCACGCCCCTGACCTCGAAACCCTTGGCGAACTGGCCACGCGCCTGCTTGCCCAGCCACTCAGCGACCCCTTTGCCCCGGCGCTGGTGGTGGTGCCGAGCCAGGGCATGGGCCGCTGGCTGACTCTCGAACTGGCGCGCAAGCAGGGCATCGCCATGCAGCTGGAGATGCAGCTGCCGGCCAAGTTCGTCTGGGACCTGAGCCGCGCCGTGCTGGGCAGCCTGCCGGAGCAATCGGCCTTCTCCCCGACCACCCTGACCTGGCGGCTGTACGGCTGGCTATGCGAGCCGGCCAATCTCGAGCTCGCGCCGCGCCTGGCGCAGTACCTGGACGGGGGCGACGAGCGCCGTCGGCTGTCACTGGCGGCGAAGATCGCAGACGTCTTCGACCAGTACCTCCTCTATCGCGACGACTGGCTGGCGGCCTGGGAGCGTGGCGAAACCCTCGATCTCGGCCCGGACGAAGCCTGGCAGGCGCTGCTCTGGCGCGAGCTGACCAAGGACGGTCACCCGCACCGCGCCCGGCTACTCGGCGACCTCCTGCAGCGGCTCTACAGTGACGAGCCACTACCCAATCTGCCCGAGCGCCTCTTGGTGTTCGGCATCAGCAGCCTGCCGCCGCACCACCTGCGCGTGCTCGACGGCCTGGCGCGGCATATCGATGTAGTCGTCTGCGCACTCAACCCGAGCCGCGAGGCCTGGGGCGAGATTCGCGATATCCGCGAGCTGGCACGGCAGCTTCCTTCTTCCGGGCGGCTGGGGAGCGTCGCGAGCGAAGAGCAGGCGAGGCAAAACCCGGCGAGGGAGCGGAGTGTACAGGCCGTACATGAGCATCCCGAGCTGGGTTTTAACGAAGCCTCCTCGAGCGCAGTAGCTCCCCAGCCGTCCGGCGCCGATGACTGGTATCTGGATGTCGGCCATCCGCTGCTGGCGAGTCTCGGTAAGCAGGGTCGCGACTTTTTCGACTCGCTGTTCAGCCTGACCGCCAGCGAAGGCAGTCAGGAATTCGGCCTGTATTCCGAAGACGAAGACCTGCACGACGACAGCCTGCTGCACGCCTTGCAGAACGACATCCTGCGCCTGCGCACCCGCCAGCCAGAGGAGCGCATCACCCTGGCCGAGGACGACCGCTCGCTGGAAGTGCATATCGCCCACTCGCCGCTGCGCGAGGTGGAGATTCTTCACGACCAGCTGCTGGCGCGATTCGCCGGCAATCCCTCGCTGAGCCCGGATCAAGTGGTGGTGCTGACGCCGGACATCGAGCGCTACGCGCCCTTTATCGAAGCGGTGTTCGCCCCGCGCGAGGGCAGCCCGCGGATTCCGTACAGCCTCGCCGACCGCAGCCTGCGCGCCGAGGTGCCGCTGATCGAGGCCTTCCTTGAATTGCTGATGCTGGCGCAGAGCCGTTTCGCCGCCGAGGAAATCCTCGCCTGGCTGGAACAGCCGGCCATCGCCCGTCGCGCCGGGATCGAAAGCGAGGACCTGCCGCTGCTGCGCGACTGGCTGCGCGAAGCCGGCGTGCGCTGGGGGCGTGACGGCAGCCAGCGTGTTCGCCTGGGCTTGCCCGATGAATCAGCCTTCACCTGGCGCCAGGGACTGGACCGCCTGCTGCTGGGCTTCGCCGCACCGCCGCAACTGGCCGGATACAACGCGCCGTTGCTGGGCGAGCACTGGCCGCTGGATGCGCTGGAAGGCGCGCGCGGGCAGCTGCTTGGGCGGTTGGTGGACTTCGTCGAACGGCTCGGCAGCCTGGCCGATCAACTGGCCCGCCCGCGCCCTTTGGCCGAGTGGGCGGATGACCTGCAGGTCCTGATCGACACCCTATTCGACGAGCGCGAAGCCGGCGACACCTTGCTGCTCCTGTCCCAGGCCTGCGCGGCGCTGCGCGATCAGGCCCAGGCCGCCGACCTCACCCGGCCCATCGAGCTGGAACTGGTGCACCAGCAGCTCAGCGCCGCGTTGCAGCAGGGCGGCGGCGCCTCGGGCTTTCTCACCGGTGCGGTGACCTTCTGCACCATGGTGCCGATGCGCAGCCTGCCGTTCCGCGTGGTCTGTCTGCTCGGCCTGGACGATGGCGCCTTCCCGCGGCGCACGCCGCCGTCGGGCTTCGATTTGATCGGCCGGCATCCGCGCCGTGGCGACCGGGCGCGGCGCCTCGACGACCGCTACCTGCTGCTGGAGACGCTGCTCTCGGCGCGCCAGGCGCTGTACCTGTCCTATGTCGGCCGCGACCCGCGCGACAACGCCGTGCTGCCGCCCTCGGT
>DGLA01000015.1 GCA_002387205.1 Stutzerimonas stutzeri | reverse complement strand
AGAAGTTTTTCTTTCTTCTCAATCGCTTGCGCTTCCGGTCAACCTAGCGTCTCTCGTCAGCGGGAGGCGAATCATACAGCGTCTAAACTCGCTGTCAACCACCTCTTTCAACCGCCTCCGACCAACCTGACCAGAGCCACCAACAGGACTCAACCACCACCCTGCCAGCCCGGCGCATTCTACTCGAATTTGCCATCCGTGCAAGCCTTTGTTTTCGCTAACTTCTTGATTTACAAGAGGTTTCGCCAAAGGCCTGCGCCGGAGAAGGTGCGCATTATAGGTGGCGTGATTCAAGAGTCAACGCCTTTTTGGCGTTTATTCAGCCTTGAGCGAAACCCGCCCGAAAGATTTCTTTCCCGCCTGACATACGTGAGTCTCACCAAGCTTAAAGATGAAAGCCCGATCCACAACCTCCCCGTCCACCCGCACGCCACCTGAAGCCAAAAGATCGCGAGCCACCGCAGCATTCTTAACCAGGCCTGACCGGTTCAACACCGAAGCGATAGGCATATCTTCGCACGAGCGCAACTCGACCTCAGGGATGCCTTCAGGCACCTCACCCTCTCTCATTCTATTACCCGCGGAGCGATGAGCAGCGGCAGCAGCCTCTTCTCCATGGAAACGGGCAACAATCTCTTCAGCAAGCTTGATCTTGATGTCACGCGGATTGGCCCCACGCCCGACATCCGCCTGGTACTGCTCAATCTCCCCGATGTCTCGGAAGCTCAACAGCTCGAAATATCGCCACATGAGCGCGTCAGGAATCGAAACAAGCTTGCTGTACATGACGCCCGGCGCTTCCTGGATTCCAACATAGTTGCCAAGGGACTTGGACATCTTCTTGACGCCATCCAGACCTTCAAGCAGCGGCATGGTGACTATACATTGAGATTCCTGCCCGTAAGAACGCTGCAACTCTCTTCCCATAAGAAGGTTGAACTTTTGGTCGGTACCACCGAGCTCGACATCCGCCTTTAGCGCCACAGAGTCATACCCCTGCACAAGCGGGTAAAGAAACTCATGAATGGCGATGGGCTGATTGGTCGAGTATCGCTTGCTGAAATCATCCCGCTCCAGCATCCGCGCGACAGTGTATTGAGATGCCAGACGAATGAAGTCTGAGGGGGTCAGGTTATCCATCCAGGACGAGTTAAAGGCCACCTCTGTCTTGGAAGGGTCCAGCACTTTAAACACTTGACCTTTATAGGTTTCAGCGTTTTCCAGCACCTGATCACGCGTCAGCGGCGGTCGCGTTGCACTCTTGCCACTCGGGTCACCAATCATCCCAGTGAAATCACCTATCAGAAACACAACCTGATGGCCAAGCTCTTGGAACTGACGCAGCTTATTAATAAGCACCGTGTGCCCTAGATGCAAATCCGGCGCAGTCGGGTCAAAGCCGGCCTTGACCCGCAAAGGCACGCCTCGTTCAAGCTTTGTAACGAGCTCCGCCTCGACGAGCACTTCCTCCGCACCGCGCCTGATAACCGACAGCTGATCTTGAACTGACTTCATTGCAGGCTCCGCAACCGAAGATAAAAGGGCGACAACCTTACAAGATACCCCAAAGAATTCAATGCCGGTGAATGTGATCCAGTGGGCGGCGGGGCAACCCCAGGGTTGCCTCGTGGAGTCTTTGGTTATATTTTAGGCAGATATTTTCCTGTACAAAATATCGCCAGACTTCTAATGACCTATTCAAAATCGAAAGCACCACTCTACCCGAAGAGCCATCTGCTGGCTGCGAGCGGTGTAGCTGCGCTTCTGAGCCTGGCACTCCTTGTCTTTCCATCCCGCGAAGTCGAGGCCAAGAGAACTTATCTTGACCTCAAGTTAGACACCCCGGCTGAACTGGCCCCTGTTGACATCGCCTCTCTTTCGCCTTCCACGCAAGCGCCTTTCGCAGAGTCCATGCTGAATCAGGACGAAGCTGAAGCTACAGAGCTCGACGTCCCCACGGAGACCAACGAAGCCATGACGGAGATCGAGTCTCCGCTCAAGGAAGTGATTGTCGCCAACGGTGATACCTTATCGACCGTGTTTGCCAAGGTGGGCCTTCCGCAATCAACCGTCCACGAGGTCCTGGCGAGCAGCAAGGGGGCCAAGCAGCTGGCGCGGCTCAACGTTGGTCAACGACTAGAGTTTCAATTGAACGAGCGAGGAGAGCTCGAGAAGTTGCGCAGCCCGCTGAACAAACTGGAAAGCATACAGCTGGAGAGGTCCGACTCTGGTTATGTGTTCAAGAAAGAGCAGATCAAGCCAGAAGTTCATAACGCCTACGCTTATGGCCGTATTGATAGCAGTCTGTTCCTCGCAGCCAAGCGTGCCGGCCTAAGCCATAATCTTACGATGGATCTAGCCAACGTTTTCGGCTATGACATCGATTTCGCCATGGACATTCGCAAAGGCGATACTTTCGAAGTGGTCTATGAGGAAAAGATGATTGGGGGCGAGCGCGTTGGAACCGGCAATATCCTTGCTGCTCGCTTTACGAACCGAGGCAAGTCGTATACTGCGGTTCGCTATACGAACAAGCAGGGCAATAGCAGCTACTACACAGCTGACGGCAGCAGCATGCGAAAAGCGTTCATCCGCACTCCCGTTGACTTTGCGCGTATCAGCTCGCGCTTTTCCAACGGCCGCAAGCATCCAATTCTGAATAAAATTCGTGCCCACAAAGGGGTCGATTATGCCGCTCCGCGTGGGACGCCGATCAAAAGCGCCGGCGACGGGAAGGTTCTGCTCGCGGGCCGCAAGGGCGGTTATGGGAATACCGTCGTGATACAGCATGGCAACCGTTACCGGACGCTCTACGCGCATATGCAGGGCTTTGCAAAAGGAGTGCGGAACGGTTCGACGGTCAAGCAAGGGCAAATAATTGGCTATATCGGCACCACCGGTCTATCTACCGGCCCCCATCTGCATTATGAGTTTCAGGTGGACGGTGTGCATGTAGACCCGCTCGGGCTAAAGCTACCCATGGCTGACCCCATTGCGAAGAATGAAAAGCAGCGATTTATTCAGCTTAGCGGCCCCCTGATGGCCCGCATGGATGAAGAGCGTGCCACCATGCTAGCCATGCAGAGCCGCTAATGCCTCTATACATCGGGGTCATGTCAGGCACCAGTCTTGACGGTCTCGACTTCGCCCTCATAGAACAAGGCAAGCGAACGTCGTTGCTTGGTACGCATTACGAAGCGATGCCTGCACGGTTGAAGCAGGAGTTGCTTGCGCTTTGCTCTCCTGGAAGCGACGAGTTGGCTCGGGCAGCCACAGCTGAACAGGCCTGGGCGGAGTTGGCCAGCGGCGGTATACAAAAGCTGCTGCGGCGGCTAGGCATAGACAACTCAGCCGTCCGGGCCATCGGAAGTCATGGGCAAACCGTGCGACATGAGCCCCAACGTGGCTTCACCATTCAGATCGGAAACCCCGCACTTATCGCGGAACTGACCGATATCTCTGTCGTTGCTGACTTCCGTCGCCGTGACGTAGCGGCAGGTGGACAGGGAGCCCCGTTGGTACCTGCGTTCCACGAAGCCGTATTCGGCGATACAACACGTCCACGAGCGGTATTGAACGTAGGCGGCTTCAGTAATCTTAGCTTGCTTCATCCCGGCAAGACGGTACGCGGATTCGACTGCGGTCCGGGTAATGTACTGCTCGACGCCTGGATAAATAGGCACCAAGGCCAACCCTACGATCGAAATGGTGACTGGGCTTCGAGCGGACGTGTATCCGGTCAGCTCCTCGGTACTCTGCTCAACGATAGCTTTTTCACCAGACAGGGACCCAAGAGTACCGGGCGAGAGTTGTTTAACCTGCCGTGGCTGGAGCATAAGCTGGCGCCCTTGCCTGACGTCGCGCCAGCAGATGTACAGGCGACGTTACTCGAACTGACTGCCAGAAGCATTTGCGATGCGTTGCTAGCCAGCCAACCGGAAACGGCCGAATTACTCGTCTGTGGAGGTGGCGCTCATAACGTCGCATTGATGAACAGGTTGCAGGAGCTACTGCCTGGATGCCAAGTGTCGAGCACTGCGAACCATGGCATTGAGCCCGACTGGATAGAGGCGATGGCCTTTGCCTGGCTTGCGCACTGCTGTATTGAAGGCGTCCCGGCCAACCGACCGAGCGTCACAGGGGCCAAAGGTCTTCGGATTCTGGGCGCAATCTACCCCGCCTGAACCCTGGCGCGGTGAGCGAACGTCAGGCACGTCGCTTCAGCGCAGCTGTGGCTGAGGCTGTGGTCAGATAGAAAATGACTGACCACATCCGCATGTGGTAGTAGCGTTGGGGTTCTTGATGACGAAACGAGATCCCTCCAGCCCCTCCTGATAGTCAACTTCAGCTCCAGCTAGGTATTGGTAACTCATCGGGTCCACCACGAGGCTCACGCCCTCGCGCTCGATGATGGTGTCGTCCTCAGCCAGATCTTCATCAAACGTGAACCCGTACTGAAAACCAGAGCAACCCCCTCCCGTGACAAAGACTCGCAGTTTTAAGCGCGGGTTTCCCTCTTCATCAACGAGAGTCCTCACTTTGCTCGCAGCACCCTGACTGAACTGGATAGCGGTGGGCGTAAAGGATTCGACACTCATCATATTCTCCCGGCGCGCATGCGCCCATTGCTGCGTAGACAAAGCATTATCGGCTTGCCCTACGAAATTGGTCAACTATTCATCAGCGAACCCACTGCCTCAGCTCTCTTGGCTCCGCAGCCAGGACGAACAGCCTTTACGGCAGTAGGGCCGCGTTGCCTAAACCGAGCCGTTCGTCCAGGTCAAAAAGAATATTCATGTTCTGCAGCGCTTGACCGGACGCCCCTTTCACCAGGTTGTCGATGACCGAAAGGACCACAACCAAGTCGCCGCCCTGTGGCCGGTGGACAGCGATCCGACAAACGTTCGCGCCACGCACGCTACGGGTTTCCGGGTGGCTACCGGCAGGCATAACATCAACGAAGGGCTCGTTGGCATAACGCGTCTCGTAGAGCGCCTGTAGGTCGACGGACGTGTCCGTCACTGTCGCGTACAACGTTGCATGGATGCCTCGAATCATGGGCGTGAGATGAGGGACGAATGTCAGCCCGATGTTCCCATTGGCGGCGCGGCGCAAACCTTGCGTTATTTCCGGTAGATGACGATGCCCTTTGACTGCGTAGGCCATCATGCTTTCCCCGGCTTCGGTGAACAAGGAGCTGATCTTGGCGGCGCGACCAGCTCCGCTAACGCCTGATTTGCAGTCGGCAATCAGCCTCGATGCGTCAGCTAGACCTTTCTCCAGCAGCGGCAGATAGCCGAGCTGAGTCGCGGTTGGATAGCAACCAGGCACAGCAATCAGCCTTGCGCTCTTGATCTGTTCGCGGTTGACCTCCGGCAAGCCATAGACGGCCTCTGGCAACAGCTCGGGAGCGCCATGCGGCTGGCCGTACCACTCGGCCCATTCCTGCGCATCCTGCAGGCGGAAGTCTGCCGACAGGTCGATGACCTTGGTCCCCGCCGCGAGCAGCTCTGCGGCCAGTGAATGCGCAACGCCGTGTGGCGTAGCGAAGAAAACCACGTCACAGGAGCCGAGTGTCGCAGTATCCGGCACGCTGAAAGCAAGCTGATCGTAGTGGCTGCGCAGGTTCGGGTACATGTCCGTCACCTTTACATCGTTCTCGGAGCGCGAGGTAATGACTGCCACCTCGGCCTGAGGGTGCTGAGCCAGCAAACGCAACAACTCGACCCCGGTATAGCCTGTACCGCCAACGATTCCGACCTTGACCATGAGCTGCCTCTTGCAGTGGAACGATAAAGATTGCCGATGATAAAGGTGCTCGCGCCCAGGGCCAACCGCTGAGGTGACGCGCGGCCTCGCATACCTCTACTATCAGCCCAACTCTGCTACCCAGGAATGTAATGAATGCTCTATCTCTGGATTAAGGCCCTGCACATCGTTGCAGTCGTCTGCTGGTTTGCCGGTCTGTTTTATCTTCCGAGGCTGTTTGTCTATCACGCAATGAGCGAAGAAGCTCCCAGCCGCGAACGCTTCAAAGTGATGGAACGCAAGCTCTACCGCGGCATCATGATGCCATCGATGATCGCAACGCTGCTTTTCGGGATTGGGATGATTGCGCTAAACCCTGCACTGTTCAGTACGGGCGGGTGGCTGCACGCGAAGCTGGCCCTGGTCGTCCTCTTGATCGGCTACCACCACCTGTGTGGTGCTCAGCTGAAACGCTTCGCTCGAGACGAAAATACTCGAAGCCACGTGTTCTATCGTTGGTTCAACGAATTTCCGGTTCTGTTGTTGCTCGCCATTGTCATTCTGGTAGTCGTAAAACCTTTCTGAAATCGAGGAGGGCTCCATGTCGCTGCCCAACCTGCTCGAACAACGCCTGCGCCTGCCTCTGGTCGCAGCTCCCATGTTCCTGGTCTCGAACCCCGCCCTGGTAGCCGCCTGCTGCCGCAACGGTATCGTGGGCAGCTTCCCCGCGTTGAATCAGCGAGAAAGCAGTGGCTTTCGAGACTGGCTGCAAGACATCGATGCACGACTTTCTCTGCAACCAGCGCGGCACCATTCGCGGTCAACCTCATAGTTCATCACAGCAACCCACGCTTGCACGCAGACCTCAGCATATGCGTGGATCAACGGGTACCCATCGTCATCACCAGTCTTGGAGCGGTGAAAGAGGTGGTGGACGCGGTCCATAGTTACGGAGGTCTGGTGTTTCATGATGTGACGACCCGCCGGCACGCCGAAAAAGCTGCGCAAGCGGGTGTAGATGGCCTGATTGCAGTCGCCGCTGGAGCGGGAGGGCATGCAGGTACCTGGAGCCCTTTCGCGCTGATCGCAGAGATCCGCCAGTTCTTCGACAAAACCCTGTTGCTGTCAGGCTGCCTCAATCACGGACACGAAATATTCGCAGCGCAACTACTTGGTGCCGACCTTGCATACATGGGCACGCGCTTCATTGCGACGCAGGAAAGCCAGGCTTCCGATGAATACAAGGAAATGTTGCTTCAGCCCGCGCTGCCGACATTGTCCATACCGCAGCGGTGTCGGGCGTTCCTGCCAGTTTCATGCGTCAAAGCCTGCAAAGAGCTGGCTTCGACGAGGCTAGATTGCAAGGCAAGGGGCAAATGGACCATGCCGAGAAGCTCAAGCCTGTCAGCGACGAAGCAAAGGCATGGAAAACCGTCTGGTCCGCCGGCCAAGGGGTCGGCGAGATTGATGACCTGCCAAGCGCTCATGAGCTTATCGAGCGCCTCGATCAGGAGTACCGAGCCGCTCACAGCCAGGCCGCCAATCTGGCACAGCGCTGGTCCCGCCAGGCATGAGGCGAATCGAACCCAAGCGCGCTCGTAATACGGACGTAGCTAGGTGACATGAACCTCTAGGGCACCGACGGCCTGTTACACTGCCAAACGAGCCACACCCCCGGAGAAACATCATGGACTGTCTCTTCTGCAAGATCGCGACTGGAGCTATCCCCGCGCACAAGCTATACGAAGACGAGCAGGTAATCGCCTTCAACGACATTGCGCCTCATGCACCTGTCCATTTTCTGGTTATTCCCAAGAAGCACATCGCGACGCTCCATGACCTGAGCGAAACTGAGGACAAGGCACTCGCCGGCCATATTCTCTTCACTGCTCAGCGCCTCGCTGAAGAACAGGGCTGCCAAGAGGGTTTCCGCATCGTCATGAACTGCAACGACCTCGGCGGCCAGACGGTTTATCACATCCATATGCATGTGCTTGGCCAACGCCAGATGCATTGGCCGCCAGGCTGACTCGCGCCAATCGAATCCCCAGCCAATGGCTTCTTATACCTTCTGGAGGCGACATGCCCAATCAACGCGAATATTCACCAGCCGATCGCCTTCTGATGCAGGCTGACGCCGCGCTCCGGACCCTGCTGCCGTTCAGTGGGCAGCCTCAGCGACCGACGCCAGCAATTTTAAAAAACGAAACAGACCTGAGCGACAGCGAAGCACGCCATGTGGCCGGGCTGATGCGCATCAACCACACCGGTGAGGTTTGTGCGCAGGCGCTATACCAGGGGCAGGCGCTGACGGCGCGGCTGCCCCGGGTTCGGGCGGCCATGGAGCATGCGGCCGATGAGGAGATCGATCATCTGGCGTGGTGCGAGCAGCGCATCCACCAGCTAGGCAGCCATACCAGTGTGCTCAATCCATTGTTCTATGGACTGTCGTTCGGAATTGGTGCATCAGCTGGCCTGATCAGCGATCGAATCAGTCTTGGATTCGTCGCCGCTACGGAAGATCAGGTCTGCAAGCATCTGGATGAGCACCTCGCGCAGATCCCGGACGCGGATGAGAAGTCCCGCGCCATCCTGGAGCAGATGCGCAAGGATGAGGCTCAGCATTCTACGGCCGCCCTGGAGGCAGGCGGGCTGCGGTTTCCTGCGCCAATCAAGTTCGGCATGAGCCTGATGGCCAAGGTAATGACCAAAGCCACCTATCGGATCTGAAGCCGCTGAGCCGAAACGTAGACGCCCCGCTTGATAGCGGGGCGCCTGACGATGGCAACCGAAGCCGGCGCGCGGATGCCTGAGACGGATGATAGCCGTAAGGCTTGCCTGACGTGGCAGCCCCCTGATTTCTAGCCTAGCTCGACGATTTCGTAGCCATGCGTGATCTCGACACCGGCATTTCCCAGCATGATCGAGGCGGAGCAGTACTTCTCGGCAGACAGCTCGATTGCCCGCTTGACCTGCGCTTCCTTCAAACCGCGCCCCTTGACCAGAAAATGCAGATGAATCTTGGTGAATACCTTGGGGTCTTCGGTAGCTCGCTCAGCCTCAAGGAAAGCCTCGCAGCTCTCTACCGGTTGGCGTGACTTGCGCAGAATGCTAACGACATCGAAGTTGCTGCAGCCACCAAGTCCAAGCAGAAGCATTTCCATCGGCCGGACGCCTAGATTCCGCCCTCCATGTTCTGGCGGGCCATCCATGACCACAACGTGACCACTTCCTGACTCGCCGAGAAACATCGCCTCGCCGGCCCACTGAATGCGCGCTTTCATCGTCGACTCCGGTAGAAAAGCACGAAGCTTAACATGAGAGGCCCCGCCTCACCGCAGTTGGCAATCCGACGAAGATACCCTACGACAGTTGATATTCGTGTCGCAGTTTTATTGTCTAGCCGAACAGGTCTGTTAATCTCCCCAAGGCTGACAACTGCACTCAGTCATAAATAATAAGAAAGCCCTTTTATTGGATATAACTCCGGGACTTCAGCATGGTCGCTATCACACTTACGCCCAAGATCAAGAACCTCGATAAACTGCTCGCGCATTGTCATCGACGGCGCTATACCGCCAAAAGCACGATCATCTATGCAGGTGATCGCTCTGAAACTCTTTACTTCATAGTCAAAGGTTCGGTCACCATCCTGATTGAAGATGATGACGGACGAGAGATGATCATTGCCTATCTCAACTCGGGAGACTTCTTCGGGGAGATGGGGTTGTTCGAAAAGGAAGGCAGCGAAAAGGAACGCAGCGCCTGGGTCCGCGCCAAGACCGAGTGCGAAGTTGCCGAGGTAAGTTATGCGAAGTTCCGCGAACTGACCCAGCAGGACCCCGACATCCTCTATGCGCTGGGCAGCCAGATGGCTGAGCGCCTGCGCAACACCACCCGCAAGGTGGGCGACCTGGCCTTTCTCGACGTCACCGGCCGTGTTGCGCGCACCCTGCTCGACCTGTGCAAGCAGCCGGACGCCATGACTCATCCGGATGGCATGCAGATCAAGATTACGCGGCAGGAAATCGGCCGTATCGTTGGCTGCTCCCGCGAGATGGTCGGGCGCGTGCTGAAAAGCCTCGAAGCACAAGGGCTGGTACACGTAAAGGGCAAGACCATGGTGGTCTTCGGGACTCGCTGACGTGCACTCCCTACCTATGAACGAGCCGGCTGGGGGGCCGGCTTGTTCATGAGGTGATCAATCTGGATCGGCTGCGGTGATGGGCCTGCCGCGCCCCGGAAAGAACAGCCGCTGAAGCTCCAGCCCCGGCTGCTCCGCCCGCATGAAGGCTTCTCCGACCAGAAACGCGTGTACCCCATTGATCTCCATCAGCTGAACGTCGGCGCGATGGAGCACGCCACTTTCAGTAATCACCGTGCGATCGCGCGGGATGCGCGGCAACAGATCCAGTGTTGTCTCAAGACTCACATCAAAGGTATGGAGATTCCGGTTGTTGATACCTAGCAGCGGTGTCGACAGGCGCAGCGCGCGCTCAAGCTCCTGGCCATCATGCACCTCCACCAGTACATCGAGCCCTTGCGTGGCAGCGACGTCTGCCAGCTCCTTCATCAGGACATCGTCCAACGCTGCGGCGATCAACAGGATGCAGTCTGCGCCGAGTGCTCGCGCCTCGACGACCTGGTACGGGTCGACCATGAAATCCTTGCGAATCACTGGCAAAGAACAGGCGGCCCGGGCTTGCTTGAGATAGTCATCGGCTCCCTGGAAGAAGTCGACGTCGGTCAACACGGAAAGACATGTCGCACCACCCGCTTCGTAGCTTCGAGCAATCTCGGCCGGATGGAACTCTGCGCGCAGCACACCTTTGCTGGGTGAGGCCTTCTTCACCTCGGCAATCACTGCTGGTCGCTTGCTGCCGACCTGCTCCTGCATACGGCGCGCGAAACCCCGTACCGGATCGGCTCCTCCAGCCAGCACCTCCAGCTCACCCAGGCTAGTCCGCAGCTGTCGCTCAGCCACTTCCTCGTGCTTGCGTGCGATGATCTTTTCCAGAATCGTCGGTACGCTCATCGCGGCTGCTCCTGCTTGAACACTACGGTGAATGACACCAGCTCCTCGAGCTTGTCACGGGCCAGCCCTGTATGAAGCGCGTCATGGGCGATCTCGATGCCCTGCTTGAGGCTACTGGCCACATCCGCCGCGTAGAGCGCAGCACCAGCGTTAAGCACGATCATGTCGGCTGCCTTCTGGCCATTTTCAGTCTTACGCCGACCCAGTGCATCACGAATCAGCGCCAGCGAACCCTGCGCATCTTCCACGCTGAGACCAATCAGGCTCTGGCTCTTGATACCAAAGTCTTCCGGCTGGATACGGTACTCGCTGATCTCGCCCCCTTTCAGCTCGGCTACGTAGGTAGGTGCGGCCAGGCTGATTTCATCCAGGCCGTCCTGGGCATGAACAACCAGCACGTGCTCGCTACCAAGGCGCGCGAGCACTTCGGCCATGGGCCGGCAGAGTTCCTTGCTGAACACGCCGAGTACCTGATGCTTCACGCCCGCCGGGTTGGACATAGGACCGAGGATGTTGAACAGGGTGCGCAAACCGAGTTCGCGGCGTGGCCCGGCGGCGTACTTCATTGCGCCGTGGTGGGCTGGGGCGAACATGAAACCGACACCTACCGCATCGACGCTGCGTGCAACCTGCTCGGGGCTCAGATCGAGATAGACACCCGCCGCTTCGAGCAGGTCGGCGCTTCCGCTCTTGCCGGAAACTGCCCGGTTGCCATGCTTGGCCACCTTGCCGCCGGCAGCCGCCACGACAAATGCAGCAGCAGTCGAGACGTTGAAGATATTCATACCGTCGCCGCCCGTCCCGCATGTATCCACCAGGCGATGGGTGTCGAAATGGACCGGTGCAGCGAGTTCCCGCATGACCTGCACGGCACCGACGATCTCATCGATGGTTTCGCTCTTCATGCGCATGCCCATGAGGAAGGCGCCAATCTGCGCATCGGTGCACTGACCGGTCATGATCTGGCGCATCACCGCCTTCATCTCATCGGTGCTCAGATCCAGCTGACCGACTATGCGGTTGAGGGCTTCCTTGATATCCATCAGCGCACGCCTCCGGTCTGCTTCAGAAAATTGGCGAACAGCTCATGGCCCTGCTCGGTCAGGATCGATTCGGGGTGAAACTGAACCCCTTCGACATTCAGCGTCTTGTGCCGCAGGCCCATAATCTCATCGACGCTGCCGTCGTCGTTGCGCGTCCACGCGGTGACTTCCAGACAGTCCGGTAGCGTTTCCAGCTTGACCACCAGCGAATGGTAACGGGTGACGGTGACCGGATTGTTCAGGCCGGCGAACACACCTGTATCTTCATGAAAAACCGGACTGGTCTTGCCATGCATGACCTGGCGGGCACGTACCACGTCGCCGCCAAACGCCTGGCCGATACTCTGATGGCCGAGGCAGACACCCAGAATTGGCAACTTGCCGGCGAAATGGCGGATCAGCTCCAGCGAGACGCCCGCCTCGTTCGGCGTGCATGGGCCGGGCGAAACGACAATGCGCTCGGGATTCAAGGCCTCGATCTGGGCCACGCTCAGCTCGTCGTTGCGCACTACCTTGACGTTCGCGCCCAACTCGCCCAGGTACTGCACAACGTTGTAGGTGAAGGAATCGTAGTTATCGAGCATCAACAGCATGATCAGTTCTCCTGCTGGTCGCGTTCGGCCAGGGCGACCGCGCGGAACATGGCGCGGCGTTTGTTGAGCGTTTCTTCCCACTCCAGCGTTGGCTGCGAATCGGCCACGATGCCGGCGCCCGCCTGCACGTGGAGTTCGCCATCCTTGATCACTGCGGTACGGATGGCGATAGCGGTATCCATGTTGCCGTTCCAGGCCAGATAGCCGACGGCGCCGCCGTAGACACCGCGTTTAACCGGCTCCAGCTCATCGATGATTTCCATGGCGCGAATCTTCGGCGCGCCGGACAGGGTGCCCGCCGGCAAGATGGCGCGAAGCGCATCCATCGCCGTCAGCGGCGCCTTGAGCTGGCCGGTGACGTTGGAAACGATGTGCATGACGTTGGAATAGCGCTCGATGACCATCTTCTCGGTCAGCCGCACCGACCCGTTTTCGGCGACGCGGCCTACATCGTTACGGCCCAGGTCGATCAGCATCAGGTGTTCGGCGAGCTCCTTGGCGTCGCCGAGCAAGTCCTTTTCCAGCGCAAGATCGGCTTCCTCGTTAGCCCCGCGTGGACGGGTACCGGCGATGGGGCGGACCGTGACCAGTCCCTCCTCGACCCGCACCAGCACTTCCGGCGACGAACCCACAACGTGGAAGTCGCCGAAGTTGAAGAAGTACATATAAGGCGTCGGGTTGAAGCAGCGCAGCGCGCGGTAAAGATCGATCGGCGCCGCCTCGAACGGAATCGACATGCGCTGGGAAATCACCACTTGCATGCAGTCCCCGGCAAGGATGTAGTCCTTGATACGGTTGACCGCCTGCTCATAGTCCTCGCGGCTGAAACTGGAGCGGAAGCTCGGTTCGGCGCCGTTGCTCTTTTCGAAGTCCAGACCCAGGCGCGGGGTGATCGACTGGCGCAGCTTTTCGCGCAGCGCCTGAAGTTTCGCCTGCCCCGCCTCATAGGCGTCCGGCTGCCCTGGGTCGGCCAGCACGATGCAGTGCAGCTTGCCGGCGAGGTTGTCGAACACCACTACCGCATCGGAGACCATCAGGAGGATATCCGGCGTGCCCAGCGGATCGGGGTTGGGGCAGGTCGCCAGCTTGCGCTCCACATAGCGCACGCTGTCGTAACCGAAGTAGCCCACAAGGCCACCGTTGAACCGCGGCAACCCTTCGACCGGCGCCACGCGATAGCGCTGCTGGAAGGCTTCGACGAAGGCCAGCGGATCCTCGATCTCACAGGCCTCGGTCTCGAAGCCGTCGGTGGTCACGCTGATTCGATGATCGTGCACCCTGAGCACGGTGCGGCACGGCAGGCCGATAATGGAATATCGCCCCCACTTCTCGCCGCCCTGCACGGATTCGAGCAGGTAGGAATTGGGCGCGTCGGCCAGTTTGAGATAGAGCGTCAGCGGCGTATCGAAATCGGCGAGCGTCTCGAACGACAGGGGAATGCGGTTGTGGCCTTCGGCGGCCAAACGCAGGAATTCTTCGCGGGTCATGTCAGCCTCGTGGTCGGAGGGAGCTAATTGGGTCGATTGCAAACGTACCGGCCGAGCCGGCAGAAGATGTCAGGCGCGCCAGCGCCAACGGGCCAGGGCCTTGATGACATTCATCCATTGTTTGCGGGTGACCACCACGATCTGATCTCGTCTGGGGGGGTTCAGAGGACAGGGGCCACACTAGCGCAGCCCCGAAACCGAAGCAACCAGCTCGCGCAGGTCATCGAGCACCAGCGCAGGCTCCTCATCAGCGATGGGATCGCCGTGGTTGTAGCCATATGTCAGCGCGACACAGGGAACGGACGCCGCTTTCGCGGCACGGACGTCATTGCGCGAATCGCCGACGAACAGCGAAGCGACCGGTTCGACCGCAGCCTCACCCATGACCCACAATAACGCCGCCGGATCAGGCTTCTGCTGAGGCAGCGTGTCACCACCGACCAGCCACTGGAAATAACCAGCCAGCCCCTTCTCCTCCAGCAGCGGTTCGATGAACTGCGCCGGCTTGTTGGTGATGATCGCGAGCTTCACCTCCCGCTCGCGCAGCCAGTCCAGACATTCACGCACCCCCGGATAGACAGCGGTCAGCTCGTGGCCGCCGGCGTAGGCCTGCATGAACAGCGCCAGCGCCTCGTCGGCTAGCTCGTCGGCCACACCGTCATGGTCCAGCTGACCGGCCAATGCGCGGCGCACCAGCACTCGCGAACCGTTGCCGACCCAGTCGCGCACGCGGGCCACACCGGCCGGTGGGCGGCCGAGCAGCATCAGCATCTTGTCCACCGCGGCCGCCAGGTCCGGTACCGAGTCCATCAGGGTGCCGTCCAGATCGAACATCACCAGCCGCGGTAGCGTGCCGTCGAACAGTTGCTCCAGGCGAGTCATGGGCGGGCCAGCGCCAGCTCGGCGCGCATCTGGTCGATCACCGCTTTGTAGTCCGGCTGGTTGAAGATGGCCGAGCCGGCGACAAAGGTGTCGGCGCCTGCTGCGGCGATCTCGCGGATGTTCTTCGGATTCACGCCGCCATCGATCTCCAGGCGGATCTCGCGTCCGCTGGCGTCGATCAGAGCGCGCGCCTCGCGCAGTTTGTCCAGGGTGTTGGGGATGAACTTCTGCCCGCCGAAGCCGGGGTTGACGCTCATCAGCAGGACCATGTCGACCTTGTCCATGACGTACTTGAGTACGTCCAGCGGTGTCGCCGGATTGAACACCAGCCCGGCCTTGGCGCCGCCGTCCTTGATCAGCTGCAGCGAACGGTCGATGTGCTCGGAGGCTTCCGGGTGGAAGGTGATGTAAGTCGCGCCGGCCTCGAGGAAGTCGCCGATCATGCGATCCACCGGCTTGACCATCAGGTGCACGTCGATGGGCGCGGTGACGCCATGCTTGCGCAGCGCCGAGCAGACCATCGGGCCGATGGTCAGGTTTGGCACGTAGTGGTTGTCCATCACGTCGAAATGGACGATGTCGGCGCCGGCGGCCAGCACGTTGTCCACTTCCTCGCCCAGGCGGGCGAAATTGGCGGAAAGAATCGAAGGGGCGATGGCGAACGGCTGCATGACGACCTCGGGTAGCACGGCAAGATGCCGCGCATTGTACCCGAGGGGTCAGGGTTGCGGCGCGCCTGACATCCGCTCAGGAATGCCGGCGCGCCAGGTCGGATCAGGTCAGCTCGTCGAAACACTCGCCGAGGATGGCCAAGCCGCGCTCGAGCAGCTCGTCCTCGACGGTCAGCGGCACCAGCACGCGCAGCACGTTGTAGTAGGTACCGCAGGACAGCAGGATCAAGCCCTTCTCCCGCGCCCGGGCGACGATCTGCGACGTCAGCGCCGCGGCCGGTCGCGCCAGGTCGCCATCCTCGAACAGCTCGATGGCGATCATCGCGCCGAGGCCGCGCACCTCGCCGATCTCCTTGTGCTTGGCCTGGATCGCCTTGAGGCCGGCGGTGAGCTTCTCCGCCACCGCCTTGCAGCGGTCGAGCAGGTGCTCCTCCTCGAAGATTTCCATGACCGCCAGCGCCGCCGCGCAGGACAGCGGGTTGCCGGCATAGGTGCCGCCCAGGCCGCCGGGTGCGATGGCATCCATGATCTCGGCCTTGCCGCACACGCCGGCGATCGGGAAGCCGCCGCCGACGGACTTGGCGAAGGTGGTCAGGTCGGCAACCACGCCCATCTGCTCCATGGCGAAGAAGGTGCCGGTGCGCCCGGCGCCGGTCTGCACCTCGTCGGCGATCAGCAGGATGCCGTGCTCGTCGCAGAGCGCGCGCAGGCGGGCCATGAAAACCTTCGGCGCGACATTGAAGCCGCCCTCGCCCTGCACCGGTTCGACGATGATCGCGGCGATGTCGCGCGGCTCAGCATCGTTCTTGAAGATGCGCTCGATGCTGGCGATCGATTCATCGACGCTGACACCATGGATTGCGCAGGGATACTGCGCACGGAAGATCCCGCCCGGCATCAGGCCCATGCCGGCGGAGTACGGGGCGACCTTGCCGGTCAGGCCGAGGGTCATCATGGTGCGGCCGTGATAGGCGCCGGTGAAGGCAATCACGCCGGCACGGCCGGTGGCGGCGCGGGCGATCTTCACCGCGTTCTCCACGGCCTCGGAGCCGGTGGTGACCAGCAGGGTCTTCTTGGCGAAATCACCCGGCACCCGCGCGTTGATCTTCTCGCACAGCTCGACGTACGGCTCGTAGGCCAGCACCTGGAAGCAGGTGTGGGTGAGCTTGTGCAGCTGGTCTTCCACCGCCTTGACGATCTTCGGGTGCAGGTGGCCGGTATTCAGCACGGCGATGCCGCCGGCGAAATCGATGAACTCGCGGCCCTCCACATCCACCACGCTGCTGTTCTTCGCGTGGTCGGCAAAGATCGGGTGGATCTGGCCGACGCCACGGGGAACGGCGGCGACACGGCGTTGCATCAGGGATTCGTTGGTCTTGCTCATAAGCTCCTCGGTAGC
>DGLA01000006.1 GCA_002387205.1 Stutzerimonas stutzeri | reverse complement strand
CTTGGATCCGAAGCTCCTGAAAGTTTTGAGCAGCTCCTGGAGAAGGTTGGTGAGGAGTTGAGAGCTCTAGTCGAACCTGACTGATTACTCAGCGAGGCTGTGTGAGGGGCCGGTTCCGTGGCCGCACAGTGAGTGTTGATCTTGCTGTCCCTCTGTCCCCAGTGGCTGGCCTGGAGGTCCTGTTTTTGGCAGGGCTTATAGTTTTTGTGGGCGTCAGAAAATATGTGGATTCTGACTTTTTGGGGCTCATATGTCCGTCGCGCAAGCTATTTTAAATCGAGTCAAGCACATGCCAAAGGGGAGGCCATTTGCCGGCGCGGTGTTCGCGCAGGTCGGTTCCCGTGCGTCGATTAATAAAGCGCTTTCTAGGCTGGTGCAATCAGGCACGCTGGAGCGAGTCGCTCGCGGTGTCTACATGCGCCCCAAAATGAGCAAGTACACCGGCAGGGTGGTGCGCCCGAGTCCGCTGGCTGTCGTGGAGGTCATCACGAAGGCGAACGGCGAGACGATCCAGATACACGGCGCGGAGGCTGTTCGGAGGTTGGGCCTCAGCACACAGATGCAGGTGTTGCCGACCTTTTACACCAGCGGATCTACTCGCGAGATCAAGGTTGGCAATGCGGTGGTTCGCCTCCGCCACGTATCCAAGGACCGCTTGCAGCACGCCGGCACGACGGTAGGTGTGGCGCTTACTGCTCTCTACTACATCGGGAAAGAAGGGCTGTCCGCTAATGTGGTTTCCAAGATTGTTAGTGCGCTGAGCGGCGAAGAGCTGATGAAGCTCCGGGCCTGCAAGATGCCGGAGTGGATGCGGTCGGCATTGCGCTTTGCTGCCAAGGAGATTGAGTAGTGCGCAATAGCACCTACCCGACTCCACCTACTGGCAGCTACCAAAGCCTGAGGCGAGACGTGGCTGGCTTTTCTGACAAGACAATGCGACTTCCTGCGCATTTAGCAAAACGTGGAATTCATCGAAGATCACCAGCCCGACACCTTCAAGCGTCGGATCATCCTGCAAGCGGCGCGCAAGAATGCCTTCGGTGACCACCTCGACACGGGTGTTCGGTCCGACCCTGCTCTCCAGGCGGATGCGATAGCCAACGGTTTGACCGACCTTTTCGCCCAGCTCGCTGGCCAGGCGTTCGGCCGCCGCACGCGCCGCAAGACGCCGCGGTTCGAGCATCAGGATCGTCTGTCCGTCCAGCCACGGCTCATCTAGCAGCGCCAGCGGGACGCGGGTGGTCTTGCCGGCGCCAGGCGGCGCTTCGAGCACCGCTTCATCACGGGTTAGCAGGGCCTGGCGCAGCGCCGGCAGGGCTTCATCGATGGGCAAGGCGATCATGGGGGCTCCGTTCAGGGCCGCGATTATAACGAGACGAGGCCACAACGCAGCGGGCAGCACCCCGGGACCTTCCACCGAGGCCGAACAGACTGCGCCGCCAAGGTGTCTGATATCGGGAAAACATCACACAGCCCTTGTATAGTTGCGCCACTTTCCCCGGAGGTCCTTATGCGTACTCGTTCCCGTGTCATCGGCGGCGTGCTGGCCGTCTCCCTGTTCACCCAACTGACTGCTTGCGGCACGCTGTTCTACCCGGATCGCCGGGGCCAGATCGATGGCAGGATCGATCCCGCCATTGCCGTCGCCAATGCCGTCGGCCTGCTGTTCTACGTTATCCCCGGCCTGATCGCGTTTGGTATCGACTTTGCCACCGGCGCGATCTACCTGCCTGACAGCAATTACTCCATGGCCCCGGAAAAACTCCAGGACGCCATTGGCGCTGACGGCGAAATCGACCAGGCCAAGCTCAAGGCCATCATCGAAAGCGAAACCGGCCGCAGCCTGCCGCTGGACGATCCGCGCCTGATCAGGCACACCGGCAATGTGGAGCAGCTCGCCGCCTTCGGACTTCGCCCGGCCGCCTGATGCAGCACACCCGCGAGCGCAAAGGGGTCAGCGCCGAGCACGCACGGTTGATGCGCCGCGCCACGCGGCTTGCGTTGGCCGTGGCGCTGACGCTTGCCGCCAGCAAGGCGCTGGCCTGGTGGCTGAGTGGCTCGGTGAGCCTGCTGGCGGGGCTCACCGACTCCTTGCTGGACGGTGCCGCCTCGCTTCTTAACCTGTTGGCCGTGCACTATTCCCTGCGCCCCGCTGACGATGATCATCGCTACGGTCACGGCAAGGCCGAGGCGTTGGCAGGCCTCGGCCAGGGTGCGTTCATTTCCGTCAGCGCGATTCTTGTCTGCGTCCAGGGCGTGGATCGCATGCTCCACCCGCAACCGCTGGGCGCGCCGACGCTGGGCATCGCCGTGATGCTGCTGTCACTGGCGCTGACCGTGGCGCTGCTGATGTATCAACGTCACGTGGTGCGTGAGACCGGCTCCACGGCGATTCGCGCCGACTCGCTGCACTACCGCTCCGACCTGCTGCTCAACAGCAGCATCCTTGTCGCACTGGTGCTGGCCGGCTATGGCCTGGAGCGCCTGGACGCCGTGTTTGGCATCGCCATCGCGGTGTACATCTTCTGGAGCGCGCTGAGCATCGTGCGCGAGGCCGGTGCGGTACTGATGGATACCGAGCTGTCGCCGGAGATCAGTGAGGACATGCACAGGCTGGCTTGCGACGTACCAGGTGTGGTCGGCTGCCATGACCTTCGCACCCGGGTTTCCGGTACCCGCTGGTTCGTGCAGATGCATCTGGAGCTGCCTGGACAGCTGCCATTGATCGAAGCGCATGCCTTGTGCGATCAGGTCGAGGCGGCGATTCACGCTCAGTATCCGCGGGCCGAGGTGTTGGTGCATGCGGATCCGCTTGAGGTGGTTAGGCCGCACCCGTAAACCTCGCGTAAAGCGCGCAGTAGCGGCGCCCAGCCCAGAGCTCACACAATTAGCCCGCGCTCTGATAGCGCTGGTTTCGCCCTGCTGGGCGAGTCCCTTTTGGCAGTTGCCCGGATGGACGGCCCCCCATAAGGAACCAAAAGGTCTTGCCCCTGCATCCGGGTCTCGCTTCGCGAGACTTTCCTCATCCCATCCGCGCTACTTTCCCGCTTATTTGCACGACCCATCAAACACCACTGAATCGCCCCTTTCAGCAGGCCGAGCGCAGGTGATGTGGAAGGGGTTGAGCGGCATGGATGCCGCGAGAGCCGCGATGGGCCAGGGATGGCCCTTCGCGGCGGGCCCCTGGAATGTCACCGGAGCGAGGGAACCCCGGCGTAGCCGGGGCCGGATGCAGGGGCAAGCGTTTTTGGTTACTTTTTCCGCGTCTGGAAAAAGTGACTCGCCCAGCAGGGCGAAACCAATGCCTCAGCCAACCTGGCCAATGTGTGTAACCACGTGCCCCAAGAGCCCAACAGCTTCGCGGCCAAGGCCGCTCTCACAGCTTAATGCAGAGCGAAACTTAGCTATCAGCCGACTCGGCAATAGAGACCGGTCAGCACCTAGACCAAACAAAACACCAAAACGAAAAAGACCACGCCTGGGCATGGTCTTTTCGATTCGTTGGGCCGATGGTAACGGCTTCTTCTCTCGACACCTCGTGAGCGTCGGGGGCCCGGACCGTCGACCTTGGTAAGGCGTTTCGGAGGTCACGGCGGGGATCGCATGCCGTGTCCTTTCTGCCGGGGGCTGAAGTTGGATAAAGCTTACGCCGCCCCTGCCGACAGCTGCTTGCGAAGATTGCTCATTTACAAGCCACTTGCGCAACGCAGACCTAAAAGAACATAGTTTTGCGCAACCTATCGACGCAAGCCTTCCGAAATGAGCAAACTCGACCGCTACGACTTGCGGATTCTTGGCGAACTGCAGCACGACGCACGTATCTCCAACCAGGAGCTGGCGGAGCGCATCGGCCTGTCGCCCTCGCCCTGCTCCCGACGGGTCAAGCAGCTCGAGGATGATGGCTTCATTGCCCGTCAGGTCGCACTTCTGGACCGCAAGAAACTTGGCCTGACGCTGACCGCCTACGTGCTGATCGGCATGGACAGGCACACACCGGAGCGCTTCGAGCACTTCGAAGGCGTCATCGCCAAATGTCCGGAGGTGCTGGAATGCAGCCTGGTGACCGGAATGGATGCCGACTACCAGCTCAAGGTCGTGGTGCCCGACATGGAGCATTACCAGGCCTTTCTGCTCGGCACCCTGACCCGTATCGAAGGGGTGTCGAGCGTGCGCTCCAGCTTCGTCCTGCGGCAGGTGTCGTCAAGCACGGAGCTGCCACTGGAGCATTTGCGTAGCTGAGACACAGCGCACAGCCAGAACCCTACTTTTCGCAGGGTTACTGCCTATAATCCGCGCCCTTGGTTTCCGACCCGTCAGGTGGGCGGAACTACCGAATGCGACGCCCCATCGCGGGCGTCGCTCCAGATCTTTCGTGCAAGGGATGCCCGATGAACGACACCAACCGCGTTATGCAGAGCTATGGCCGCTGCTGCGCCAGTCCCCATTTCTTCGATGACTTCTACGCCACCTTTCTCGCCAGCTCGCCAGCGATACGCGAGAAGTTCGCCCGTACCGACATGACCGCCCAGAAGCAGCTGCTGCGCGCCGGCATTCTCAATCTGGTGCTGTTCGCCCGCGGCATGCCTGATACCAAGCTCCGCGCCTTGGGCCAGAGCCATTCGCGCACCCAGCTGGACATACATCCGGAGCTCTACGACCTATGGGTCGCGGCGCTGCTGAAGACCATCGGCCAGCACGATGATGAGCTGCAGCAGGCGGACCTGCAGGCCTGGCGCGTGGTGCTGAACAAGGGCATCGACGTGATCAAGGCCGCCTACTGATTACAGGTGGGACATTTCGCCGCACCGGCGCCCGGTCGGCGTGATCCGAACGCTTCGCGGGCATGACCGTCCAACCACCGGTGGCACACGCGCCGCGTTGTGCAGGGGTATACTGCCGCGCTTTCGCGCCCGGCCTGCCGCAGGCGCCATCGTCGAAGTCAGTCAGGAGACTCGCGTGGAACCCGAAGTATTCGAAAAGTGGATGATGATCGTCCTGGTCGGCGGACTGATGGCCTTCATGGCGTTCATCATCTGGGATCTGGCGAAGAAATCCAAAGCTGGCCGCCTAGGCACAGCGATTCTGTTTCTGGGCCTCGGCCTGTGCCTGTTTGCCTTTCTCGCCAAGCCGATCATTGGCTACATCATCGAAGTGACACAGGGCATTCCGCACTGATCATTGATCGCGGGTGGGCGGCGTTTTACAAGCGCGCCGGCACTTCCCGCCATTCGCCGGGCTGCAGTCCGTCCAGCGCCCAGGGCCCGATCCTGACCCGCACCAGCCGCAGCGTTGGCAGACCGACCGCCGCGGTCATTCGCCGTACCTGACGGTTGCGCCCTTCGCGAATCACCAATTCCAGCCAGCTGGTCGGCACGCTTTTGCGAAAGCGCACTGGCGGGGTGCGCACCCATAGCGACGGCTCGTCCAGCGACCGAGCCTCGGCCGGTAGCGTCATGCCGTCGTTGAGCTCGACACCGTCGCGCAGGCGCTGCAGTTGTTCAGCCGTGACCTCGCCTTCCACCTGCACCCAGTAGGTCTTGGTTAACTTGTGCTTGGGATCGGCAATGCGCGCCTGCAGTTGTCCGTCGTTGGTGAGCAGCAGCAGCCCTTCGCTGTCGCGATCCAGCCGCCCGGCCGGATACACGCCTGGCACCGGCACGAAGTCCTTCAGGGTGGCGCGGCCGTCCGCATCGTTGAACTGCGTGAGCACGTCGAACGGTTTGTTCAACAACAGCAGCCGCGGCTCGGCAGGCGGCGCCTTGGCCACACGTCGTGGTTGCGATCGCGCTGCGGCAGGGCGCGGTGGACGGGGGCGAGAGATACGAGGCATGACGAAGCCTTTATTAGCAGGCCGGCCATGCTAGGGCGACGAGCCGAACCCCGCAAGCAGCGGCGCCTGACTGCATCGGTCGGCACCGGCGAACCCGAAATGCGTTTCGCACCACAAGCGTGCAACGCGCTGCCCCACGGAGCACCGGCCGCCCCGTTATTGCACCCCGCCGGTATTACGCCCCGTTAGGGCGCACTCGTCAGAACTACAGCAAAGCCCCATGCCAGAGCGTTTGGAATGAATTGGCACGGATGCTGCGATAGCGCTCCCAGTCCCAAAGGACCAACCCCACAGTTGCGCATGGACAGCCAAGGAGCCGCCCACCATGAAA
Source organism: Stutzerimonas stutzeri (assembly GCA_002387205.1). GTDB lineage: Bacteria > Pseudomonadota > Gammaproteobacteria > Pseudomonadales > Pseudomonadaceae > Stutzerimonas > Stutzerimonas stutzeri_N. The sequence goes on along the minus strand of DGLA01000006.1, from coordinate 88 downwards.
CGCCGTCCCCTACTGAAGTCCACTCTCGCCGCCAGCGCCCTGATGCTCAGCGGTCTGTTCCCCTTCACCCTGCAGGCCGCCGAAACCA
>DGLA01000016.1:467619-467838 GCA_002387205.1 Stutzerimonas stutzeri | reverse complement strand
CGATGGCCTCGCGCAGGTCGACGAGGAAGATCGACATGCCCTCGGACTTGCGCTGTACCTCGGCCAGCGGCGTGGTGCGCGCCAGCAGGATCATCAGGTCCGAGTGCTGGATGCGCGAGATCCACACCTTCTGCCCGTTGATGACGTACTTGTCGCCCCGGCGCACGGCGGTGGTCTTGATCTTGGTGGTGTCGGTGCCGGTGGTCGGCTCGGTGACGC
>DGLA01000016.1:314357-467326 GCA_002387205.1 Stutzerimonas stutzeri | reverse complement strand
GTCTTGTTCGGGGTCATCTCGGCTCTTCACCTTCTTATCGTTGTCGCGGCAGACCTAGGGTGGGTATCCACCGCCGGGCTTCGGTGGATAAGGCTGCGCCGTTATCCACCCTACGATTCAGTCGAATTCCACTTCGGCTTTCTGCGCCAGGCCGTTGCCGTCGCCGGCCCAGAGTTCGGCCTTGCCCGGCGCGACGATGCGGCCGCCGACCTCGAACGGCTGCGGCACCACCAGCGGACGCAGGCCGCGGTAGGCAAAGCGCCTGAGCCTGGCGTCCGGGTTCGCCCGGCAGAAGGCACGCAGGTTGAGCGTGGCGATCAGCGGGCCGTGAACGACCAGGCCGGCATAGCCTTCGGTCTCGGTGACGTAGGGCCAGTCGTAATGGATGCGATGGCCGTTGAAGGTGACCGCCGAGTAGCGGAACAGCAGCGTCGGGGTCGGCGTCACCGGTTCACGCCAATCGCCAGCCAGCATCGACTCGCTGCTCGATGTCTTCGGCGGGCTCGGCTCGCGATAGACGATGTCCTGCTCTTCGCGGATCGCCAGGCGGCCGTCCTGAAGGTAGTCGTGCTGCACCGTGACGAACAGCAGCGCGCCGGTGCCACCCTGCTTTTCCTCGACGTGCTTAATGGTCGAGACACGACTGGCCTCGGACCCGGCCATCAGGGGCTCGATGAATTCGACACGTCCGCCCGCCCACATACGGTTGCGGTTGTCGGCCGGCGGCAGGAAGCCTCCGCGTGCAGGATGGCCGTCTCCGCCCAGTCCGCTTTCCGGCATCGGCTCCTGGAAAAAGCACCACTGCCACAGCGGCGGCAAGGCTTCGCCGTGGCCGGGTGTTCTTTCATTCAGGGTTGCTGCGATACGCATCAGCAAATTGCGGCTGAGCTGGTCGTGAACCTCTTCGCTGCGGCCTATCCAGGCAGTTACGTCCGTCATCGTGGCATTCCGGCTGTCTTGTTTTCAGCAGACTGCTACGCAACGGGCATTCCGGGAATCTGCATTTACCAATGCCGGCGTTCAGCTATGCTGAACGCGACCGTTCACGCGAGCCTCGCCATGCACTTCGATCTGGCCGACCTGCGGCTGTTCATCCACATCGCCGAATCTCCCAGCCTGACCCAGGGCGCACGCCGGGCGTATCTTTCGCCGGCAGCGGCCAGCGCGCGAATCAAGGCACTGGAAGCGCAACTGGACAGCCGCCTGCTGTACCGTGACAGCCGGGGCGTTGAACTGACGCCAGCCGGACACAAGCTGCTGCAGCACGCGCGCCTCATCATGCGCCAGGTGGACTACCTCAAAGGCGAGTTCAACCAATACGGCACAGACTCAGCCGGGCATATCCGCATCTTTGCCAACACCACCGCGGTTACCGAGTTTCTTCCCGAAGTGCTCGCCGGCTTTCTCGCGCAAAGGCCCGGCGTCACCATCGATCTACAGGAACGGCTCAGCCGCGACATCGTGCGCGGCGTTCTCGATGGCAGCACCGATCTCGGCATCATTGCCGGGCCGGTAGAGGCGCAGGGTCTTGAAGTTCTGCATTTCAGTACCGACCGGCTGGTGCTGGCCGTACCGCTCGGACATGCCCTGGCCAGCGAGGCAAAGATCAGCCTGGGCCAGACGCTGGACTATCAGCATATCGGCCTGCATGAAGGCAGCACCCTGCTGACCTTCCTTCGCGACCGGGTGGAAAGGCTCGGCGGCACTTTGTCGCTGCGCATCCAGGTTTCCAGTTTCGAAGCGGTATGCAGAATGATCGAGGTCGGCGTTGGCATCGGCATCATTCCGGAGTCGGCCGCACGCAGGCACAGCCGCACCATGCAGCTCGCACTTATCGAACTCGACGAGCCGTGGGCCATCCGTGAGCGAAGCATTCTGGTGCGCGAACTGGATGCGCTACCCGGAAGCGTTCGGGCCTTGATCGGTGTGCTGGCGCCTGGGGTCGGCTAGCCTGTACAAAGTGGTACCGCCAGCTGCAGCATGACAGCGCCGCTCGCGGTCACATGCGCTTCGCTTGAAAATTAGCGGCCTGCGGGAATCCTGACCGGAAATTACTGCCCAAGCAGCAACGGTCAAGCTGAAACACCATCCTTGCCATGCAAAACACTAAATAGATCAGCAGGTTACTCATATCATCGGCCAGCTGCGGTGCCGTACGCGGCTTGCCATCACCGTCATACTTGCCTAGGGTTGTTTGCCATGACGTCGTTATTAGCCCCCATCAGCTCGCTGCTGGGCGGAGTTGCCTTACTACTGCTCGGCCACGGCCTGCTGAACACCCTGCTGACGCTGCGAGGCGTCGCCGAGGGTTACTCGACAGGCCTGATCGGCCTGCTCATGTCCGGCTATTTCGCCGGTTTTCTGGTGGGTACCTGGCTCGCGCCTTCGCTGATCAGGCGCATCGGCCATATCCGCACCTTCGCCTTCTACGCTGCACTGGCGGCCGTGGCAGCGCTGCTGCACGTGATCATTGTCAACCCCTGGGTCTGGCTGGTGCTGCGGGTCATGTACGGCGTGGCCATGGTCACGCTGTACATGGTGATCGAGAGCTGGCTCAACGCTCAGGTCAGCGGCGAGAAGCGCGGCCAGGTGTTTGCCCTGTACATGGCAGTCAACCTCGGTGCGCTGGCCGCGGCTCAGCAATTGCTGAGCCTGGACAGCCCGATGAGCTTCACCCTGTTCGCGTTGGCGGCCATCCTGATCTGCGCCGCGCTGATGCCGATCACCCTCACCCGCCAGGCTCAGCCGGCACAGCCGGACATGCCGGCCACGGACCTTCTGCAACTGGCGCGCATCGCTCCGCTGCCGTTGATGGCTGCGGGTGTCTCCGGTCTGACCTTGGGCGGCTTCTGGGGTCTGGCGCCGGTGTATGCGTCCCAGAGCGGCTTCGACGCCGCCGGTGTGGGCCTGCTGATGAGCGTGACGATTCTTGGCGGCGCCGTGCTGCAATGGCCGATCGGGCTGTTTTCCGACACCCATGACCGCCGCCTGGTGCTGCTCTGGGTGGTAGCCATCGGCGCCGTGCTTGGCGGGCTGATCACGCCGCTGACATCCGGCCCGCTGCTGCTGGGCATGATGTTTCTCTGGGGCGGCCTGGCATTCTCCATCTACTCGATTGCGGTGGCCCAGATGGTCGATCAGCTGCACCCGGACGAGATCCTGTCCGGCTCGAGCGGCCTGCTGCTGGCCAACGGTTTCGGTGCAGCCTTCGGTCCGGTGGTGGCGGGTGGCCTGATGAGCTTTTTCGGCCCCAAGGCGCTGCCGGTATTCTTTGCCGTCACCCTGGCATTTCTGGCGATCTACTCATGGTTCCGCGCGCGCCGGGTATTCGACCTGGTCACCGAGCCCCATGGTCATTTCACCCCAATGCTACGCACCAGTCATACGGTGCTCGAACTGATGCCGGATACGCCCGAAGGCGAAGTCGCCGAGGCGGACATCCTCGACGAAGGCCAGCAGCCTCGGCATGACGAGGAAGATCTCGTCGAGCCGCGCACCGCCACGCATTGAGCGGGCTTGGTGCCCTGCCCAGGCCCTGGGCAGGCGCGGGCTCGAGAAGGTCTCAGTGGCGCATGACCGGGTAGCGAGACCGCTGGCTGACCCTAGAAATCCACCTTGCCGCGTCCGGCCTTGATCGCGCCGCGCTTGGTCTTGCCTTCCAGGCGGCGTTTCTTGGAGCCCAATGTGGGGCGCGTCGGTCGGCGCGCCTTTTCCACCTTGGTTACACCACGGATCATCTCTGCCAGGCGCTCCAGGGCGTCGGCACGGTTCTGCTCCTGGGTGCGATACTGCTGCGCCTTGATGACGATCACGCCGTCTCCGGTGATGCGGCTGTCGCGCAGCGCCAGCAACCGTTCCTTGTAGAACGGCGGCAATGATGAGGCATTGATGTCGAAGCGCAGGTGCAGCGCACTGGATACCTTGTTGACGTTCTGGCCGCCGGCACCCTGGGCGCGAATAGCGGTCAGTTCGATCTCGCTGTCAGGCAGCTGCACGCTGTTGGATATGTCGAGCATCGGTCCTTCGTGAATCGAAAATAGACGGGCATTGTCCACCAGCCGGGACGGGTGGACACGTTTTTATATGATTTCGAACCGCTACAGCCAGGCGGGTTCAGCTACTGTAGCCCTCTCGCAGCATATGGAATCCCGCATGGACTCGATTACCCAGGCCCTGCTCGGCGCCACGGTTCAGGCCTCTCTGCTCGGTCGCTGGCAAGGCCGCAAGGCGTTGCTGTATGGCGCGATGCTGGGCACCCTGCCTGACCTCGACGTGGTTATCGATTATGGCGACGCGGTCGCGGACATGACCTACCACCGCGGCTTCAGCCACTCGCTGTTTGTCCTCAGCCTGCTGGCCGTCGCGCTGACCTGGCTGGCGCGACGGATACGACCCGACCCGAACTACACAGGCAGACGCCTGTTCCTGACGATATGGCTGGTGCTGGCGACCCATGTGCTGCTCGACGCCTTCACCAGCTATGGCACCCAGTTGTTCTGGCCGCTGGCAACGCCACCGGTGGCATGGTCCAGCGTATTCATCATCGATCCGGTGTACAGCGTCCCCTTGCTTCTGGCTGTGCTGGTCGCGGCAATATCCGGTTTGAAGGGGAGCCCTCGCGGCCCGGTCGTGGCGTTGGCCGTGACGTCGCTGTACCTGGGTTTCACCGTCATGGGCAAGCAGATGGCCGAGCAGCGTGTGGAAGCGGTCATGGACCGGCAAGGCGTTCAGCCAAGCCGGGTGTTCAGCACGCCGACGCCGTTCAATAGCCTCTTGTGGCGGGTCATCGTCGTCGAGGGTGACAGCTACTACGAGTCGCTGGTGAGCTGGTTCGATCGCAGCCCGCCGGAACTGGTCCCCCTGCCCCGTGGTGAAGGGCTCGCAAGGGCGCTCAGCGGGTCGCCGCAACATCAGCGCTTGCAATGGTTTACCGACGGCGTGCTGCGTTACGACGAAGTCGAGGGCAAACTGCTGGTCACTGATCTGCGCCTTGGCATGACCGGTTTTCATCCCTTCCGCTTCGCCCTGGCCGAACGTGAAGGGGATGACTGGAGGTTGATCCCCTACGTCGAACGACTTCCGACGGAGCGCGGCGGCCTGGATCGGCTGGAACAGATCTGGCAGCGCATCTGGCACCAGCAGCCAGCGCTGCCGCTGGCCGAGTGGGCAGCCGAACTCGAGCGGGGCTGACTACCGGCCACGCCCCTTGCGCCAGTGGCCAACTCCGTAGAGAACTGCCCCGAGCGCCATCAGCAGCCCTGCACGCAGCCAGGTGCCCGCGCCTTGCTGGGACAGGAGCACCAGGCAGGACAGGATCGCCAGGACGGGAAGGATGGTCGGGGTGCGAAAATGCGGCTCGGCGATCTTGTCCTTGCGCAACACCAGCACCGCCACGTTGGTGCTCATGAATACGAACAGCAGCAACAGCACCACGGTTTCGGCGAGTGCCGTCAGCGTACCGGTCACGGTGAGAATCATCGCCAGCAAGGTCGTGAGGACGATTGCCAGCCAGGGGGTTCGCCGTTCTGGCAATACCCGGGTCAGCACCGACGGCAGCAACCCCTCATCGGCCATTCCATACGCCAGGCGGCTGGACATGATCATGGTGAGCAGCGCCCCATTGGCAACCGCCACCAGGGCCACGGCTGCGAACAGCCAGTCCGGCACGGCATAGCCCGTCGCCCGTACCACATCTAGCAAGGGGGCCGACGAGCCAGCCAACGTGGCAGGTGAAAGCACGGCCGTCGCGGCGACACCAACGCCCATGTAGACCAGCCCGGCCACCAACAGGGCACCGAACAGCGCGCGCGGGTAGTTGCGCCGCACGTCCTTCACCTCTTCTGCCACATTGGCCGACACCTCGAAACCAACGAAGGAGTAAAACGCGATCAGCGCAGCCCCCAGCACGGCGATTGCCGGTGATACGCCGGGAGCGAACTCCAGCACTCTGGATGGTTCTCCCTGCCCGCTCATGAGGAAGCGTGCAGCCAGGATCACGACGAACAGGAGGCCCGACACCTCGATGACCGTCATCACCGCGTTGGCACCGAGCGACTCCTTGATGCCTCGCGCATTGAGCAACGCGACGATGGTCAGGAAGGCTAATGCGGTCGGCACCGCCGGGGTATCGAGAAAGGCGCCCAGATAGTCACCGGCGAACGCCAGTGACAGCCCTGCGGCACTGGTCACGCCGGCCGCCAGCATGCAGAAGCCGACCAGGAACGACAGCAGCGGCTTGCCAAACGCGCGCTCGGCGAATACCGCCGCACCGCCCGCCTTCGGGTACTTGGTCACCAGCTCGGCGTAGGAAGCGGCCGTCAGCATGGCGAACCCCAGCGCGACCAGCAGCGGCACCCAGACCGCGCCACCCGCCTCACCGGCGATCTTGCCCACCAGGGCGTAGACCCCCGCACCCAGCACATCGCCGAGGATGAACAGAAACAGCGCCGGGCCGGTAATCGCCTGCTTCAGCCGGGACCCGCCCGAATCGGATCCGATGTTTTTCATGGCTGGGTCGCTTCCGGGACGAGGTTTGGATTCGCGCGCTGCAGGCCGTTCAATCAGGCATCTCCGATGGGTGCGACAGGAGCCGCGTTCCTCTACTAGATAGCCGGAGGCTCGAGGGAGTTCAGCGTTATGCACGACAAAGCCCCGGCAATGCAGAATGTGTGAGAACCGCTGCGCTCGGTCAGGCAGCGTTAAAAACAGGCTCGGCATGCTCATTTACGGCTCGTAAAATTCGCTTCTTCGCCTGTTTTTGCTTGCCTGACCGTCGCTCGCTACGTTCTTACACCGTCTGATCAGCCGGGGCTTTGATGCGGCAGCGCAACGGATCAGGTGCGGAAACGCGCCACCAGACCCTGCAGCTCGACGCCCAGGCGCGCCAGCTCGGCACTGGCCGCAGCGGTCTGTTCACTGCCGCTGGCACTCTGTTCGCCGATGTCGCGTACGCGCGTCACGCTTTCGGAAATGTTTTCGGCCACCGCGCTCTGCTGCTCGGCCGCCGCGGCGATCTGCTGGTTCATCTGCTCGATGGTCGATACCGATTCGGTGATGCGGCTCAGGGCCGTACCCGCTTCACCGGCCAGGTCAACCGTGCGCTGGGTGAGATCGCGGCTGGTTTGCATCTGCTCCACGGCTTTATGCGCAACACGCTGCAGGTTGCCGATCAGGCCTTCGATCTCCTCGGTGGAATCGTGGGTGCGGCGTGCAAGGGCGCGCACTTCGTCTGCCACAACGGCAAACCCTCGCCCCTGTTCGCCGGCACGCGCCGCTTCGATCGCTGCGTTGAGTGCCAGCAGGTTGGTCTGCTCGGCGACCGCCCGGATCACTTCCAGGACGCTGCCAATGCGACCGCTCTCGGTATTCAGTTCTTCGATGGCATGAGCGGAATGCTCGACCTCTCCGGACAGGCTGCCGATCTGACCGATAGCCTCCTGAACGACCCGGTCACCCTGCCGGGCCTGCTGATCAGCCTGGCGTGCCGCCAGTGACGCCTGCTCGGCGTTCTGCGCGACTTCCTGCACGGTAGCGGCCATCTCATGCATCGCCGCAGCAACCTGCTCGGTCTCGACACGCTGCTTCTGCACCCCAGCGCTGGTTTGCGCGGTCACGGAAGACAGCTGCTCGGCAGCGGTTGCGATCTGGCCGACGCCGCCGCCAATCCGGCCGATGAGCGTGCGCAGGCTCTGCGTCATGTCATACATCGCCTGCTGCAACTGCCCCAGCTCATCACGACGGCTAACCGCCTGCGACTGGGTGAGATCGCCATCGGCCACACGCTGCGCCAACTGAACGGTGTAGCGCAGCGGCAGGACGATCATGCGTGAGATGGCCGTGGCGGCAGCCAGACCAATCACGACCGCGAGTATGCTGATGACTCCGAGTAGCAGGTAGGCGCTGCGACGCTGATCCTGCATGGCTTCGGTGGCGCCAGCCAGTGCCTGGTCGGCTGCATCGAGAATGCGCTGAGCCTGGGTCACCATGGCCCGCTCGAGCGCAACGCGCTCGGCACGGCTGTTGCGAAACTCGTCGAACGCCTGCCTATAGCTGGCCAGCGCCGCGAGGGCGCCGTCCATGGTGGCTTTCTGCTCGTCGTTGAGCCAGGTCTTGAGGCTGGTGCCAATGGTGGTCACGTCTTCATAGGATTCGTTCCAGCTGTCCACGGCGGTCTGGGCGCTGTTGCCGATGAACACATTCTCGAAGGTGCGCAAGTCGAGGATGCGCTTGGTCAGGCCAGAGGCGGCTTCGGCGATGGTCAGCGGGTCGCTGCCCTTGAGGTGGTCCCCCTCCAGACGCAACACACGCACCGCGTCATACATGTCCAGTTCGATGTACTCGAACTCCTCACGGCTCTTCTGCGCTGCATCGGTCATGCGTTCACGCAGCTCCGCGCCCCGGCTGATCAGCTGTTGGTAGCTATCGAACTGTCCGGCATAGACAGCCGCATCACTGCGGACCTGCTGCAGGATCTGTTGCTCTTCTTCCGAGGAGTTTTCGGCAAGTTCATCGAGCTCCTGATTGAGCTTGGCGAGGGTACTGCGCAAGGCGGTGGCTGAGGCCTCATTGCGTGTAAGCGCATAGTCGCGCTCCTCGCCCCGGGCCGCGAGGATTGCGGCGTTGATATGCGACAGCTGATTCATCTGGGAGGAGCGGGACAGGATCGAATCCACGGCATAGAAGCCAGTCCCGGCAACGCCCATTGTCAGCAAGAGCACCATGGCGAAGCCAAGCAGCAACTTCTTGCCCACGGAAAGGTTGGCGAATAGATCGACGGACTGCATCAGAGGGATCCCTAAGAAAGATGTGCACCTAATCAAGTCGGCAGGTCGCGACTAAAGTTGAATGCGATTTCAGACCAATTTGATCAGGCTTTGATAGCACAGAGCCATCTCTCGATGCTTGTCATGGGACTGGACGCACCGGCTAGCGCCCAAGCCCATCCTCAATGCTGCTGAAGATGCCCGTAAAGCTTGGCGTAGAGCCCGCCGTCGGCGATCAGCTGCTGATGATCGCCCTGCTCGGCGATGCGTCCACCGTCGAATACGAGGACGCGATCGGCCTGCTTCACTGCCGACAGACGGTGCGCAATGATCAGCGTGGTACGGCCTTGCAGAAAGCGATTGAGCCCCTGGTGCAGGGCATATTCGGTGGCCGCGTCCAGCGCCGAGGTCGCCTCGTCGAGGATGACCACCTTGGGCTCGGCCAGGACCATGCGGGCGACTGCCAGCCGTTGCCTCTGCCCGCCGGACAAACGCACACCGGAACGCCCGACGATGCTGTCCAGCCCGGCCGGAAGCTGGCGGATCGTATCGGCCAGCTGGGCGATTTCCAACGCACGCCAGCACGCCTGGTCGTCCCGCTCGCGGCCCATCAGCAGGTTGGCGCGTACCGTGTCGTTGAACAGTGCGGGATGTTGCAGGACCACGGCGACGTTGTCGCGAACCGTGGGCAGTCCGATGTCCTGCACCTCCACCCCGGCGAAGCGGATATGCCCGGCCTGCGGCTGATAGAGGCCCAGCAGCAACTGCACCAGGGTGCTCTTGCCGCCGCCGCTGGCGCCGACGATGGCGACCTTTTCTCCCGCAGAGATGGAAAGGTCCAGACCTTCCAGCACCGGCTCATCCTGATAGGAAAAGCACAGCCCCTGAACCTCGATGTCCACGGTATCGCGCCCCGCGAACGGGTCCTGGCCGCCGACGTATTGAGGCTCATCGGCACGCGCCAGCAGCTGGTTGATGCGGCTCAGCGCACCGCCCGCCGCGTAGAAGGCGTACTGCAGATTGAGCAGCTGCTCCACCGGGCCGATCATGAACCACAGGTAGCTGAACACCGCGAGCATCTGTCCGATGGACAGGTCGGAAAACAGCACCGTGAGCATGGCTGCGGCGCGGAAGATGTCGATACCGAACTGGAACAGCAGCCCACTGGCGCGGTTGGAGGCGTCCGTCTTCCACTGCGAAGCGACTGCGTAGTCCCTGACTTCGCGAGCCCGCAGGCCGAGGCGGCCAAGGAAGAAACCCTGGCGGTTGCCGGCGCGGACTTCCTGGATCGCGTCCAGCGTTTCGGTGAGTGCCTGGGTGAACAGCGAGGTACTGTCGTTCTCAAGTTTCTTCAGGTGTTTGACGCGCTTGCCCAGCTGCACCGTGGCGTAGATCACCAGCGGATTGAACAAGAGGATCAACAGCGCCAGCTGCCAATGCATCCAGAGCAGGATTGCCGCCGTACCGGCAATGGACAGCAAGGCGACCAGCAAACGGCTGAGGGTCTCGCCGATGAATTTGTCGATGGTCTCCAGATCGGTGACCAGGTGCGCGGCGACGGTCCCACCGCCCAGGCTTTCATACTCGCTCAGCGCAATGCGCTTGAGCCGCTCGATCAGGCGCACACGGATGCGATAGACCAGATCCTTGGACAACCGGGCGAACAGACGCGCCTGCAGAACGTTGAACATCAGAGCCGATGCACGCAGCAACAGGGTTACGCAGAGCATCAGACCGATATATCCGATTGCCGTCTGCCAGTCGGATGGCAACAGCCTGTCCATGATCTGCAGCGCCGTGTCGCCCTGCTTCAGCAGCACCTCGTCGACCAGCAACGGCAACAACAAGGGGATCGGCACGCTGCACAGCGTGGCCAGCACCGCGACCAGATTGGCCAGTATCAGCGCTTTGCGATGGTGCAGCGCGAGGCGGCGGATCTCAGCCCAGCTGAGCTGATCAGGCATTGATGTTGTGGTCCAGCCAGCGCCCCAGCAACGGCGACAGCGCATCGAGCGGCTGAAAGCCGTTGGTCACCAATGCCAGCTGACCTTCGTGCTCGGCGAGCAAGGTAGGGAAACCGGCGACGCCTAGATTGCGCGCCCACTCGAAATCCGCAACGGTGGCGTCGCGCGCCGCCTGGGAATCGAAGCGGTCGGCGAACTCGATGCGTGGTATGCCTGCCGTCTCGGCCAGCTCGACAAGTTCCGGCGGCAGCGTGACGTTGCGCCCTTCGACGTAGAAGGCCCGCTGGATGAGCCCAGCGAGTCGCCATGCGGCTTGCTGGTCGAGATCACGTGCCGCAACCAGCGCACGGCAGGCCGGCTCGGTGTCGTAAACCAGCCCTTCCGGCAGACCTGCCTCGAAGTTGAAGGGTTGGCCACTCGCCTCATGTACCGCATGCCAGTAGGAAGCGGTGCGGTCACGAGCGGCCTGGTCCATCGCGGTACGTTCCTGACGCAAGCCGCCGACCACGAGATCGGTACCGACGCCACCTGCCTGCGCCTGCTCGATCAGTGCCTGCACGACCGGCGCAAAGCCCCAGCACCATGAGCACATCGGGTCCATCACATAGATCAGTCGGCTCATCGGGGCTCCGGTTTTATCAGATGAAACGCGTTTGTCGCGCCTTATGGCTGTCGCGGCTACAAGCCTGCCTTGCGATAGTTGTAGCCGATGGGGTGTGGCTGGTTGCGCTTGAGCGCCAGTTCGATCTGCTTTTGCCGCTCACGCGCGCTGTGACGCGTCTTTTCACTGAGGTTATCCCAGCAGTGCGGGCAGCTGATGCCTGGAGCGTAGTGCTCCGATTGGCGGTCCTCCAGCGAGATCGGCGTGCGACACGCGTGGCATTGGTCGAAGTCGCCCTCGGTGAGGTCATGGCGGACGGTCACCCGGTTGTCGAAGACGAAGCAGTCGCCGCGCCAGCGGGTTTCTTCCTGCGGTACCTCTTCGAGGTATTTAAGGATGCCGCCCTTGAGGTGATACACCTCCTCGAAGCCCTCGCCGAGCATATAGCTGGAGGCCTTCTCGCAGCGAATGCCACCGGTGCAGAACATCGCGACCTTCTTGTGCTTGGCCGGGTCGTAGTGCGCCTTGATGTAATCGGGAAATTCGCGGAAGGATTTGGTCTTCGGGTCCACGGCGCCTTCGAAGGTGCCGATGGCCACTTCGTAGTCGTTGCGGGTGTCGATCAACAGCACTTCCGGATCTTCGATCAGGGCGTTCCAGTCCTTTGGATCGACATAGGTGCCGACGCGCTGGTTGGGATCGACGCCTGGCACACCGAGGGTGACGATTTCCTTCTTCAGCTTGACCTTGGTGCGATAGAACGGCTGCTCGTCGCAGTAGGACTCCTTGTGATCGATATCGGCCAGGCGCGCATCGGTACCAAACCAGGCGAGCAAGGCATCGATCCCTTCGCGGCTGCCGGACACCGTGCCATTGATGCCTTCTTCGGCGAGCAGCAGCGTGCCCTTGATACCGTTGACAGTCATGGTTTCAAGCAGGGGTTCACGCAACGCCATGTAGTCCGGCAGGGAGACGAACTTGTACAGCGCCGCGACGACGATTTTCTGGGTCATGCAATCAGGTCCTGCAGTTGTCGCCCACGTAAAGGGCGGACCGGGTAGGGAAAAATGGGCGCGGAGTTTAGCAAAAACGTCGCTGGGGGGCTGGAAGCTGGAAGCTGGACGAGAAAGCAGCAGTCCTCAGCCGACTTCAGGCTTCAAGCTTCAGACTTGCTTCCTCCCCTACAGGTCGGCGAGTCCGGTGCGCTGCCCTGCTCCGCCCATTCTTCCGGCGTGTAGGTGTGCAAGGCCAGAGCGTGAATCTGCTGCATCAGGTCGCCCATGGCGGCGTAGGCCCGCTGATGGCGCTTGACCGCGTTCAAGCCAGCGAAGTGCTCGCTGACGATCACCGCCTTGTAGTGGGTTTCCTGACCACGGCTGTGCATGTGGCTTTCGTCCAGCACCTGCAGATGCTGAGGTTGCAGCGCGCTTTGCAGCGCCTGTTCGATGGATTCGAGTTTGGACATCCGGGCGGCTCCGTCAGGGCTTTTTCTGGGTATCGAGTTCGGCAGTCATCTCTGCCAACAGCTTGTTGACCCTCGGCACGGCGCTTTCCAGCTTGGCCTGGGTAACCTGCGCCGAGCGGGCATTCAGCTCTGGCAGCTTGGTGAGCATCTTCTTGCCCAGCGCCGACTCATAGAAGTCGTTCAGCTGGCTGAGCTCCTGCTCGGTAAAGGTCTCGGTGTACAGCGTGATCAGGTCCGGTTTGACCTGTTCCCAGCCGATCGCCTTGTCCAGCTCGGCATCGGCCTTCGACTGGTAGCGCTCCAGCAGTGCGCGCTTGCTGGCTGGGGCCTGGGTCTGCTCGAAGCGCTGGGCAAACATCTGCTGCACCTGGGCGTACACCGGTACAGCGAGCCGATCAGCATTGACCAGTTCCAGGAATCGCTCGGCCTGGGCCTTGTGGCCAGCAGCGTCCGCGCTGGCCTGGCCACTGAGCAGCGCCATGGACAGGACGCTACAAAGGCCGAATGTTCGAAGAATGTGCATCGGAGGATCCTTGCCGGGTGATAGTTGAGCACCAATGGACACATTCTGCGCGCAAGGTTCCCATCGCTCAAGGAACAGGCGGCCAGCGGATTGAACCAGTGCCGCCAGCCGACGACCAAACAGGGATACCTCATCAATGGAGCACGGCATGACACGCACCGAAACCGACAGCCTGGGCCCAGTGGAAGTACCGGAACAGGCCTACTGGGGCGCACAGACTCAGCGCTCCCTCATCAATTTCGCTATTGGCGAGCAGCGCATGCCACTTGCAGTCTGCCATGCGCTGGCACTGATCAAGAAAGCCGCCGCACGGGTCAATGACCGCATAGGCGACCTGCCCCCGGACATTGCCCGCCTGATCGGACAGGCCGCCGACGAAATCCTGCACGGCCAGCATGATGACCAGTTTCCACTGGTGGTCTGGCAGACCGGCAGCGGCACGCAGAGCAACATGAACGTCAACGAAGTGATCGCTGGCCGCGCCAATGAGCTGGCCGGTGGGGCACGTGGCGGCAAGAGCCCGGTACATCCCAACGACCATGTGAACCGCGCGCAGAGCTCCAACGACTGCTTCCCGACCGCCATGCATATCGCCATTGCGCGAGCGATCCATGACGACCTGCTGCCTGCGATCGCCGAGCTGTCTGGCGGCATCGCCGAACAGGCGGCGCGGCACGGTAAGCTGGTTAAGACCGGACGCACCCACATGATGGATGCCACCCCGGTAACCTTTGGCCAGGAGCTTTCTGCATTCGTGGCGCAGCTGGACATTGCCGAACATTCGATTCGCCATGCCTTGCCTGCGGTCTACGAACTGGCCCAGGGCGGGACTGCTGTTGGGACAGGCCTCAATGCTCCCCACGGTTTCGCCGAGGCAATAGCGGCTGAACTGGCGGCGCTGTCCGGCCTCCCGTTCGTCTCGGCGCCGAACAAGTTTGCCGCACTCTCGGGCCATGAGCCGCTCGTGGCGCTGTCCGGCTCTCTGAAGACGCTGGCCACGGCGCTGATGAAGATCGCCAACGACCTGCGCCTGCTGGGCTCGGGCCCGCGGGGCGGCCTGGCCGAGGTGCGTTTGCCGGCCAACGAGCCGGGCAGCTCGATCATGCCGGGCAAGGTCAACCCGACGCAGTGCGAGGCGCTGTCCATGCTTGCCTGTCAGGTGATGGGCAATGACGTGACCGTCGGCTTCGCCGCCAGCCAGGGGCACCTGCAGCTCAACGTGTTCAAGCCCGTCATCGTGCACAACATGCTCGAATCCATTCGTTTGCTGGCCGACGGTTGCCGCAACTTCAATACCCACTGCATTGTCGGCCTGGAGCCGGACGCCGGGCGCATGGCCGAGCATCTGGAGCGCGGATTGATGCTGGTGACCGCACTCAATCCGCACATCGGTTACGACAAGGCTGCGGAGATTGCCAAGAAGGCCTATGGCGAAGGTACGACCCTGCGCGAAGCGGCCCTGGCGCTGGGCTATCTGACCGACGAGGATTTCGATCAGTGGGTGCGGCCTGAGACCATGCTGGAATCCAGCCGCAGCTGATCGAGGCTTGCGATTCAAGCAAGAAAAACCCGCGCCGAGGCGCGGGTTTATTTTTGCTATCGGTCAGATGCCGATCGGCTTTCCGGCCTAGCGAACCGCTTCGAACAGCCCCGACGCGCCCATGCCGCCGCCCACGCACATGGTCACGACGCCGTAACGCAGGTTGCGACGCTGCAGTTCGCGAACCAGATGGCCTGCAGTGCGCGAGCCAGTCATGCCGAACGGGTGACCAATCGAAATAGAGCCACCATTGACGTTGAACTTCTCGTTGTCGATGCCCAGCGTGTCGCGGCAATACAGGCACTGCGACGCGAACGCTTCGTTGAGCTCCCAGAGATCGATGTCGCTGATCTGCAGACCACGGGCTTGCAACAGGCGCGGCACCGAGAATACAGGGCCGATGCCCATTTCTTCCGGCTCACAGCCAGCCACGGTAAATCCGCGAAAGAACGCACGCGGCTTGAGGCCGAGTTCGAGCGCCTTGTCCAGGCTCATCACCAGGGTCATCGAGGCGCCGTCGGACAGCTGCGAGGCATTGCCAGCGGTCACCGAACCATCATCGGCAAATACCGGCTTGAGGCCCGACAGGCTTTCCAGCGTGGTCTCCGGGCGGTTGCAATCGTCACGGTCGACCACGCCTTCATGCTCGGTGCGCTCACCGGTGTTCTTGTCCTCGGTGAAGTAGCGGACGTTCATCGGCACGATCTCGTCCTGAAACAAGCCTTCAGCCTGGGCCCGCGCGGTGCGCTGCTGGCTCTGCAGGGAATAGATGTCCTGCTGCTCGCGCGTCACGTTGTAGCGGCGCGCAACCATTTCGGCGGTCTGGCCCATGCTGTGATACAGGCCCGGTACGCGCTCCTGGAGGATCGGGTTGTACAGGTTTTCGGTGTTCTTGCTCTTGGCCGTCATGGTGATGGATTCGACTCCGCCGGCAACGATGATGTCGCTGCAGCCGGAGGCAATCTGGTTGGCCGCGATGGCGATCGATTGCAGGCCGGAGGAGCAGAAGCGATTGAGGGTCATACCCGCGCATTGGATGCCCAGGTTCGACAGCACCGCCACGTTGCGGCCGATGTTGTAGCCCTGCGCGCCCTCGTTGGAGCCGGCGCCCACGATGCAGTCTTCCACCAGTTTCGGGTCCAGGTCGTTGCGCGACAGCAGCGCGTTGACGCAATGAGCCGCCATGTCATCGGGCCGGGTCATGTTGAATTTGCCGCGGAAGGACTTGGCCAGACCGGTCCGAACGCTGTCGACGATCACTACATCACGCATGGCATACCTCGAATGGTTGGACAGGCCCCGACTCGCTGAAGCGGCCTGTTTTGCTGGACGATGACCCGAGCATAGTTCCAGCCCTTTGCGAAAGGCGACGACCATTCAGCAGGGATATGGCCAGCCATCGCCCCGCCCCGGCGACTACCGGGTGAGCCTCGGTACGCCTCATTTTGCGGCGATGGCGGTCTCCAGTGCCTCGTTGAGCGTGCGCAGCACCTTTACCCGGGCGAAGCGCTTGTCGTTGGCCTCCACCAGTGTCCAGGGCGCGATTTCGGAGCTGGTACGGTCAACCATGTCGGCGACGGCATGCCCGTAGTCGTCCCATTTGTCACGGTTGCGCCAGTCTTCTTCGGTAATCTTGAAGCGCTTGTGCGGGGTGTTCTCCCGCTCCTGAAACCGCTCGAGCTGAGTCTGCTTGTCGATCGACAGCCAGAACTTGACGATCACCACGCCCGCATCCACCAGCTGTTCCTCGAAATCATTGATCTCGGTATAGGCGCGCAGCCACTCGTCGGGCGAGGCAAAGCCCTCGACCCGCTCGACCAGTACGCGGCCATACCAGGATCTATCGAAAATGGTGAACTGGCCGCGCGCCGGCACGTTGCGCCAGAAACGCCAGAGCCAGGGCTGGGCCAGCTCGTCCTCGCTGGGCGCGGCGATCTGCACGATGCGATACAGCCGGGGATCAAGCGCGTCGGTGACGCGTCGAATCGCACTGCCCTTGCCTGCTGCGTCATGTCCTTCGAAAAGCGCCAGCACGCCGCGCTTGCGCAGGCGGGGATCGCGCAGCAGCTGTGACAGGCGCGCCTGTTCCTGGGCCAACTGCTCCTTGTAGTCGTCCTTGCTCAGCTTCTGTTCCAGATCCAGGCTACCAAGCAGGCTGAGCTGATCAAGGTTCAACTCCACCGGCGCGGTATGCGGCTGCGAGGGTTGCTGATCGGCTGCGTCCAGCGCCGCGTTGAGCCCTTCGAGCAGCAGCCGGCCGGCCGTAAGACTGCGGTAACGTTCGTCATGCCCCTCGATCACGTACCAGGGCGCGAAGTCGCGGCTGCTGCGGCGCAGGATCAGTTCGCCGTGTCGCACGAACTTGTCGTAGGTCTTCGACTGTTGCCAGTCCAGCGGGCTGATCCGCCAGCTGTGCAGCGGATCATCCTTGAGCGATTCGAGGCGCTGGAGCATCCGCTCCTTGGAGAGGTGGAACCAGAACTTGAAGATCAGCATGCCTTCGGCACAGAGCATGCGCTCGAACCGCTGGGCGCGGTCGATGGCCAGTTCCAGGTCGGCTTTCTTGATGCGGCCATGGACACGGTCTTCCAGCATCTTGCTGTACCAGTTGCCGAAGAAGATCCCGGTCTGGCCTTTCGGTGGCAGGCGCCGCCAGTAGCGCCAGGCCGGCGGATGCGAGAGCTCTTCGTCGGTGGGCACATCGAAGCTGTCCACGCGAATCAGTCGCGGGTCCATCCATTCGTTGAGGAGCTTGATCGTCTCGCCCTTGCCGGCGCCCTCGATTCCGTTGATCAGGATCAGCACCGGGAACCGTGCCTGTTCCCGCAGGCGGTACTGCGCCTGCAACAGGGCTTCGCGCAGAGCGGGCACTTCTTTGTTGTAGGTTTCCTTGTCAATGGTGTGGCCGATTTCCGCGGACTCGAACATGAGCTACTCCAGAGTATGGCTTCGCATAACACTAGCAGGCTGAGTGGCCTTGGCGTGAGCTCTGGCCTGGCCACCCGTTGATGCGACAAAGCGCATCCACGGCAGGTTTCGCGCGGCTGCTAGAATCGCCGCCTTTCGCGCCAGGATGCCTATGATGTCCAGCCATTCAGCCAACGATTTTCAGCATGCCGAACTCGACTGGGACGCCAATGGCCAGCCGCAGTCCCGCCTGTACAACGACGTCTATTTCTCACGCATTTCGGGTATGGCGGAAACCAGGCACGTGTTTCTTCAGCCGAACGGCCTCGGGGAGCGTTTCGCCGCCCTTGAGACTGGCGAGCGCCTGGTCATCGGCGAGACGGGTTTCGGCACCGGGCTGAATTTTCTCTGTGCCTGGGCGCTGTTCGAGCGTTGTGCGAAGCCTGGCGCCAGGCTGCATTTCGTCAGCGTGGAAAAACACCCCCTTGCCCGTGCCGACCTGCAGCGCGCCCTTGCACTGTGGCCCGAACTGCAGCATCAGGCGCAGCAGTTGCTCGCGCAATACGTGGCGGTCAATCCCGGCTTCCAGCAGTTTCGCTTCGGCCGGATAGTGCTGACCCTGCTGGTGGGGGACGCCTTGGACTGCCTGGGCACGCTGGACGCCCGTGTCGACGCCTGGTTTCTCGACGGCTTCGCTCCAGCCAAGAACCCGGACATGTGGCAGCCTGCGCTGTTCGAGCAAATGGCCCGCCTGTCCGGCCCGGGCACCACGCTGGCCACCTTCACCAGTGCCGGTACGGTGCGGCGCGCACTGCAGGCGGCAGGCTTCGAGGTGAAGCGCATCCCCGGTTTCGGTCAGAAGTGGGAAAGCCTGCGCGGCCGGTTCATCGGCTCCCCGGAGCAGGCGGGCAAGCCCTGGTTTGCCCGGCCAGCGTTCAAACCCGCGCAACGCAGGGCTCTGGTGATAGGTGCAGGCCTGGCCGGTTGCGCCAGCGCCGCAAGCCTGGCCGCGCGCGGCTGGCAGGTCACCTTGCTGGAGCGGCACTCGGCCATCGCCGAGGAAGGCTCCGGGAATCCACAGGGCGTGCTCTATCTGAAGCTGTCGGCGCACGGTACGGCGCTGTCGCAACTGGTGGTCAGCGGCTTCGGCTATACCCGTCGGCTATTGGCCAACCTGCAGCAGGGCCGGGACTGGGACGCCTGCGGTGTGCTGCAGATCGCCTTTGATGAGAAGGAGGCCGCACGTCAGGCCGAACTGGCCACGGCTTTCCCTGCCGATCTGCTCCATCCGGTTGATCGTGAACAGGCTCGGAGGCTGTCAGGAATCGCGACGGACCAGGGCGGCCTGTTCTACCCGAGCGCCGGCTGGGCGCACCCGCCGGCATTGTGCCGCTGGCTGATCGATCATCCGGATATCCGGCTGATTCACCACCAGCAACCGGTTGAGCTGCGCCGCAGTGGCGAGTCCTGGCAGGCGCTGGATGCCGACCAGGTGCTGGCCGAGGCGCCAGTGGTAGTGCTCGCCGGGGCCGCCGAGGCTGGACGTTTCACCCAGAGCGCCTGGCTGCCGCTCAAGCGCATCCGCGGGCAGATTACCGGCCTGCCGGAGACAGCAGAAAGCGCCGTGCTACAGACCGTGCTCTGCGCCAAGGGCTACGTTGCCCCAGCCCGTGAAGGCCAGCATACCCTTGGCGCCAGCTTCAACTTCGCCGAAGCCGACCCTGCACCGAGCGCAGCCGAGCACCGTTCCAATATCGAAATGCTGAAGGAAATTTCCGCCGATCTTCATCACCGCTTGCACGCCGATACATGCGCCGTTGAGGACCTTCACGGGCGTGTCGCCTTCCGCTGTACCAGCCCCGATTACCTGCCGATCATAGGGCCCCTGGCAGACGCCGAAGCGTTCGCTGGTGCCTATGCCGTGCTGTCCAAAGATGCCCGGCAGGCTCCGGACACGCCCTGCCCCTGGCTGGATGGGCTGTACGTCAACACCGCTCACGGCTCGCGCGGCCTGATCACCACGCCATTGGCCGGCGAATTGCTGGCGGCCTGGCTTGATGGCGAGCCCCTGCCCTTGCCCCGCGCCATCGCCGAAGCCTGCCACCCGAACCGTTTCCTGCTGCGCAAGCTGATTCGGCGCACCTGACTTGCAGGCAGCTGCCGGGACGTTTGAGCAACGGCGAGGTTCACTTCGCCGTTGCAATCCAGCGCGCTTGTCAGCGGCGAAACGGCTCGTCCCAAAACGGGCGGGCGCTTTCCGCCTCAACATCGGCTCGGCTAAGCCCGATGTCCTTGAGCATTTCATCGCTCAGTGCAGCAAGCCGCTGGC
Source organism: Stutzerimonas stutzeri (assembly GCA_002387205.1). Classification (GTDB taxonomy): domain Bacteria; phylum Pseudomonadota; class Gammaproteobacteria; order Pseudomonadales; family Pseudomonadaceae; genus Stutzerimonas; species Stutzerimonas stutzeri_N. The sequence goes on along the minus strand of DGLA01000016.1, from coordinate 447,235 downwards.
GCTGACGGTACAACGCATGCCAGCGGCAGATCTGCTGCCAGGAACCCAGCAACAGGCGTCCGAGCGAGAAATGGCCCGCTGTGCTCAGCGTACGCGGTAGAAACCCGGCATGGCTTTTCATCTGTGCACCCTCCCAGTGGATGGCGCCAGTTTCCAACCGGGCTTATGATCAATCCAACGAATGTTTCTGATGGCAACCATCTCGGAGATTGATGAATGGCCAACTATCCCAGCATCGATGCCGAACTGCTGCGCAGCTTTGTCGCGATCGCTGATCACGGTGGTTTTACCCGCGCCGCCGAAGCGGTCAACCGCACACAATCGGCTATCAGCATGCAGATGAAGCGGCTCGAGGAGGACGTGCTGCAGCGCCCGGTTTTCGAGCGTGACGGTCGCCAGGTTCGGCTGACGCCCGAGGGCCAGATCCTGCTTGGTTATGCGCGCAGGATCCTCAAGCTGCACGGCGAGGTGCTTACCACGTTGCGCGAGCCGCACATGGTCGGCTCGGTGCGCATTGGCACGCCGGACGACTATGTGATGCGTTTTCTGCCCGGCATCCTGTCGCGTTTCGCTCAGGCCTATCCCCTGGTTCAGGTCGAGGTGCACTGCGAGCCGTCATACCAGCTATTGCACCGACGCGACCTGGACCTGACCATCGTCACCCGCGAGCCGGGCACGGAGATCGGCCAGCTGCTGCGTCGCGAACGGTTTGTCTGGGCCGAGGCGCCGGGCTTCAACACCCATGAACAGCGCCCCCTGCCGTTGGCGATGTTCAACACCGAGTGCTTCTGTCGGGCCTGGGCCTGCAACGCCCTGGACGGCCTGGACATACCCTACCGGGTCGCCTACACGAGTCCCAGCCTATCGGCGCTGATGGCGGTGGTTGGCGCGGGGCTCGCCGTGACCGTGCAGTTCGAGAGTCTGGTCTCATCCGACATGCGCATTCTCGGCGAAGCAGAGGGCATGCCCGAACTGCCTCTGAGCAGCATCGTGCTGTTACGCAGCGAGCGTAACCAGTCGCAGGTCAGCGAAACCCTGGCCGAGCATATCGTCGAGGGTTTCCGCACCTGAGTGATGGATCACAGCGCCTGCAGGGGTTCCCTCACTCGTGCAGGGTGCCGGCCCGCAACGGTAGTTTTTCGTATTGCCCGGAGGCAGCTGCGCGACTGGCAAGGCATGCGCGACTGATCTGCAATGCCGCGCCGCGCCTTGCTGCAGATCGCTTGCAGCCGGTCACGCCCGTCAAGAAACCTGAACTTCACGGTCCGCGTGCCAGTCACACTTTCGAACGGATATACCGGTAAGGACCTTATGTGTGGCATAGCTGGCGAACTTCGCTTCGATAATCAACCGGCCGATCTGGCTGCCGTTGAACGCATCACCCAATCCCTGACCTCGCGTGGACCGGATGCCTGCGGCTTCAATAGCCACGGGCCTCTCGCACTGGGGCATCGGCGTCTGAAAATCATGGATCTGTGCGAGGCCTCTGGCCAGCCGATGATCGATTCGGCGCTCGGCCTTTCCATGGTGTTCAACGGCGCCATCTACAACTACCCGGAACTGCGTGCCGAACTCGAGGCACTGGGTTACAGCTTTTTCTCCGGCGGTGACACCGAGGTGTTGCTCAAGGGTTTTCACGCCTGGGGCGAAGCCCTGCTGCCCCGCCTGAACGGCATGTTCGCCTTCGCCATCTGGCAGCGCGACGGGCAGGAGCTTTTCATTGCGCGGGATCGCCTCGGCATCAAGCCGCTGTATCTTTCGCGCACCGGCGAGCGCCTGCGCTTTGCGTCGACCCTTCCGGCGTTGCTCAAGGGTGGCGACATTGCCGGTGTGCTGAATCCGGTGGCACTGAACCATTACATGAGCTTCCATGCCGTCGTGCCCGCACCGGACACGCTCATCGCAGGCATCGAAAAGCTGCCGCCAGGTACCTTCATGCGTGTCGATGCCAGCGGCAAGGCCAGCCAGCACCGCTGGTGGACGCTGGAGTTCGGCGCCTCGGAAGAGGAACAGCACTACAGCTTCGAAGACTGGCAAGAGCGCACCCTGACGACCCTGCGCGAGTCCGTTGCCCTGCGCCATCGCGCAGCAGTGGACGTTGGCGTGCTGCTGTCCGGCGGAGTCGACTCCAGTTTGCTGGTCGGCCTGCTTCGCGAAGCGGGTGCCGCCGATAATCTGCAAACCTTCTCCATCGGCTTTCAGGATGCAGGCGGCGAGCGCGGTGACGAGTTTAAGTATTCCGACCTGATTGCCCAGCATTACGGGACGCGCCATCACCAGCTGCGCATTCAGGAAAGGGAAATCCTCGAACAGCTGCCCGCCGCCTTCCGCGCCATGAGCGAGCCGATGGTCAGCCATGACTGCATCGCCTTCTATCTGCTCTCGCGTGAGGTGTCCAAACACTGCAAGGTGGTACAGAGCGGCCAGGGTGCAGACGAGCTGTTTGCCGGCTACCACTGGTATCCACAGGTGGACGGTGCAGAGGATCCGGTCGAGGCTTACCTGCAGGCCTTCCGCGACCGCAGCTTCGAAGAATACGCCGACACGGTGCAGCAGCAGTGGGTCAAGGGCGACTTTTCCGGCGATTTCGTACGTCAGCATTTCGCCCAACCCGGCGCCGATGCGGCTGTCGACAAGGCCCTGCGAATCGACAGTACGGTGATGCTGGTAGACGACCCGGTCAAGCGTGTGGACAACATGACAATGGCCTGGGGCCTGGAGGCGCGGGTGCCGTTTCTCGATCACAACGTGGCGGAGCTTTCCGCGCGCATTCCAGCCAAGTACAAACTGCCGGATGGCGGTAAGTATGTGCTCAAGGAAGCGGCGCGCAAGGTTATTCCGGCAGCAGTCATCGATCGTCCCAAGGGCTATTTCCCGGTGCCGGGGCTCAAGCATCTCGAGGGCGATACGCTGAACTGGGTGCGGGAGCTGCTCACGGACCCGAGCCAGGACCGCGGGCTGTACAACCCGGCGATGCTGGACAAGCTATTCAATGATCCCGAAGGGCAGCTGACACCGTTGCGTGGCTCCAAGCTGTGGCAACTGGCTGCGGTCAATCTATGGTTGAGCGAACAAGGCCTCTAAGAACCCGATCATGACGACGCGGCGAGCGAGCGCCGAGCCGTTACCGCCGTGAAGTCATGACAAGCTCCAAGGAATGCACCATGCAGAAGTCCCAAGCCTATGGACAGCGACTGTTGCGCGGCCAGACACCGACCTACGAGCGCTTGCAGCAACGGCTCGCCGAGGATGGCCAGGATGAACCCCAGGCGCCCGTGACGCTGCACTGTGGCTGGGGCCGCATCCTGATTGGCCATACATATTCCGATCCGGAAAAGCTCGCCGCAGACCTGCTCCACGAGCAGGCTGGCGAACGCGACATCGCGCTTTATGTTGCCGCGCCACACCAGGTGCTTGCCTACGCGCCGCAGCAGTTGTTTCTCGACCCGTCCGACACGTCGCGCATCTGGTTTACCGACTACCGACCGGCACGGCGCAGCTTCCGCGGCTTCGGTATCCGAAGGGCCCAGAGCGAGGCGGACTGGAAGGCGATCAACTGCCTGTATCAATCCCGCCATATGTTGCCGGTAAACCCGGAGCTCTGTACCCCCAGGGATCAGGGCGGTCCTGTCTATTGGCTCGCCGAGGATGACGATTCCGGCCAGATCATTGGCAGCGTCATGGGCCTGGATCACCACAAGGCGTTCAACGATCCGGAAAACGGCTCGAGCCTCTGGTGCCTCGCGGTCGCGCCGAGCTGCACTCGCCCGGGCGTCGGCGAAGCCCTGGTGCGTCATCTGATCGAGCACTACATGGGACGTGGGCTGGCCTATCTGGATCTGTCGGTCCTGCATGACAACAAGCAGGCGAAGGCGCTCTACGCCAAGCTGGGCTTCCGCGACCTGCAGACCTTCACGGTAAAGCGCAAGAACACCTTCAACCAGCCGTTGTTTCTGGGCCCTGGCCCGGAAGCCGAGCTCAATCCCTACGCCCGGATCATCGTTGACGAAGCGCGCCGGCGCGGCATCGAGATCAGCATCGACGACACCGAGGCCGGCTTGTTCACCCTTACCCAGGGCGGTCGAAAGGTGCGCTGCCGTGAATCGCTGTCGGATCTCACGTCTGCCGTGAGCATGACGCTCTGCCAGGACAAGAGCCTGACCCACCGTACACTCGCCCGCGCCGGCCTGAAGCTGCCAGCCCAGCAGCTGGCTGGTTCACCCGAAGACAACGCCGCGTTTCTCGAAGCGCACGGCAGCGTCGTGGTCAAGCCGCTCGATGGCGAGCAGGGCCACGGAGTGTCGGTCGACCTGCGCAACCCCGAAGATGTCGAAGAAGCGATTGGCCGAGCACGCCACTTCGATCAGCGTGTGCTGCTCGAAAGCTATCATCCCGGCCTCGATTTGCGCATCGTGGTGATCGGCTATGAGGTAGTCGCTGCGGCAATCCGCCGACCGGCTGAAGTCGTCGGCGACGGCAGCCACACCATTCGAGAGTTGATTGAAACCCAGAGTCGCCGCCGCCAGGCCGCCACCGGGGGCGAAAGCAAGATTCCAATGGATGAGGAAACCCAGCGGTGCCTGAGCGAAGCCGGCTTCGATTACGACAGCGTACTGCCACGTGGCGAGCATCTGACGGTTCGACGCACCGCCAATCTGCATACCGGCGGCACGCTCGATGATGTGACCGATCAACTGCACCCCGAGCTGATCGACGCTGCCGTTCGTGCCGCCCGCGCGCTGGATATCCCGGTGGTCGGCCTCGATCTGCTAGTGCCCGCGGCAGATCAGCCCGAGTACGTCTTCATCGAGGCGAACGAGCGGGTCGGTCTTGCCAATCACCACCCGCAGCCCACGGCTGAGCGCTTCGTGGATCTGCTGTTTCCGTTGAGCCACGGGAACCGCTAGCGGGGGCAGAGCGACTCCTTTGTTCGCGCTCCGGCACCTGTAGGTGTCGGCGCCCCGTCGCCACCTCGCTTGCGGCTGATCGCAGCTCAAACTCACCTACAACATAGCGGCAGCATTTCGTTCGCCGCTAAGGACTGACAATGACTGCAAAACTTCCAGAACCTGACCTGAATTATCTGCAGCGTGTGCTGCTGGAAATGCTCGCCATTCCCAGCCCTACCGGTTTCACGGACACCATCGTCCGCTATGTCGCCGAGCGCCTGAAGGAGCTGGGTATTCCTTTCGAACTGACCCGCCGGGGTACCATTCGCGCCACGCTCAAGGGACGCCGCTACAGCCCGGACCGAGCCATCGCAGCGCACCTGGACACCATCGGGGCCAGCGTTCGGGAAATCCATGACAGCGGCCGGCTTGGCCTGTCACCTGTAGGCTGCTGGTCAAGCCGCTTCGCCGAGGGCAGCCGCGTCAGTGTGTTTACCGACACCGGAGTGGTGCGCGGCAGCGTGCTGCCGCTGCTGGCATCGGGTCACGCCTTCAACACTGCGGTCGACGAGATGCCGATCAGCTGGGATCACGTCGAGCTGCGGCTCGATGGCTACACCCAGAGCCGTGCGGACACCCTGGCGCTTGGGATAAACGTGGGCGATTTCGTTGCCTTCGATCCCATGCCCGAATTCACCGACAGCGGCTACATCAGCTCGCGCCATCTTGATGACAAGGCCGGTGTTGCGGCGCTGTTGGCGGCCCTGAAGGCGGTCGTTGAAAGCGGTCGCGAGCCGCCCATCGACTGCCACCCGCTGTTTACCATCACCGAAGAGACCGGCTCCGGCGCTGCTGGCGCCCTGCCCTGGGATGTCAGTGAATTTGTCGGCATCGATATCGCGCCTACTGCCAAGGGCCAGGCATCCAGCGAGCACGCCGTGACCGTGGCCATGCAGGACTCCGGCGGCCCTTACGATTTTCACCTGTCGCGACACTTGCTGAAGCTGGCCGCAGGCAACGAGATCCCGGTCCGGCGTGACCTGTTCCGCTACTACCACAGCGACGCCCAGTCAGCGATCGCAGCGGGCCATGACATCCGTACGGCCCTGCTTGCCTTTGGCTGCGACGCCACGCACGGCTATGAACGCACCCACATCGACAGCCTGGCCGCCATGAGCAGACTGGTTTGCGCCTATCTGCTGAGCCCGCCAGTCTTTGCCAGTGACGCCCATGCCGGTAAGGATTCACTGGAGAATTTCAGCCACCAGCTCGAGCATGTCACCCAGATGGAAAACGACACGCGGGTGCCGGCAGTCGATTCGATCTTCGACAAGCACAACGACGATTCATCCCAATGACCTGTACGTTTCATGATGTGCCGCCAACTTGAGGCATCTGCCAATTGCGAGGCGGCTTCTATCCGGGCAAAGTCGCAGCCTCTGAACTGCATGGGTGCCTCGAGCAGGCATCAGGCGAACCTGGGTTTGCCGTCTGCGTAACTGGAAAAACCGCGTATCGCGGCTTTGCAAGCCCCCGAGTCGATCACATGCTCTCGCGTCTATGTCTGCCCTTGTTCCTGTTCTGCCTGTCCGCTCAGGTCTGGGCGTTTGCACCCGTGCAGGTGGACTCACAGCATTTTCGCGAGGCCCTGGGAAGCAGTACCTACTTTCTCAGAGATCCCGGCGCAGAACTGAGCGCGGCTGAAGTATTCGCGTTGCCGCAGGAAACCTTCGAGCCAGTAAGAGGCATTCACGCCAACAAGGGCAAGAACGACTCGGTCTGGTGGTTCCGAGTCGATCTCGATAACCAGCTGAACGCCCCCGTCGGCGGCTTTGTCGAGATCAACTATCCGTTGCTCGACGACATCCAGCTTTATCTGCGTCACCCGGACGGCCGGATCAGCCGGCAGCAATCGGGAGACGGCCATCCGTTCAGCCAACGCTCGGTCAAGGTCAGCAACTTCTGGTTTCCCCTTGATCTGGAACCCGGCACTTCGACCGTGCTGCTGCGTGTCAAGAGCACCAGCACCCTGTACCTCCCGCTGTATTTCAGCAGCTATGCGGCAAACGCCGAAGCCACCGAAGAATCGATGGGCTTTGCCGGCGCCTTCTACGGCGTGCTGTTCGCGATGTTCTGCTACAACTTCTTTCTCTTCCTCTCGCTGCGGGAACCAGCCTACTTCTGGTATCTGATCTACAACCTGAACGTAGGCCTGTTCACCCTCAGCTTCGATGGCATGCTGGTCAAATGGCTGAATGATGCCGGCGGCGTCGTTGCGCTGGGCATCTATGCGCTGATGCTCAGCCATTGCCTGATTGCCGTGCAGTTCAGCAGGCATTTCCTTCACACCCGGGAGTATTTCCCGCGCCTGGACATCGCGCTGCAAGTCACCTTGGCCGGAGCGGTCGGTGCGCTGGCGTCCGGCTTCGTGCTCGACATGCAAACCTGGAGCGTACTGGCCAGCGTCATGGTCATCGGGGTGTCCATCGGCCTGCTCCTTACCGGAGCTTTCGTATGGGGCCGCGGCGTGCGCTATGGCCTGTACTACACGCTCGCCTGGGGCGTATTGCTAGCCACCTTCGTCATCGTCACAGCCGGTTCACTGGGCGTGAACCTGTTTGGTCTATACGGCGCCCCGGTCGTCAAGATCGGCATCGCTTTCGAGCTGATCACCCTGTCCATCGGGCTTGCCGACCGCATCAACCTGCTCAAGGAAGAAGGCTTCAGGTCGCGCCAGGCAGCCGAGCGGGCAGAAAGCGAAAATCAGGCGAAAAGCCGTTTCCTTGCAAAAATGAGCCATGAAATCCGCACGCCGCTCAACGGCGTGCTGGGAATGCTGCAACTGCTGCGTGAAACCCCGCTGGACCGCAACCAGCGGTTCTACCTGGACACCATCTCCAGCTCGAGCAACTCGCTGATGACGGTCATCAACGACATCCTCGACTATGCGCGCATTGGCGCGGGCAAGATGGTTCTGGAAGACATCGAATTCGATCTGGAGACGCTGGTTTCCGAAACCATCAGCCTGTTCACGGCCCAGGCACTGGAAAAGCAACTGGGCCTGCATCTCAGCCTCGGACCTGGCGTCCCCCGTCGCCTGCGAGGTGACCCGACCCGCCTCAAGCAAGTCCTGATGAACCTGCTCAGCAACTCACTGAAGTTCACCGAACGGGGATGCGTGTTGCTGGAGATCAGCCGCCAGGGGCCGCAGGAAGCGCGCAGTCTGGTGTTTGCGATCACCGATAGCGGCATTGGGATGCGTGCAGAAGTCCTGAGTCAGCTGTTCGTCTCGTTCGCCCAGGGCGATTCCAGCACCACGCGCCGTTATGGCGGCAGCGGGCTGGGGCTGGTCATCAGCAAGGAGCTGGTGGAGATGATGGGCGGTTGCATCGAAGTGCAGAGTACGCCTGGTCACGGTAGCCGGTTCAGTTTCGATATGCCGCTGCGTGAAGCAGGCGGCACCCTCGACCCCCTTATCCCGCTGCTCGAGGGGCATACGGCAGTGATTGCGTCTGGAGATCCGTGCGCCCTGGATGCGATGGGCAATTTGCTCAGCCGCTGGGGCATGCGCATCGTTCGCTGCGAGGAGCCGCAACGGTTGCCTCGCTACCTCGACGATCAGACCACTGCCTCGCTGTTGGTCATAGTGGCGCCCTGGACAGGCAATCCGCTCTCGTGGCTCACCCCGCTGGCCGGCCAGCTCGAGCCGGATCAGCGCGTGATGCTGCTGTATCCGCCCCAGGACGAGCAGATTCCTGTTGCTTCGTCGCTGCGACTGGCCAGCTTGCCACTGCCGCTACTGCTTGGCCCGCTACGCGACGCCCTGCACCGGCTCTACCAGCCACCCCAAACGCCCTCAGATGGCGCAGCGATGGCTAAAGGCGAACTGCCCCGCATGAACGCCAGACCTTGCATTCTCATTGCCGAAGACAATCCCGTGAGTCAGATGGTCGTGTCCAGTCTGCTGCGCAAACGGGGCTACGAGGTCATCATTGCCGAGAACGGGCGCCGCGCAGTCAAAGCCTATTGTCTGGACCCAGGAGCAGTGCAGCTCATCCTGATGGATTGCGAGATGCCGGAACTGGATGGTTTCGAAGCCAGCCGACAGGTTCGTCGTTTCGAGGCCGAACGGGGTATACCGGCGGTACCGATCGTCGCGCTCACTGCCCATGTGCTTGAAGAACACCGCCGCCAGGGCCGGGATGCCGGCATGGATGATTTCATCGGCAAGCCGTTGGCCAGCGAGCAGCTGTATGCTTGCCTCGACAGGTTCCTGGACGCCCCGATCATCGAACCCGACCTGCACCACCCTACCTGAACAGAAGCCGATGCTCATTCCATACGACCAGCTCGAACCTGACACCCTGACTCGTCTGATCGAGGACTTCGTCACCCGCGATGGCACCGATAACGGTGACGAGACGCCGCTGCAGACGCGGGTCGAACGGGTGCGCCACGCCTTGAGCAAAGGCACCGCCGTGATCTTCTTCGATGTTGATCATCAGCAGTGTCAACTGGCACTCAAGCGCGACGTGCCGAAGGAATGGCTGGACGACTGAGCGCTAGCCGAGCACCCCGCCGTCGCGCTCCCAGGCGCAGCGCATGCGAAGATCACGTTGGTGAGGGCTATGCGAGCCGCTATCGGTATCCCAGCGAAAGGTGTGCGTGCCGTTGAGCTCGGTTTCCAAGTGCACCACCGCGCTGGTCCAATACAGCTCATCGAGAAGCGCCTCGAAATTGCGGACCCACAGCGCCCACTCGTACTCGACCGCTCGATAGCTGGCGCCAAAGTGGATCACCTGCGTCTGGTAGACGCCTTCCTCGGCGCAGCATGAAAACATCTCACGGCCAATGAAGGGCCAGCCCTCCCCTAGCGGCAAGCGGTCCAGTGCACGGCGATTGACAGCCCTGCGCTGCCGGCACTCCCCTACGTCAGCCGAAGGCCAATCGCGGATACTGCCGTAGACGATGGATTCCGGCTCCACAGTGTCACTCCAGACGAAAGGTCGACATGTTCAACCAATTCGAAGCGCCATTCCAGCTTGCCAGACTGCTGGGCACTGGCTGTTTTGGCCAGCGGTGACACAGACCACAGCTTTGGGACGCGTTCAGGCTGCCGTTGCCGCTTTCGCCTCTCGACGAGGGGCCAGCCGTATGGCAAGAACGGACATCAACGCAGATATGCCCGCCAGGACGACGAAGGGCCAGCGGTAGTCGCCCGCCAGATCCCGTCCCAACCCGGTCAATACCGGCGCCAGACAAGCCAGGCAATATCCGGTGCAGAGCATCATGGCGGTCAGGCGGCTGACCGCCAGCGGGGTGCTTGCCTCATACATCGGCAAGACCAGCGACATGGAAAAGGTGCCGTTCAAGGCCACGCCCAGCAGCATGCACACCAGCAAAGGATTGACCTGCGGAAGCCAGGCGATGACCAACAGGCAGCCCGTCGCCAGCACACCACAGCCAGACATCAGCAGATGCCGCCTGCCGAAGCGCTGCGCCAGCCAAGGCATGATGAAGGCGCTGGGTAAGCCGATCAGCATGAATCCGCTGAAAAACGCGTTGCTTTGCAGCAAGCTGAAGCCAACCTCGTGATAACGCGCCACCAACCAGGTTGCCAGCGCATAGAACAGGCCGGCCTGCAGGGCAAAATAGATACTCACCAGCCAGGCCCTCGGCTCGCCCCAGGGCAGACCGGTGCGCCCCTCTGCAGCCGACTCGGGCTGATTGGGCAACCGCCACCAGATCAGCAGCGCCAGCACGGCGGGGACCGCCCACAGCGCCAGTCCCCAGGTCCAGCGGTTACCCAGCAGCTCGGTGGCCGGTGCGGTCAACACCACGCCAATGGTGCCGCCCACTGCCATGCTCAACGAATAGTAAGCGGCCGTCTTGCCCATACGGTCGAGGAAGTGGCGCTTTATGAAGCCCGACAACAGCGGCCCTGCCACCGCGATTCCGGCGCCAACCAGCGCAGCGGTTGAGATAAGCAGCGGAGCGCTGTCACCGAGCAGGCGCAGCAGCAACGCCACGCCGATCAAGCCCAGGCAAAGACTGATGGTGCGCTCCAGCCCGAAACGCACCGCCAGTCGCGGCGCCAAGGGCGCAAGCAAGCCCATCAGCAACACCGGAAGGGCCGTGGTAAGGCTGATCACGCCGCGACTGAGCTGCAGCTCTTCGGCGATGCGCTCGATCAGCGGTGCGAAAGAGGTGATGCCGGGACGCAGATTGATCGCGGCAAGCACGAGAGCCAGCATGAGCAGCCAGCGAGACGGGTTCTTCAAGGTGCATCCAGGGAGCGGGCCGAGGGTGAGCCGGCAACCCTACTCCCGCGCCTGGATCAGGGCAAGCAAAACGGACTGTTCGGTCAGGTTCTGCTCTTGCTGCGCTTCTTCTCCGCCAGGGCCGCCATCTCGTCGTAGATCGCCTGTGGGTTCTGCTGCTTGATCTTCCAGGCCATGCGGCCCTCGTCATGCGGCAGGATCATGAACACGCCCTCAGCTACCTGACGATAGATATAGTCGGCAATGTCGGCTGCGGTAATCGGCGACGCTTCGAGCAGCTTGCTGATCTGCGCTTTCATATTGGGCGTCGGCCCGCGGTAGGAATCCATCAGATTGGTTTGGAAGAATGACGGGCAGACCACATGAACCCCGACCTGCTGCTGTTTGAGCTCGACCAGCAGGCTCTCGGACAGGGCGACCACGCCGGCCTTGGCCACGTTGTAGTTGCTCATCCCTGGCGCCTGCATCAGGGCAGCCATCGAGGCGATGTTGATGATCTTGCCCTGGCTCTTCTGCACCAGCGGCAGAAATGCCTTGCAGCCCTTGACCACACCCATGAGATTGATTGCGATCTGCCAGTCCCAGTCCTCCAGCGACAACTCCTCGAAGAAGCCACCCGAGGCGACACCCGCATTGTTGACCACCACATCTATGCCGCCAAGATTGGTCTCGCAAGCCTGAGCCAGCGCGGTCAGCTGGCTGTAGTCGCGTACGTCGCAGCGTTGCGTAAAGCCATCGCCGCCCGCTTGACGAACCATTTTCAAGGTTTCGGCAAGACCGGCCTCGTTGACATCCGACAAGGCCAGCTGCCAGCCCTCCCGCGCCCAGCGCAAGGCAATTTCGCGACCCAGGCCGGAACCGGCTCCCGTGACCATCATTCGATTCTGCATCGGTGTGACCTTTTGTTCGTTGGTTGCCACGAGTCTAGCGAAAGCGACGGCTGCCTCCGGCCTCTATCGAAACGCTGAATGACTGTCATGCTTCAGGTTCGATTGGCACTGCTGAGACACAGGCTCCGAAAGCAAAAAAGGCAGCCTTTCGGCTGCCTTTGCATCACAACGATGAGCTTCAGTGTGCGACGGCACCACTCGAACCCAAACCGGTCTGGGAGCGGATGAACTGCGGGAAGAAACGTGCACGCTCTTCCGCCGCCGCCTTGGATTTATCGGTAACCGAGAAAAACCACAGGCCGGCAAACGACGCGATCATGGCAAACAGTGCCGGGTACTTGTACGGGAAGATCGCCTTCTCGAAGTGCAGCACATCGACCCATACCGTCGGGCTGAGGATGGTCAGCAGCAGAGCTGTGCCCAGGCCCATCGCGCCGCCGATCAGCGCGCCGCGGGTGGTCAGGTTCTTCCAATACATCGAAAGGAACAGGATCGGGAAGTTGCAGCTGGCCGCAACCGAGAAGGCCAGGCCCACCATGAAGGCGATATTCTGGTTCTCGAAAGCGACACCGAGGAGGATGGCCAGCACACCCAGGGCCAGCGTGGTGCGCTTGGTTACTTTCATCTCGTCCTCTTCCCTGGCCTTGCCCTTCTTGATCACGCAGGCATAGAGATCATGCGCAACAGCCGAAGCACCTGCCAGCGCCAGACCGGACACCACCGCGAGAATGGTGGCGAAGGCCACCGCGGAGATGAACCCAAGGAACAGATTGCCCCCAACCGCCGAAGCCAGGTGGATAGCGACCATGTTGGTGCCGCCGACGATGGCGCCCGTGGCGTCCTTGAAGCTCGGGTTGGTGCTGACCAGCAGGATCGCGCCGAAGCCGATGATAAAGGTCAGGATGTAGAAGTAGCCGATGAAGCCGGTCGCATAGAACACGCTCTTGCGTGCCTCCTTGGCGTCGGCAACGGTGAAGAAGCGCATCAGGATGTGCGGCAGGCCTGCCGTGCCGAACATCAGTGCCAGGCCCAGCGAAATCGCCGAGATCGGGTCGGAAACCAGGCCGCCCGGGCTCATGATCGCCTGGTGGTTCGGATGCAGCGCAACGGCGTCGGAGAACAGACGGCCGAAATCGAAGCCGACGCTGTACATCACCATCACGGCCATGAAGGTCGCACCGGACAGCAGCAGCACCGCCTTGATGATCTGCACCCAGGTGGTCGCCAGCATGCCGCCGAACATCACGTACATCACCATCAGCACACCAACCAGCACGACGGCGACCAGGTAATCCAGACCGAACAGCAGCTGGATCAGCTTGCCGGCACCGACCATTTGCGCGATCAGGTAGAAGGCCACCACGATCAGCGAGCCGCAGGCCGAAAGGATACGGATCTGCGTCTGGCCCAGGCGGTAGGAGGCAACGTCCGAGAAGGTGAAGTTGCCCAGGTTACGCAGTCGCTCGGCCATCAGAAAAAGAATGATCGGCCAGCCCACCAAGAAGCCGATCGAATAGATCAGGCCGTCGTAGCCGCTGGTAAATACCAGCGCGGAAATGCCGAGAAACGAGGCAGCTGACATAAAGTCCCCAGCGATCGCCAGGCCGTTCTGAAAGCCGGTGATGCTACCGCCGGCGGTGTAGTAATCGGAGGTGGAGGTGTTGCGCTTGGCTGCCCACTTGGTGATGCCCATCGTGAAAATGATGAACACGACGAACATGGAAATGGCGGTCCAGTTGGTGGCCTGTTTCTGTACATCGCCGGTCAGAGCGTCAGCGAACAGTGCCGGTGCAGCCGTAGTCAGGGCAGCGGCGGTCAGCAAACGAGCAAGCATTATTTCCGGGCCTCGTTGAGAATATCCTGGGTGATGCGATCGAATTCGCCATTGGCGCGCTGGACATAGATGCCCGTCAGGACGAAAGACAGGAAGATCAGCCCCAGCCCCGCAGGGATGCCCCAGGTGGTGACGGAGCCGGCGCTCAGCGGAGTCCCGAGGATGGCAGGCTCGAACGCGATGATCAGAATGAAGGCGAAGTAGGCCATCAGCATGACGGCAGCCAGCGTCCAGGCGAAACGGCCACGCTTGGTGACCAGTTGCTGGAAGCGTGGATCGGCGTTGATCTGCTGGAAAACAGTGTCGTTGTTCATGATGTCTCCACACGGTCTCTGCCCCCACATGAAGGCAGGGCGGCTACTTTAGGGTGAGTCAGCCCGAAAACCACTCGACCATGGTCTTGTTTTTATTTTCTGAAACGCCCGTGCCAGACGCTTTGCCGGGGCCTGCGCAGCAAACCGGGAGGGTCATAGCAAGAGCCTATGCGAGCCATCAGCGGCGACCATTTCCAACTTCCAGCAGGCTGGCAGAAACTTGCTCGCAAGCGAGAACAATTCTCGATCGTTTCTGGAGCGCATCGCCATGATCAAGACCGTCACTTTCACCCTGATGCACTTCTGTATCGCATTTACGGTGACCTATGCCTTGACCGGAAGCCTCGCCGCCGGCGGGCTTGTAGCCGCCATCGAACCTCTTTGCAACTCGGTCGGATTCTATTTTCACGAGAAGATCTGGCAGCGATTGGACAAACGCGAGGGTGCCAAGGAAAGGATTCCAAGCCACGCCTGGCTGCACCACCAGGCGTGAGTGTTAGTCTCGCCTCCCTTGAGCACTCTGCTCCGGTTACCGGCCGACCAACAGCGATCCCTACCTAGAAGCCCGAGGCTTTTTGCTATCACTTTCCGAAAACAACGCAACCCGCCGGCCCCATTGTGGTCCATGGTTGGCGAAGCGATATGTCGCGGGTGACTCCAGGCATTAGCTGACCGCTAGAATTCAGGGCTTTCGAATGGCCCGGCCTGTCGCTCAAGCGAAGTGACCTGAGACGCTTGTCAGCTATCGAATGCACCCGCCGAGGGGGCTGCCTTGCCATCGGCCGTCAGATCTGAGCATCCATCCACCGAACACCATCGTAGCTACCGGAGATCATTCAACATGCGACTGCTGCTGTGCCTGAGCGCACTGCTCGCGCTGGTCGTTACGCCTGCCTACGCGGCAGATATCAGCATCGAGCAATATGGCTATCCCTTGAGTAATCCATTCGAGGCGACGATCGCCACCACTCCGGCGGCATTGCGAGCCGACCTGCCGGGGGATGACGACATCGATCAGGCCGACTACAGCCTTCGGTTGCGCCCTGAGCGCGACTTTATCCTGCCCGACAACTTCTGGGCGGTTAAGCGCCTGACCTACCGACTGGCGAAACAGCCTGGGCCGGCACCCCTGATGTTCATCATCTCGGGTACCGGCGCAAGCTACTCGGCCGGCAAAACCGAATCGCTCAAGCGGCTGTTCTATGGGGCTGGCTATCACGTCGTACAGTTATCGTCGCCTACCAGTTTCGACTTCATCGCCGCCGCCTCGCGCTACGCTACGCCCGGTTATAGCCCGGGCGACGCCAAGGACCTGTACCGCGTGATGCAAGCCATACGGGCGCAGCAGCATGAGTTACCTGTCACCGAGTTCAACCTCATCGGTTACAGCCTCGGCGCGCTCAATGCTGCCTTCGTCAGCAAGCTCGACGAGACGCGACAGAGCTTCAATTTCAAGCGGGTTCTGATGGTCAACCCACCCGTCAACCTCTACACCTCGATCGACAACCTCGACAAGCTCGTGCAGACGCAGGTCGACGCCATCGACAGCACTACCACCTTCTATGAAGTCATCCTGGAAAAACTCACCCGCTACTACCGCCAGCGGGGAATGATCGACCTGGACGAGGCGATGCTCTTCGATTTCCAGCAGTCTGCGCTGCGCCTGACCGATGAACAGATGGCCATGTTGATTGGCTCGGTGTTTCGCTTTTCGGCAGCCGACATCGCCTTTACCTCGGACCTGATCAACCGCCGCGGCCTGATCGTGCCGCCCAAGTATCCGATAGACGAAGGCACCAGCCTCGAGCCGTTCTTCCGCCGAGCCCTGCTTTGCGATTTCGACTGCTACATCACCGAACAGCTGATTCCCATGTGGCGCGCCCAGCAGGACGGCGGCAGCATGACCCAACTGATCGATCAAGTGAGTCTCTATGCCCTCGAGGACTATCTGCGCAGCACCACGAAAATCGCCGTCATGCACAACGCAGACGATATCATTCTCGGCAGCGGCGATCTGGGCTTCCTGCGCCGTACCTTTGGTGACCGCATGACGCTCTACCCTCGCGGCGGCCACTGCGGCAACCTTACCTACCGGGTCAATGCAAAGGATATGTTGGAGTTTTTCCGTGGTTAGACGCTCTCTGTTCGCCCTGTTGCTGCTCAGCAGCCTGGCCCACGCCCAGACACCGACTCCCGACGAGGACGGCTTCACCCATCCATTGCGCAATCTGGAGTTCAACCCCGGCCTGGATCAGCATGAATTCGAGCGTGCCACCTTCGTCGCGCTGAACATCTATGATCCGTGGGAGTCGCTGAACCGGCGCATGTACTACTTCAACTACCGACTCGATCAGTTCGTGATGCTGCCCGCCGTCCGCGGCTATCGGTACGTCACACCTAAAATCGTGCGTACCGGCGTCAGCAACTTCTTCAACAACCTTGGCGAGATTCCCACCCTCTTCAATACCATCGCGCAGCTCAAGGGCGAGCGAGCCATGACCACCACTGCCCGATTGCTGTTCAATACCATCATCGGCGTTGGTGGCATCTGGGACCCTGCGACCCGCATGGGCCTGCCCCGCTACCGGGAAGACTTCGGCCAGACCCTTGGCTTCTACGGCGTTCCGCACGGCCCCTACCTGATCCTGCCCGCACTGGGCCCGTCAAACCTTCGCGACACCGCAGGCCAGGTCGCGGACTTCGGCGTTGAGCGCCAAGTCGACTATTTCAGCTATGCCGAAGCCAGCGGCGGCGAATTCGGGCTTACGGCCCTGCGCCTGATCGATATCCGCCACACCACTCCCCTGCGTTACGGCCAGCTCAATTCGCCGTTCGAATACGAGAAGGTCCGCTACGTCTACACCCGTGCAAGAGAGTTGCAGGTCGAGGAATAATCGAAAGGATCGATGAGAAGGGTCCGTATTTCGCATCAACGTATCGCCATGCTGGCGGTATTCTTTGCTGACCTCTTCTTGGAGCAATGCCATGACCATGCGCGAAATTCTTTCCATCAGCACCGGCCGCGCCACGTCCGATGGCGCAGGGGTCAGCCTGACCCGGGTCTTCGGCGGCGCAGCCCCCGAGCGCTTCGACCCCTTCCTGATGCTCGATGAGTTCGGCTCCGACAATCCCGACGAGTACATTGCCGGTTTTCCACCGCACCCGCACCGCGGCTTTGAAACGATCACCTACATGCTCGAAGGGCGGATGCGCCACGAAGACCACCTTGGCAACGTCGGCCTGCTGGAGAGCGGCGGGGTGCAATGGATGACCGCAGCACGCGGTGTCATCCATAGCGAGATGCCTCAGCAGGAACATGGGGCGATGCGCGGCTTCCAGCTGTGGCTGAACCTGCCTGCGAAAAACAAGTTGAGCGATCCAGCCTATCGCGATTTCGCTCCTACCGAGATCCCGCGGGTCACCCTGCCGGGCGGTATCGAAGCGGTGGTGATTGCCGGTCAGCTCCGTGCTGAAGGCATCGAACAAGCTGGCGCTGTGCAGCGGCCCGACACCGAGCCACAGCTGTTCGACCTCCGCCTGCCCGCCGGCACCGTTCTGACACCGCAGCTGGCCGACGGCCACCGGGTGATGCTGTACGTGTTTGAAGGCGAGCTGACGGTGGGTGGAAATCCAGTTCGGAAAAACCAGCTGGCCAGGCTTTCCGAACAGGGAGAGCTGGAGTTGACAACCCGCAGCGGTGCCCGCGTGCTGCTACTGGCCGGTCGGCCGCTAGGCGAGCCGATTGTCCAATACGGCCCGTTCGTGATGAACAGTCGTGAGGAGATCGAACAGGCACTGCGTGACTTCCGCGATGGGGTATTTACGGGCTGAGGCGTTTCTTCGGCAATTTGCGGTACAGACTCGGTTCGCCATCCGGGCGTGTCTTGAAGCGACGATGGGCCCATAGATACTGCTCGGGATGCTGCCGGACCGCATCCTCGATCCAGTCATTGATGCGTCGGCAGTCCGCTTCCTCGCTTTCACCGGGAAAGTTTTCCAGGGGCGGATGGATCACCATCCGGTAGCCGGCGCCATCGGCAAGACGTTCCTGCGTGTAGGGCACCACCCGTGCCTTGCCCAGGCGGGCAAACTTGGTCGTGGCGGTCACGGTTGCCGCATTGATGCCGAACCAGGGCACGAACAGGCTCTGCTTGCGGCCGTAGTCCTGATCCGGGGCATACCAGATGGCACGCCCGGCGCGCAGTACCTTGAGCATGGCCCTGACGTCCTCGCGCTCGATGGCGCTGGCGTCGAGGTTGTGCCGCTCCCGCCCGCGGCGCTGAACAAAGTCGAAGACCCCATTCTTGTGCTCGCGATACATGCCGTCGATGGTGTGCAGCTGGCTCAGCAGCGCCGCGCCGATTTCCAGCGTGGTGAAATGCAACGCCATCAGGATCACACCCTGCCCCTCGGCCTGCGCCTGCTGCAGATGCTCAAGGCCCTCGATCCGCGCCAGGCGCTGCAAGCGAGCCTTGGGCCACCACCAGCTCATCGCCATCTCGAAAAAGGCGATGCCCGTCGAGGCGAAATTCTCACGCAACAAGCGCTCACGCTCCTTGTTGTTCAACTCGGGAAAGCACAGCTGCAGATTGCGCCGGGCGATATGCCGCCTGGAGCGGGCGGTCCGGTACATCAATACGCCCAGCCCGCGCCCCAGGAGCAGTAGAAGCCGATACGGCAGCTGAACCACCAGCCAGAGCAAACCCAAGCCCAACCACAACGGCCAGAAACGCGGATGAAGGAAGGCACTACGGAAACGGGGACGATCCATTAGCAAGCTCGTACCAGGAAAAGCGGGCATTCTAGCGACAAAATGCCTGCCGATGCGGCTGCGTCTCGATGCATGGCATCCATCCGATAGCGCGGCGAAGACTTGCAGCCTGCCACCCGCCCCGCTATAAGTCCTCGCCATTTACCGCAGCAGGCAGACCATGAGCAAAGCCGATCTACCCGACCAAGCAGCCGTTTTCCAGCTCAAGGGCAGTATGCTCGCTATCACCGTGCTGGAGCTGGCGCAGAATGACCTTGAACGTCTGGATCAGCAGCTCGCCGTAAAGGTTGAACAAGCGCCGGATTTTTTCAACAACACGCCACTGGTATTGGCGCTGGACAAGCTTCCCGCCGACTGTGACCTCGATCTGCCTGCGCTTATCGCCCTGTGCCGCAAGCACGGCCTGCGCACCCTTGCCCTGCGCGCAGGCGACCCGCAGATCGTCAAGGCTGCAGCCGAGCTCGATCTGCCAGTCCTGCCGCCCTCCGGGGCTCGTGAGCGCACGCTCGACATTGCCAGCAAGCGTCCGGCCGAGCCCGCCAAACCGGCCGAACCCGTCTACCGCCCCACCCGCGTGGTCGCCACGCCTATTCGTGGGGGCCAGCAGGTCTACGCCCAGGGCGGCGACCTGATCGTGCTTGCGGCCGTCAGCCCGGGCGCGGAACTTCTCGCCGATGGAAACATCCATGTGTACGGTCCGTTGCGTGGGCGTGCCCTGGCCGGCATCAAGGGCGACACCAATGCGCGCATTTTCTGTCAGCAGCTTGCGGCTGAAATGGTCTCGATTGCCGGACATTACAAGGTGGCCGAAGACCTCAGACGCGACCCTCTCTGGGCCGAGGCCGTACAGATGAAGCTATCCGGCGACGTGTTGAACATCACCCGCCTTTAACGGATACTGCCGCGAATTTTCAAGCACCAGAACGGGCGTACTGTAAGCCGACTCGGCTACGGTCCCGACTTCATATTTAGGGTGAATCACCTTGGCCAAGATCCTCGTAGTCACTTCCGGCAAGGGTGGCGTCGGTAAAACCACTTCCAGCGCCGCCATCGGTACCGGCCTCGCCCTGCGCGGCCACAAGACCGTCATCGTCGACTTCGACGTCGGTCTGCGTAACCTGGACCTGATCATGGGCTGCGAGCGTCGTGTGGTGTACGACTTCGTCAATGTCATCCAGGGCGACGCCACCCTGACCCAGGCACTGATCAAGGACAAGCGCCTCGAAAACCTTTATGTCCTTGCAGCCAGCCAGACCCGTGACAAGGATGCGCTCACCCTTGAAGGCGTCGGCAAGGTCATCGATGAACTGGCAAAGACCTTCGAATATGTCATCTGTGACTCCCCGGCCGGCATCGAGAAAGGTGCACACCTGGCGATGTACTTTGCTGACGAAGCCATCGTCGTGACCAACCCGGAAGTATCCTCTGTTCGCGACTCCGACCGCATGCTCGGGCTGCTCGCCAGCAAGTCCCGCCGTGCCGAGAATGGCGACGAGCCAATCAAGGAGCACCTGCTGCTGACCCGCTACAACCCCGAGCGCGTAGTCAAGGGCGAGATGCTTGGCGTCGAGGACGTCGAGGAAATCCTGTCGATCCGCCTGCTGGGCGTGATCCCGGAATCGCAGGCGGTCCTGAAAGCCTCGAACCAGGGCGTGCCGGTCATCCTCGACGACCAGAGCGACGCCGGCCAGGCGTACAGCGATGCCGTCGACCGCCTGCTGGGCAAGGAAGTCAGCCACCGCTTCCTTGATGTGAAGAAGCAGGGCTTCCTGCAACGCCTGTTTGGAGGTCGCGAATGAATTTCCTCGACTTCTTTCGTGAACGCAAGAAGAAGGAAACGCCAGCCAACATCGCCAAGGAACGCCTGCAGATAATCGTTGCCCACGAGCGTGGCCAGCGGACGCAGCCAGATTATCTGCCTGCTCTGCAGAAAGAACTGGTCGAGGTGATTCGCAAATACGTGAACATCGACAGCGACCAGGTTCAGGTCGCGCTGGAGGATCAGGGCAGCTGCTCGATTCTCGAGCTGAACATCACCCTGCCCGATCGCTAAACGATCCGGCCAGGCAGCAGGCCCCCTGTGCTGCACCTGTTCATCGGCGACTTCGGTCGCCGATGTCGTTAGCGGAAATCAAAGATGCCCCTGAGCAACATCCAGATCGTTCACCAGGACGCTGCCCTGCTGGTGATCAACAAGCCTACCCTGCTCCTTTCCGTACCCGGCCGAGCCGAGGACAACAGGGACTGCCTGGTCACCCGCCTGCAGGATAACGGTTATCCGGAAGCGCGGATCGTGCACCGGCTGGACTGGGAAACCTCGGGCCTCATCGTGCTGGCGCGCGACCCCGACAGTCATCGAGAGCTGTCCCGACAGTTCCATGACCGCGAGACCGAGAAGGCCTACACCGCCCTGTGCTGGGGCGAACCCGAGCGGGACAGCGGCAGCATCGACCTTCCGCTGCGCTATGACCCGCCCACCAAGCCACGACATGTCGTCGACCATGAACTGGGCAAACACGCATTGACCTATTGGCGAGTCCTGGAGCGGCGCGGTGAATACAGCCGCGTCGAGCTGACCCCCATCACTGGCCGCTCCCACCAATTGCGCGTGCACATGCTCTCTATCGGTCACCCCCTGCTGGGCGATCGACTGTATGCCCATGAGCAGGCACTTGCGGCCCATGATCGGCTTTGCCTGCACGCCAGCATGCTCTCGCTGACCCAACCGCAGACCGGCGAACGCCTGCGCTTCGACTGCCCGGCTCCGTTCTAGTCAAACAGGGCTCCTGTCTGGCAGGCAATGCCTGGGCTATCTCACTGCGTAATCCGATAAACTTCCATGCCTTGCAGCCAGGAGCTCGTCATGCGCGAAGAACTCAACCAGGGTCTGATCGATTACCTCAGGGCCTCCCCAACCCCGTTTCACGCCACCCGCAGCCTCGCGCTGAGCCTGCAGGCCGCCGGCTACAAGGCGTTGGACGAGCGCGAGACCTGGCATACCGAACCGGGTGGTCGCTACTACGTGACGCGTAACGACTCCGCCATCATCGCGTTCCAGCTCGGTAGCAAACCGGCGATCGATCACGGCATACGCCTGGTTGGGGCCCATACCGACAGCCCCTGCCTGCGGGTCAAACCGCAACCGGAACTGCAACGCCAGGGCTTCTGGCAACTCGGGGTGGAAGTCTATGGCGGCGCGCTGCTGGCGCCCTGGTTCGATCGCGACCTGTCCCTGGCGGGACGTGTCACCTACAGCCGCGACGGCAGGATCGAAAGTCAGCTCATCGACTTCAAGCTGCCCATTGCGGTGATTCCGAGCCTTGCGATTCACCTGAACCGGGAAGCCAACCAGGGCTGGGCCATCAACCCACAAAACGAACTGCCGCCTATCCTGGCCCAGATCGCCAGCGAGGACAGCCCGGACTTCCGCGCCCTGCTCGCTGACCAGCTCAGCCGCGAACACGGCCTGGTCGCCGATGTAGTGCTGGATTTCGAACTCAGCTTCTATGACACCCAGAGCGCGGCGGTCATCGGTCTCAACGGAGACTTCATCGCCGGCGCCCGGTTGGATAATCTGCTGTCATGCTTCGCCGGATTGCAGGCCCTGCTGCGAGCCGGCCCGGAAGAAAGCTGCGTGCTGGTCTGCACCGATCACGAAGAGGTCGGCTCGACCTCCATGTGCGGTGCGGACGGCCCCTTCCTGGAGCAGGTGCTACGCCGCGTACTACCGGAAGGTGAAGGTTTCCAGCGCAGCATCAATCGCTCACTGATGATCTCGGCCGACAATGCGCATGCCGTGCACCCCAATTACAGCGACAAGCATGACGGCAACCATGGGCCGAAGCTCAATGCAGGCCCGGTTATTAAGGTGAACAGCAACCAGCGCTACGCGACCAGCAGCGAAACGGCCGGTTTCTTCCGTCATCTCTGCCTCGAGAACGAGGTGTCGGTACAGAGCTTCGTCACGCGCAGCGACATGGGATGTGGCTCGACCATTGGGCCTATCACGGCCAGCCAGCTTGGTGTCCGCACCGTAGACATCGGCCTGCCGACCTTTGCTATGCACTCGATTCGGGAGCTCGCTGGCAGTCAGGACCTGGCCCATCTGGTCAAGGTGCTCAGCGCGTTCTACTCCAGCCCTGAACTGCCCTGATTGGACAATGTAGGACAGCTTGCCGAGCCGCAACCCAGCCAGGCAAAACAGAGGCGATGCGCTTTGGCTGGCAGCGACGAGCACTGAGCCAACCGACAGACGCCTGGCTTCTGTCCTATTCGAGGCCGTCGTCGACGACCGGAGCATTTTTGCGCGATACAGGATTGCCGGCTAGTGCAGCTTTATTGACCCACTCCGGCTGACCTCGCATGAGCTGCAATACCTTGCAATGCCGCCATGCTGCCTCCATAGTGGTTTCCAATTATGCCTGCTCGACTTGGCCTGCCAGCGGTGCGGACCAGGCTGGCGGGTTACAGGCTATAAGTGAACAGCCCATTCGAAACCGTTGATTTCTTCGATCCGGCAACGAGGCTTGCGGCACTCGCAATACGGCACAGAGCATGCTCTGTTACGGCGTGCCAGCCGCCACCGGGCTATTGTTTTTTACCGCCGGACGGATCCCTGCTCCGGCGCCTGATTTGATGGCCTACTATGCGTTCTCACCCAGCCAAGCGTCGCCCCTTCGAGATGAAACGATCATTGAGCGCAGGCGTTCTAGCCCTGCTGCTGGCCTTCCAGACCAGCGCCACCCTGGCCAAGCCCGCCGAAGGGCACGACTGGGATTATCTGCAGCCTGACCGCGATCAGGTTATAGCCAGCCTGAACGTCGTCGAGCTGCTCAAACGCCACCATTACAACAAACCCCCGCTGAACGATGCCCGATCGGCAAAGATATTCGACAGCTATATCGAAATGCTCGATCCATCGCGCAGCTACTTCACAGCTGGTGACCTGGCAGAGTTCGAGACGTGGCGTAATGAGTTCGACGACTTCCTCAAGAACGGCAACCTCGAACCTGGCTTCGCCATCTACAAGGTGCATCTGCAACGCCTGCAGAGTCGGCTCCAGTATGCGCTGAGCCTGCTGGACAAAGGCGTCGACAGCTTCGACTTCAGTCTCGATGAAGAGCTGTTGATAGACCGCAAGAACGCGGCCTGGCCGGAGAACGAGGCGGCGCTTGATGACCTCTGGCGCAAACGCGTCAAGGATGAGGTGCTGCGACTGAAGCTGGCCGGCAAGGAGCCGGCGGCGATTCAGGAGTTGCTGGTCAAGCGCTACAAGAACCAGCTGTCTCGCCTGGAACAGACCCGCGGCGAAGACGTGTTCCAGACCTATATCAACGCTTTCGCCCAATCGTACGACCCGCATACCCAGTATCTCTCGCCAGATAACGCAGAGAACTTCGACATAAACATGAGCCTTTCCCTGGAAGGCATTGGTGCAGTGCTGCAAAGCGACAACGAACACGTCAAGGTCGTGCGCCTGGTTCCAGCCGGCCCGGCCGAGAAGAGCAAACAGATCGCGCCGGCAGACAAGATCATCGGCGTCGGCCAGAGCGACGAGGAGATGGTCGACGTGATCGGCTGGCGTCTCGATGAGGTGGTCAAACTGATCCGTGGTCCCAAGGGCTCGGTTGTGCGCCTTGAAGTCATCCCCGCCAGCAATGCGCCGAACGATCAGAGCAGCAAGGTCGTCGCCATTACGCGCGAAGCGGTCAAGCTTGAAGAACAGGCAGCCAAGAAATCCATCCTCAACCTTGAGCAGGATGGGCGCGCCTACAAGCTTGGCGTCATCGAGATCCCGGCCTTCTATCTTGATTTCAAGGCACTTCGTGCGGGCGACAAGGACTACAAGAGCACCACCCGTGACGTAAAGAAGTTGCTTACCGAGCTTGAGCAGGAAAACGTCGATGGCGTGGTGATCGATCTGCGCAACAATGGCGGCGGCTCACTTCAGGAAGCTACCGAACTGACCGGCCTGTTCATCAACCAGGGTCCGACGGTACTGGTGCGCAACAGCGATGGCCGGGTCGATGTCCTCGCCGACGAGCAAACCGGTGTGTTCTACAAGGGTCCATTGGCGGTGCTGGTGAATCGACTGTCCGCGTCGGCCTCGGAAATCTTCGCCGGCGCCATGCAGGATTACCATCGCGCCTTGATCGTCGGCGGCCAGACCTTTGGTAAAGGTACCGTGCAGACCGTGCAGCCGCTCAACCATGGCGAACTCAAGCTGACCCTCGCCAAGTTCTATCGCGTCTCCGGACAGAGCACACAGCATCAAGGAGTGATTCCGGACATCTCCTATCCGGCCGAAGTCGATACCAAGGAAATCGGTGAAAGCGCTCTGCCCGAAGCGATGCCATGGGACAGCATCCGAGCGGCGATCAACCCGGACATGAATCCGTTCAAGCCATTTCTCGCAGAACTGAAGGCGCGTCACGACACGCGTACCGGTGATAACCCGGATTTTGTGTTCACCCGGGATCGCCTGGCGCTGACCCAGGAGCTGATGCACGAAACCACTGTCAGCCTCAACGAAGAGAAGCGCCGTGCGCAGCAGGATCGCATCGAGAAACGCCAGCTTGCGCTAGAGAATGCCCTGCGATCAGCCAAGGGCGAAGAGCCTTTAGCAAAACTTGAGCGCGAGGATGAGAACACGCCGCACATCGAGCCAGAGAAGGTCAAGCCCGAAGACGACGCCTATCTGGCCGAGAGCGGTCGTATCCTTCTCGATTATCTGGGGCTGGAAAACTCGGTGGCGAAGGAAGCATCGATCCAGCGATAAATGCATGATGTCATCAAAGTGACATCATTTGGTCGTGAAATACGAGGGCCGTTTCCATACGGCCCTTCGCATTTCCGGCCACCACGAGATCACCATGACCGTCACCGAGCAGTTGAGCACGCTGGATAACATCCTGGCTCACGGCGGCATCACCACCCTGTTTCAGCCCATCGTATCCCTCTCCGAGCGGCGCATCCTGGGCTACGAGGCGCTTACGCGAGGCCCCTCCAATACGCCTCTGCATTCTCCCATCAACCTGCTGGCCGCAGCGCGCCATGCGGGGCGCATCAACGAACTGGAGATGACCTGCCGGGAAAACGCCTGTCGTCGCTACAGTCAGTTGAAACTGCAAGGCAAGCTCTTCCTCAATGCTTCACCCGAAATGCTGCTCGACGCTACTCACAAGGCTGGCCGGACCCTCGAGCTGCTACAGAGGTACCGAATACCCGCCGCCAGGGTGGTCATCGAACTAACCGAGCAGACACCCACCGACGACTTCGATCTTCTCGACGCGGCACTCCACCATTACCGCGACATGGGCTTCTCCATCGCTCTGGACGATCTGGGAGCCGGGTATTCCAGCCTGCGCATGTGGTCGGAGCTGCGCCCTGATTACGTGAAGATCGACCGTTACTTCATTGATGGCATTCATCGCGACGGGGTCAAGCGCGAATTCGTCGAATCGATCATGAAGATAGCCCGGGCATCACGGGCACAGGTCATCGCCGAGGGTATCGAGCTGGGCGAAGAATTGCGGACGCTTTCGGACATGGGCATCGACCTGGTCCAGGGATACCTGCTGGGACGCCCCACTGACGAACCTGGTACGGACATGGAGATCGTACTGCCAGGTCCGGACAACAACGGGGAATCCCTCGCCGAGGACAGTCCGGACCTCTCTGCGCTAGTGATCAAGCAGTCAGCCGTCCCCGCCTCGCAACCCATTGCAGATGTGCTGGAGCTCTTTCGCCTGCAAGCCAATCTCAACTCCGTGGCGGTACTGGACGCCACTGACCGCCCCATTGGTATCGTCCATCGCGGCCTGCTTTCCGATGCCCTGCTAAAACCCTTTGCAACCGACCTGCTCGCACGCAAGCCAATCAGCAGGTTGATGAGCGATGACTTCCTGGCGGTGGAGCTGAGCCAATCCCTGCAGCAGGTCAGCCGCCTGCTTACCAGTCGAGCCAGGCAACGCATCGAGGAGGACTTCGTGATCACCCTGGACGGCACCTACCATGGGCTTGGACGGGTGATCGACGTGTTGAAGCTGATCACTGAAATGAAAATCCAGCAAGCTCGCCACGCCAATCCCCTGACCTTGCTGCCGGGCAACGTGCCGATCCAGCAGTGTTTGACGCGACTACTGAGGAACGAGCTAGAAGCGGTCATCTGTTACGTGGACATCGACCATTTCAAGCCATTCAATGACCTCTATGGCTACGCCAAGGGCGACGAGATCCTCCTGTGCCTGGCGCATTGCCTGGATGAGCAGATCGACTCGACCTCTGACTTCGTCGGCCACATAGGCGGTGACGACTTCATGCTCGTCGTCCACCCGAACGGATGGTCATCAAAGATTGAAAAGCTATTCCAGACATTCGAGCGGCGCTGTAAACCCTTCTACCGCAGCGAGCACCTCGCCGAAGGCTGTTTTGTCGCTGAGGCGCGTCAGGGAGGCCAGCAGCGCTATCCGCTATTGTCCCTGTCGGTCGGTGCCGTGCTGCTCGAAAGGCAACGGCCGGCTACGCTCGATGCATCGCAGCTCGCCAGTCTGGCGTCTGACGCCAAGCGCCAGGCCAAACAGGAGCCCGGCTACAGTCTGTACACCATCGAATCAAGCCTGATCGCAGACCATCACAATCCAAGCCTGGCAGCGCTGGCTTTGTAGTGCTCTGCCTGCTCCTTGTCGGCTGCAAGCCCATGACCACCAGCCAGATAAAGCTGGGCCAGCCGCGTCGCGGCAAGAGGATGTCCAGCCTCCACTGCCAGTTTCCACCAGCGAGCGGCCTGGGCACCGTCCGGGCCGTGGGTGGCATCTTCACTCAGGCTGATAACACCCATTTGATAGGCCGCCTTCGCGTCGCCAGCCTCGGCCGCCAGCCGTAGCAGACGGATACCTTCCTTCTTCGCCCCGTAACCCTGCCCCCGAAACAGCAGGATATGTCCATAAAAGCTTTGCGTCTTACTGTTGCCCAGGGCCGCCATTCGCGAAAACTGCCCTTCCATCCATCGCCATAGCTTGGGCTGCTGGACCACCCACCGAGACGCCATCAGCTTGCGTGCAATCAGGTATCCCACTCGCGCCCTGACCTTTTGCAGCATCACGGCGTCTCCCGATAATCGAATTCAAACACCCGCGCCACTTCGCCCGCATGCCACGAAGCAGCGGCGGCCCCATCGGCAGGCCCGGTAAAGCGCTTTAGGCGGGCAGCACATTCAAAGAAACCGGTTTGCGGTAACCGACTGGCGCCCTGGCTGATCACCAACGCGCTGCGCAATGGCCGGTCCGCCGCGGCGTCGAGCGCAGCCAAGTGCTCCAGCGCTGCGGCCAGGGTCTGCATGGCGGGAACCGGCAGCTGCAACCGTTCAATCAATGCACGGTACGTCACCAAGTGGTGCTGACGACGAGCCTCGGCCAGCTCGTTCAGTAGCGCCTGCCAGTGCGTACCGCTGATACGAATCGGAAGAGACGCGTCTTTCAAGCTTCCTGCTCCCATCCCGATATCTCCAGCGCCCGCGCCAGCGCGCGACGTATCGCCTCTCCGGGGTCACGCTCACCGCTCTCGATGAGAGCCAGATAGGCTGGACTGATGCCAACGGACTGCGCCAGCACAGACTGGCTCAAGCCTCTGGATTCTCGAACTGAAGCCAGGTCGGCGAAGCGAGGGAGGCTGGTAGCGACAGTAGTGCTGGCCTGTGTCGCGGCGTGCCCGGCCTTGCCAAGCAGCGCCTGGTACTCTTCCCACGGTACGACCGCATATTCGGGCAGACCGTCACGCATGATGACTTGGATACTCATCCGCTACCTCGCTGGGTTGATCAAGACAATCGATCTTAACAGCCTCAGCGCCGATTTTTAGCCAAAGAGCCCGCAGTAACCAGAACCCAGGCAGAAACATCACGCACCGGTATCGACACTCTCCTGCCAGCCGGATCAACGCGGGCGAGCGCTACCGACATCGTCCGCCAATGGTTCATCGGTGTCCGGCAATCGATCGATTTCAGCGAGCACCTCGCTTGACTGGCCATCGCGCCATGTGCGGAATGCATCCAGCTCCCCTGACCACTTACGCATTACCCATCCCAACACGGCCAAGTCGTCGAGAAATCCCAGCCCCGGGATCCAGTCAGGGATAGCATCCATGGGCGAAAGGAAATACAAAAGACCCGCCACTGCAGCCACCAGCGCAGGCTTGCTGACAGACCGGTACTCGCCTTTCCACCATGCCACGCATAACGACTGCAACAGGCTGAGATCTTCCTTTAGCCCCTTGACCAAGCCGCCGCGCGATGACCGCTTGCGCGCGACCGCAACCAATACCGCTGGCAACCGCCCCCTGGCCAGGACGCGCTGTGCAATAGGCAGATACCTGAAAAATTTCCATGGCATTTTCATATACACCCCTCGCAATAGCCGTCGTGATTGGGTCCGGCAGCTTATCCACAAAACCTGTGGATAACACTGTGAACAGTTACTGGAAGACCGTCTCAAACACCCGCTGGACGGGGCCTCCGCCTGATTGTCGAGTTTTTACACATTTAACCAAAAGCTCGAAATATCAATAACTTAACGAAACGACTCTAGACACCTCTCGCCCAAGCACCGGCTGCGCTCAGTGCGCCTTGCCGAATGTGTATAACCCGCTCGTGTCAACGATTTTTTAAGACATTTTAAGCAACTTCTGGCCTGTACATGCCAGCCTAAGCGTTCTAACTGGGACAGCGCTACGGCCGATGGTGTTCGGCAATCAGCTGACCGTATAGCGTTTAGGGCGAGGACTGGGGTCACAGTGCTGAGGTACAGCGGAAAACAAAAAGGCCGGTACTGAGACCGGCCTTCTTACTAACTTGACCGCATCAATGGACGGTCAGCTTGGTACGATTCTTTTCCAGTGTCGCAGCGCCGATACCTTTGACTTCAAGCAGGTCGTCAACCGAGCTGAAGGGGCCGTGCGCTTCACGATAATCCACAATTGCTTTGGCTTTTGTCGAACCAATTCCCTTGAGTTCACGCGTAAGCGTTTCGGCGTCAGCAGTGTTGAGATCAATTGCACTGACCTGAGCGATAGCCACACTGGCGGGTTCGACGGGCTCGGATGGGGCTGCATAGGAGCCGATGGATACGCTGGTGAGCAGCGCGAAAAGCGTAGCGGAAATAACTGATTTGATCATTTCACAGTCCTTTGATTGTTGACTTACCGGCGCGGTACTCCGTGCGCCGCCTGGTCACTTTAATTAGCGAACCAGGCAAGTCAAACCTGATATTTTCAGTAATGTGATCAGCTCCGCGCTATCAGCGCATGACGTTGAACAGGCTCAAGCCAGCAATCTTGACGTAGCTTTGCTGTGCGGCTTCAAGCACGACCGTTTGCAGGGATAGCCTGGACAACGCTTCGGCATAGTCCAGCTCACGCAACTCCGCCTGAACGCCTTTGTTGACCAGCGTGACGTCCTGATTATCGGTCTGGGTGGTCTCGATGACGTTCAGACGGGCACCGATGTTGCCGCGGGCCTGGTCCACACTGACCATGCCGTGGTCGAGGTTGGTTAAGGCAACGGCAACGGCGTCGCGCACGCCGGTGCTGCCTGTGGAGGGGTTTTCCAGTGCGGAGCGGAGGTTGGCGATCGTGTCGAGGATGCCTTGTTTGTTTTCCGCGCTCACTACTCCCGTCACCGGATCGGTATTGGTCTTTGCGGCCACCGCGATGCGCTCGCCGCCAGCCGGCACGCCATCGAACTGCAAGGCGACCCCGGCAAAAACGAGCTTATCCGACTTGCTTGCGTCTGCATCCACGCTGTTCGTCGCGAGCGGCGTGGCAGTGGTCACGTCAGCGCCCGCTTCGAACACCTTGTAGCTTTTTTCGTCTGGTGCCGCGTTGAATACCACTTCGATTCCCGCGTTGGGAAAGGCACTGAACGCAACTTCATCCTGTACCAACGGGGCGGACACACGCAAGGTAGAGGTCTGCGGGCTAATGGAGCTGGACATGCGCCCGGCATTCGTCACGTTTTCGAAAATCGATTTACCGTTATCGCTGATCGGGATATTTAGCGAGCTGGCGATCTGTAACTTCCGCTGTCCTTCGTCGCCCTGATAGCTGTAACTGCCATCGGCGGCGCGAACGAACGGCTGAGTCTTGCCTTGAAAGCCAGAAAAAAGATATTCCCCGCGCGCGTTGCGTGTGTTCATCAAAGACAGCAGTTCATCCTCTCTTTCCCCCAGTTCCGCCGCGATGGATTTGCGGTCTTGCGGATCGAGGGCGCCGTTGCCTGCTTGTACCGCCAGCTCACGGACACGTTGAAGCACGGTATTGACGGAATTGAGCGTCACCTCCTCCTGGGTCAGGCTGTTCTTTGCCGCCGTCAGGTTGGCATCGTATTGGCCCAACACGCTTTGTTGCTGCTCCAGCTGCAGCAAGCGAACAGACGCAACCGGGTCGTCGGCAGGCGTCAGGATTCGATTACCCGTACTGATCTGCTCCTGGGTCCGCGTGGCGTTGGAGTAGTTTCGCTGAATACCGGTTACGCCATTATTGAACGCTTGCAAAGTCGAGATGCGCATAATCGGGCCTGTTACCTGAAGGTGCTGATCAATGTATCGAACAATGAGCGGGCAACTTGAATGATCTGTGCAGAAGCGTTGTAGTACTGCTCGAATTTGATCAGGTTGGCGGCTTCTTCATCCAGATTCACGGCGGAAAGCGAGTCTCGGTTGTCGGTGGCCTGCTTGAGGATTGCGCCAGTAGCTTCGCTGTCCATACGGGCTTGGGCAGTCAGGGTGCCGACGCGCTCGACCAGTTCGCCGTAGCCATCGGTAAAGCTGAAGCCTGAGCCAGCTACCCCACCCGTCACGCCGATGGTCTGCTTGGTTTGCAGATCGACCAGCTTTAGCGCGTTGCGGTTATCCGAGACGCCGCTAGTGTTGAACTGAACATTAAATGAGTCAGTATTTGAAAGGCGTCCGCCGACTGTAAAACGCAAAACAGTTCCATTTTGCTCGAGCTGATATGTGTTTATTTCGCCTTGCTTGTAGGTTGCGTCATCGGCCGCTACATAACCATCAGGACCGAGCGTTACCCTAGTTATGACGGCTCCAACTCCGCTAAACAGGCCACTACTACTGGTAAACGACAGATTAACTGCCAGTTCAGAAAGCGCGTCTTTGACTGTCATACTCTCAGGAAGCATTACTAGATCCGGCTGGCTGATAACTCCGGTGCCGGCATTCTGCGGGTCGCTAGCAGCACGCACAGGCGCAGCAAAAGCAAGCTGATCCGCTTGGTTCAATTGCACGGAAATCTCGGAGGCACCGCGCCGCGTGGGCTGCAGAACAAAACGATCTCCGTCTGCCACCGCCCCGCTCACACTCACTTGAAATCCCTGATCCCGGCCAGTCGAGTCGGTAAATCGCAAAAGCGGATTCTTATCAGCATTCAGTACCGGCTGGCCGCCTTCATCGAGCACCGGCGAGACGGTAATGGGTTCACCGTCGCTCAAGCGGCGCGCGGTGTAACCAGTACCTGCACGCTCTAGGCGATAATCGCTAATGGTGAGCAGGCTAGTTTCGGTAATTTTCAGAGACGCATCAGCCGCAACATCGGGGCTTGCCACTTTGAGCGAAGGATTATCGCTGAACGGTGTAGCACGAAGCGCCATCAGTGCAGCACTATTGTAATCGCCGAACAGCGCCTCGCCGACGTTACCCTTCAGATCCAACCCCTGTCCCAACTGGGTATTGACCTGATCACTCACAGCCAGCGCCAGCCGTCCCAGCGAGTTCATCGTCGGGTCCAGCACTTCCTCGCGATAGCGAATCAGCCCGCCCAGCTCACCTCCGGAAATCTGCGAGGTAATGCCCTGCTCCGACTGCCCACTCAAAAATCGAATTTCATGGCGATTGGGATCGCTCTGTCCCGGCACGACCTTCAGTTGACTGACGGTACTGCCAACTACCAAAGGCTGCCCGCTACCCACTGAAATATTGAAACTGTTGTCATCTTGTGGCGTCACGCTGACGCCGATGTATGTCGACAACTGCCGAACGGCCTCGTCCCGAGCATCCAGCAAGTCGTTGGGCTGCTGGCCGTTTGCCGAAGCGATCGCGATCGAATTGTTCAAGCTGCCAATGCTACCTGCCAGGCGATTGATCTGATCAGTTACCGCCGCCATCTGCTTGTTAGTGAAGTTGTTCTGTTCAGTAAGTCGGTCCGACACAGTATTGAATCGACGGGCGAGCCCTTCGGCTTCGGCCAGTACCAGCTGACGCGCGGGTATGTTGGCTGGGTCTTCCGCAGCGGTTTGCAGGGCAGAGAAAAACTTTTGCAACGAGGGCGTGATGCCGGTCGTGCTGCCAGCGAGCAGGGAATCGAGCTGGTCGATCTGGCTCTTATAGGCTTCAACATCGCTGCTGAGCGACGTGCTGCTGCGCAGCTGACTGGTCAGGAACTCGCTGTAACTGCGACGGATCTCTACCAGTGTCGTGCCCGAGCCCACGTACCCTGCGCCACTGAACTGTGGCGTACGAGTCGCTTGCGAGGCGTCTTGCCGGCTGAAACCCGGTGTATTGACGTTGCTGATGTTGTGGCCAGTAATGGACAACTGGCTCTTGCTGGCGCTCAGGCCGGACAGGCCAATATTCAACAGGTCGGCCATGATTAACCTCGAGTCCGCATGGCGGGCGCCGTACTGGCGTCAGCAATAGTCTGATAGGTCTGCACTTTGCGGGCGATCTGATTGATCTTGCGCGCATATTGCGGGTCGGTCGCATAGCCGGCCCGCTGCAGTTCGTTGACGAAACGCTCCGAGTCACCGGATGCGCTGGCTACCTGGATCGCTGGCTTGTAGCGATCGTTGCTTTCCAGCAGCCGTACGTAATCGTTGAAGCTCTGCTCGAACGAGTCATAGGCACGAAAGCCCGCAACCTGCTTGGTGGCCTTGCCGTTGACGTATTCAGTAGTGGTGACCTTCGCAGACTCACCGTCCCAGCCGTTGGACTTTATGCCGAACAGGTTGTGGCTGTTACTGCCATCCTTCTGCTTGATCATCGACTTGCCCCAGCCGGTTTCCAACGCGGCCTGGGCTACCAAAAAACGCGGCTCTATACCGAGGCGTTTTGCCGCTTTTTCCGCCATGGGCAACATGGTGGCGATGAATTCGGAAGGCGAGCTGAAGCGCGCCTTGCCTGGTGCAGCTGGGACCGCAGCGTCGACGCCATTGATAGTTAAAGCTGTGTCTTGAGGTGCAGCGAAAACGGTGGCCGGTTTCCAGTCGATATCGACCAGCGGCCTGGCCTTGCCGTCTAGGCGGATCTGGTCGACCGGTGAACTGGCGTTTGTCACCTGCGCAGGCAAACGCTCGGCTAATCGACCCGGCAGCGCGAGACGACGCTGATTGAGCATCTGCACGTCGTTACGGGCCGAATCTGCCTTGATGACCGCGGTAGTGGGCTGGCTTGACCGTTGCGAACCTTCTGCCCGCTCAGCCTGAGCAAAAGGATTCGGCTTTTCGGTGGGCTCCTGCTGCTTGCTCAACTGGCGAATCAGCACGTCGGCGAGCCCGATGCCACCACCTTCCTTGGACAGCGTGACGGAGAGTTGCTGGTCGTGCATGTCCTGGTACTGCTTGCTGGCCTGGCTGTTGAACGGATTGTCCTTGGACATGACTTCCGTGGCCGAACGCATCGACTTGAGCATCTCGTTCATGAACAGGGACTCGAACTCTTGCGCGACCTTGCGCACGTTCTCCGCGCCATCGCGGTCCTTGCCGACCTTGAGCTGGTTGAGCCGATTGAGGTCGGAGTAGCTTCCGCTATCAGGGGTGCGCCGACCCAGTCCCAGACGGTTTTCCATGTCCCTGTCCCTCAAATCACGATCAGATCGGCCTGCAGCGCACCGGCTTGCTTGAGCGCCTCCAGGATGGCCATCAGGTCGCTAGGGGCAGCGCCTACCTGGTTCACGGCACGGACGATCTCATCCAGCGTTGTACCGGGGCCGAACTTGAACATCGGTTTGGCTTCTTGCTCCGCCTTCACCTTGGAGTTGGGAACGACCACGGTCTGGCCGTCCGAAAGCGGGTTCGGTTGGCTGACCTGCGGATCTTCGGAGATGGTCACGGTCAGGCTGCCATGAGTCACGGCTGCAGGCTGAACGCGCACGTTCTGGCCGATCACGATGGTGCCGGTACGCGAATTGATGATGACCTTCGCAACTGCCTGGCCGACGTCGACCTCAAGGTTTTCCAGGATCGACAGGTAGTCGACGCGCTGGCTTGGGTCCAGCGGTGCCGTAATGCTGATCGAGCCGCCATCAAGCGCCTGCGCCACGCCGGGGCCGAGCAACTCGTTGATGTGATCGACGATGTTCTTGGCCGTGGTGAAATCCGGCCGATTGAGATTCATCGTCAGGGTCGTGCCCTGGTTGAATGCGCTCGGCACTGGCCGCTCCACAGTCGCCCCACCGGGTATCCGACCGGCGGACGGAATGTTGACGGTGATCCGCGAACCATCCGCGCCCCCCGCATCGAAACCGCCCACCACCAGATTGCCCTGGGCGATGGCGTAAACGTTGCCGTCGATGCCCTTGAGCGGCGCCATCAAGAGGCTGCCTCCACGCAGGCTCTTGGCGTTACCGATCGAGGACACCGTGATGTCGATGGTCTGGCCCGGTTTGGCAAACGGCGGGAGCTCGGCATGAATCGATACGGCAGCCACGTTCTTCAGCTGCACATTGCCACCGGCCGGAACCTTGATGCCGAACTGCGCCATCATGTTGTTGAAGGTCTGCACGGTGAATGGCGTCTGAGTGGTCTGGTCACCGCTGCCATTGAGGCCCACCACCAGGCCGTAGCCGATCAACTGGTTGCTACGCACGCCCTGAATGGTTGCGATGTCCTTCAGCCGCTCGGCGTGAGCATGAGCAGCGGCCAGGCACAGCAATGCAACTACGATCGAGCTGAACAATTTCATGCATGCACCTGCTTAGAACGGCCACAACGGGCTGATGAAGAAGCGATCCAGCCAACCGGGCTGGCTGGCATCGGCAAAGGCGCCGGTACCGGAATAAGTGATGCGTGCGTCAGCGATACGGGTCGACGGCACGGTGTTGTCGGTGGCGATATCGTCCGACCGTATCAGGCCAGCGATACGCACCAGCTCGTCGCCCGTGTTGAGCGTCATCCACTTCTCACCGCGGATCGCCAGAATGCCGTTGGGCAACACATCCGAGACGGTAACGGTTATCGAGCCGGAGAGGCTGTTGCTCTGCCCCGCCTGACCGGAGCCGGAGGTGTCGCGTGACGCGTCATATTCCGCACCCAGACTCATGCTGTTGCCGGTCAGCGGATTGGCCATCGAAACGGCGCCGCCAAACAGCGAGCCGAGACCGATATTCGCGCTGCTCTCCTTGGAGATCTTCGAGTTCGAATTCTTGCTCGCCTGGGTCTTCTCGTTGAGCGTGACGGTAATGATGTCACCGACCCGGTATGCCTTCCGATCGTCGTACAGATTGGTCTCGAAGCCCGCCTGGTAGATCGCGCCGTTGTTCTGCGCAGCGGGCAGCGGCGTACGCGGCAGAACCGGCGAGTAGTACGGATCATTGGGCTTCGCGGCCGGCGCCATGCATCCAGTCAGGATCACGGCAGACATCAGCGGAAGAATGGACAAGCGGCGCATATTCACCTCAATCCAGCAGGCTGACAGCTGTTACAGCTGCTGGGTGACGAAGGACAGCATCTGATCGGCCGTGGAGATGACTTTCGAGTTCATCTCGTAGGCGCGCTGGGTGGTGATCATGTTCACCAGCTCCTCGACCACACTGACGTTGGAGTTTTCCAGGGTGTTCTGCAGCACGGTGCCCAGCCCGTTGAGGCCGGGGGTGCTCACCTGCGGGGCGCCGCTGGCGGCGGTTTCCAGGAAGAGGTTGCTGCCCATCGCCTGCAGGCCGGCCGGATTGACGAAGTCAGCGGTCTGGATGTTGCCGATGATCTGTGGAGCCGGGTTGCCCAGCGTGGTGACGGATACAGTGCCGTCCTCGCCCACGGTAAAGGTCTGGGTTTCCGGCGGCACGACAATGGCCGGCTCCAGAGAATAACCGTTGGAGGTCACGATCTGGCCTTCAGCGTTCAGATGGAAACTGCCGTCACGCGAGTAGGACACTGTGCCGTCCGGCAGCAGTACCTGAAAGAAACCGCGACCGTTGATGGCCATGTCGAGCGGTTGCTCGGTGGTCTGCAGACTGCCGGCAGTGAACTGCTTCTGCGTGCCGACGATTCGCACACCGGTACCCAGCTGCAGTCCAGAAGGCAGCTCGCTGTCCTGGCTGGACTGGCCGCCGGGCTGACGACGGATCTGGTAGAGCAGGTCCTGGAACTCGGCCCGGTCCTTCTTGAAGCCTGTGGTGGACACGTTGGCCAGGTTGTTGGAAATGGTGGTCAGGTTCATGTCCTGCGCGGACAAACCGGTCTTGCTGACCCACAATGCTGGAAGCATGTTCTTCTCCTCGTGCGCCGGAATTCAGACGCCGCCTAGTTTGTTTAGCTGATCTGCAAGACTCGGGCCGCTGCGGCACCATCTTCTTCGGCAGTACGCATCATTTTTACGTGCAGCTCGAATTGCCGGGACAGGGCGAGCATCGACGTCATCTCGGCGACAGCATTGACGTTGCTCGCCTCGAGGAAGCCGGATGTGACACGGACCGCAGCGTCCGCCTCGACAGGCTGGCCGTCCTTCATGCGGATAAGGCCGTCGGTGCCCTTCTCCAATTGCTTGGGGTCGGGGTTCACCAGTTTCAGGCGATCGACCGTCACCACCACGTTCGGGTCTTCACCGAGCGCGCGGATACTGATCGAGCCGTCGGCGCCGATCTCCACTTTTTCCTCTGGCGGCACGGCAATCGGCCCGGCATTGCCGAGCACCGGCAAACCGTCGCCGGTCCGTAGCATGCCAAGCGTGTCGATATTCAGGCTGCCGGTGCGGGCATAGGCCTCGCTGCCATCAGGCGCCTGCACGGCTATCCAGCCATCGCCCTCGACCGCTACGTCCAGATCCCTACCGGTCTCTTGCAACGTGCCGGAGCTGAAGTCCGTGCCCGGGCGTTCGGTCATGGCATAGGCCCGTGCCGGAAAGCTGTCGCCGAAGACCTGCATCGAGCGCGCCTGCTCGAAGTCGCGCCGGAAGCCCGTGGTCGAGATGTTTGCCAGGTTGTTGGCATGCGCCTGCTGGGCGCGGGCATTCTGGCTCGCTCCCGTCATCGCCACATAGAGCATCTTGTCCATGGAACCTCCCTCGCAATTTGACGCTGACTAGACTCACTCCAGCTAAAGAAGCAAGGGGTATGCCAAACGATAAAATCAGACATAAATTACTGAAAATAAAAAGAAAATATTGCAAAAAAAAGGCCCGAAGGGCCTTGTGAAAACGAAGCGGCAGTTTCCCGCCACCCCGCGCAGTGCCAGGTAGCGATTACCGGAGATTAATGATCGTCTGGGTAATCGCGCTTTCTGTTTCAATTGTCTTGGCGTTCGCCTGGTAGTTGCGCTGCGCCACGATCAGGTTTACCAGCTGATCTGAAAGCTCGACGTTGGAATCTTCCAGAGCGCCGGCTTGGAGGGAACCGAGGGTGCCGCTGCCAGGCGGGTTGCGCACGGGCTCGCCCGACTCGAAGGACTGAACCCATTGCGTCTTGCCAACCGGAGTCAAGCCCTGAACGTTAGCGAAGTTGGCGAGAATGATCTGACCCTGCACTTTGGACTGGCCATTGGTGTACCGAGCAAAGATCGCGCCGGTTTCGCTGATTTCGAGACCCGCGAGCTCACCAGTCGTATATCCGTCCTGGCTGACGCTGTTGACGGCGAAAGTGCTGGCGTATTGGGTGGAGCCCCGAAAATCAAGGGAAACGTCCAGGCCGCCTGCCGGCGCCGCATTATTGAGCTCCCAGCCCCCTGATGTGTTCCGCTGAGCCGGCTGCCAATTATCAAGGGATACCAAGCCTGTCGCGCTATCGTAAGCCATTCCGGAGCCGCCGCTCATGGACGCCATACTTCCATCTGGATTGAAACTGATCGAGATACTTGCAGGGTCAGTGCCGCTCCAGGCGGCTATTGGTGGAACAGCCGTGTCATCGCCAGCTGTAGCCACAGGTGATGCAGGGTTGCGCCCGTCGACCAATACATTCATCTGCCATGTATTAGCTGTCGACGTTTTAACAAAGTACTGGGTCATCACATGAGCATTGCCTTGCTCATCGTAAATATTGGTCGATGTCGATGAGTTGTAGCTCAGCGGATCAGCGGGATCGAAAGGCGTATTGCTGGGCTGGGTGTTGGTCGAATTCAAATTAAAACCCTGCGTGACCTTTGTCGTTGCCTTGGGCTCCTGGCTGGAGGTCTGAATCTTCAGATCGCTGACTTGGCCGGTTTGGATATTGCCGTTGTCGTCGACCGAATAACCCTGCAGGTTATAACCGAAGTTATCGACCAGGTTGCCTTCCTTGTCCGTACCGAAATAACCGGCACGGGTGTAGCTCAATGCACCGTTATTGCTGACCTGGAAAAAGCCGTTGCCATTGATGGCAAGATCAAGCGCGTTCTGGGTGTAGTTGATGTTGCCCTGATTGAACTGCTGCGACACGTTGGCCAACAGAACGCCGCTACCCTGAGGGTTCTTGCCAGTACCAAGCACCGACGACGCGTAGACATCCGCAAACTCCGCCCGCGACTGCTTGAAGCCCGCCGTTCCGGCGTTGGCGATGTTGTTACCCGTGACATTGAGGTCTTTGCTGGCGGCACGCATGCCGCTGAGGCCGATATTGAACGACATGAACTGCTCCTGTTACCGGACGCGCCGGTAGTTACTGACCAATGACCTGAACCTGTGACAGCCCGATGCTGCCGACGCCGGCCAGGTTGAGCATCAACTCACCGCCGTTCTGTCCAAGCGTTACGCTGTCCACGTTGGCGGGAAGCATGGTGTACAAACCCTTGGTTTCGCCTTCATAAGTGGCTTGCGCTTCGAAACGGTAGGTTCCAGGCGGCAAGGTATTGCCGCTCGAATCCTTGCCATCCCACATGAACGAAACGTTGCCGGCCTCCTGCTGACCCATATTGATACGGTTGACTGCCGTACCGGCACTGTCATAGACGTTGACCGACACGTTGCTGCTGGAGGTTGGCAATACCAGACTCGCCTTGAAGGTCTCGGCAGTATCAATAACTGCCTTATCGGCCGGCACAATGACTTTACGCCCAACCAGGGAAGAGGCCTGCAGCGCTTGCGAAGACTGATAGCCCGACAGCATGGTTTCCATGCTGGAGTTCAGTTTCTCGACACCCTCCACTGTGCTGAACTGTGCCAGCTGAGCGATGAATTCACCGTTCTCCTGGGGCTCGAGCGGGTTCTGATTGTTCAACTGGGTAACCAGCAACTCGAGAAACTCGTTCTTGCCGAGATCGTTGCTTTTTACTTCGCGGTCCTTGATCTGGTACTGGTCGAGTACCGAACCGGTACCGGCGACGCTGCCTGTCGTGCTCATGGCAATCTCTCGTAAGGGTTACTGGCCCAGGGTCAGGACCTTCTGCAACATGGTCTTGGCCGTATTCATCAACTCGGCATTGGTCTGGAACGAGCGGCTCGCGGAGATCATGTCCGCCATCTCCTCCACCACATTGACGTTCGGGTAATACACGTAGCCTTCTGCATTCGCCGCCGGATGGTTCGGCTCGTAACGCGCCTGCAACTCGCTCTGGTCTTCCACCACACCAAGCACCTGTACGCCGACACCCGCCTGGCCCTGTTCGGCGAAAAGCGACTGGTCCGGTTGGCCGTTGGCCTGCTGAAGCATGGTGGCAAACACCGGATGGCGTGCCCGGTAGGTCTGGTCAACGCTGGACGACACCGTTTCGGCGTTGGCAATGTTGCTGGAGATGGTGTTGAGGCGGGTACTTTGGGCACTCATGCCGCTGCCGGCGATGTTGAACACGTTGCTAAGGGACATGACGTTCGCTCCTTTTATTCGCCGCGCAGGGCGCTCATGAGCCCCCTGAACTTACTGTTGAGCATGGTGAAGCTCGCCTGAAAATCGATAGCGTTTTCGGCGTAAGCCGCTTGCTCGACCTGCGCATCGACGGTGTTCTGGTCCAGTGACGCGTGCGCTGGGGTACGGAAGCGCAGCCCTGGGTCAGCGATCTCCATGCCTTGAGCAGCGATATGCTGACTGTTGGTGACAGCCACCCCAAAGCCACCCTGGTTCTTGCTGTTCTGCGCAGCAAGAACCGAGCTGAAATCCAGATCACGCGCCTTGTAGTTGGGCGTGTCGGCGTTGGCTATGTTGTTGGCCAGGACTTCGGCACGCTG
The DNA here is from genome assembly GCA_002387205.1 of Stutzerimonas stutzeri. GTDB lineage: Bacteria > Pseudomonadota > Gammaproteobacteria > Pseudomonadales > Pseudomonadaceae > Stutzerimonas > Stutzerimonas stutzeri_N. Next base: position 405,913 of record DGLA01000016.1, on the reverse strand, counting down.
GGCGCGGAAACCCAGCGCCTTCTCATGAATGCCAAGTGCCTTGTCGAAACTGATGCTCATGATCTGGCCCTCCGCCGGATACAGTCTGCTTGGCAAACTTACAGCAAAGGCCGTGCCACTCAGCTAAGTGACTGAAAATTCGAGTTTTTTTAGGAGGCTGTCGCGCAGAGGCGTCAAAAGCGGCAAAGCTTTTCCGAAGGGCTTGCCGCTTCTTTCCGAGTAGCCGACAGATTTCTGCCGCCTGCTCTTTCGGGATGGGTCATTTCGCCTTGTAGATGATGCCGGGGCTGCACTGCACCATCTGGTATAGCTCTGGCAGGCCGTTCAGGGCTTCGGATGCGCCTAGAAAGAGATAGCCACCAGGTTTCAAGGTGGCGTGGATGCGCTTGAGAATGTCTTTCTTCACTTCAGCCGAAAAATAGATCAGCACATTTCGGCAGAACACTACATCGAACTTACCCAGCACTGCGTAGCTGTCGAGCAGGTTTTGTACGCGGAACTCGACACGACTCCGGATAGCGGGTTTCACCACCCATCTTCCTGGTGTCTTGACGTCGAAATAGCGCTGCAGACGCTCGCTGGACAGGCCCCGGGCAATGGCCAGGCTGTCGTATTCGGCTGCCTTGCTTGCCGCGAGCATCGCACCAGACAGCTCCGTCGCCACAATCTGAACGGACGGCTTCGGCTGGCCGGTACTGTTTCGTTCGTACTCGTCAATCATCATCGACAGCGAATATGGCTCCTGGCCTGACGAACAGGCAGCGGACCATATCCGTAACCGTTGCCCCGGCGCAGACTTGAGAAGCTCCGGAAGTACACGGCTCTTCATCACTTCGAACGGATAGGTATCGCGAAACCAGAGCGTTTCGTTGGTCGTCATGGCATCGACGACCTGCTCACGTAGGCCGCTACGGGGCTGCGACTGAATTTTCCTTACCAGATCTCCCAGGCTCTTGAGCCCCTGCTGCTCCATCAGCTTGTTCAATCGGCTGGACACCAGATACTGCTTGTTGTTGCCCAGCACAATGCCGCAGGTCTTTTCCAAAAACACTCGGAACTGATCGAAATCCAGATCACCTGACACTAATAAGGCCCTACCGTCGTATTGAAGAGGACAAGCCTCAGTTTGCGTCCGTACTCCGGATCCGCTCTATCACTCGGCTTGCGAGATCGTCCGGCTGGAATTTGGCTAGAAAATCATCAGCGCCGACTCGCTTGACCATGTTCTGGTTGAATACGCCAGAGAGCGAAGTATGCAGCAGAACATGCATGTCACGCATTTCTGGGTTCTGGCGAACCTCCGTGGTCAGTGTGTACCCATCCATCTCGGGCATTTCGATATCGGAGATCATCATGATGAACTCCTCTGCCGGCTTTTTGCCTTGCGCAAGAAGCCCCTTGAGATAGGTAAGCGCCTGGCGTCCGTCGTTTTGAGCGACCACCTCTATTCCGAGATTCTGCAGACAGCGGGTGATCTGCTTTCTCGCGACGGACGAGTCATCGACAATCAGCACGCGACAGGAAGACGCCTTGGAGTGGGTCTCTTCATCCGGAATGCTCACCGACACCAGCTCCGACACCGGCGCGACCTCGGCGAGCACCTTTTCCACATCGATGATTTCGACCATCTGGTTGTCGACGTGGGTCACCGCCGTCAAATAATGGTCGCGCCCTACTCCCTTGGGCGGCGGAAGAATATCTTCCCAGTTCATGTTCACGATCCGCTCGACCGAACGCACAAGGAAGCCGAGCACCTTGTTGTTGTATTCGACGATGATCGCGAAGCTGTTGGTGAGGTCATCGAGGCCCGGTTTTCCGGTAGCCAACGACAGATCAAGGATTGAGAGCGTATTGCCGCGAATGTTAGCCACGCCGCGCACCACTGGACTGGACCGCGGCATGACCGTAAGCCGGGGACACTGCAGCACTTCCTTGACCTTGAACACATTGATTCCGTAGAGCTGCTTGCCGTCCAACCGGAACAACAGCAATTCAAGGCGGTTCTGCCCGACCAGCTGCGTACGCTGGTTAACCGAATCCAATACACCGGCCATGCCAGTTTCCTCTCGCTTGGTAGTGGGCACTCATGAATGTCGGAACCTACGGCACGGGCCTTGCTTCGGCATGATCATGAATAAAATATCGACTTATTTATGGCGTCCACGCTCTGCCCTGTGCGGAGCGCTACTTGTCGTACTGGTTCTGTCAGGGACGGGCCAACTGGCCGAAGCCAGAACCATGACCCGACCTGAACAGCTTATCGACGTCACCCACAACTTTCTTGAGCGGGAAGTGACCGAATATTTGCAGCGTAGCCAAATTCAGGCTCGCCATGAAGTCGAGGTGAACCGACTCGACCCACGCCTGCGTCTGGCGCAGTGCAGCAGCCCGCTCACGACCCGGCTGGAGAGCCCGGCGCAACCTATAGGCAGAGCAACGGTCCGTGTCAGCTGCGAGGGCTCTACCCCCTGGTCGGTATTCGTACCCGCTCAGGTGCACCTGTTTCGTGAGGTGGTGGTCGCCCGCCGTCCTCTCAAGCGCGAGAGCGTGATCGCGGAGGGTGACGTCACGCTCGCCGAGCGGGACGTCAGCCTGCTGACGCAGGGTTATCTGACCGCACTCGACCAGGCGCTCGGTAACAAGCTGACACGCAGCACCCTGCCCGATCAGGTTTTGCCGCCCAGCTCCATTACCCTTGCAGAGGTCATACGCAAAGGGGATCAGGTTGTGATCAGCGCGAAAAACTCGACAATAAATGTAAGAATGCCCGGCGAGGCCCTAACCGACGGTGCGCTCGGCAGCCAGATTCGTGTCAAGAATCAACGATCCGGCAGAGTGGTGAAAGCCAGGGTCACAGGTCCCGGCCAGGTCGAAGTAAACATGTAGCGCTGCAGCCCCTCGAAAGCCATCGCTCAAAAAGAGCTAAAGTTCCTATAAGCTTTGCCGAAAAGCAGGCAAGCGTCCTGACTTATTCGAGGTCTCCATCATGGTTATCGATTTCAACCGACCGAACGGTGCGGTTACTCCACCCACAAGCGGGCGCAACAATGGCGTCCAGAATGCTGATCGGGCTCCCGCTCAACAGGCACCGGCAGAGCCGACCAAGAATGCCAGCAGTGCCTCAAGCCAGGGTGAAAGTGTACAGCTGAGCCCGGAAGCGCAGCGGCTCCAGCAAGCGACCGACAAGATGAACCAACAGCCGTCTGTTGATTCGGAGCGCGTTGCAGCCATCAAACAGGCCATCGCCGACGGGAGCTACCAGGTAGACAGTCAGCGCGTAGCCTCCAAACTGCTCGCATTCGAAAACCAGCGCTGATTCCGATTGACGCTCATCGCTCCCAGAGGTCGACATGCAAGATACCGATTTGCTTCAGCAGCTCATTGAGGACATCGGCACGGCCCAGAGACTTCTTGAGCTTACTGACGCTGAATACCAGTCACTTGCCGAACGCGACCTCGCCAACCTGGAACAGCTACTGACCCAAAAACAGGCGCTCCTGGCACTGCTTGGGCAACACGGTTCTCTTCGCAGCCAGGCTCTCATCAGGGCCGGTCTCAATGCCGACCGAACCGGCCTTCAATCGTTTGCCGCCAGCTCAGCAGCCGGCGCGGACATCCTGAAGCAAGCAGAACGACTCGATACGATCCTCGATGCGTGCCGAAGCGCCAACGAGCGCAATGGCAAGCTCATAAGAGCCAACCAGCGTGCCGTTGGCAGCATGTTGCAGATACTGCAGAGCAGCAACCAGACACCCGGGCTTTATGACCGCCGGGGTGCGGCAGCCAAGAGCAGCTACCATCGACCGCTCAGTCAGGCGTAACGCCGGGAGTCGGCATTCTGGCAGAGTGCTATCATGCGCCTGAGTTTCGTTACCTGGCGGAGATCCAAGCAACGTGTCTAATCTTTTTGCCGAGGAACACGGGCCCCAGCCGCCCCAGATCCTCAGAACCGCAACGGAGGTTTTTTCCAACCTCCGTCCTCTTCTGGAAAATCGGACATCCCTTCAGATTCGCTTTACCGAGCGCAATCAGCGCTATCAGACCTTTCTCGTCGACATCAACCGTGAAAAGGGATGGATAGCCTTTGACGAGCTGATACCGAACGATGGCGAGCGGCTGCTGATGGCAGGCGAGACCTTTCACATCGAAGGCTTCTACGAGGGCGTGCGCATCGCATGGAGCAATGATCATCCCGTCCATCCTGGCGAACTGGACGACGCGCGCTGCTACTGGGCGCCATTGCCTACGGAAATCCTGTACCACCAGCGGCGCAACGCTTACCGCGCCCAGCTCTTTGGCCAACCCGCCGGTGCCGAGCTCAACGGCAAAGCCATCAAGACGCCGCTGGAGGGCAAGCTACTTGATATGTCTGCTACCGGCTGCAAGGTGAGCTTCAGCGGCGACGTGCAGAGTCGCCTGCAAACAGGACAGGTCTATGAGCAACTCACCGCCAGGCTCCCCTTTGGCGACATCACCACGGCGGTGGAAGTGCGACACGTCGTATTCGACGAAAAGCTATGCACGACGTTCTGCGGAATGCGTTTTCATCGTCTGGCTGGCTTGACGCAACGTCAGATCGAACGATTCGTCTACCAACTGCAACGCGAGGCACGCCGCGACCAGGCTGCCGACCGGTTCAGCTAAGTCCGGATATTCAAGATTGATGTCGCGCCGATGCGGTCTGCATCGGAGCAAAAATACGCCGCCGGGCCAGATAGCGCGAACAGCGCATCCGATACAGCCAGTAGAGTAGACAGCGACGGGGGTTAGACCCCTGCCGCTGAAGAGGCTGGTGTCCCAGGCGAGGTTCGAACTCACAACCTTCCCCTTAGGAGGGGGATGCTCTATCCAATTGAGCTACTGGGACGGGTGCGGGCAGCATCTTAGCGGCACTCGTTACGTTTGTCATGCAGACCAAGCTGATCCAGCCTGGATTGGCGGAGCTCTAACCGCTTAACAGGAAAAGATCTGCATGGCTCGGAGAGATTGCATATTGCACGAGCCATTGAAGCGCCATCTTGCAAAGCGCAATGCTGAAGGCAAGCGCATCGCTATAAGTCTTTGTTTTATAAGTACTTTTTATTGATTAAAGCTGGCACGCCATATGCTCTCAAGTAAGCTATCAACTTACGCGAAGGAGACGCCTATGCCACGCCTAGCCTACTTGCTTGGCCCCGCCATATTGGGCGCTGTTGCATTGCAACTTCAGGACTTAAGACCGGTTATGGAAACCTCGCAGCCCGCGGCAGTACCGAGTGTTGAAACCTATAGCATGGTCCAACGCCTGAATTCACCAGCACCAATCAATAGCAGCCTCGACACCTTGTTGCCGGCGCAGCCTCAGCGTTGGGTTTTTTAAGACTGTTACCTGCCATCAGGGTTCTATCAGGGAGATGAACGGCAATGTCTCATTCAAGTTTGGTGTTACTGGTCCTTTGCGTAGCCTGTGGATTGGCAAGCGTAAGCGCTGACCTCAGCGGTTCCTGGGAACTGGCAGCCAAGGTAGCAGCTAGCGTGTTCGGCCTGATGCTTGTTGGCTCGCTGCTTATAGGCAAGCGGATCAAGTTCGATCCAATTTTGCGCTAATAGACCCAAAAGACCGGTATTGGGTCACAATAAAGGCACCGTGACATCACGGGACCTTTACACCTCATTTTCGCGCCTTATAATTGGCGCCATCAAACCGCCGGTATCTTTTAAGCAGGTCGCGGAACAGGCGACCCTGTTCGGTTGTCAGACCGGTGACTAGAACGGCAATAAGCCACCATCGCCCACCTGACTATCCGGTTAACTATGCGCCCTATGAAGCAGGCAGTTTATTCCAGCCGTACGGCTGACAAATTCGTGGTTCGGCTCCCCGATGGCATGCGTGAACGCATTGCTGAGGTCGCACGCAACCATCACCGCAGCATGAATTCCGAGATAATCGCTCGCCTCGAGCAGAGCCTTCTACAAGAAGGTGCACTGGACGATGACCTGAACATGCGCCTGGATAGCCCTGAACTGACGTTGCATGAGCGCGAGCTGCTCCAGCGATTCCGTCAGCTTGCTCATCGCCAGCAGAACGCACTCATTGCGCTTATTGCGCAGGATACCGAAGCACCGAAAGAAGAGGAGTGATTCTCCCCTGAGGCCTGCAGCCTGCGCTTGAGCGCCAATGCCCGAGCCCCAGGGCGTTTGCGTACCAAGGTCGAGCGGCCTGCTCCGCCAAGGAGCTATCAGCTCCGTCTATCTTTCCTGTTTCGTAGCGTTTGATACAACAATGCCCGCTTTCGCTATGCGGGCATTGTTGTATTTACAGCTCGCTGGCCTAGCCAGGTCTTATCCGAAGGGTTCAGCCTACAAAATTAAGCAGAATCCCGGCGGCCACCGCTGAACCGATCACACCCGCCACGTTTGGCCCCATCGCATGCATCAGCAGGAAATTCTGGGGGTTGGCCTCGAGACCTACCTTGTTCGATACGCGGGCAGCCATGGGCACGGCTGATACACCCGCTGCGCCGATCAAGGGATTGATCTTGTTGTGACTGAACAGGTTCATGACTTTCGCCATCAGTACGCCAGCAGCCGTACCTCCGCAGAACGCAACCATACCAAGAACCAGGATTCCCAGCGTCTTCATCTGCAAGAAGGCGTCGGCAGAAAGCTTGGAACCTACAGTCAGACCGAGCGCGATGGTGACGATGTTGATCAGCGCATTTCGAGTCGTGTCGGCCAGGCGATCGACTACCCCGCACTCGCGCAGCAGGTTGCCGAATGCAAACATGCCCACCAGCGGTGCAGCATCTGGAAGAAGCATGCCGATAAGCAACGCCAACATGAGAGGAAACACGATTTTCTCAACCTGTCCTACATGGCGAAGCTGCTTCATAACGATGGAGCGCTCTTCCTTGCTGGTCAGCGCACGCATGATGGGCGGCTGGATCAACGGGACCAGCGCCATGTACGAGTAAGCCGCCACAGCAATCGGACCGAGCAGATGCGGAGCGAGCTTGGCCGTAACAAAGATGGATGTAGGGCCGTCAGCCCCTCCGATGATTGCTATCGACGCCGCTTCGCGCATCGTGAATTCCATCCCCGGTATTCCTGCCGCAGCCAGGGCCAACGCGCCGAGCAGCGTTGCGAAGATTCCGAACTGAGCAGCAGCGCCGAGCAAAAGCGTCTTGGGGTTTGCGAGCATGGGACCGAAATCGGTCATTGCCCCCACGCCCATGAAGATCAGCAGCGGAAAGACGCTGGTTGGAAGACCCACCTCATAGAAAAGATGCAGAACGCCCGCACCCTCAGCCATGTTGGCGACAGGAATGTTGGCCAGCAACCCGCCAAAGCCAATCGGGATCAGCAGCAACGGCTCGAAGCCTTTGCGGATTGCCAGATAGATGAGCGCCAGGCACACCACCATCATCAGGAGCTGTCCCGGCTCCAGATGATACAAGCCGGTGCTGTGCCAGAGCGTTAGCAACTTATCCATGTAACACTCCTTAAGCGATGGTCAGCAGGCTGTCGCCTACGGACACCGCGTCACCGACCTTGACGTTGACGCCGGAGACAGTACCGGCCTTGAATGCGCGTATCTCGGTTTCCATCTTCATGGCTTCAAGGATGATCACTAGGTCACCCTCCTGTACCGTCTGGCCAGCATGCACCAGCACCTTGAATATGTTGCCCGCAAGCGGCGCCAGCTGTGGCTCTCCCGAACCAGCTGCTGGCGCGGCAGGCGCTGACGTGCTGCCCGCTGTAGTTCCGACTGGCTTGATGCCCTCGATATCTCCACCTTCATTGACCTGTACCACAAAGGATTTGCCATTCACTTCGACGGTATAGACTTCAGGCTTACCCGCCTCACGAGGCGCCTGCTCCCGGCCGGTAGGGGCAGGCTCGAAGGCATCGGGGTTTCCGCGATTCTCGAGAAACTTCAAGCCGATCTGTGGAAAAAGCGCGTAGGTCAGCACATCATCGATCTCGTCGGCAGCGAGCTTGATGCCTTTCTCCCGAGCCAGGCCTTTCAGCTCAGCTGACAGCCTGTCCATCTCCGGCTGCAGAAGGTCGGCCGGACGGCAGGTAATAACTTCAGCCCCGTCGAGCACGCGCTTTTGCAACTCGGTATTGAACGGAGCGGGCGCCGAACCATACTCGCCTTTGAGGATACCGGCGGTTTCCTTGGTGATGGACTTGTAGCGTTCCCCAGTCAGCACGTTGATCACCGCCTGGGTGCCTACGATTTGCGACGTCGGGGTCACCAGCGGAATGAAACCGAGATCCTCGCGCACCCTGGGTATTTCAGCGAGCACTTCATCGAACTTGGCGAGTGCGCCCTGCTCTTTCAGTTGCCCCTCCATATTGGTCAGCATGCCGCCAGGAACCTGCGCGACGAGAATCCGCGAGTCCACTCCCTTCAACGTGCCTTCGAACCTCGCATATTTCCTGCGCACCTCACGAAAATACGCAGCGATCTCTTCGAGCAATTCGAGATCCAGACCGGTGTCACGCCCGGTGCCCTGAAAAATCGCGACGACCGACTCGGTCGGCGAATGCCCGTATGTCATCGAAAGGGACGAGATCGCCGTATCGACATTGTCGATGCCCGCCTCAACAGCCTTCATGATGGCTGCCGTCGACAGGCCTGCAGTTGCATGGCACTGCATGTGGACAGGAATGGACAGGCTCGCCTTCAGCCGCGAAACCAGTTCATAGGCCGTATACGGCGCGAGGATACCAGCCATGTCCTTGATAGCGACCGAGTCGGCCCCCATGTCCTCGATCTGTTTGGCCAGGTCGACCCACATGTCCAGGGTGTGCACGGGGCTGGTGGTATAGGAGATGGTTCCCTGAGCATGCTTGCCCTGGCGCTTGACCGCTCGCAACGCCGTTTCCAGGTTGCGAGGGTCATTCATCGCGTCGAACACGCGGAACACATCGACGCCATTGAAGGCCGCGCGCTCGACGAATTTCTCTACCACATCGTCCGCATAGTGGCGGTAGCCGAGCAGGTTTTGCCCGCGCAAAAGCATTTGCTGCTGCGTCCTGGGCATCGCCTTCTTCAACTCGCGAATACGCTCCCAAGGGTCTTCGCCGAGATACCGTATGCATGCGTCGAACGTCGCGCCACCCCAGGATTCAACAGACCAGAAACCGACCTGATCGAGCTTGCCGGCAATGGGCAGCATGTCTTCGAGGCGAACACGGGTAGCAAGGATGGATTGATGCGCGTCACGCAGCACCACGTCGGTAATGCCGAGCGGCTTGGTTACTGATGTCATCTGGAAGGAGCTCCCTTTCCTGCGTCACCCGCGACGGGTGCGGTGCTGATGGATAGCAGCCTGGATGGCTGCAAGGACGTCGGCATCCGCGTCGGCTACAACAGGGGCTGCCTGGGCCGGAGCAGCGAGCGGTGCGGTATCGAAGCGGCTGATGATGAGAGACATCAAACGAATGCAGCCGATCAACAAAACGAGGAAGGCAAAGACCGAGCCGATGCCGAACAGCATGAGTTCGACACCTTCAAGCAGGAGTTCGCTGGGCGTCATTGGGGCTCCCTTTTAAATCGGCAGCTCAGGCCACCTGTTATTCGCATCGATGATTGAAGGCTTCGCCATGGCGAAACGTCCGCACAGTAGCCCGAAAAACAGGCGCAAGGCAAACTCCAGATCGCCGCACTATCGCGATCAAAGAAGAAAGATCGTAGCCAGGCCCAGAAAGATGAAGAAACCGCCGCTGTCAGTCACCGCAGTGATCATCACGCTCGCACCCAGCGCAGGATCACGCCCCATACGTGCCAGCGTGACAGGAATCAGGACCCCCATGAGCGCCGCCAGCAGCAAGTTCAGCGTCATCGCCGCGGTCATCACGACCCCCAGCGACCAGCTGCCGTACAGCCAGTAGACGACAACCCCGATTACGCCACCCCATATCAGGCCGTTCAGCATTCCGACGCCCGCTTCCTTTCGCAGCAGGCGGGCGCTATTGCCGGTACCCATCTGATCCAGCGCCATCGCCCGTACGATCATGGTGATCGTCTGATTGCCGGAGTTTCCACCGATTCCCGCCACAATGGGCATCAATGCAGCAAGCGCCACCAGCTTCTCGATCGAACCGTCGAACAGTCCGATTACTCGCGAGGCCACGAAGGCAGTCACGAGGTTTACAGCCAGCCACGCCCAGCGGTTACGCAACGACTTCCAGACCGACGCGAAGATATCCTCTTCTTCGCGCAGACCGGCCATGTTCAGCACTTCGCTTTCGCTTTCTTCACGGATGAGGTCGACCATTTCGTCGATGGTCAGACGGCCAATGAGCTTGCCACTCTTATCGACCACTGGAGTGGAGACCAGGTCATAACGCTCGAATGCCTGGGCCGCCTCGTAGGCGTCTTCGTCCGGATGAAAGGTGACGGGATCACTGGCCATGACTTCGGCAACCTGCTTTTCCGGGTCATTGACCAGCAACCGCTTGATCGGCAGAACACCCTTGAGCACACCGTCATAGTCGACGACGAAGAGCTTGTCAGTGTGCCCTGGCAACTCCTTGAGTCGGCGAAGATAACGCAGCACCACTTCCAGGCTCACATCCTCGCGGATGGTCACCATCTCGAAGTCCATCAGCGCACCGACCCGATCCTCCTCGTAGGACAATGCAGAGCGCACCCGTTCGCGCTGCTGTGCGTCGAGGGTTTCCATCAGCTCGTGGACGACGTCACGCGGCAGCTCCGCAGCGAGGTCCGCGAGCTCATCGGCATCCATCTCCTTCGCCGCCGCGAGAAGCTCATGATCGTCCATGTCAGCGATCAGCGTTTCACGAACCGCATCCGAGACTTCAAGCAGGATGTCGCCATCCCGGTCTGACTTGACCAGTTGCCAAACCGTCAACCGGTCATCGAGCGGCAGCGCTTCGAGAATGTGGGCGATGTCGGCCGGATGTAGTGCTTCGAGCTTGCGCTGCAACTCGACAAGATTCTGGCGATGCACCAGATTGTCGACCAGCTCCTGATGTTCGCCCTCGGCACTTTGACGATGGGCCAGGTCTTCGACAATACGCTGACGATGCAGCAGCTCGACGACCTGCGCCAGGCGATCCTGAAGACTTTCTTGCGGCTTTTTTGCTTCAACTTCAATCATGGCGCACTCCACCCCCAGCCGTCGGAGTACGCCAGGGGATCAATCATTCATAAGCGATTGGCAATCAGGAATTGAACGGCTACTGGGCAGATCCATGAAAAGGGAATCCACAGGCCCGAAGGCGGACTGCGGATAATACCATCGCAGCAACGAATCCAGACCATGCGCGCCAGCAATACAAGCGCCGCATGCAAGCTGGCGCCACTGCCAAAGCCGCCGCCACCCATTGTCGACGCATTCACATCTCGGGAAGACACGACTGCAGGACAGGAATTTATTGACTAGGCTGGCTCGTCACAAATCGTCAAGGAGGACGACCATGAAAGCACTGGCTTCGATAGGCTTTGGCCTGCTGACACTACTGCCCACCCACTCGGACGCAGCAAGCATCTATCGCTGCGTCGATAAGGCAGGGCAAATCACTCTGACACGTCAAGGCTGCCCCGCCGGTCAGGAGGCGCAGACGACACGGGTAGTCAACCAGACCCCAGGCTCAGGGCCTGCCATACCCCTGGCCAAGCCGACGCCAGCTAGCAAGCGCCAGGTATCGAGGGGAAGCCGTGAGCTGACGGTAGTTGGCGAGCAGGATGATGGTTGCGGCAATAGGCTGACCGGCAGAGCCAGGCGCAACGCGCTCATAAACCAGCAGATCCACGCCGGGATGACCCGCAACGACGTTGAAAGCGCCTTCGGCAAACCAGACCGCATAGTCAATCGCAACGGGCAGACGCAATACCGCTACGTAGGCCGTGAAGGTCGATCTCGCACCGTAAGCTTCGATGAGCATGGCTGCGTTCGTGGCAAACCATGATTTCGGCCAAATAAAAAGGGCCTGCATTTCTGCAGGCCCTTTCGGTGTGGTGCACTCAGGAGGATTCGAACCTCCGACCGCTCGGTTCGTAGCCGAGTACTCTATCCAGCTGAGCTATGAGTGCATATGGCGATTGATAAACCAGATCACCGCTGGTTGAAGCTAGTAACACGCATCGCTGCCTGTTACTTGATATGGTGCACTCAGGAGGATTCGAACCTCCGACCGCTCGGTTCGTAGCCGAGTACTCTATCCAGCTGAGCTATGAGTGCACTGAGGGTGCGCATTATAAGTTCGTATTTTGTGTGGTCAAGCTGTTTGATTCATTATGTTGCCAGTGAACCCACTGCCTTAAACCACTTACGACCTAACTATGCAAAATGGCGGAGAGGGGGGGATTCGAACCCCCGACACCCTTTTGAGATGTACTCCCTTAGCAGGGGAGCGCCTTCGGCCACTCGGCCACCTCTCCGCAACACGGGGCGCATAATACCCATCTTTACCCCGCTTGCAAAGCCAAAAATCAGATAAAAATTAATGGTTTGGTTCTTGGTCTTTCTCTTTCTGGATCCGCTGGTAAATCTCCTCGCGATGCACCGCTACCTCTTTGGGTGCATTCACTCCTATACGCACTTGGTTTCCCTTCACACCCAGCACAGTGACAGTCACATCGTCACCCACCATCAGGGTCTCTCCGACCCGGCGAGTCAGAATCAGCATTCCTTTCTCCTTAAAACGGATTCAATTCAGTAAACAGTCTGCAAAGATAAAAACGGATCATGTTCCGTGAGACATCGACCCTAGAGCCTTTCACCAGCTATTGACCAGTAGAAACGAGCTTAAAGTTCCTCGAGAGGCTCTAGAATCGACGGAAGGTGCGAGACAGCAATATTCTCCCGACCTGTCACTCCCCTTTTCCAGCAGGAGCGTCGAGCTCGAATGCCGTGTGTAGCGCCCGCACTGCCAGTTCCAGATATTTCTCCTCGATGACCACCGACACTTTGATTTCCGATGTGGAAATCATCTGAATGTTGATGTTTTCCTTGGCCAGGGATTCGAACATCCGGCTGGCAACCCCTGCATGAGAGCGCATTCCAACGCCAACGATCGACACCTTGGCGATCTCGGTGTCACCGATGACTTCGCGGGCGTTCATCTCCCGAGCGATGTCTTCGAGCACCTGCAGCGCGTTATGGTAGTCGTTGCGGTGGACGGTGAAGGTGAAATCCGTGGTGTTATCGTGCGCAACGTTCTGGACGATCATATCGACCTCGACGTTGGCCGCGCTTATTGGCCCCAGAATCCTGAACGCAATGCCGGGGGTGTCCGGCACTCCACGGATCGTCAGCTTGGCTTCGTCACGGTTGAAAGCGATGCCAGAAATGATGGGCTGTTCCATGGATTCCTCTTCATCAAGGGTAATGAGGGTTCCCGGACCCTCCTGAAAACTGTGCAGCACACGCAGGGGCACGCTGTATTTACCGGCAAATTCCACCGCGCGAATCTGTAGCACCTTCGAGCCCAGGCTGGCCATCTCGAGCATCTCCTCGAAGGTGATCTTCTCCAGGCGCTGGGCCTTCGCCACGACGCGCGGGTCGGTGGTGTAGACCCCATCGACGTCGGTGTAGATCTGGCACTCGTCAGCCTTCAACGCAGCAGCCAGTGCCACACCAGTGGTGTCCGAGCCGCCACGCCCCAGGGTCGTGATGTTGCCGGCGTCATCCACGCCCTGGAACCCCGCAACGACCACTACGCGACCGGCCTTGAGCTCCTTCTGGATGTTCTGCGAGTCAATTTCGAGGATGCGCGCCTTGGTATGAGCGCTATCGGTGAGGATACGCACCTGGTTGCCGGTAAAGGAAACAGCCGGCACACCGATCTTGATCAGCGCCATGGCCAGGAGCGCGATGGTGACCTGCTCGCCGGTCGAGACCATGACGTCCAGCTCCCGCGCCACCGGCTGTTCGTTGATCTGCTTGGCCAGCGCGATGAGACGGTTGGTTTCCCCGCTCATCGCCGAGACCACGACGACGATATCGTCGCCGTTGTCGCGAAACTTCTTGACCTTTGCAGCTACCTGCTCGATGCGCTCGACGGAGCCCACCGAGGTCCCTCCAAACTTCTGTACGATCAAAGCCATTTCATTGCCGCCTAAGCCCGAAAAGGGCGCTTGTTTACATTCAGACCACTAGCCCAGGGCATCACGATGCTTGACGGCTTGCGTCAGCCAGCCAGCGCAACGCACTGGCTGACAGGTCGCCCATTCAGACGCCCTGATCCACGAACGTCCGTACCAGCGCGAGCGCTTCGTCGAGACGAGCAGCGTCGGTACCACCCCCCTGAGCCATATCCGGCCGGCCGCCCCCTTTTCCGCCGACAACCGCGGCTGCCTGCTTCATCAGGTCACCCGCTTTCAGGCTGGCAGTCAGGTCCTGGGTAACCCCTGCGACCAGAACGACTTTTTCGTCCTGCACCCCGCCGAGCAGAATAACGCCCCTGCCCAGCTTGTTCTTCAGCTGATCAACCAGCGCCAGCAGGGCCTTGCCATCGAGGCCATCGAGGCGCGCCGACAGGGTTTTCACGCCCTTGATCTCGACCGCAGAGCCTGCCAGGTCATCACCCGCCGCGCTCGCAGCCTTGGCTTTGAGCTGTTCGAGTTCCTTCTCCAGTTGACGATTGCGCTCCAGCACAGCACCCAGCTTGTCGAGCAGGTTGTCCCGGCTGCCTTTGACCAGCATGGCCGCTTCTTTCAACTGCTCCTCTGCACCATTCAGATAAGCCAGGGCCTGTTCACCGGTGACTGCTTCGATCCGCCGCACGCCGGCTGCAACCCCGCCTTCGCTGATGATCTTGAACAGACCGATGTCTCCGGTGCGCTTGACGTGCGTTCCACCACAAAGTTCGACGGAGAACCCGCCGCCCATGGTCAGGACGCGCACCCGGTCACCATATTTCTCACCGAAAAGAGCCATGGCGCCCTTGCGCTTGGCCGTTTCGATGTCGGTTTCTTCGATCTCCACCGGCGAATTCAGGCGAATTTCGGTATTGACGATGTCTTCCAGGGCCTTGAGCTGCTCGGACGTGACTGCCTCGAAATGGCTGAAGTCGAAGCGCAGGCGCTGACTGTCAACGAGCGAGCCCTTTTGAGCGACATGCTCTCCCAGGATCTGGCGCAAGGCGGCATGCAGCAGGTGTGTCGCGGAATGGTTCAGGGCAGTGGCCTGGCGAACGGAAGCATCGACGGTCGCCTCGATAGTTACCCCAACCTGCAGCTGACCACTGTCTAGGATCCCGTGATGCAGGAAGGCGCCGCCGGCCTTGCTGGTATCACGGACATCAAAGCGCAGCCCTTCGGCAGCGAGGTACCCGCAGTCACCGATCTGGCCACCCGATTCGGCGTAGAACGGCGTCTGGTCCAGAACCACTACGCCCTCTTCACCTGCCGACAGGCTCTGCACGGCCATGCCTTCCTTGAACAGGGCCAGGACCTTGCCTTCTCCACTCGTTCCAAGGTAGCCGGTAAAGCGCGTCTGGCCTTCGATCTTGACCAGGCTGTTGTAATCCATACCGAACGCACTGGCGGAGCGAGCACGCTCGCGCTGAGCTTCCATCTCACGCTCGAAGCCCTCCTCGTCCAGGGTCAGTTCGCGCTCGCGTGCAATGTCGCCCGTGAGGTCGACCGGGAAGCCATAGGTGTCGTAGAGCTTGAAGATCACGCTGCCCGGAATGACGTTGCCCTGCAGCTCGGCCAAATCCTGCTCGAGGATTTTCAGCCCCTGCTCCAGCGTCTTGGCGAACTGCTCCTCTTCGGTCTTCAAGACGCGTTCAATGTGCGCCTGATGGGTCTTCAGTTCGGTGAAGGCATCGCCCATCTCAGCGACCAGGGCGGCAACAATCCTGTAGAAGAAACTTCCTTTGGCGCCCAGCTTGTTACCGTGGCGACAGGCGCGACGAACGATGCGGCGCAGCACATAGCCGCGCCCTTCGTTGGAAGGCGTCACGCCGTCGGCGATCAGGAAGCCGCAGGACCGGATATGGTCGGCCACGACCTTCAGCGAAGCCTGCCCGTCATTCTTGCACCCGATTGCCTGGGCGGAAGCGTTGAGCAGGCTCTGGAACAGGTCGATTTCATAGTTCGAGTTGACGTGTTGCAGTACCGCGCTGATGCGTTCCAGGCCCATGCCGGTGTCGACGCTCGGCGCGGGTAGTGGATGCATCACGCCGTCAGCCGTGCGGTTGAACTGCATGAAGACGTTGTTCCAGATCTCGATATAACGGTCGCCGTCTTCTTCCGGCGAGCCGGGCGGGCCGCCCCAGATGTGATCGCCATGGTCGAAGAAGATTTCGGTGCAAGGGCCGCAGGGGCCGGTATCGCCCATGGCCCAGAAATTGTCCGACGCGTACGGAGCGCCCTTGTTGTCACCAATGCGAACCATGCGCTCGGCCGGCACGCCGACTTCCTTGGTCCAGATATCGTAGGCCTCGTCATCACTGGCGTACACGGTGACCCAGAGCTTCTCCTTGGGCAGGTTCAGCCACTTGTCGGAGGTCAGGAATTCCCAGGCGTAGGTGATAGCGTCGCGCTTGAAGTAATCGCCGAAGCTGAAGTTGCCGAGCATCTCGAAGAAGGTGTGATGCCGCGCGGTGTAGCCGACGTTCTCCAGGTCATTGTGCTTGCCTCCGGCGCGCACGCATTTCTGGCTGGTGGTGGCGCGGGTATAGCCACGCTTTTCCAGGCCGAGGAAGCAGTCCTTGAACTGATTCATTCCGGCATTGGTGAACAGCAGGGTCGGATCGTTCGCGGGGATCAGCGAACTGGAGGCCACACGGGTATGGCCCTTCTCTTCGAAGAAGCGGAGGAAGGCTTCACGGATTTCTGCGCTTTTCATAGATTTCTTCCAGAGGACTGCGGCCGAGCGGCTGCAAAACGACACGGCGAGGCGGCACCGTGAGCCGGTTCGCAACTATCCAAACGGATAGCCGGCAAAGGGCCGCATTATATCGGCCCCACGGCTCGCGCATAGAGGATAAATAAGATTGAATCAAGCTATTCGACAGCGATCGGCCGCTATGCTCGAGCAAAGGAGGCGAAACTATCGAGGATCGCTTCGACATGCTCAGGCAAGATGTCCATGTGCGTCACGATCCGCAACCGTGGCGCCGCGGTAAGCACGATCCCGCGTTCGGCACAGAACGCCTTCAGCGCCCCCGCCTGGTCGCCCATCTGCACGTAGACCATGTTTGTCTGCACCGGCTCGACAGGGTATCCCAGTGCCTGCAGACCGTCCCCGATAAGGCGGGCATGGTGGTGATCATCGGCCAGGCGCTGCACCTGGTGCTCCAATGCATACAGCCCTGCTGCTGCCAGCACACCCGCCTGGCGCATCCCTCCACCGACCATCTTGCGCAGACGCCTGGCCTTGGCGATGAACGCATCGCTACCACAGAGCACCGAACCGACCGGCGCACCCAGGCCTTTCGACAGGCACACCGACACCGAGTCGAAGTGACCGCTGATATCGGACGCGGCGCAGCCGAGCTTGACTACTGCATTGAATAAACGAGCGCCATCGAGGTGCAATGCGAGGCCGTGCGCTTTTGTGAATGACCGCGCCTCGGCCAGATAGGAGAGCGGCAGGACCTTGCCATGCATGGTGTTTTCCAGCGCCAGCAAGCGCGTGCGGGCAAAGTGGAAATCGTCAGGCTTGGTGGCAGCCGCCACGCGGCCCAGGTCCAGGGAGCCGTCCGGCTCCATTTCGATTGGCTGCGGCTGGATCGACCCCAGTACTGCAGCGCCCCCAGCCTCGTATTTGTAGGTGTGCGCCAGCTGACCGGTAATGTATTCGTCGCCGCGCTCGCAATGCGACATCAAGGCCAGCAGGTTGCTCATGGTTCCGCTCGGCACGAACAATCCGGTATCCATCCCCAACTGCGCAGCCAATGATTGCTCCAGCCTGGCGACCGTCGGGTCCTCACCGTAGACATCATCGCCGGTGGGCGCAGCCAGCATCGCCTCGCGCATGCCAATCGTGGGCTGGGTAACGGTATCGCTTCTGAGATCGATGCGGCTCATGCTGCCTCCCTCTGAAAATGGCGCCTTTGCCGTTTGTGTGTCTTGCCCGACTTTGCTCGCAGGTGTTACACGCAACCTGCCGAAACCGCACGTCGCGCCTACCAGCGCGTGCCATCAACGCAAAAGGCGCGTGGCGAGCACGTCGGAACCAGCCCCCAGCAGGGTTTCGGTGATATTGACGAAGTCATCGGTGGTCACCCGATCCAGGCGCATCAGTCCTCGAGCCACATCATCCAGCGAATGACGCCCCTTGCTGCGCTGGCGAATTTCCCGATCCAGATCCTGAAGCAGCAATACCGCCTTCGCCGTGACCGGGCCGGTAGATCGCTCGGTTCGCAGGCTATCGACCTTGCGGCTCCATTCGCTCAGGTGCTCACGCACTGCCTGGTAACGGTCCTCGCTCATGCCACCGGCGCGGCGCATCAGTTCGATGGCGTAATATTCGGCCAGGCCCTCGCTGATCCAGTCACTGCGATCGGCGTCGGTGATACGGCTGAATACATGAACAAGTTCGTGAACCAGCGAACTGGTACCGTTTTCGCTGACCAAGGGACGATCGGCGTGCATGAACAGCGAGTTGGGCCCCGACAGTCCGCCCCGCCACATCGGGTCGCCAGCGCCGACGACCAGCAGCTTCTTCGGATCACGGGGGAAAACGTGCTGCACCTCGGGCCATACGAAGGTCAGCAGGGTGAGGATATCCATCCGCCGCAGCCCCTCCCCGACCGGGCCAGCCACGGTCACGTCGGTCTCGCCGAGCCTGGCCCTGCGGCTGCCTGTCTTGCCTGCCAGAATCCAGCCAGTCGGACGGTCGAAGAGTCGCTCGGGGTTGTCGATGCGAAAGCGATTCTTGCCCACCCGCGGCCAGCCCGTCTCGACACTTTTCCAGCCCTTGGGCAGTTCGACCGTCATCCGAGAAATCAGCTGCACACCGTCCTGCTGCACCACACGACCGGCAGGGATCAGGTCATCGCCCCGCAGCAAGGCCCAGTCATCCGTCATCCGCGCATCGAACCGACCGTCCTTGCGCTGATGGCTGACACGAACCCTGTAGGTCAGTCTCGCTTTGCCCGAAGCGGGTCGCCAGATACCGCGGCCATCAGCCTCCTCCCAGCTGGCCTCGGCATCGGTGCTGAAGTCGCCGTACTGCCCTTCACCGCCGAGATTGAAATCGAAGGCGCGCACGGCGCTCCCGTCCTCCAATTCCAGGGTGACTTCGGCAAGGTCCTGCTCCGGAAGGAAGGCGACATTGAAATCCACATCGACGCGCTTAGCCGCCTGCGCGGGACCCAGGCATAGCAGCAGAACAGCAAGCAGCGGTAGCTGACGGATGGACATCGAAAGACTCCAGAAAACGATCAGTGCTATGACGATGCGGCCGGACGTTGATTCAACCCGCCCGGAAAATCAGGTGGTTTTCCCAGTCATCTTCGGCCACTGCGCCTTCTGCAATCATGCGGCCTGCTTGGGAGATGCGTTCCGCATGAACCGCGTCCGGGTCACCGCAGACCAGGTGATGCCATAGCGGCAGGTCCTTGCCCTCGGCTAAGAGCCGATAGCCGCATGTCGGCGGTAGCCATTTGAACTGAGCTGCATCAACGGCGGTTAGCTGGACGCAGTCCGGCACAGTGGCGCGGCGATTGGGATAGTCGCTGCACCGACAGCTCTTGAGATCGAGCAGTTTGCAGGCGATACGGGTGTAGTAGACGCTGCCGTCCTCTTCGTCCTCGAGCTTTTGCAGACAGCATAGTCCGCAACCGTCACAGAGGGACTCCCACTCGCCCTCGTCCAGCTCGGCGAGGCTCTTGCGCTTCCAGAAGGGTTCGACTTTTGCCGCCATGACCGTTGCCACTTGTATGAAAAGGTTAAAGTCCGGCCACCGCCGAAATGAGGCCCGATGCTAGCCGGGACAGCCTGCTGTCAGACCGGATCATTGCGGCGTAGCAGTTCTTCGGGCAGATGCTCGATGTACTCATCCTGGGGAGGGGGCATCTGCAGGTGGTACCCCTGCTTTTCGATATTCTCCAGCACCTTGGTGATGTCTTCGCGAGCAAGGGTACGTTCGGGCGTCAGCACCAGATCGAAGGCATGCTGAGGCGGACCGAAGGCAGCCAGCAACGATTCAGGCACGCGTGCAAGCGCTTCGCTTCGCTCCACATACAGGTACATCTCGTTCTTGCGCGGGCTTTTGTAGATCGAGCAGATGCGTTTCATGGTGTTTCTTCCAATACATCGAGAAGAGCCTGTCCCATCCGCTCGCGGCGCCAGCCACGCAGGGAATCGGGAAGCTGATAGGGTCCAGTGGGGTAGCCTGTTTTGAGCAATGCTTCGAGCACCTTCTTGCGCAGCATCAGTTCAGGCGCAATATCCAGAACTTCCGCTTCGCGCTGGCCCACCGCGCGCAACTTCTTCAGCAGCCCCGACACCTCCAGCGGCAGGGGCTCCGGCAACGGCGCCGGCCATTCCTGTTCCGGTGTCGCAGCCGCGCTACGGATCAGTTCCAATAGCGTTTCGCCGTCCTGGCGTACGGTTCGCGGGTGCATGTCTTCGATGCGTGACAGGCCGACCAGATCAGACGGCTGCGTTCGTGCCAGTGGCCACAGACTGTGCTCGCGCAGGACACGGTTACGTGGCTGATTGCGTATCCTGGCCTGCCGTTCACGCCAGGCAGCCAGGACCTTCAGTACCGCCAGCTGACGCGGCTTGAGTCGCCAGGCCTGTTTGACATCGCGATAGGCTTCGTCAGGATCGGCCTCACGCTGCAGATTCAGTACCAGTTCCGCGCCATCCTCGAGAACCCAGGCGCGCTTGTCCTCGGACAGCCTGGGTATCAGGGCCTCGTACAGCTCTGCCAGGTGTTGCGCATCCTCGGCGGCGTACTGAATCTGGGTTTCGCTAAGCGGCCGCTGCAGCCAATCCGAACGGGTCTCGCCCTTGGGCAGTTCAATGCCCAGAACCGCCTGCACCAGCCGCGAATAGCCCATGGAAAAGCCGATATTGAGGTAACCAGCCGCCAGCTGGGTATCGAACAGCGGCGCCGGCAAGCTGCCCGCCAGACGCAATAGCACCTCCAGATCCTCGCTGCAGGCGTGCAGCACCTTGACCACGGATGGATCTTCGAGCAAACCGGCGAAGGCGCTCCAATCATCAATGAGCAGCGGATCGATAAGATAGGCGCAGCGCCCGTCACCAACCTGAAGCAAGGCAGCGATCGGATAGAAGGTATCGACCCGCATGAATTCGGTATCCAGCGCGACATAGGGCAGCGTGCGCCATTCGGCGCACAGGCGGGCCAGATGAGCGTTATCCAGTACCCATTGCGTTTCGATGGCCACTAGGCCCTCCTTTCTTGTCCGGCATGCGACCCGTATATCTGGTCGAAAGCCGCGCAGTATATAGTGCTGGCGCGCCTTCGCACGCTGAACATGAATCCTGGCGTTGCGTATTGACGTCTTGCAAACCCACACCGGAGGTCGCCATGCCACTTGCCCACCTGATCACCGCCGACCAACTGGCCGCACGGTTAGAGGATCCGTCGCTACGTATCCTTGATTGCCGTTACGCCCTGGATGACAGGGAATATGGCCAGCACAGCCATGCCAACGGGCATATTCCAGGCGCCAGCCATGTCGACCTCGAACGTGACCTGTCGGGGAAAATCATAGCGGGCGAGACCGGCCGGCACCCGCTGCCCCTACCTGCAGACATGATTGCTCGCCTTGAGGAAGTTGGAGTAAGCAACGACAGCGAGATCGTGCTTTATGACGACGGCCCCGGCGCCTTTGCTGCGCGCGCCTGGTGGCTGCTGGCCTGGCTGGGCAAGCGTGATGGGGTGTACCTGCTGGATGGCGGCTTCCAAGCCTGGCAGGAAGCGGGGCTACCCATCGAGCAGCATTCCCCGGCTGTCCCGCCGGGCCGCTTCGTCGGGCAGCCGGACGACAGCCTCGTCATGAACGCAGCGGCGCTCTCACGCGAACTGGAATCGCCACGCCTGATGCTGATCGATGCGCGTGCCCTGCCCCGCTTTCTCGGCGAAGTCGAGCCGATCGACCCGGTCGCCGGCCACATCCCTGGCGCCATCTGCGTCCCGTTCACGGGCAACCTCGACCTCAGCGGACGCTTTCTCGCACCGGACCTGCTGCGTACACGTTTCGACCAGCAACTGGCCGGCCGATCCGCACAAGACCTGATCGCCTACTGCGGATCAGGCGTGACGGCATGCCACAACCTGTTCGCCCTGTGTCTGGCGGGCTATCCGCTGGGCAAGCTCTATCCAGGCTCCTGGAGCGAATGGATCATCGACCCGGGACACCCGGTTGCCTGATCCAGAAAAATGGCCGACAAGTCAGAAACTGCCCGAGTGGTTTTTACGGATATTCACCCTCTTATCGGTGCCAATCGTCGTCCTTTACGAAAAATTGCACTCTTTCATTTGCGACGGATCAGCGAAGCTTGATAGGGTCCGAGCCGCTTTTTCCCCTGGAGTACAACAATGAAAAAAACATGGTTGAAGACCGCGATCGCAGTAGCCGTAGGCGCCCTTTCCACCCAGACCATGGCTGCCGGCTTCGCCCTTAACGAACAAAGCATCAGCGGTATGGGGACCTCTTTCGCCGGTCGCTCCTCTTCCGCAGACGACGCCGCAACCGTCTTTGGCAACCCAGCTGGCATGGCTCGCCTGAAGCGCGAGCAGGTCACTGTCGGCATGGCGGCCATCAATGCCAACACCGACATTTCCGATGCCACCGGCTCCTTCAGCGCAGGGGGGGGCCGTATCCAGGGTCCGACAACGGGAAGCAATGACGGCGATATCGTTCCGTTCACTGCCGTACCCATGGGTTATTACGTCAAACCCATCGATGACAAATGGGCTGTTGGCGTTGGCCTCTATGTGCCATACGGTGTTATCACCGATTACGAAAGTGGTTTTCAGGGCCGCTACTTTGGCGATTACAGCGAAGTCCGCGTGATCACGGTACAACCCACCGTGAGCTACCGCTTCAATGAAAAGCTGTCTGTCGGCTTTGGCCCAACGATCAACCGGGTCAACGGTGAGCTGCAGAGCGCTTCACCCAACGCAGCTCAGTTGGGAGGTTCCGATGGCCGGGTCAAGGTAACGGGCGACGACACGGCCGTTGGCTTCAACGTAGGCGTTCTTTACGAGTTCAACCCTGGCACTCGCGCTGGCGTAACCTACCGTTCCAAGGTGGAATACACGCTGGAAGGCGATACAAAAATCACAGGTACCGGCTTTGGCGCTGCTTCTGGAACCAAGTACGACGCATCGCTCGACCTCACCACCCCAGAGACAATAGATTTTTCTCTTACGCACGAGCTCAACGACGCCTGGACGGTCTATGCCGGTGCCATGCTGACTCGGTGGAGCCGCTTCGAATCGATCATCATCGAGAACGACGGCGTACCAGGCCCGCTACAAGGCAGCCTTTCACCCATCATCGAAGAGCAGGACTGGCACGACACCTGGTCCTACGCGCTCGGCGCCGCCTACAAGCTGAACGATCAATGGACGCTGCGTTCAGGCATCGCACTGGATCAGAGCCCGACCAACAACACCCATCGTTCGCCACGCATCCCAAGCGGGGATCGCACGGCGGTGAGTTTTGGCGTTGCCTGGAGCCCAAGCGACGACGTCACCGTTGACCTGGCCTACTCCTACCTTTGGGAAGAGAGTGTCGAGGTCAATCGCAGCAGGGATTACTCAGGCGGATTGCTAACGCAAAACTACAACGCCAGCTACGAAAACAGCGCCCATGGTTTTGGTGCAGGCTTGACCTATCGTTTCTGATACACCTCGCCCCGGCCGCTCGGCCGGGGCACCCTCCCGCTACTTGGCTAACGCCTTTTCCACCGCAGCAATCAGCTCAGGATCGTCCGGCTCGACCTTGCTGGAAAAGTAATCCACCACCTTGCCATTGCGATCGACAACATACTTGTAGAAGTTCCAGCGCGGCGCGCCTCCGGCCTGCTCGGCCAGTTCCTTGAACAGCGGCGTGGCATCGCTGCCCCTGACCGGTTGCGTCTGGGCCATCGGAAAGGTCACGCCATAGTTGACGTAGCAGACTTCGGCCGTCTCGGCTGCATCGTCCGACTCCTGAAAGAAGTCATCGGACGGCACGCCTAGAATGACTAGTCCCTCATCCTTGTACCGCTGATACAGCGCCTCCAGCCCTTTGAACTGGGGAGCAAAGCCACAGAAGCTGGCTGTATTGACCACCACCAGAGTCTTGCCATTGAACTCTTCACACAGGTCGATGGTTTCCTTCGAGCGCAGTTTCGGCAACTCATGCTGTAGCAGCGCCGGACAATCGGCGGCCATGGCGGGGCCGGCTAGCAAGGTCAACGCCATTGATGCAGCGAGTAGATAGCCTTTCATCATGCTTCTCCGATCAGGGTCGCGGTCACGCTAACCCCGGCGCAGTGAGTCGGCAACGTTTTCCTTGGCATGCAGGGCTGCGACCCGAACCGCTATATACAAACGGATATAGCGCTGACAAACTCGCCGCCACTGACAACGGAGGCTCGATGAGCGACCCACAAGATCTCGGCCCGCTACGCATCGATGGCCAACTCTGGTTCAACCGTGGCGAAAAGGGTTACCTCGGCGGCAAACGTATCGAACTGCTCCAGCAAATCGACGCCACAGGTTCGATCACCCGCGCAGCCAAGGCCATCAATCTCAGTTACAAGGCCGCCTGGGATGCGGTCGATGCGATGAACAATCTTTCGGAGCGGCCGCTGGTCATCCGTGCCGCCGGCGGCACTAAAGGTGGCGGCACCCAGCTGACGGAATTCGGACGCGAGATGCTGCATGTCTGGCAGCGCATGCAGCACGAGTACGAACGCTTTCTTGCGCAGGTCGCGAGGGGCATCGACGGGTTCGAGGACATCGACAAATTGCTCAGGGCCATCGCCATGAAAACCAGCGCACGCAACCAGTTTCGTGGCCGCATCCTTCGCGTCGATAAGGGCGCGGTAAACGGCAGCCTCAGCCTCGACATCGGAGAAGGCCAGACCATCACCGCGACGCTGACCAATGACAGCATCGACGAACTGCAGCTGGAAGTCGGAAAGACCGCCATCGCCCTGATCAAGGCCAGCTTCGTGCTGCTGTCGCCTGATCCCGCCGTGAGGATCAGCGCACGCAACCGGCTGACCGGCACCATCAGCGGGCTTAACCCCGGCGCGGTGAATTGCGACGTCAAGCTGCTCCTGCCTGGTAACCGCACACTGGGCGCAGTCATCACCAATGAGAGTGCCGAGGAATTATGCCTGGCGCCTGGACAACCCTGTACGGCGCTGATCAAGGCGTCGCACGTCATCATTGCCGTGGATTAGGAGCGCCCATGAATCCGTTTCGCCCGATTGCGTTACTGCTGACATGTCTGCTGCCACTGGTCAGCCAAGCCGCGGAGGTGCAGGTCGCCGTTGCAGCGAACTTCACCAAACCGATGCAGGTGATTGCCGAGCGGTTCGAGCGGGATACCGGGCACAGGGCCCTGCTCGCCTTCGGGTCTAGTGGAAAGCTGTATGCGCAGATCCGCAACGGCGCACCCTTCGACGTCTTGTTGTCAGCAGACGAACAGGTGCCCAGCAAGCTGGAGCGCGAGGGGCTGGGTGTTCCGGGGAGCCGCTTCTCTTACGCCATCGGCACGCTGGTGTTGTGGTCACCCCGCGCGGGTTACGTTGACGGGGCCAAGACGCTGACCGAGCAACCCTATCGCCATCTCGCCATCGCCAATCCGAAAACCGCACCCTACGGCGCAGCGGCCATGGCGACACTGGAGGGGCTTGGCCTCACCGAGTCCGCTCGTGAACGACTGGTGCAAGGCGAGAACATTGCACAGGCGCACCAGTTCGTGGCCAGCGGCAACGCTGAGCTCGGCTTCGTTGCCCTCTCCCAGGTCGTGGACAAGGGTGTGATCGGTCAAGGTTCGGGCTGGATAGTCCCGGCGCAATACCATCCGCCGATTCGTCAGGATGCCCTGTTGCTGCAAAAAGGCAGCGACAACCCGGCGGCGCTGTCGTTGATCGACTACCTCAAAGGTGAGAAGGCCGCCGAAGTGATCAAAGCCTACGGCTACAACCTGGAGTGAAATCGAGATGATGCCGCTGGACGACATCGGCGTGGCGGCAATCCTGCTGACGCTCAGGCTCGCCGCGACAACGACGGTGCTGCTATTGCTGATCGGCACCCCTATCGCCTGGTGGTTGGCGCGGACGCGTTCGCGCCTCAAGGGACCGGTCAGTGCTGTGGTGGCGCTGCCGCTGGTATTACCGCCCACAGTGCTGGGCTTCTACCTGCTGGTGGCCATGGGCCCGAACGGACCGGTCGGCCAACTTACCGAGAGCCTTGGGCTGGGCACATTGCCCTTCACCTTTGCCGGCCTGGTCGTCGCATCGGTGTTTTATTCCATGCCTTTTGTCGTGCAGCCCCTGCATAACGCGTTCGAGGCTATCGGCGAAGCGCCGCTCGAAGCCGCCGCGACATTGCGGGCCGGGCCGCTGGACCGTTTCTTTTCGGTCGTCCTGCCACTGGCCCGCCCCGGCTTCATCACGGCCAGCATTCTCGGCTTTGCCCATACGGTGGGCGAGTTCGGCGTGGTGCTGATGATTGGGGGAAACATTCCTGAGAAGACACGGGTGCTTTCGGTACAGATCTACGATCACGTCGAGGCGATGGAATATGCCCAGGCGCACCTGTTGGCGGGCGGCATGTTGCTGTTTTCGTTCCTGGTGCTGCTCGCCCTTTACAGCAGCCGCCTGAAACAGGGGTGGCGCGGATGACGAGCAACCCAAGCGGAATCCAGGCCAACCTGAAGATGGAACATCCCGGCTTCGCGCTGGATGTGCAGCTGGAACTACCGGGCCGGGGAGTCAGCGCATTGTTCGGGCCCTCCGGTTCCGGCAAGACCAGCTGCTTGCGCTGCATCGCCGGGCTCGAGCGCAACGCGACCGGACAGGTCAGCATCAACGGCCATTGCTGGCAGGATTCGGTCAGCGGTCTGCTGGTGCCACCGCACCGGCGTGCGATCGGTTATGTGTTTCAGGACGCCAATCTGTTTGCTCACCTGTCGGTGAAGCGCAACCTCGAATTCGGTATGAAGCGGGTCGCGCGCGATGAAAGGCGCGTGGTCTGGGATCAGGCTGTGGAACTGCTCGGCATCGGTCATCTTCTTGAGCGCATGCCTGAACGCCTATCGGGCGGGGAGCGGCAACGTGTTGCGATCGCCCGGGCGCTGCTGACCAGCCCGCAGCTGCTGTTGCTGGACGAGCCTCTGGCCGCGCTGGATTTCAAGCGCAAACAGGAAATCCTGCCCTACCTGGAACGCCTGCATGATGAGCTGGAAATTCCGGTGGTGTACGTCAGCCACGCCCCGGACGAAGTGGCACGGTTGGCCGATTATCTGGTGCTGCTGGATGATGGTCGTGTGGTGGCTCAGGGCGGTCTGCGGGAAACACTGGCGCGCCTCGATTTGCCCACCGCGTTTGGCGAGGACGCGGGTGTGGTGATCGACTCGGTGGTGGCCGAGCACGACACAAGCTATCAACTGACACGGCTGGTGTTTCAGGGCGGCGAGGTACTGGTGGCCAGGCGCGACGAAGCCATCGGGCAGGGTCTGCGGTTTCGCGTTCATGCACGGGATGTCAGCCTGGCCCTGGCCAAGGCCGAAGGCACCAGTATCAATAACCTGTTGCCGGCATGCGTCGAGCAGGTCGTCCCCGCCGACACGCCCGCTCACGTACTGGTGCGCTTGAGCGCTCAGGGCACGCCCTTGCTGGCGCGTATCAGTCGTCGCTCGGCTGATCAGCTGGACGTTCGCGTTGGCAAGCAGCTATGGGCGCAGATCAAGACCGTCGCGCTGCTCGGCTGAGTCAGAGCTGCAGCGCCAGTGCAACCAGGACGCCGCATTCGGTCAGTTCCAGCAAGGCACCGGCCGTATCGCCGGTGGTGCCGCCGATGCGACGAGACATCGCCCGTCGTGCCTGGACACTAATTCCGGCAGCTACCAACAGCGCCAGCCAACCGCCCTCGCCAACCAGGAGACACAGAACGGCTACTGCAACCAGAACCCTGCGAACCGCCGTGCGGGGGAGGTGCTCCGCCAGAGCCTGGCCGAGACCGCCGGTGCGGACATAGGGCGTCGTCAGAAACAGTCCGATCAACGCCGTACGCCCCAACAACGGCGCCAGCAACAGCGCCAGTCTTTGCCCCTCGGCAAGCAGCGTCCAGAGCGCGACGAACTTGAGCAACAGGACCAGCACCAGCACCACTACAGCGATCGGCCCGCTGCGCGGGTCTTTCATGATGGTCAGGGTGCGCTCTCGGTCACCGAACCCGCCCAACCAGGCATCGGCGCTGTCGGCCAGGCCATCGAGATGCAACCCGCCGGTCAGCGCAACCCAGACGGCAAGCAGCAGCGCGGCCTGCAGCGGGATTGCCGCGCTTTCAGTCATCTGAGCGACACACCACAAAAGCCCGCCGATGATCAGCCCCACCACGGGGTAATAAAGCAGCGACCGCCCAACCTGCTCAGGCCGCGGCATCCCGCTCAGACGTACCGGCAGAATGGTAAGGAACTGCAGGGCGATCAGGAATGGCTGCATGCTTCTTCCAGCCAGAGCATGGCGTCGGTGAAGCCGGTCTTCAGCCCGAACATGGCGCCGTGGCCAACCTCCACCTGCAGCAGCTGCTCTCGCGGCAAACCCCGTGCCTCAGCCAGTAGCAGGCGCATCACGCCGCCGTGAGTGACCAGGAGAATCCGCTCGCCAGCGTAACGGTCGGTCAGGCGTTCGATGGCCGTAAGGATGCGCGCTTCGAACTCGGGCAACGGCTCGCCACCCGGTGGGGTGAAGCTGTACGGGTTTTCCCAGAAGCGACCCAGCGCCTCGCTCTGATCGACCATCAGCTCGGCCGCGGTGCGTCCTTCCCATTGGCCGAAGTCCAGTTCACGCAGATCCGGCTCCAACTCCATCGGCAGATCACGCTGCTCCGCCAGTTCGGCCGCAAAGGCGGCGCAACGGCGCAAGGGGGAGCTGACGATCCGATCCCAAGGGCCTGCGTTCACCACCGCCTGGCGCATCTGCTGCCAGCCGACATCAGTCAGCTCATCATCCAGGCGTCCACGAAAACCACCGCCGGTAACTGTCTCGCCGTGACGCAGCATGTCCAGATGCAGGCTCATTCGCCCCGTCCCGCGACAGCCGCTTCGGCGAAGGTCGCCATCTCGTCGTGCAGCGCGCAGGCCAGACGTAGCAGAGGCACCGCCAGGGCGGCGCCACTGCCCTCACCCAGCCGCAGACCGAGATCCAGCAGCGGCTCTGCATCCAACGCTTCCAGCACGGCCAGATGTCCGGGCTCCGCCGACCGGTGCGCGAACAGTAGCCAGTCGCGGCAACCGGGATTCAGGCGCACCGCACAGAGCGCCGCCACGCTGCAGATGAATCCATCCACCAGCACTGCGATACCCTGCTGAGCGCAGGCGAGGTAAGCGCCAGTGAGCGCGGCCAGTTCAAACCCGCCGAGCCGCTGCATCCAGCTGAGGGTGTCGTGCTGACCACCGTGCAAGACCAATGCACGCTCGATCACGGCGCACTTATGCGCCACGCCCGCAACATCCAGACCAGTGCCAGGGCCAGCCAGGCGGTGCGGTTCGCACTCCAGCAAAGCGCAGGCCAGCGCAGCGGCAGTTGTGGTATTGCCGATGCCCATTTCCCCGCCGATGAATAATGCCGATTGCTCGGCATGGGCACGCAACGCGCTGTCACGTCCGGCCTGCATCGCCTGCAGACAGACATCCATGCTCATCGCGGGCCCCTCGGCGAAGTTCGCCGTACCTGCGCCCAATGCCAGGTGCCGAACGCCTGGCAATGGACCGACCGGCATCGCGGTGCCAAGGTCGATCACCTCGAGCCTGGCGTTCAGCTGACGGGCCAGAACGCTGATCGCCGCCCCGCCGCTGACGAAGTTGGCAAGCATCTGCCCGGTCACCGACTGCGGAAAGGCCGAGACGCCCTCCGCCGCAATTCCATGGTCGCCTGCGAAGATGCTGATCCAGACCGGGTCGACGCTTGGCCGTTCCTGCCCACGCATCGCCGCCAGCCCAGGGACCAGCGCATCGATACGCCCCAGCGCGCCACCGGGCTTGGTCAGTTGTGCGTCGCGCTGGATGGCTGCCTGACGCGCGGCCTCATCCAGCCCATGACAGGGAGCCTGCCACCAATGCCTGGTCAAAGCGGTTCTCCTTTCAGAGTCATCGGCAAGCCGGCCACGGTGAACACCACCCGCTGGCAGCGCTCGGCCAGAGCCTGGTGCAGCCAGCCAGCCTCATCGACGTAACGACGGCTGAGTTCGCCCAGCGGCACCACGCCCATCCCGGTTTCATTGCTGACCAGCAGAATGCGACCCGGAAGTTCGTCCAGGCATTCGAGAAAGGCGTCGCGCTCCTGCGCCAGCCGAGCAGGGTCATCCTGCATCAGTAAATTGGTGAGCCACAGGGTCAGGCAATCGACCAGCAGACAGCGGTCGGCGCCGGCGTGCTCATGCAGCACAGCCGCCAGTGCCAGCGGTTCTTCGACCAGCGCCCACTGCGCAGGCCGACGGGCCCGATGCTCGGCGATGCGCGTGCTCATCTCGCCGTCCAGCGGCTGGCTGGTGGCGATATAGGTAACCGCCAGGCCGGACTCGCCCGCCAGGCGCTCGGCCAGCCGGCTTTTGCCGGATCGGGCGCCGCCGAGAATCAGTTCGATCATGCCGTGTTCATCCCAAGGTTACAGACCGCACAGGCTTTTCAGCCGAGGCGTGTCCAGGTACGCCTCGACCAGATCGGCCAGACGATCGATGTCACGTTCGCGCAACGCGTGGTAATCGACACGCAGCACCTCGCCCAACCCGGCCCAGCGCAAGAGCGCCTGGCAGGCGTCGGGGGTTTCGAAAAGGCCATGAAGATAGGTGCCGAGCACCTGTCCATCCGGGCTGATAGCGCCTTCCATGCGGCCATCGTCGAGCTCTACCGCAGCCCGCTCGAGCGCCGCGCCAGAGCTGACGCCGGCATGGATTTCGTAGCCGCTGATCGGAGCATCCCCTATCAGCAGGCGACCGCTGACATTACGCAGCTGCTTTTGCGCCGCCAGCTCGGTGCTCAATTCCAGCAGGCCAAGACCGTCGCTCAGCCCAGCCGGGCCCTCCAGCCCGAGGGGGTCGGCAATCTGCTCACCCAGCATTTGCAGTCCCCCACAGATGCCGAGCAGCTTGCCGCCGTAGCGCAGATGACGCTGGATTGCGGTCTCCCAACCGTTCTCGCGCAGCCAGGCGAGGTCCGCGCGAACGCTCTTGGAGCCCGGCAGGATGATCAGATCCGCACCCGGGATTGCCTGGCCGGGGCCGACGAATCGCAGGTCCACCTGAGGATGCAGGCGCAGCGGGTCGAAGTCGGTATGGTTGCTGATCCGCGGTAACGCCGGCACCACCACCTTGAGGGTCCGCTCGGCCTTGGCCGACTGACGCACGTCGATTGCGTCCTCTGCTTCGAGGTGGAACTCCGTCAGATAGGGCAACACGCCGAGGACCGGCTTGCCGGTACGCTGTTCCAGCCAGTCCAGCCCCGGCTGCAGCAGTGCGATGTCACCACGGAATCGGTTGATCACGAAGCCCTGCACCCGCGCCTGCTCGCTCGGGCTGAGCAGTTCCAGGGTGCCGACCAGGTGCGCAAAGACGCCACCCTTGTCGATATCGGCGATCAGGATCACCGGGCAGTCCACCGCTTCGGCAAAACCCATGTTGGCGATGTCGTTGGCGCGCAGGTTGATTTCCGCGGGCGAGCCGGCACCCTCGACGACTACCACCTGATACGACTCGCGCAGCCGCTGATGCGAGGCCAACACCGCCTCCATCGCCACGCGCTTGTAGTCATGGTAAGCCACGGCGTTCATGTTGCTGACTGCACGACCGTGGATGATCACCTGTGCACCGATATCACTGTTGGGCTTTAGCAGCACCGGATTCATATCGGTGTGCGGCGCCAGCCCGGCGGCCTGCGCCTGAACCGCCTGCGCGCGACCGATTTCGCCGCCTGCCGCAGTCACCGCACTGTTGAGCGCCATGTTCTGCGGTTTGAACGGCGCCACCGCTACGCCCTGGCGATGAAGCCAACGGCACAGTGCGGTCACCAGCGTGCTCTTGCCGGCGTCCGACGTGGTGCCCTGAACCATCAGTGTGCTCATGTGCGAAGGTCTCGATAGTTCGTCAAGGCGCTCCCCAGCCGTCTCCAGCTCGCCTCGACGGGCGGAATGCCGAACCGCAGGCTGGGCGGGTAGTTGAAACGGCGCACGAGAATGCCCTGGCAGGCCAGATATTGATGAAGCAGGGCCGATTCGTCAGTAACGACCCACTGGAACAGATCGCAGCCACCGGTGGGCGCCAGCCCGCTGGAGGCCAACAATTGAGCCAGCCGCCGGGCATCGGCGCGAAGACGCTCGCGCTGGCGGTGCTGTCCTTGCCTATCGGCGAGCAATACCGTACCGATGAAGCGTGACGGTCCGGCGATCGGCCAGGGCCCCAATGCATCTCCCAGCGCGGTAAGCAGTTCGGCCTCTGCGAGGACAAACCCGAGCCGCGCGCCAGCCATCGCGAAGAACTTACCGAACGAGCGCAGCACGATCAGCCCTGGCAGGTGCGCGTGACGGGCCAGGCTGTGTTCCGGCGTCGAGTCCATGAAGGCTTCGTCGACTACCAGCCAGCCACCACGGCTTGCCAGCTGGGCGTGCCAGTCCAGCAACAGTTCGGGAGCCAACAGCCGTCCGGTGGGATTGTTCGGGTTGACCACCACCAGCACATCCAGCCCATCCAGCGCTCGCGGCACGCTGCCTTCACCGATTTCGCTGAGCCGATGCCCTTCGCGGCGCCAGGCCTGGGCGTGCTCGCCGTAACAGGGCGAGACAATGCCGACCTGCAGCTGCCGTCGCAGCCGTGGAAGCATCTGGATCGCCGCCTGCGAGCCGGCTACCGGCAGCAGGGAAGCCGCGCCGTAGTACCCGTGCGCAGCAGCCTCCAGCTCGTCTTCGTCTTCCGGGAGCCGGCTCCAGGCGTCCACCGGGACTGCCGGCAGGTCGAACCCGTACGGGGCGATACCGGTGGACAGGTCGAGCCATTGCGCCAAGGGAATATCGAAAGCCTGTGCCGCTGCCCGCAACCGCCCGCCATGTTCAAGCATGCAGCCAACCCCCCAACAGCAACGCCAGCAGCCAGAGCCCAACGCCCGTCCAGACCATATCCAGCGCCCGCTCGATATCGCGTGCAACCGGAGCGTTGCCCTCTCCCAGCACGGGTCGCTGGTGCAGCTGGCCGTGATAGATCGCTGGCCCGCCCAGGGATACGCCTAGCGCGCCGGCTCCCGCCGCCATCACCGGGCCTGCATTCGGGCTATCCCAGAGCGGCGCCTGCTTTCGCCAGCAGCGCAATGCCCTACCTGTCTGCCCAAGCACCGCATAGGTCAGCGCCACCAGCCGGGCGGGGATGAAGTTGAGCATGTCGTCCATCCGCGCAGCGGCCCAGCCGAAGCGCTCGAAGCGCGGATTGCGATAGCCCCACATGGCGTCGAGTGTATTGCTAAGGCGGTACAGGACCACCCCTGGCGCACCGGCAACGGCGAACCAGAACAGCGCGGCGAAAACTGCATCGCTGCCGTTCTCCAGCGCCGATTCGGTGGCCGCGCGTGCCACGCCCTGCTCGTCCAGTTCACGTGTGTCCCGACTGACGATGAAACCTACTCGCCGACGCGCTTCGGTGAGGTCTCCCTTGCGTAGGGCGAGCGCGACCGGAACCAGATGCTCGCCCAGGCTGCGCAGGCCCAGCGCGACGTAAAGCAGGAGGACTTCGACCAGCCAGCCGATCCCCGGCAGCAGGCTCAGCAACCAGGCCACAAAGGTCAGCGGCAACACCGCCAGGCACCAGGCGGTGACCCCGTGGCTGCGCCAGCCGCGACCATCCGGGCCGTTGAGTTGCCGCTCGATCCGGTCGGCAAATCTGCCGAAGACCACCAGTGGATGAGCGCGGCGGGGCTCACCCAGCAGTGCGTCCAACCCAACCCCGGCAAGGCAGCTCAGGGCAAGACTCAAGATGTCTCTCCCCAGCGATCCTCGAACAACAACTCCTCCAATGGGCGCGGCTGGGTCCAGCCTTGCAACGCGAGCATGGGCGCCGGATAGAACTCATCGACCGGCCCGAGGCAGATCACCGCCACCGGCTCGGCTCCGCTCGGCATCTGCAGCAACCCGGCCAGTGCCTTCGGGTCGAACAGCGAGACCCAGCCCATCCCCAGCCCCTCGGCCCGGGCCGCGAGCCAGAGGTTCTGTATGGCGCAGGCTGCCGAGGCCAGGTCCATGTGCGGCATGGTGCGCCGGCCAAAGACATGGGTTTCACGACCATCCATCAGGGCAACGACCAACAGTTCGGCGCAATCGCTGATGCCCTCGACCTTCAGGTGCATGAATTCACGGCCGCGCTCGCCCAGCGCGTTGGCCGTAAGCACCCGCTCCCGCTCGACCAGCTCAGCGATGGCCAGACGCAGGTCCGCGCTGCGAATGCGAATGAAGCGCCACGGCTGCATCAATCCAACGCTCGGCCCCTGGTGTGCCGCTTCCAGCAAGCGCGCCAGAACCTCCGGCGCCACCTCGCCGCCACTGAAGTGGCGCATGTCACGTCGTTCGGCGATGGCGCGATAGACCCCGGCGCGCTGCTCATCGGTAAAGGCATGCTCGCTCATGGCTTGAACAAGGCAGCCGCTGCCGCGGGATCGGACGGCAGGTAGAAGTGGATATAGGAAGCGGTCAGCCTTCCCTGCCTGTACACCGCCTCCGCCGTTCGCTTGTAGTTCGGGCATTGGCCGCGGGCAATCGGTTGCAGGGTTGAATCAAGGGAGGAGTGGTGGAAGGTATGCCCCCGCAGACGTCCTTCAGGCAGCTCGACGTCCTGCAGCGCCAGCGCGGTAAGACGCTTCTGCATCCTGGCTTCGCCAGAGAGCAGGCCAAGCATGGCTTCACGGTCGCCTGCCTGGTCAGTCAGCCCGTCGAGCAGATAGAGCATGCCGCCACACTCGGCGACAATCGGCTTGCCTGCGGCGTGGTGAGCATGAATCGCCTCGCCCATCGCGCGGTTGCGGCCAAGGGCGCGCGAATGCAACTCCGGATAACCACCCGGCAGGTACAGGCTGTCCACAGCAGGCAATTTCGAGAATCGCAGGGGCGAGAAGAACAGCAGTTCGGCACCGAGCGCCTGGAGCAGATCGAGATTGGCCTGATAGACGAACGCGAACGCTGCATCCCGCGCCACTCCGATGCGCACGCCCTTGAGCAGCGGCTCGATGGTTCCGGCTTCCGGCGCTGGAAAACTCACCGATGACGGCAGGTCGCAATCGGCACTCGCTGCCAGCGCGTCGGCTGCCGCATCGAGCTTCGCGTCCAGGTCAGCCAGCTCCTGCGCCTGCACCAGCCCCAGATGCCGGCTAGGCAAACCGACCGCCTCGCTGCGTGGCAGTGCACCAAACCAGGTGGTATGTGCAGGCAGGCATGCACGAAGGACCTCACCGTGGCGATTGCTGCCGACGCGATTGGCCAGCACGCCGGCGAAGGGAAGATCGGGCTGGTAGCTGGCCAGGCCATGAGCGAGGGCGCCGAAGGTCTGCGCCATGGCTGAGCCATCGATTACCGCCAGTACGGGAATACCGAAATGTCGCGCCAGATCGGCCGCCGATGGCGTGCCATCGAACAGCCCCATGACGCCTTCGATGAGGATGAGGTCGGCCTCGCCCGCCGCTTCCCACAGCAGCCGACGGCTTTCATCTGCGCCCACCATCCACAGGTCGAGCTGGTAGACCGGATGACCGCTGGCACGGGCCAGCACCATGGGGTCGAGAAAATCCGGGCCGCACTTGAAGACGCGCACTCGCCTGCCCTGGCGCCTGTGCAAGCGAGCCAGGCCGGCGGTTACTGTGGTCTTGCCCTGTCCGGATGCCGGTGCTGCGATCAGTAGTGCCGGGCAGTGGCGCGATTCGCTCATGACGCCCCCCTGGTTCCAGCGCAGGCGAGTTCGGGCGCCTGCAACGCAGCGGTACTGCGAGAATGCCGCGTCACCCACATTCTCTTATCTGTGCTGCACGCCCAGCCCATGACCCAAGCTGCCTGATTCCTCGAAGATGCCGGGAACTTCTGCATCAGAACTCGATTCCTTTTTGAGCCTTCACACCAGCCTTGAACGCATGCTTGACCATACCCATTTCGGTCACGGTATCGGCCGCCTCCACCAAGCGCGACGGTGCACCGCGACCGGTGACCACCACATGCTGGAGCAGCGGGCGCGACTCGATATCGGCGAGAACGGGCTCGAGGTCCAGGTAGCCGTATTTGAGTGCAATGTTCAGCTCGTCCAGCACCACCAGCCCGATCTCGGGGTCAGCCAGCAGCTGAGCGGCAACCGCCCACGCCTCCCTGGCCTTGGCCATGTCGCGCTGGCGGTCCTGGGTTTCCCAGGTGAAGCCCTCGCCCATTACGTGATAGCGGACCTCCTCGGGAAAGCGGCGAAAAAAGCTCTCCTCACCAGTACTGGCCGCACCCTTGATGAACTGTACGACGCCGACCCTGATGCCATGACCAAGAGCGCGGGCGACCATGCCGAAGGCAGAACTGCTCTTGCCCTTGCCGTTACCAGTGTGTACCAGCAGCAGCCCGTACTCCTGCTGCGCTTCGGCGATCTTCTCGTCGACCACTGTCTTCTTGCGCTGCATGCGTGCCTTGTGGCGATCATCGCGCTCGCTGGAATCGCTCATGCGCAATCCCCTTGGACGCTCCAGGCGCCCGGCCTGACGACCCGTACCGCGGCGGTAACTCCTGCGCTGCCGATGGTCGTGTCGTATGTGCCGTAACCGTCCTTGTAGGCGCCGCCGGCCATGGACAGGCCGGGTACGGGGCGAAGCAGGCCGGGCAACGACAGCGTCTGGCAGCGCTCGATGCTCTCTCGGTCGAGAACCGTTGTGGCCGTCAGCGTAGCGGTCTGCTGACCGACAGGCTTCGCTGGGACGGTTTCAGGGTCGAGGTCGAGGAGGCGCTCTGCGCCATGGGTCATGGAAAGCGGCGCGAGGCCAAGCAGCGTGCAAACTGCAGAAGCATGGAAGGTCTTGCAGATCAAGTTCAGGTCTCCGTCGTGCCCGCCGCACGACATCAGTCGATGAGGCAGACGGAGAATGCGAAGGGAGCGCAGGTGCAAGCAGCCGCACCCCGATCAGCGCCCGCCGCACTGCCGTGGAATGCGACAGGCCGGTCTCCGGGCTTGCGAGCGGATGCCATGCACCCCGGAACCGCGGCCTTCCCATGCCTGTGGCACAGTGGCTGTGAGCGGTGTCCTGTCTCGCCTACCGTTGCGGGGGCAGCGCCGGAATCTTCATCGAATGAACCGGCTTCCCTGTTTCACCCACTGGCTTTACGCCAGGGGCACCTGAAGCAGCGCGGAGGTTAGTCCAAGGCCCTTCCCAGCGCAACCGGAAGCAGCTCCAGCCTGCACCTGGCCAGCCCTGGATGCGCTTAGGGCCGAGGAGATGAGATGTTTACCGGAACGCCCGGCGCTGATCGGCTTCGAATGCAACAATGCCAACCTGTCACTCACCATACAGACGAGAAGTCACTTGCCCATGACCAGCATCGTGCAGATCTCCGACACCCATTTCGGTACCGAGCAGGCGGCCGTGTTACAAGCCATGGAAGACCATGTACTCGAGCACGGCGCGGATCTGCTGATTTTTTCCGGCGACATCACGCAGCGCGCGCGCGCCGGGCAATTCGCCGACGCCCAGGCATTCGTCCAGCGTCTGCATGGTCATGGAATTCCAGAGGCGCTGGTGATTCCCGGCAACCACGACATCCCGCTGTACAACCTCTTTGCACGTTTCCTGATGCCCTACCGCAACTATCGGCGCCATTTTGGCAATGATCTTGAGCCGACCTTCGAAAATGAAAACGTGCTGGTGATTGGCCTCAACACCACTCACCCGCGCCGACACAAGGACGGGCTGATCACTGACGAGCAGGTTCAAGCCGTCTCGCGACGCCTCAAACAGAGCGACCCGCAAAAGGTGCGCATCGTGGTGGCGCATCAACCATTTGGCGCAATGGTGTTGAGCGATCTGAGCAACCTGCAGCACAACGCTGATGCAGCCTTGCACCGCTGGGCTGACGAAGGACTGGATCTGGTGATGGGTGGCCACATCCATCTGCCCTACGTACTGCCGCTGTCCAAGCAATACACCGAACTGTCGCGGGAGATCTGGATGGTTCAGGCAGGAACCACGCTGTCATCACGGGTGCGTGGCACCTCACCGAACTCCTTCAATCGCCTCAAGCTGCACCCTGGCGCCGACAAGAAGGTCTGTGTCGAGCGCTGGGATCTGCTGGACAATCAGTTCGTGCTTGGTTCGCACTTCAATCTGCATTGGTGAACGCAGCAGGTTGCCCAACCGCCGAGCTTCAACCTGCCGCGACCCCAGGCGAGATCAGCCAAGCATGCCGGCCACCGCGAGTCCGGTGAGATAGACACCGACAAACCCCAGGTTGAACGCGACAAACAGGTACAGGCTGTATTTCAGGTAGCTGCCAAATGTCAGCCCCGGCACCTTGCTCATGGCCACGATGCCGGCCGCCGAGCCGATTACCAGCAGCGAACCGCCGACACCCACCGCGTAGGTCAGCACCATCCATTCGGCGATGCCCATCTGCAGGCCGGACTTGAGCAACGCAGCGGTCAACGGCACGTTATCGATGGCCGCCGAGAGCAGGCCCATCAGGTAGTTGGCGAAAACTGCCGGGACCTGGTCGTAGATGCGCACCAGACCGTCGAGCACATGAATCTCCTTGAGCATCCCGACCAGCAAGAGGATGCCGAGGAAGAACAGCAAGGTCTCGAACTCGACCTGACGCACATACTCCAGGATCGGATCGGTCTCGATGTCGTCGCTGAAGAAGCGCGCCACCAGGAACATGATCGACAGGCCCGTCAGAAAGGTCAGCACCGGCGGGATCTGGAAAAAGAAATTGCCGGCGATGGTGCTCAGAATGGTGCCCAGGAAGATCAGCGCGATGGCGATGTCGACCCGACGCACGTCGGTGCGGTGACTCTCCACTACTACCTGCCCGCTCATGCCCAGCGAGAGCATCGCCGCCAGCAGCATGACCGCGAGGAAGGCCGGGAGCGCCAACAGCAACAACTGCAGGATCTTGACCTTGCCCGCCAGAAAGATCATCAGCGTGGTGACGTCACCGGT
Source organism: Stutzerimonas stutzeri (assembly GCA_002387205.1). GTDB lineage: Bacteria > Pseudomonadota > Gammaproteobacteria > Pseudomonadales > Pseudomonadaceae > Stutzerimonas > Stutzerimonas stutzeri_N. Next base: position 366,592 of record DGLA01000016.1, on the reverse strand, counting down.
AATCAGCGCAACGCCACCGGAGTTCACTGCAAAAACCACCAGCGCGGCGTATTTGATGGTCTTCTCGGCACTGAGCTTGAGCGAGAGGATCAGCGTGATCGATACCAGCGTCGCGGTGATGTTGTCAGCCAGCGACGAGAACACGAAACAAAAGGTGGCGGTCAGGAACAGCAGGGCCCGCTCGCTGATTCGCCTGGGCAGGACCAGGTAGATCAGGTTTTCGATCAGACCTTTCTTGTTCAGGTACGCGACGAAGGTCATCGCGGCGACGAGGAAGATCCACAGCCCGGCGATCTCCGCGATGTTTTCGTTGAGGCTGTCCAGCACCCGTTCGCGCTCGGCGCCCTCTGGGCTGAACACGAACAGCAGCATCCAGGCCAGGGTGCCGAAAAACAGCGTCACCTTGGCTTTGTTGACGTGGGTTATTTCTTCGAGAACAACACCGAGCAGAGCGGCCACGGCGAGGCCGATCAGCACTAGCTGAAGTATTTCAGGCATGGGACACCAGATGCATAAGGGGAACGGTTTGTGCGCGGTCTGCGCACCCGAGGAAGTTGGGGCGCCGATCATATCCAAAGTGCGACAATCCGACACCTGACTAATGTCAAACCCAGGATTATTTCGAAATATTCTGCCGCGCGGCAGGCGCTCTGGAGCTAGTGGCGGGGCACGAAACCGGCAGGTTTGCTGGACAACCAATCGACAAAGGTGCGCAGGCGCGGGTCGTTCATCAGGGCGTCTCGGTTGTTAAACGTGAGCGCCAGGTCCTTTTCGCTGAAAAGGCGATGGATCTGGTTATGGCAGGGCCGGCAAACCCAGAGCGTGGCGGTAATGCGCTCTTCTCGTGCGAAACGCTTGCGCACGTAGGTCTTGCCGTGAAGTGCTTTGGGAATCAGGTGATGACGCGTCAGCGGGGCGCTGCGCTGGCAGAGCTCGCAACGTTCAGGCGGATCCGGCAAGCGCAGGATCGGCATCCTAGCGACTCCGCCCGGAAGCTACCCCCGCCAGTGAGCAGCATCGCAGGGGAAGTTCGTTCAATGCCCTTGCACCAGTCATGTTGACCTCCAGCCAGGCGCCGATGGATCAGGGATTTCGAGCGAGGCGCTCACTGTCGAGCACGCGCTTGGCACCGAGGTAGCTGCTCTTCCAGTAACTGTTGGAGAGGCTGTCAAGGCGTACCGTTCCGCCCGTCGAAGGAGCGTGTACGAAACGTCCTTCTCCAACGTAGATGGCCGCATGACTGACGCGACGCCCGCCGCTGGTGGCAAAGAACAGCAGATCACCCGCCTTGAGCGCGTCGCGCCCGACGGTCATCCCTTGCATGGCATTCATCGCCCGGGTTGTGCGCGGCAACGCGACACCCGCTGCGCCTCGGTAGACATAACTGATCAGACCGCTGCAATCGAAGCCACCATCGGGCGTGTTGCCACCGTAGCGATACGGCGTACCGACAAGTCCCAACGCGGTGAACAGAACATCTTCAGCAGTGCCGGGAGACTGCTGCATCGCTGGCGCAGGCGCGACAACCAGCGGCTCGACAGGCCTCTGGCTGGAACAGGCGGCCAGCAGCATGGCTGCCAGCAAGACCATCGTATATCGAGCCAGAAGCGGCATGGCAGAGCAGTCCAGACGAATGAGCCATCACTCTGCCGGCATGCGCGGGTGGTTGCAAGCCCGGCGCACGGCTATCTCAGCAGTCAGTGATGAGTGGGAATGCTGCTGGAATCATGGGCCAGCGCCAGCACGCGCTTGGCCTGCATGAAGCTGGCGCGCCAGTAGGCGTCGTCTAGGCTGTCGACACGGACTCCGCCGCTGCGGCGACTGGCGGAATGGATGAACTGCTGATCGCCGATGTAGATGCCGGCATGGCTGACACGACCACGACCGCGGTTGTTGAAAAAGACCACGTCACCGGGCTCAAGCTCGCTGCGTTTGATCTTCGGCGCATCCAGATTGATCATTTCGCGAGTCGAGCGCGGCAGCTCGATACCGGCTTCCTTGCGGAACAGGAAGCCGACGAAGCCACTGCAATCGAAGCCGGTCTTGCTCGAGTTGCCACCGTAGCGGTACGGCGTTCCCACCAGCTTGAATCCAAGTTCCAACACGCTTTCGGCCAGTCCGGGAAGCTCGTAGCCCTGTTCGTCGGCGAGTTCACGCAGCTGTTGCTCGGTGGGCTCGCCCGGATCGGCCTGAGTGACGTCCTGCGGCTCCACCGGCAGACTGAACGCGAAGCCCTTCGGCACTGCCGGGGTTTGGCCCTGCTCCGGCTGGCCGGCACATGCAGCCAGCAGCAGGACCAGTGAAACAGGCAACAGAATCGAGAAGCGTCGGCGCATGACAACAATACGTCAGGAAGTCGAAGTGGCGGAACTATGCCCGCTGACGCTTTGATGAGCAAATTCAATCGTTGAAAATGTGACGAACAAGGTGCGGCAAAACGTCTGCCGCGTTTCCAGCCATGTGCAGGTCAACCAAAAGCGACAGTTCGCTGGCGCAAGGGTCGACCTGAGCCGTAAAACCGCCACGGTTTCGCACCTGCAACAAGGGCTCGGCGATATAGGCGAAACTGGCCGAGGTCCCCCCTGCGATCACTGCATCGAAGCCTGTCTGCATCTGCTCATGCAAAGAGTGCAGCGCCTGCTTTGGCAGCAGTTCCTCGAACAGCACCACTGGTGGCCGAAGCACGCCACTGCATCGGGAGCAGCGCGGTGGCAGCGGCTGCGCCAGGTGACCCGCCAGGTCATGGCTTTCCTGGCCGCAGTCCATGCAGAACAGAGGTGCAAGCGTGCCGTGGATCTCAATCAGCCGCTCAGGTGGGCTGCCCGCCGCCCGGTGATAGCCGTCGACATTCTGGGTCAGCACCCAACAGCCGGGTTTTCGATTTTGCAGTTCGGCAATCGCCAGGTGCCCCGCGCTGGGCTCTCCTGTGAGGCAGCCCCGTCCGATCTCGGCGAGGTATTTCCAGCAGAGAGCAGGATCGTGCCTGATCATCGAAGCGGACAGCGCGACTTCGATCGGCACTCCGTCGTCCGTCGGCTGGTTGTACAGCCCACCGACACCGCGGTAGGTCGGCAGGCCTGAATCGGCAGAAAGGCCGGCGCCGGTGATGAACAGAATGCGCTCGGCCCTGCGCAACTCGCGCGCCACTTGCTGGATTCGGTCGTGCATGCGGCTCCCTCGAAACCGGAACGCAACCTTTGACCCTGTCCAAGGCCAGACGTGCCACCTCGCGCCTCTCTGCCCATGGCAGCTGGGCGCGACCGTGATGGTCAGGCGTTGAGCAGCATGGCGTAACCGAGCGAGGCCAGAAACCAGGCCGGCAGCGGCCCGAGCAGCCAGCGCACGGCCCAGCATTGCGGCACGAAACCGACGCCATGGACGAAGCCGGCTGAGACACCCCACATCACCAGCATCAGTTGTGAATGACTGTAGCCCCCCTGTCCGTCGAGCATGGCGGCCGGGTGGATCAGCAACACCAGCGCCAGCGGCGCCGCCAACAGCAGCGAGACGGCGTAGCTGGCTCGCCGATGCAGGACGCTACTGCCCTGAATGATCACTGTTCGGGTCCGCGTCCAGATCCTGGGTCGCCTCGAACCAGAGCGCAGTGATGATGCCGAAGCTGCACGCCAGCAGCACCCCAAGGATCCAGGTGAAATACCACATGTCGTTATCTCCGTTGGCAGATCGAGGCCAGACGCATGCAGCGCCCGACCATTCGCTCAGTACAGTCCGTGCGGGTTGGCTTCTATGGTCCGGTCGTTCAGTCGCCCCCACATGCGCACGTAGCTCCACAGCGTGTAGCAAAGGATCAGCGGCACGAAGATGCAGGCCACGACGGACATGATGCCCAGGGTCTTTTGGCTGGACACCGCGTCCCAGATCGTCAGGCTGGAGGCCGGGTCGAGGCTCGACGGGAAGACGAAGGGAAACAGCGCTAAGCCCGCAGTACAGAGGCTGCCAACGATCATCAGGCTGCTGCCGAGAAAGCTCAGCCCTCCTCTGTTGCGGCCACTGCCGAGCAATGCAAGCAACGCACCGACGATACCGGTCAGTGGCGCGACCATGGTGATGGGATAAAGGCCGTAGTTAGCCAACCAACCCGGGTTGTTGCGCATCACCTGCTTGTCCAGCAGTGGATTGAGCGCCGCCCCTGGGTCTGCCACCCACGGCTGGCTGAAGCCCTGGACTCCAAACGTCAGCCACAGCCCCGCACCGACGAAGCCGGCAAGAAATACCAGCGCGCAGAGGCGGGTCGCCAGGCGTGAACGCTCCCCCAGCGCGCCCTCGGTGCGCATCATCAGCCAGGCACCGCCATGGGCGCTGAGCATGCTCAGGCTGACCACGCCGCATAGCAGCGCGAAGGGATTGAGCAGTGCGAAGAACGAACCGTGGTAGCTGGAACGCATCGACTCGTCGAGCTGGAATGGCAGGCCGAGAAACAGGTTGCCAAAGGCCACGCCGAATACTAGCGCCGGGACGGCCCCGCCGACGAACAGCGCCCAGTCCCAGGCGCTGCGCCAGCGTGGGTCCTGTACCTTGCTGCGGTAGTCGAAGCCCACCGGCCGACAGAACAGTGCAAACAGCACCAGCAGCATCGCCCAGTAGAGCCCGGAAAAGGCCACCGCGTAGACCATCGGCCAGGCCGCGAACAGTGCACCGCCTGCGGTGATGAACCACACCTGATTGCCGTCCCAGTGCGGGGCGATGGTGTTGATCGCCACGCGCCGCTCGTTGTCGGTCTTGCCGACGAAGGGCATCAGCGCCATGGCACCCATGTCGAAGCCATCGGTCAGGGCAAAGCCGATCAGCAGCACACCGATCAGCACCCACCAGACCAGCTTGAGAACCTCGTAATCGAACATCGCTTTTACCTCACACGGGGGCAGGTTCGGTGGGGGTATCTTTCTCTGGCGCCGGCGCGGCGACAGCCTCGCGAAGCTTGCGCATGTGGCTGGCGGCCGCCGCTTCCAGCTCGAAGTGATAGCGCCCGGTATGCAGGCTGCTCGGGCCCAGCCGGGCGAAGCGGATCATCAGGAACAGCTCCACTACCAACAGCAACGTATAGAAACCCACCAGGGCCAGCAGCGAACCCCACATATCCCCCGCTGCCAGGGTCGAGGTCGACAGGTGCGTTGGCAGCACCTCAGCGATCGACCAGGGCTGGCGGCCGTGCTCGGCGACGTACCAGCCGGTCTGTGCGGCAACCCACGGCAACGGCAGGCTGAACAGCGCGAACTTCAGCAACCAGGGTTTGTTCTCTGCATTGCGCTTGACCGAAGCCCAGCTGGCCAGGGCGAACAGCAGCAGCATGAGGAAGCCGGCCAGGACCATGGCGCGGAAGGTCCAGAACAGGCTGAACACATCCGGAATGGTATCCAGCGCGGCAAGACGGATCTGCTCGTCGCTGGCGTCCGCCACGTTATCGGTGTAGCGCTTGAGCAGCAGGCCATAGCCCAGGTCCTGCTTGACCTCGTTGAAGGCCTCGATGTTCTCCGGCGACTTGTCACCGCCACGCAGCGTCTGCAGCCGCGTGTAAGCAAGCATGCCGTTGCGAATGCGCTGCTCGTGCTCGATCAGCAGGTCCTTGATGCCCTTGATCTCTTCGTCCAGCGAGCGGGTCGCAATCAGGCCCAGTGCATAAGGGATCTTTACCGCATAGTCGGTGCGCTGCGCCTGCTGGTCTGGCAGGCCGAACAGGGTAAAGCCGGCCGGTGCCGGGTGGGTTTCCCACTCCGCCTCGATGGCGGCGAGCTTGACCTTCTGCACATCGCCAATCTCGTAGCCCGACTCGTCCCCCAGGATGATCACCGAGAGGGTCGAGGCCAGGCCGAACACAGACGCGATGGCGAATGACCGCCGGGCAAAGCCAAGGTCGCGCTTCTTCAGCAGGTAGAAGGAAGAGATCGCCAGGACGAATATCGCGCCCGTCACGTAGCCGGCCGATACCGTATGCACGAACTTCACCTGCGCCACCGGGTTGAACAGCAGCGCACCGAAGTCCACCAGCTCCATGCGCATGGTCTCGAAGTTGAACTGCGAGCCGACCGGATTCTGCATCCAGCCGTTGGCGATCAGGATCCACAGCGCCGAGAGGTTCGAACCGAGCGCCACCAGCCAGGTGACGGCCAGATGCTGCATCCTGCTCAGCCGATCCCAGCCAAAGAAGAACAGACCGATGAAGGTCGACTCCAGGAAAAACGCCATCAGCCCTTCGATCGCCAGCGGCGCGCCGAAGATGTCGCCCACGTAGTGGCTGTAGTAAGCCCAGTTGGTGCCGAACTGGAACTCCATGGTCAGGCCGGTGGTGACGCCGAGGGCAAAGTTGATCCCGAAGAGTTTGCCCCAGAACTGGGTCATGTCCTTGTAGACCTGCCGGCCGGTGATGACGTAGACCGACTCCATGATGGCCAGCAGGAAGGCCAGCCCCAGCGTCAGGGGCACGAAGAGAAAGTGATACATCGCCGTCATGGCGAACTGCAGACGTGATAGATCGACAACGCTTTCGGAGATCATCTCGGTACTCCCTGAGGGACTGAATCCCGTGTATCAAGCAGATAGCCGGCAACCTGCGCCGGCCCCCTTTCCGGAACACCGGGCGCATCGAACCAGATGGTTTTGATGATCATGAGGATCGCCACCTTGGCCAGCATCACCAGCACGATGTCCCGCTTCAGCGATGACCTGAACATGCCCGCCTCCCCTGCTCCGTAATTGAGGTGCTTTGCGCAGCCTCAGCGCTTCCCGACGGGATCTATGCTGCGATTGGAGGCCCCGCTCGGGAGCCGGGATTACTCTGCTGTCTCGACCCACCCGTGGAAGCTGTGCTCAGGGCCGAGGCAACTGAAGTGTCGTGCGCGCCCACTGCGGCGACAACTGCGACAGGCTGCCCCAGCACACCGTCGCCAGCCGCCGCCGGCCACCGCCTCGCTGCCCTGGCAAGGCCGGCGTGAACTGCGGCGGACCGTCGCATTCAGGGCACCCTTAACCACCGTCGAAAGCCCGTGCCGCTGGTGGTTGAGAGTGGACTCCAGGCGAAATCCCAGGGTACGGGTGGCAGTTCCTCCAGCTCCGCAGCCAAGGGACGGGGGCGCTGGCGTAGCTGAGGTTTCCAATCGAAGACATGAATGTTGTCGCCTCCCCAACCGATCACGATGCCAATCGCCGGGCTGTCGTCACTGACCACCCAACGCGCTGCGGCGGCGATCATCATGGCCTCTATATGGTCCGATTCGATCAGCTCGCGGTAGCCCGACCCGAGGAGCCAGCGGCAAACGCTGAGGTGGAAGGTCCAGCCGAGAGCCACCTGACAACCGTAGGCCCAGGTCATGAACTGGCGGAACACATTCATCCCATCTGGCGGGTCGAACTTGAGTAGTTGAGGACATACATCGAACAACGCGTGCCAATAAGGCAGAAGCCTGGCATCCAGATGCACGAAGCTGCAGGCGTTGCTGGGGTAGTCCGGGAAAGGCAGCCGCAAGCCAACGCGACTGACGGTGCGGTTCGATCTTTCTGTCATCGTCATGCTGAGTCCCCTGTATTGACTGATCCGTCGGTTGCCGACGGTCTTCCGTCCAACCCGCAGCGTCACGGCGGGCAGACGGCGCCATGAACCGGCCAGGAGTTCAGGGGGCGTGGGGATTCAGCGCGGGCCAATGGCGCCGAGGTCTGCGCGGGTCCGGGGCTGGTCTTGCTGGTGGCAGCGCTGCGCTGCGCTTCAGCCAACCCAGGGCGAGCACCACCAGGATGCCCAGAAAGACTGAACCGCACAGTGGGCAGTCAAGGGACTGCCGGGCCAGCTCATGAACGTCCGCGGCCAGCACTTGATCGCCGGCCGAAGACGCATCGGTGGTGCAGAAGGAGGTCTCGCCCAGGGCCAACAGCAAGCCCTGGTGGGAGCCGTGGTTCAGGCTACAGGCAAAGCCATCGAGCAGGATGCAGACAAGGAGCACCCAGGTGATGGTCTCGATACGCTTGGCTTTGACGATGGTCATGTCTGGACTTTACACCGGGGCCCTGCCATCAGCGCTGCGCCAAACCGCCGCATTAAGTGCGGTTAATGATTGACCGTGAAAGCAAGCATCGCCGAAAGCTGGGACATGGGTCGGCCACTGTCGTTGTGCCATTGATTGAACAGGGCCTGCACCGCAGCCTGGTCGCGCTGGCTGGCAGGCACCTTGTCCACAACCTTTTGCGCCTTGAGCGCAGCCACCACGTCATTGCTGGGGATAAAGGTGTCCTTGCCGGCCATGCGCAGGAGGCGCGGCGCCGACAACCCGCCAAGCTGACATCCCTGTTTGGCCAGGTACCGCCACAACCCGACGATGTCGGTCACCGGCCAGTCGGCGATCAGGTTGCCAAAGCTGCCATGTTCCCTGGCGACATCCAGCACGAACTGCGCGTTGCGCGGCACGCTCTTGAGCTTGCCCAGATGGCGGATGATGCGCGTGTCCTGCATCAATCGCTCGATATGCTCGCCGCCCATCAGCACCAATTTGTCCGGATCGAAACGAAAGAAGACTTCCTCGAACGCCGGCCACTTGGCATCGACCAGGCTGTGCTTGAGGCCGGCCCGGAAGATTCGCAGGCTGATCAGCGAAAGGTAGCGATCATCCGGAACGGCGCGAAGCTCATCAGGGCTGTTGGGCCGCGGCAGACGGCTCTCCAGTGCCGCGGCGGAGCCGAAACGATTGAGACAGTATTCGTGCAGCCATTTGTAGTCGCGCATGCGGGTCCTGAACATCATTCGAAACGAGCCGCACAGGGTGCCCGGGGCGAATCGGTGCCGCAAGCCCGGCCATCGCAGCCGGGCCGCTCTCTTCAGCCGCGCAGACGATCCGCAACCTGAAGTAGCGTCTGTTCGGTCGCGCTCCAGCCAAGGCAGCCATCGGTGATGGATACGCCGTATTGCAGCTCATGCGTCAGCGGCTGGCAGCCATCGAACAGGTGGCTCTCAAGCATGACCCCGCGCAGACTCGTGTCGCCAGCCAGACGCTGCTCGATCACGCTCCGCAGCACTGCGGGCTGACGCTGCGGATCCTTGCCACTGTTGGCGTGACTGCAGTCGACCATGATCCGCGGGACGATCCCCTGTCCCAGCAGAGTGTCCCGGGCGCGGGCGACGCTCGCCTCGTCATGGTTGGGAGCACCCTGGCCACCGCGCAGCACCAGATGGGTATCGGGATTACCGGCCGTACTCAACATCGCCGGGTGGCCCAGGTCATCAATGCCGAAGTGTTGATGCGGATGCGCGGCTGAGCGCATCGCATCGCAGGCGATCGCGAGACTGCCATCAGTACCGTTCTTGAAGCCCACCGGCAGATCCAGCCCACTGACCAGCTCACGATGGATTTGCGATTCGCTGGTTCGCGCGCCGATAGCGGCCCAACCCAGCAGGTCATCGAAGTACCCTGCCGCAAGTGGCTGCAGCAGCTCAGTGGCGATCGGCAGGCCGCATTCGATGATGTCCAGCATCAGGCGGCGCGCAACGGTCAGGCCCTGGGCCATGTCACCGGTGCCATCGAGCTGCGGATCATAAACCAGTCCTTTCCAGCCCACCGTAGTACGCGGCTTCTCGACATAGGCGCGCATTACCAGCAGCAGTTTATCGCTGACCTGGGGCACAAGCCCGGCCAGACGCGCCGCGTAATCCAACGCCGATTGCGGATCATGCAGCGAACAGGGGCCAACCACCACGAGCAGACGAGCGTCCTCGCCATTGAGTACGGCCCGGATGGCATCACGGTCGGTCTGGATGCGTTTGGCGAGCGATGCACTGAGCGGAAGGCGTTGGCGTAGCAAGGCGGGGCTGGGGAGCGGCTGAGCGCTGCGTCTGGTTGGAGAACCAACAGGCGACTGGTCTAAGGCTAGGGCGTTGAGCGGTGAATTCATGATCTGGCGTCCTTTTGGCCGGCGCGGCATCTGTGCCGCGTCGGCGCTAGCGAAGTGTTCGGTCTAGAGGTTTCGGAGTAACGCAGTTAAAACGGCTAAATCGCCAGTCATAGCGGTAGGTGCGGTATTCATTGCGGTAGCTGTACATGGTGTTTTCCTCTATTCGAGTTGCCTTTTCAGGCTGGAAAAAACAAACCCCCGGTCGGGTGGCCGACCGGGGGTTCGAAAACTGACTGGTGGCGACCCTGTGCTGCTAGGGCGCCTGTGGGGTATCAGGCGCGCCTGTGGCTAAACCAATACCCAAAGTAATAACCGGCAGCCACAACCATCCGCCCGCACTCCGTCGTGACGCGGGGGGCGCCTGAGATGGTGATGGACACTGATGTTGGGCTGGCGAACATGTTCGACTCCTGGAGTGGGCTAACCATAGAGCTTCAGGCGTCAGGCTTCAAGCCGGAACGCCAAATCTGCAGCTTGCCGTTTCTACAGGCTCATCACATCGAGGAAGCGCGGCGTAGCGGCGTCATCGATGCGCAGGCTGGTGAAGTCGAACAGGTTGCGGTCGGCGAGTTGCGACGGCACCACGTTCTGCAGGGCTCGGAACATGATCTCGACGCGACCGGGCGACTTTCGCTCCCATTCCTGAAGCATTTCCTTGACCACTTGGCGCTGCAGGTTTTCCTGCGAACCACAGAGATTGCACGGGATGATCGGGAAGGCCTTCATCTGCGAATAGGCTTCGATGTCAGCCTCGCTGCAGTAGGCCAGCGGGCGAATCACCACGTTGCGGCCGTCATCGGACAGCAGCTTCGGTGGCATGGCCTTGAGGGTGCCGCCGTAGAACATATTCAGAAAGAAGGTTTCAAGAATGTCGTCGCGATGATGACCGAGCGCCATCTTGGTCGCGCCGATCTCATCGGCAAAGGTATAGAGCGTACCGCGGCGCAGGCGCGAGCACAGCGAGCAGGTCGTCTTGCCTTCCGGGATCTTTTCCTTGACCACCGAATAGGTATCCTTTTCGACGATGTGATACTCGACGCCAATGGATTTCAGGTATTCGGGCAGCACGTGCTCAGGAAAGCCAGGTTGCTTCTGGTCCATGTTCACGGCAACGATCTCGAACTTGATCGGGGCGACCTTCTGCAGATACAGCAGCACGTCGAGCATCGTATAGCTGTCTTTGCCGCCGGACAGGCAGACCATGACCTTGTCGCCATCCTCGATCATGTTGAAATCGGTGACAGCCTCGCCGGCAAGGCGGCGCAGGCGCTTCTGCAGTTTGTTCTGGTTGACCGAGAGGTTGCCCATGTCTGGAGTCCGGTGAGATGCGAAAGGCGCGCATTTTACGCGCAAAAAGTGCCAGCGCCCCACCCCGTCCATCCAGCCCTTACAGTGCTGGCGCTGTGCTAGGCTTGCCAGCATGAACGACGATCTCGAACCCGACATGGACCTGGCCGAGCAGATCCTCATTCTGCTGCGCGAACGGCCCGAAGGCTGCAGCGAATACGAGCTCATCCAACAGCTCAAGGCCCGACATAGCACGCATATCCCCAACCTGCCGCTGCTCGACAAGCTGGTGCTGTTTCGCACCCACTTTCTCGTATTCAACGCCCTGTATCGCTTGCGCGATCAGCTCTGGGGCGAGACCAGCCATAGCCTGCAGATCTCGCCGCTGTGCGTTCAGCTGCATCCCTACCTTCCAGGCGACTGCGGTGTTGTCGAGAACGACCCATTGCGCGAGTACTACCTGGACATGACGAACCTGCGCGATACCGACGAAGCGGAAGTCGAGCGGTTGCTGGCGAGCTTCTGGGCGCGGATGCGTGGCGATTTCATCGGCGAGAGCAGCGATGCCTCGGACCCGGATCAGAAGCGTGCCGCGCTGGAATTGTTCGAGCTTGATCAGGAAGAGCCGTCGCTGAGCTTGCCCATGATCAAGCGTCGCTACCGCCAGTTGGTCAGCATTCATCATCCCGACCGCGGAGGCAGCACAACGCGCATCCAGTCGATCAACCTGGCGATGGAAATACTGCAACGCTATTACCGATGAAGAGGTAGCTTCCATTTACTCTAACCAACCTGATGCGCCGTGCCGCTGCCTCCCTATACTGCGACTTAAGGTCGCACGCCCGTCGCATTGACGGCACGCCAGGCGAAGCGACCCTCCAAACAGAGGAGACGCTGGCATGATCAATCACGTATGGGGACTCTTTGCGCATCCTGGCCAGGAATGGCAGGAAATCACCGGTGAGGAACGCGGTGTCGGCCGCCTGCATCTTGGAGAGGTGGCGGCACTGGCGGCGATACCGGCCATATCGGCATTCATCGGCACCACCCAGGTCGGCTGGAGCATCGGCGGTGGCGAAGCGGTCAAGCTTACCGAGAGCAGCGCCCTCCAGCTGACGCTACTGTCCTACCTGGCCATGCTCGCAGGTGTAGCGGTCATGGGCGCGTTCATCCACTGGATGTCGCGCACCTACGACGCCAGCCCCACGCTGGTCCAGTGTGTGGTATTTGCCGCCTATACCGCCACGCCGCTGTTCGTTGGAGGCCTGGCAGCGCTCTACCCGCATATCTGGCTCGGCATGCTCGTCGGTACGGCGGCGATCTGTTACACCACCTACCTGCTGTATGTCGGCCTGCCTACGTTCATGAACATTCCTTCGGACGAAGGCTTCCTGTTCTCCAGCTCGGTGCTTGCCGTTGGCCTGGTGGTCCTGGTAGCGATCATTGCCCTGTCGGTGATCATGTGGGGCATGGGCGTCGGGCCGATCTACGTTCGATAACTTCAATTGAGCCGGAGCCGGCGTGAGGATCATCGCGCCGGCTCGCTGCTGCCTGCGACATAGTGGTGTTGAATCCCTATCGCGCTTGGGCGTCTATACAGCAACAGCTGCGTTCAAGCACCTGGCATTAGGAGGCTCCATGACCCCAGAATTCATCAGCTTGTTCACCCGGCCGGACCGCGCCTGGGAAACCATTCGTCAAAAGGAAGATGCCCATAGTCTTCACTATCTTATGCACCTGCTATTGCTGGCACTTGTTCCAGCTGTGTGCCTGTTCATCGGTGTCACGTTCGTGGGATGGAGCCTGGTAGAGGCGGAACGGGTGCGGCTCAACTTCGGCAGTGCCTTGCAACTCTGTTTGCTGCTGTACGTCACCATCATCGTCGGCACCGTGATCATGGGTTTCTTTGTCCGCTGGATGGCACGCGCGTTCGACGTGCGACCGAACATCAATCAGTGCATCGGCTTCGTCGCGTATGTAATCACGCCCTTCTTGCTCGCCGGTGTGACGGGGCTGTATCCGAATCGCTGGTTTGCCGCTCTGGTCCTGCTGATTGCGGGTATCTATTCGACTTATCTGTTATTCACCGGCCTGCCGGCGTTCATGCGCCAACGCAGTTCGCAGAGCTTTCTGTACGCCAGCTCGATCTGGGCTGTGGCGTTGCTGGTGATGGTAACGATCCTGGTGTCCATGATTTTGTTCTGGTCGCAGTTCCTCCAGCCGAACTACGAGCGAAACGTTGAGCAAAATCAGAGCTATGGCTTCGAAGAGAACCGCCCGCAGGAAGAGCCAGGTGGTCTGGATAACGAGCGGCGTTTCAACGAACGCCCCAATGAGTGAATCGACTCGAACACCTCGGCCCGCTTTGACATAATGCCGCGCTCTGCAACCGGAGTTCCCGATGCCCGAGCGACTTAAGGCCCGTGTCGAAACCTGCTACCAGCTGGCCGAGGATTTCTTCAAGCGAGGCTTCGAACGGCCGCAGATCAGCTTCAAGCTTCGCGGTCAGAAAGCAGGTGTCGCCCACCTGAACCAGAATCTGCTGCGCTTCAACCCCCAGCTGTATCAGGAAAACCGCGAGCACTTTCTCAAGCAGACCGTGGCCCATGAAGTGGCCCACCTGGTCGCTCATCAGATGTTTGGCGGCCGGATTCGGCCTCATGGCGAAGAATGGCAACTGATCATGCGCGGCGTATACGAACTCCCGGCTGATCGCTGCCACAGCTATGCGATTTCCCGTCGGCAAACCAGCGCCTACATCTATCGATGCGCCTGCCCTGAGCGGGACTTTCCGTTTACGGCTCAGCGCCATGCCTTAGTACGCAAAGGGCGCCGCTACTTCTGCCGCAGCTGCCGTTCCACGCTGGCTTACAGCGGCGAACAGCGAATCGACTGACCGACCGGCGCCCTACAGGCACCTGGCGCGCCAGGCGGCGAGCACGAACAGCGCAGCCAGCACCGCCGTCAGCGGTAGCCATCCCGCATGCTCCCACACATAGCCCGCCGCATATCCCACCACGCTTGAACCCAGATAATAGGCACACAGGTAGAGCGCCGAGGCCTGCGCCTTGGCGCCCTTGGCATGTACACCGACCTGCCCGCTGGCGACGGCGTGCGCGGCAAAAAAGCCGAGCGTGAACAACGCCAACCCGACCACAATCGCGAACAGCCACGGTGTCGAACACAGCCCCACACCCAGTAGCATCAGCCCAACACCGCCTTGCAGCACCCTCCTCGCACCCAGTCGCGGGACCAGCCGCCCTGCCCAACCGGCACTGAATATCCCAGCCAGATAGACCGTAAAGAGCAGACCAATGATGGTCGAAGACAGGCCAAAAGGTGGCCCAGCCAGGCGAAAGCCGATGTAGTTGAACAAGGCAACGAAACCTCCCATCAGCAAAAACGCTTGCAGAAATAGGTTACGCAGGATCGGATTGCCAAGATGCTCTGCGAAGTTTCCCATCAGCCCGCGAAACGTGAGCGGTTGTGCCTTGAAATGACGCGAGGGTGGGAGCAGCCAGACGAACGCAACCAGGGCAACCAGCCCCAGGGCGGCGATTCCGCCCAGTGCCAACTGCCAACCACCGATGTCACTCAGCAAGCCTGATAACAGCCTGCCCAAGAGCCCACCTAGTGCGGTTCCGCCGATGTACAGCCCCATCGCTGCGGGCAACGATTCGGGATCAAACTCCTCCCCCACATACGCCATCGCCAATGCCGGCAGTCCACTGAGCGCGAGCCCCAGCAATGCGCGCAACACCAGCAGCAGCGTCCAGGACTGCGCCAGCGCGCACGCCAAGCCGAGAATAACCGCGAGAGTCAGGGCAGCCACCATGACGGGCTTGCGGCCCCAGCTCTCGGCAAGTGCACCTGACACCAGCAGAGCGAGCGCCAGCGACAACGTCGTCAAGGACAACGCCAGGCTGCTGCTGGCAGCCGATACAGCGAACCGCGCGGCCAACAGTGGCAACAGTGGCTGCACGCAGTACAGCATGGCGAAAGTGGCGAACCCGGCGCAGAACAGCGCCAGCGTTGCGCGGCGATAGGCATTCGTGCCGCGCTTGAAATGGTCATGGACCGAAACATCGAGAGGCATGCTGCTACCAAACGGGTGATCGCCATCATGCAGGCGGAAAAAAGGCGCGCAGGCTACCACAGCGGGCACCGGCCCGATCGTCCCCCGCCGCGTCGCAACTACCTGAGCCAAGGTATGCCCGAACGGCGCCCGGCACGAATTTCATGCCTGACCGTTCGGCGTTTTGGTTATGCCAACTGAGCTTCACTTGAGTGAGATCAATGAAAGTGAAAGTGGCCGTAATAACCTTATGCTTAGTGGACGAATGGCTTTGATTACCTTGCCCCTGTTACCTAGACTTCAGGCACAGCAGTCGGAAGTTAGCAAGGGTGACCGCAGTGGCAAACGACACCGATCTCGCGTCAATTGGCAAACCACAGGAAACGCGGCTTTTCGTATTTCTGCTGGTATTCCTGTTCCCCCTGTTGAGCATCGTCTCCGTTGCCGGCTACGGCTTTATCGTCTGGATCAGCCAGCTGGTCATCTTCGGCCCTCCCGGCCCACCTGGCTAGGCATCGAGCCCCCGCCGGGGAAACCTTGAATTATTCCCCTTAGCCGCATCCATCGATGCCGGCGGAGCCCATAAAAATGAACACTGCCTTGCACATCGCAAGCCTGCTCGTCCATTGCCGCCCCGAGTTGCTAGAAGCGGTGAAACGAAACCTGGCGTTGCTGCCTGCCCTTGAACTGCACCAGGAAAGCCCGGCCGGGAAAGTGGTTGTGGTCCTGGAAGCTGAACACGAAAGCCGCATCCTCGACACCATCAACCACATCCAGCAAATGCCCGGCGTACTCAACGCTGCCCTGATCTACCACGAACTCCTCACCCATGAAGGAGAGCCTGAATGAGCCTCACTCGTCGCCAATTCGCCAAGGCCAACGCCGCGGCCATCGCTGCATCCGTGGCGGGCATGCCCATCGCAACCAGCGCCAGTAACTTGCTTACCTACCCCCAAGCCACCAACCTCAAGTGGAGCAAGGCGCCTTGCCGCTTCTGCGGCACAGGCTGTGGCGTGATGGTCGCTACCGCCGGTGATCGTGTCGTGGCTACCCATGGCGATGTCAAAGCCGAGGTCAACCGGGGCATCAACTGCGTCAAGGGCTACTTCCTGTCGAAGATCATGTACGGCACCGACCGCCTGACCCAGCCACTGCTGCGCATGAAGAATGGCCAGTACGACAAGCAGGGTGAGTTCCAGCCCGTCAGCTGGGAACAGGCGTTCGACGTCATGGAAGAGAAATACAAGACCGCCCTCAAGCAGAGCGGGCCCAGCGCTGTCGGCATGTTCGGTTCCGGCCAGTGGACTGTCTGGGAAGGCTATGCAGCCAGCAAGCTGATGAAGGCCGGCTTCAGGTCCAACAACCTCGACCCGAATGCCCGGCACTGCATGGCCTCGGCTGCCGTAGGCTTCATGCGCACCTTCGGCATGGATGAGCCGATGGGCTGCTATGACGACATCGAAGCCGCCGACGCCTTCGTGCTCTGGGGCTCGAACATGGCCGAGATGCACCCGGTGCTCTGGACGCGGGTAACCGACCGCCGCCTGAGCGCGCCACATGTAAAAGTCGCGGTGATGTCGACTTTCGAGCACCGCAGCTTCGATCTGGCCGATATTCCGATGGTGTTCACGCCGCAGACGGACCTGGTGATCCTCAACTACATCGCCAACCACATCATCCAGAGCGGCGCGGTCAACCAGGACTTCATCAAGAACCACACCAAGTTCGCCAAGGGCGCGACCAACATCGGCTACGGCCTGCGCCCGACCGACCCCCGTGAACTGAAGGCGGAGAATGCCGCTGCCGCCGGCGGTTGGACCGATATCAGCTACGAAGACTATGCCGAGTTCCTCAAGCCCTACACGCTGGAGCATGCGGCGAAGGAATCGGGCGTGCCTGCCGAGCGCCTGAAAACCCTGGCCGAACTCTATGCCGACCCGAAAGTGAAGGTCATGTCGTTCTGGACCATGGGCTTCAACCAGCACACCCGCGGTGTCTGGGCGAACAACATGATCTACAACATCCACCTGCTGACCGGCAAGATCAGCGAGCCCGGCAACAGCCCCTTCTCGCTCACCGGCCAACCCTCTGCCTGCGGCACGGCGCGTGAGGTCGGCACCTTCTCGCACCGTCTGCCTGCGGACATGGTCGTCACCAATCCCAAGCACCGCGCGGTCACCGAAAAAATCTGGAAACTGCCCGAGGGCACGATTCCGGAAAAGCCCGGCTACCACGCCGTGCAACAGAGCCGGGAACTCAAAGACGGCAATCTCAAGGTCTACTGGACCCAGGCGACCAACAACATGCAGGCCGGCCCGAACATCATGCAGGAAGTGCTGCCTGGCTGGCGCAACCCGGAAACCTTCGTCGTGGTTTCCGACGTGTATCCCACCGTCTCGGCCCAGGCCGCAGACCTCATTCTTCCCGCCGCGATGTGGGTGGAAAAGGAAGGCGCCTACGGCAACGCCGAGCGGCGCACGCACCTATGGCACCAGCTGGTCAGCCCGCCTGGCGAAGCACGCTCCGACCTCTGGCAACTGATGGAGTTTTCCAAACGCTTCACCACCGATGAGGTCTGGCCAGCCGAGCTGCTGGCCAAGGCCCCGGACCTGAAGGGCAAGACATTGTTCGAAGTCTTGTTCAAGAACGGTCAGGTCGACAAATTCCCCACCTCTGATATCGAAGAGGGCTACCGCAACCAGGAGTCGGAGGCCTACGGCTTCTATGTCCAGAAAGGCCTGTTCGAGGAATACGCCCAGTTCGGCCGCGGTCACGGCCATGATCTTGCCGACTTCGACCTTTACCACCAGGAGCGCGGCCTGCGCTGGCCAGTGGTAGACGGCAAGGAAACACGCTGGCGCTACCGTGAAGGTCATGATCCATATGTTGCCAAAGGCGCAGGCGTGCAGTTCTACGGTTATCCGGACAAGAAAGCGATCATCTTTGCGCTGCCTTACGAGGTGCCAGCGGAGATGCCCGACGAAGAATATCCGTTCTGGCTCAGCACCGGCCGCGTGCTGGAGCATTGGCACACCGGCAGCATGACCCAGCGCGTTGACGAGCTTCACCTCGCCGTACCCGATGCGCTGGTCTACATGCACCCCGAAGACGCTCGCGACCTCAAGGCGCGCCGCGGCAGTGTCGTCAAAGTGATCAGCCGCCGGGGTGAGATGCAGGCGCGTATCGAAACGCGTGGACGCAACAAGCCACCGAAGGGCCTGATCTTCGTGCCCTTCTTCGATGCCAACAAACTGATCAACAAGGTCACCCTCGACGCTACCGACCCGATCTCCAAGCAAACCGATTTCAAGAAGTGTGCTGTGAAGATCGAAGTGGTCAGCATCGCCTGAGGAGAGTCGCCATGAAATTTCGTTTACTGCCTTTGACGCTCCTCGCGGTAGTTGGCCTTGCCGTGGCGGCCGGGCCGGACTACCCGCTGGATGCCCCTGCCCCGGACGGACGTCGGCCGGGCGGTACCATTACCCAGGAGTTCACCCCCCCGCCGCTGAAGGACGAGGAAAACAAGGACCTCAGGCGAGAGCGCAACTATCCCGAGCAGCCACCGACTATCCCCCACACCATCCGTGGCTATCAGGTCGACAAGAACGGCAACAAATGCCTGGCCTGTCACAGCCGGGCCAACAGTGCACGCACCCAGGCGCCGATGATCAGCATCACCCACTTCACCGATCGTGACAGCCAGACGCTCGGTACGGTTGCGCCACGTCGCTATTTCTGCACCCAGTGCCACGTAGTGCAGCACGACGTGAAACCGCTGGTGCAGAACGACTTCGAGAACATCGACGAACTGCTGTATCACGAACATCAGCAGAACGAAGAGTGAGGACGCCTGGATGAAGTCGATACTGTCGTTTCTCAAGCGATACTGGGTCGTCCTGCGACGGCCAAGCGTGCATTACAGCCTTGGTGCGCTGACGCTCGGCGGGTTCATTGCCGGCATCATCTTCTGGGGCGGGTTCAATACCGCCCTGGAGGCGACCAACACCGAAACCTTCTGTATTTCCTGCCACGAGATGGAAGACAACGTGTACATGGAAATCAAGGACACCATCCACTACACCAATCGCTCCGGCGTGCGCGCCACCTGCCCCGACTGTCATGTGCCCCATGAATGGACTGACAAGATCGCGCGCAAGATGCAGGCTTCCAAGGAGGTCTGGGGCAAGATTTTCGGGACCATCAATACTCGCGAAAAATTCCTCGGCATGCGCCGGGAAATGGCTGAGCGCGAGTGGCGTCGCCTGAAGGCCAATGATTCGCTCGAGTGCCGCAACTGCCACAACTACGAGTTCATGGACTTTACCCGCCAGAGCAAACGCGCCGCTCAGTTCCACTCCAAGGCGCTGGGCACCGGCGAAGCGACCTGTATCGACTGCCACAAGGGCATCGCCCACCGCCTGCCGGACATGCATGGTGTGCCTGGCTGGTAACACACCCGGGCCGGCGCAGGCTTTTGCTTCGCGCCGGCTTGCGCTCTCCCCATCCAGCGATTCCTTCCTGGGCTGCGCCTGAACAACCGGCTTGCAGACGAGTCGAACAACGGCTATCTATCGTTGCGCCCATAACAAGGAGTCCCCCATGCGCTATTGCCTGCTCGGCACGCTGATGGCCGCCAGTGCCCTCGCCCACGCCGAAGTCCAGACCCGGGAAATCCCCTATGCCGCTGCCGATGGCACGGAGATGGTCGGTTACTACGCCTATGACGATGCCACCGAGGGGAAGCGACCTGGCATTGTCGTAGTCCATGAATGGTGGGGCCTGAATGACTACGCCAAACGCCGCGCTCGTGACCTGGCCGAGCTTGGCTACAGCGCATTGGCGATCGACATGTATGGCCAGGGCAAGAACACCGAACATCCCAAAGACGCCATGAGTTTCATGAAGGCGGCACTGGCTGACGCCGATGCCGCCAAGGGCCGCTTCAATGCCGGCCTGGATCTGCTCAGACAGCAACAGCAGACCGATAGCGACAAGCTTGCAGCAGTCGGCTACTGCTTCGGCGGCAAGGTCGTGCTGGACATGGCCCGCCAAGGCGTGCCCCTTGACGGGGTAGTCAGCTTCCACGGCGCACTGGCCACCGATACCCGTGCTGCGCCAGGTAGCGTCAAGGCGCGGGTGCTGGTCGAGCATGGCAGTGCCGACAGCATGGTCAGCGCCGATGACGTCGCGGCACTCAGCGCCGAAATGGTCAAGGCCGGCGCCGACTACCAGCTCGTCAACCTGCCTGGCGCCAAGCATGGTTTCACCAACCCAGGCGCTGACCAGTTCCAGGACAAGGGTGTCGATGTGGCCTACAACAAAGCCGCCGACGAGCGCTCGTGGGATGACATGCAACGCTTCCTAGAGGAAACATTCGACAACCCACGGCCATAGCACACAGCTTAGTTCGCCGGGTTACGCCGTGTTTGAAACCCGGATTACGCCTTAGGCTAATCGAGGCTACGTGGCGTGATGCATTGCAGGATGGAATCGCCGCAGGCGCTTCCATCGTGATGCTTACGCGAGGGCTTGGCGTGGCCGTGCTAGCATTGCCGCCACCGCAACCTTTCCAGTCGATCGCGAGTCATGGCCGAACACGATTTTCGCTACACCCTGCTCAACCCCGGACACACCCTGACCGAATGCCGCGCCCTGGCACCGGGCCGTTACCAGGTCACCGGCAACGGTGGCAATGTTCGCTCAGGCGATATCGTTATCGTCACGCTCAAGGGCAGCCGAGACCTTTCCCAGCGCTTGACCGTCGATAAGGTTCGTCACCTGATAAACCCGCCTGGCCAGTGGATGGCCGTGGCGAACGGGCCGGTGTTCAAGGAACTGGCGATCATCAACTGGCAAGTCGACTGCGACGGTTGTGGCAAGCGACTGGATTTCGAGTTTGCCGTCGATGCCAGCAAGGGCGAAGCCGCCCGCGCCCCGGCCGCCGAAGCACGAATCGCCGAACTGGGCTGGAAGAACGACACCAACCGACACCTTTGCCCAGCCTGTCAGAGGGCGAAGCCATGAACAAAACCCTGTTGGCCGGCTTGGTCTGCTTGTCCGTAACGGGATGCGCGGTAGAACCGTTAACGCTGCAGAACGATGTCACCTACATTGCCGAATGGATCGGCGACGAACCGGTAGTGGGCCGCAACCCTCTATCGCTGACCTTTAGCGACGATCGCGCCTACGGCAATGCCGGCTGCAACCATTGGTTCGCCAGCTACCAGCTCGACGGACAGAAGCTGCGCTTCAGTGAGATCGGCAGCACGCGCAAGATGTGCGCAGAGCACATCATGAAGCAGGAACAGCATTTCCTCGAACTGCTCTCTCAGATCGAACGCTGGGACGTCTCCAAGATTGATCAGCTGCGGTTCTGGCCTGCCGAAGGTGCCCCGCTGCGAGTTTGGCCAGAGCAGAACTAGGCTGCGCCAAAGCTGGGCACGCCAGTCGATAAACGCACTGCCAGCAAGCGTATGGCTCAGTAGCACCGAGCGTCGATGTCGACTATTGCAACCAGGGCTCCTGCCGCGCCGTCAGCAAAACCCTCGCGCCACATCTGGCCTGCAGTGGCTCCGAGCCGCATAGCCCTTGATTCCAGCTTCCTCCGTCGCTACGTCAGGCCCACTTTGGCCTGCCCGTCCACACATTACGCCCATCAGATTTCCTAACTGGCACGCGTCATGCAAAACCTCTGGTAACCAGTTTTGGGGACCCTGGTACAGGCAGGCCAGGGATTCCCCTCTTTTATCGAAAAGAAGCACAGGCCGCTCGGTGTCGAGCGGCCTTGCCAAATCAGCGATAGACCTCACGTCGGAAAATCAGGGGCGGCGAGCCCCGGTAAATACCGAAACTTGCCAAACCGGCAGCCGGTACCCGTCCCCCGCCAGTCCAGTTGTACTTGAGCCACTCGGGCATGGCCGGCATGGTTACGGTTACGCTTCCCTGGTTACCCTCTCCCGGCGCACTCAGCACTAGGGCGCCTTCGCCGCCATCCAGAGCCCTGACGGCAGCAATGACTTCACCTTGGGAAAGATTGCCGGTATAGGCTTGTAACGAGGGCGCTCCCAGCGATGCGGAGGTTGTGCAGCGATCTTCCTCCGGTCTGAAGCCTGCTGCCGTACCGAGTGGCTGCCAGGTTTCGATCGTTATCGGTAGGTTCAGGTCTTGCAGCTCCGAACCGTGCGCATTGCCGAGCGACAGCCGACCGAGGCGAACTTCGCTGCCAGGAGTCTGCTCAAGTTCGTAGGTATAAGGTTGGCAGCCTGTGCCTGGCGAGGAATGGCAGACTCCGTCCTGGTCTGTAATGCCGGCAGCCGTCAATGTCTGCTCCACTGCAGCAACGAAGGGAAGGTCAACCAGCGAATGTATTTCCTGAGGCGCATAGACAAGCTGCTCGCCAGACCAGCGGTACAGCCGGGAGCCGTTGCCGTCGTTAATGCCTTCGATTACCGCCTCAGCAGAGCCGCGCGTGTGCAAGCGCTCGTCCAATGCAGCCTTACCGACGATCGAGCGATAAGCCTCACGAGCCGGAGAGCCGAGCCGCCAGAACGGCGGACGATCATAGTTGTTCGTAACCGCACCTGCGCTGTTATAAGCGGTCACCGTCACCTGAGGTTCGAGGCCAGGAGCAAAGTCCATCGGCTGCCCCTGATAGCTGAATGTACTGCAACTCGGGGTCAGACTGGCCGTTGCGGTTACCCCCAGACGGGCCGGAATGAATCGACCGATGAGGTTACTGACGCCCCCATCGACAGTCTCGCCGAAGTAACTGACGCCTTGGTTCGGACTAGCGGTCAGCTGAAAGACGCCAACTTCTGAAATCCTCTGTGCGGTAACGGTGCTCATCTCGCCATGCCCATGGTCGTAGGCCGTCACGCTGAGAACGCCGTTATCACCTCCTTCTGGAGCCATGAGTGTGTGCTTCAACATAAACGCACCATTGAGGGCGCTTAGTGTGAAGTTCGGAGTGGTTGCGTTGTCCGCTAACGCTTGGGCAGTACGGGGCTCGCTATCGGAACCGCCCCAGCCGACGGCCCGGAAGCGCACCGGAAACGGCTCCCCTGCAGCGATGAATACGGGACATTCTTCTATCGTCATTCCCTTGCAACGCTGATCCACCGGGCGGTTGTCGATGTCCGTCTCGATATGGATTCCGTAGGGTTTACTGACAAACAGGTCGGCCCCCTGCATGGCCAGCCCCTGCTCATTACCTTCTGCTGGCGCATACCGGACATTGAGGTTCATCCTCCCAGCGTCGGGGTAACTGACCGTCAGCGCGGCCCTCGCCTCGGAATCGAATTTCAAAGTGACCGGGGTAAACTCCGACGCCGAACCCGCTGGGGTCGTCCTGATTGTGGTGCCGTTGAGGCTGACCGCCTGACTACCGGAGCTTGGCGAATCGTACGTAGCATTGAATCCGATGGTTTTGGTTCCACCTCCAAACCCGGCCACGCACTTCTGCGGGTCTTTGGTACCGGCCTTGACGGCTCGTAACCAGACCTCGGGCTGAGGGCGGTTGGCGATCAGTGTGGGTACGTCGACGATGAAGCCGCTCTCCACGCCCACCAGCTTGCATCCCGCCGTAGAACAGGTGGTTTCGCCAAAGGACAGAGCCGGGGGTGTCGACCCGCCCACGCCGATTGTCGCCTCCCCTGGGCGAGTAACCTGCACCATAGCCTTGGCAGTTCCACCGGTGAAACTCAATTGATTACTGCCTTGCCATACCGCTCCATCGGAAGTGAGCATCGCTGTAACCGCCTCGCTGTAAACCTTGGAGCAATCGGCATTCAGGCAAGCGGTCACCGTTACTTCTTGTGGGTTGCAGGTAAGCGAGGGCGAGGAATAGCGCAGATCGAAGTGATGTATCTGCTCGTCGATGGACTCAATGTCGGTAGCGCACACGTTGAGGTTGTCGATTTCGTGGATGTTGGTCGATCCGCCCGTAGAGCCGGTGAGGGACAGATAGAACCGCTCCGGCAACGCCGCCTGGCCGTTGCCACTGGCCATTACGTTGTAGCGATTCAGATTCGGCAGTACTTCGAAGCTTGAGCCTGTTTTGCGTTCCATCGTGACCAGTACCTGGCCCTGGACTCGAGCGTCAATGGTCAAACGATAACGATGGCCCGGCGAAGCGCTGGTGCTGGAGGCAGCGTCAACTTCAGGACTGAGCATACCCTCGGTCCCCCTTAGATATTTGTAGCCGGTCAATCCGCTACCCGACCCCCGGACGCTTACCGAATCGCGAATAAGCCCGCTTCCACCAACACGGCCCTCGGTGGGGTTGGAGAAGTTGCCGTATTCATCGATGGCAATTCCAAGCCAGCCACCGGCGAAGCCATTGACCTTGTTGCTGCTGTCGTTGAGCTGGGCATATCCCAGCGAGCCGCCAAGCCCACCCGGTTGTGGAGTTTGCGTGGCATCCGACAGGATGACCGCGATGCCATCGGCACCGCTGCCGTTGTAGGCGAAATAATCGAACTCGACCTGGATGAAGTTGCCCTGCGCCGGGAACAGCCGCTGCAATGCCGACGCGGTGGAAACGTTATTTGCGTTACTGGTCAGGCGCAGGCGACCCGAATAAACAGCCGGCGTAAAGGCCGTCCTACCACGACTGGAAACCGCCCAATCGGTGCTCAGTCCACTGTCGAAATTGTCGCCAAAACACTGTAGACGACGCGAACATTCATGGCGTTCTTTAACCAGAGCAGCAATTTCACTGGCACTGAGCGCACCGTCATAGATGCGCAGTTCATCCAGTTCGCCATTGAAATGACGGCCGGCCAGCTGATCCCAACCCAGTTGCAACGGATCGGTGTTGGCAACCGGAGTTCCACTGAAGCTGGCTCGTCCAGACTCGACGCCATTGATGTAAATGCGCTGATCTCCCGGTGTGTAGCGAACCACCACGTGGCTCCACTGCCCGACTGCAAGCGCCTTGTTGCTATTGAACTGGACTGTTGCGTTAGGCCCGGTCGTCTGCCACCACCAATTCACCGTACCGTTCGAATTGAGATGAAACTCGTAGTTTTCGTCCTTTGACAAAATGCTCATCAATCCGCCGCTCGCCGGAAGGCTGCGCGGCTTGACCCAAACGCCAATTGTAAAGCTGTCACGCAAGGAGAGCAGGTCATCATGTGCTGCCTGCAAGTATTGGCTGGAGCTGGCAACAAAGCTGCCGTAACCACAGGTCCCCTGTGAGTCCACCGCCGGCAATGCAGGCGTGGCTGATGCCGCCGTGGCACCGTTGATAGCGCGACCGACCAAGCCGTTGCCGGAGGCATCCTTCACGTCCCCAGCCGCGCCCGTCCAGCTCGCTTCGTCCAACAACCAGCTTAGACGCAGCTCGGCCGGCTTGGCACAGCTACCCACCGGTACCACATAACGAACAGAAGCATTCGATGCCAGCGACACGTTCGATGCCGTTACCGCACCGTACAGCCTGACAGAATCTCCGATAACCACATTGCGCTGGCTGTAGACATAACCGCTGAACGTCGTATCGGTATTGAGCGTGACGTCACTGTAGCCGTACAGGAACAGCTTGCTTGCTGAACCCGCGATTTCGTTCCCCGGCGAGTTGTAGAGAGAGCGATAGCCCAGGCTCGGCGCATCTCGTACGAACAACCGAACCCGCCCGTTGCCAGCGACCTGTATCTGCGAATCCGAACCCGTCACCAGTGAACCGATCCAGTAATCGCCGGGTGAAAGCGACAGAACGGCGCGATAGCCGACCTGTAACTGAGCGATGTAAAAGTTCTGGCCATTGCTGTTGATCGACAGTTGACCTTCTGAGCCCACGTCGACAGTTCGATACCGGTTCACACCGTTGCCAGTGAGCGTCCCGCTCCCTTGGTAACCTACGTTGACATCCGTCGTGCTGGAATAGCTCTGGAAAGCCCCCGGGGACTGCGAAGGCCCGTTTGAGACGATCGCCTCACACTGACTGGTCGTACAGGTCGGCGCGAACCAGGACCACCAGTTTCGGGTGATCGTCCCGGCGTGCAGTCGCGCATCGGGGCTGTTCTGCAGTTGTGCGTTATAGCCGAAGTAGATCCCGCCAAGGTTGTAGCTCTGCAGGCCATCAGGGAAGTTCTCTGAGCAGATTCCTACTTCGGCACTCCAGGCAAGCAGAGACCAGGCCATCCCAATACAAGCAACCAGTACGTTACGGAATAGAGTTTTCATCAGGGCTTCCTTTCCACCACTGCACTGAGCTGCCGATAGGCGTAGTCCGCTTTCGCGCCAGGCTGGCCGTTCTGTGCAGTAGAGACGAGTCGAAATAGCGTGATGCTCCCCCCGTCCGCCTCGGGATACCCATGCCGGCGACACTCGACATGTACGGCAAACTCATCGAGGCCGCTCCCGGCTAACGTAGGCGAGACGTTCGAGTCGCAGACTCCCCCCTCGATCGCACGCGATATACCCCACTCCAGCCCCGCGCTGGCCGCCTGATATGCGCGCGCCTGTTGAATCGCCAGGCTGCTGGTCCCGTGCTGTGTCGCAGACAGGTGCGCCATGGTCACGATGATCAGGGTGACAACAATCATCAGGAACAGGGCTGCAACCAGGCCGAACCCAGCCAAATGCCGGGGTGATCGGAAATCAGGGCGCATTATCGACGTGAACCTGTTGGGTGAGCCGAAGGACCTCAGCGTCCTGAGCGATACCGAGTTCCAGGCTCAATAGCCCCCCACGCTGTGCGGTACCGCCCCGGTAGCTGAAGCGACACTGGCTAACGTCACCGGTAAGTTTTAGAGGGTTGGCACCGGGTGGTGGTAACAAGGGCAGGCTCTCCAATAGCTGGTCATAGCTGTAGCGAACCAGTTCGCCATTCAGGCAGCGATACCCCACCACGCGCTCCGCCAGGTAGAGCCGACGCTGGGGTGAGGCCATGGCAAAGCGAAACCCACCGGAAGGCAAATTGCCAAGCGCAATGAGCGACTCGCCCGCCGGCGCACCGGTCCGTAAAGAGAATGCTGTCCCGCTCGGTGTGATCACGCCTGGATTGGCGAACTTCCAGACGTTTGCGCCGGCAAGCGGTGCGCCCCCGGATTCAGCGCCAATGTTGTACAGCACCATCCAGCGCGCGCCATCGAGGTCCATTGACGGGGCTAGTAGCTGGACGTTGTCACAGCTAAGGTCGGCCGTCGTGCTCCCGCAATCGGCTGCCGCTTCGCCGAAACGCAGCCCATCGCTGTCATTGCGGTTCGGGCGGTAGCGACCAGCGCTGTGAATCAGCAGCAATTCGAGGGCCTGCCCATCGGCGGACACGCGTAGGGAGTTAGGGACCGCGAGTCTGACGTCCCGCGTCATTCGCTGAAGGGCGCCAGCCCCGAGATCGACCAGCTCGGCGCGACGACTCTGCGCCGCGAAGCTTTCCATCGGCCGGCCCAACACTGTTGAAATCATCACCGCCACCAGGCCGGCCAGCGCGATGACCATAACCAGCTCCACCAGGGTGAAGCCGCGCTTTTTCAGGGACATAGGCTTGCCCCCGAGGCGTCTGTTTCGCCGTAGCAGGTGCGATAGCCGCTCAGCTGCAAAATGGCGCCGGACGGATCGGTTACGCTGACGTCGATGCGCAGGGCCTGAACGCCGCTCCAGGCGTCCGGGCCGTTCACCGAAACGGCGACGTTATAGGCTGCCAAGTCAGCAATCGCAGTACCGAACGCATCATGCGGCGCCTCGGACAACCCCGCGTAGTCGCGAACG
The DNA here is from genome assembly GCA_002387205.1 of Stutzerimonas stutzeri. GTDB lineage: Bacteria > Pseudomonadota > Gammaproteobacteria > Pseudomonadales > Pseudomonadaceae > Stutzerimonas > Stutzerimonas stutzeri_N. The sequence goes on along the minus strand of DGLA01000016.1, from coordinate 338,628 downwards.
TCGTTGAAACAGGCGCGGGCAATGTCGCAGGTCGCATTGGCTTGAATGGCAAACGTCTGCAGCTTGATCTCTTCAATATAGGCCTCGGCGATCGCCAGGCTCTGCTGGCGCAAGAGCGGATCGGCGGAGCGCGCCGTTATCGAGGCCATCGCAGTGAACAGCGCGGCCGCTGCGATACCGATGATCACGATGGCAATCACCATTTCGACCAAGGTCATGCCACGCTGCTGCCTCATTGCACCAGCCCGGTTTCGGCGGTCACGCTGAAAGTGAACACGCCGATGGTGGCGCTCGACGCGCTGGAGGGGCGCCCCAGCGAGTCGAACACCACCGGAAAATTGGTCACCGACACCGAAACGCCTGCTGGCACCTCGGTGTTGGCGAAGGGAGTCTGGCCGTCCGGCCCCTGCACCTCAGCACTGAACGCGCCCGAAGTGCAGTTGGCGGCGCGGCGCAGATGGTAGCCACCAGTCCCAAGACTGACCTCGGTCAGGCAGCCGCTGGCCAAGGCCAGCTTTTGCGCGTAACGCACGGCCGAGACCGTTTCCTCGAAGAACAGGCGCTCGTCGAATACCTGCCGATAAAAGAAACGCGGCCCCACCACAGCGGCGAGAATGCCGATGACGACGAGCGTCATGATCAACTCGACGAGGGTGAAGCCAGAGGAGCGGATCATGAAAGATACAGCCCCATCAGGGTGACAGCCGGAACAGCATTGGCCGCGCCACTAGTTGCATTTGGATACATCAACCGCGATCAGTGGCGCAGCAGTTGCTGTCGCCTCGGTGTATTTCACCTGACACTTAGTTACATCCGTAACGTTTTTTGCCGAGACGGTGGCGGGTGCTCCTGCCGTTCCGACAATATCAAAATCGCTTGAAGATATTTGTGCCGCCAGCAGTATTCCTGCCGAAGTTGGATAACCGTTAGACATCGGGATCGTGACGCCTTCCAGGCTCACTGAAGTAACTGCTGAGGTCCCAGTCCCGGTGGTAGTCGCTTTCCCAGCAACGAATGCTGAGTGAGCTATTGCTGAGGCAGATTTGATCGCACCTGCAGCTCCTTGTACCGCAGCAGACCTAGCGTCCGTACTAAAGTCAGCAAACCTCGGCAACGCAAACGCCGCCAGTATCCCCAGAATCACAATAACCATGATCAGCTCGATCAGGGTGAAACCACTTTGCTGCTTTTTCATATCTGCACCTTGCTACTTGGTTTGTTAAGCGATTGATCAATTGAACGTGTAGGTCACTTCGCCAAGATCGGCGTTGTAGGTAATGACGTCATTTCCACCGTCAGGCTGGTAGGTAAAACGGCAGCCGTTTGCAGCAGTGCCTGTGCCGCTGGCCGCAACGTACTGAACGTTGCCCCCAGTGGTTTCGGACACCACCGGAGCAGAACCCTGCAAAACGCCTTGGAATACCTGCACACAATGTGCGGCCGTCAAGTTGACGGTCGCGCCTGCGCCATCGGACCGTCCGGTCCCGATCGCCCAGCCATTCGCGTTGACATCAATGTCGCCATTGCCGAAGCCGCGAACGTTTTGCTGACAATTGGCGGTTTCACACCCCAAAGTGCCGCCGCCACGGTTTATTTCGAACTGGGCACGAGCCAGCAAGACGGCAGCAGATAGCGCACCCGTGGTTCCTGCGACCGCTGAGCGATGCGCGTCCTTCGTTGCATTCATAAACCTCGGCAACGCAACCGCCGCCAGGATGCCGAGGATGGCGATGACCACCACCAACTCGATCAGGGTGAATCCGTTCTGTTTTCTCATTGCCTTGCTCGCTCCTCGGTTGCGTCTATCCATATGGCCAGTTTCGGGCCGGGACGGGTTTAAGTTCAGGCTCATGAATCCGTCCGAGTTCGTGAGCCTGTTATTGCCTTGTCGGCGGCCAGTGGTGCGTCAATGCTCCCCTGCGGCGGGCCCTCGCTGAGCCACGCGCGCCAGGGAATTGGCACTACTTAGCTGAAAGCACAGCATTGCAAACAGCCGGCCAAATGGAGCGGCAGTCGCAGCGCCTGTAGGTTTCGTCGATCAGGTCCCTCCCCTTGCAGCCGACGCAAGGTCCCACATGGGCAAAAACACACCCAACGCCAGTACCAGCACCATCACACCCATGCAGACGATAAGGATTGGCTCGATGGCGTCGGCCAGCTGCTTGAGGTCGTAGTCGACTTCCTGTTCGTAGAAGTCGGCGACTTCGATAAAGAGGTCGTCCAACGCGCCCGTTTCTTCACCCACGGCCATCATTTGCAGGACGAGCGGTGTAAACAGGCCGGAGTTATAGGCCGAACGCGTCAAGGCTTCGCCCCGCTCGACGCTCTCGCGAATGCCGAGAATCGCCTGGCCGATATGCCGGTTGCCGACGCTGGCGCTGTTGATCGAGAGGGTTTGCAGCAACGGCACACCGGCGCGGTACATCATCGCGAAGGTGCGGGTAAAACGCGCCAGGGCGATGCGTTCGAAGATGCCGCCGACAATGGGCAGGCGCAGTTTGATGCGGTCCCATTGGAGTCGTCCGGCATCGGTCTCGATCCATTTGAAGAAGGCGTAGAGCCCACCGACGATGCCGAGCAGAAGCAGCCACCACCAGTCGCGCATGAAATTGGAAGTGCCGATCAGCACACGGGTGGCCCAGGGCAGCTGGGCGTGGAACTGGGCGAACACCTTGGCAAACGCGGGAATGACCAGCAGGTTGATTACCGCCAGCGCGACGCCCATGGCGACCATGACGAAAATCGGGTAGCGGGTGGCCTGCTTGATGCGCTTGCGGGTTTCGCGCTCCAGCTCGAGGTAGGCCGCCAGCTGCCTGAAGGCCTGATCGAGCTGGCCGGTGTTTTCGCCGACGCTGACCATGCTGACGAAGAGGTTGTTGAACACCCTGGGGTGCGTATTCAGCGCCACGGCCATGGACTGGCCGCTTTCCAGACTGGCACGCACGTCCTGCAGGATCTGCCGGAAGAACAGGTTTCGGTTGGATTCGGCCAGACCGCCGATGGCACGGATAATCGGTACACCCGCCTTGCTCAGGCTGTACATCTGGCGGCTGAAGATGATCAGCTCGTCCAGGTCGACGCGTTTGCGCCGCAGCTTGTCGCGCAGCATCGCCAGCGCATCGCCGCTGCCTGTCGGAGCCTGACCTGCTTCGATGGTCAGCGGTGTGATCTGTCGCGACAACAGTTCGCTAGCGACCAGGTCAGCGCTGGCGCCATCAAGATCCCCGCTGACCTTGGCGCCCTGGGCGTTGCGGCCGGTGTAGCGGAAGGTGGGCATCAGGCACACCCTCCGGCAACCCGGAGTGCCGACAGCATGGTGCCAGCCAAGACCCGCGAACTGATCAAGCATCTGTAGGAGCGAGCTTGCTCGCGAAAGCCGTGCTCCGCCGAGCATCCCGGGTTCGCCAGCAAACTGGCGCCTATAGGAGCGGCACGGCATGGCGCGGGCCGGGCGTTCACGCCGTCACCTCGTCATCCGCCAGGGTGGCGCACACTTTGAGGACTTCATCGACACTGGTAATGCCGGCGATGGCGTAGTCCATGGCGCACTCGGCCAGCGGCCGGTAATGAGGCTGCTGGCGCGCCGCCTCGGCAAAGCCCTGTGGATCACCACGGCGCAATGCAGCAATCATCGGCTCGTCGAGCTCGAGCAACTCGTAGACCCCGACCCGTCCGCTATAACCGCTGTTGTGGCACTGGTGGCAGCCGCTGCCTTTGCGGAAGCGTTTGTCAGCCAGCGATCCGCCATGCAGCGCTTCAAGCCAGGCCAGCTGGCGCGGATCGGGTCGGTCTTCTTCCTGGCAGTTTTCACAGACGCGGCGAATCAGCCGCTGCGCCAGTACGGCGTTAAGGGCTGTGGCAACCAGAAAGGGCTCCACACCCATGTCGATCAAACGCATGGCCGACGTCATGGCGTCGTTGGTGTGCAACGTGGACAGCACCAGGTGGCCGGTGAGTGCGGCACGCAGGGCGATCTCGGCGGTTTCCTGATCGCGGATTTCGCCGACCAGCACGATATCCGGGTCCTGACGCAGGGCAGCGCGCAGCACGCGGGCAAAGGTCAGCTCGATCTTTGCATTGACCTGCACCTGATTGACCCGCTGAAGCCGATACTCCACCGGATCTTCCACGGTGATGATCTTCTTCTCCGGACTGTTCAATTCGGAAAGACCGGCATAGAGGGTCGTGGTCTTGCCCGAGCCGGTCGGCCCGGTGACCAGCACCATCCCGTGAGGGCGCTGCAACAGGCGACGTAAGCGCTCTAGCATCGCCGCCGGCATGCCGGTGCCGTCGAGCTGGAACATCGCGCCGCTCTGATCGAGCAGACGCATCACCACCGACTCGCCGAACTGCACCGGCATGGTGGAAACCCGCACGTCGAGGTTGCGGTTCTTCACGCGGATATTGAAACGGCCGTCCTGAGGCAGGCGCTTCTCGGAGATGTCCAGGCCGGACATGATCTTCAGGCGCATGACCAGCGCCGAAGCGACCCGGTGCTCCTTCATGACCTGTTCGTTGAGCACACCGTCGATACGCTGGCGAATGCGCACCACACCTTCGTCGGGCTCGATATGAATGTCCGACGCCTTCATCTGCACGGCATCCTCGAACAGCGTCTGCAGCAGCCGAACCACCGGCGCATCGCTGTTACTCTCGGCGCCCAGACGCGACAGGTCGAAATCGCTCTCCTGCAGCTCGCCTTCCAGCTCCCCGGCCAGCGAGGCAATCTCACTGGTGCGGCGATAGAGCTGATCCAGGGCAGCGAGCAGCTCGCTTTCCCGAACCACAGCCGGAAACACTCGCTTGCCCAGCAGGCGCTCCATTTCGTCCTGGGCGAACAGGTCGAGTGGATCGGTCATGCCGACCAGCAGCCCCTCGCCCTGACGCGACAGTACGAGCACGCGGAAACGCCGCGCCACCGCCTCGGGCAGGCTCTGGGTCAGCTGGTTGTCGAACTTGTAGTGCTTGAGCTCGACAAAGGGAATCTGCAGCTGCTCGGACAAGGCGTGCAGCAGGCGACCTTCGTCGATAAAGCCAAGATCGAGAACAGTCCGGCCGAGCTTCGAACCGGTACGTTTCTGATCCTGCAGCGCGTGCTGCAGCTGTGCATCGTTGATCAGCCCGGCCTGGACCAGGAGGTCACCGAGGCGAATCTTGCGCTGGCGAATATCCTGCGTCATCTCGTTCCTCCCAGGGAACCGGCGCGTTCGGAGGCGAACTGGCGCGCGCTTTGATCCAGGCCCTGCCCTTGCAGCGCCAGGAGGTAATGCCGGCCGGCCTGGGCCGGTTGATCGAGTTGTTCCAGTGCGATGGCCAACCCCAGCTGCCATGCGCCCTGGCCCGGCTGGAAGGCAACCAGCTGGCGGTAGCGGGTGGCACTGGCAGCCCAGTCGCCCACCTGCTGGTGAAGCGCGGCAAGCAAGGCGTGATAGGCGGTATTGCTCCGCAGCTCGGGCACGTGCTGTTGCAGCGTGGCGATGGCTGCATGCTGATCGCCGGCCTGCAGCTGTCCACGAGCCAGCAGCTCGCGCATCTGTGCATCGAACGGATGCGCCTGCAGCTGCGATGGTAGCCAGCCGAGCAACGCCACGGTGTCGCCGGCTGCAAGATAGGCGCGAGCCAGCCAGCGGCTGATCTCGGGGTTGTCCGGCTGGGCCTGATGCAGCGCCTGCAACTGCTGGATAGCCGACAAGTGATCACCGCGAGCCAGGGCCTGACGTGCGCTGGCAAGGGCGTCGGGCTGATGCGCGCCGATACTGAGGGCCTTTGGTCCGGCCGCAGCGACAGGCTCAGCGACTGGCGCGGCTTTCTGACGGTTTAGCTGTGCCGGCGCCGGTTCGGCCGGCATCGGTGTACGGACCGGCTCTGCCGCAGGGGCGTCGCGGGTAACCCAGTCCGGCCACTGCGATTGCTCCCGCTCGGCTGGTTCGGCCACCGGCAGCGCGGCCGTAGATTCCTCCTCGTCGGCATCGCTCCGCGTTACCTCCAGCCACAGTTGCGAGCGGTCGCCTGCCAGTTCGAGCCGGTCGGCGACGGTCAATTGCTCGCCAAAACCGATGAGGAGGACGTGGACATCATCTCCCACCCCTTCGACCCGCCAGGAAAGAGTCTGGCCGTTTCGTTCGATGCGACCGGACAGCCCTTCGCCAGCAAAGCGCACATCCTTCAGGGCAAAGCTGACTGAACCGGTCGCATCGGTTCGCTGGTAGCTGACGGGGCGGTCAAGCAGCAGCTGTAGGACAAAATGTTGCCCATCGTTCTGGGGAAGCACATCGAGCAGCCGGGTAGTGACCTCCCTGTCCGCCACCGTTGCCGTCGGCTCGACCGGCTGCACGGCAGCGGACGGGACCAGCGCAGGCTCGGCTACCGGGCGCAGCTCAATACCCAACGCGAACAGCGCAACAGCCATCAGTCCGACGACCAGCACCGCCAGCAGCCTTTTGCGCAGCTGCTGGCTTCTCGCGCGGCGCGCCGCACCGGCTTCGTCCACGGCATGCATGTTGCCCAAGCGCAGCCGCTCGTCCGGCGCGGCGCGGCGCGCTTCAAGGTCACGCAGCATGTCGTTGACCAGGCTCATGGCAGTACCCCGGCAAGCTGCGCCAGCCAGGGCCAGGCCCCGGCAATCAGAGCCAGCGAGAGGCAACCGCCGGCCATGGTCCAGCCGAAACGACGCGAAGGGTTTCGCCAGAAAGAACGCGCGCCTTCGGTGTCGTCCAGCGCACGGCGAACGTGGCGGGCCAGGACCTGGCGAGCACCTTCACCAAAGGCCGCCATCAGGCACTTGTTCGCCAGGACGTTCAGCAGGCGTGGCACGCCACCGCTGCCGCGAACCAGCAAGCGCACCGCTGAAGCCTTGAACAGCGGCTCGCCACGGTAGCCCGCCACGGCGAGGCGCTCGTTCAGGTAGCGTGTGGCATCGCTGACGTCCAGCGGCCGCAGGCTATAGGAAAAGGTGATGCGTTGGCGCAGCTGGCGGAAGTCCTCGCGGGCGAGGGTCGCATCCAGTTCCGGCTGGCCGAACAAGACCACTTGCAGCAGCTTGCTGTGTTCGGTCTCGAGATTGGTCAGCAGACGCAGGGCTTCCAGCGTTGCGGTCGGCAATGCCTGTGCTTCGTCGATCAGCAGGACGGTGCTCTTGCCCTGCCCGGCCAGATCGATCAGCCGCGCGTGCAAGGCGGTCAGGAGACCGTGATTGTCCAGCTCCGCCGCGTCGCGGACATGCAGCTCGTGCGCCAGCGCCTGACGCAGGGCCATGGGCGTCAGCGTCGGATTGGGCAGCCAGGCCACCTGATAGTGCTCGGCGTCCAGCTCATTGAGCAACGCACGGCACAGCAGCGTCTTCCCGGTGCCGACCTCGCCGGTGACCTTGATGAATCCTTCGCCCTCGCCCAGCGCTACCCGCAGCAGATTGAGGCAGGCCTGGTAGGGCGCCAGCTGGACCAGAAAGCCGGTGTTCGGCGTAAGCGCGAACGGCTTTTCGCGCAGGCCGAAAAATGCTTCGTACATACCGGCCGTTACCTGGTCGACCGGAAGGATTCGGCAGACCGGCGCAAATCATCCAGCCAGACCTGGTCGTCCACCACCTGTGGCCGCATGAGAATGACCAGCTCGGTCTGCTGCAAGGCCTTGCGCTGCTGCTGGAACAGGGTGCCCACCACTGGCAGCTTCGAGGCCCAGGGGATATTGGCGTCGGTATTGGTGTTGCGGTTCTCCAGCAAGCCGCCGATGACCACCACCTGACCGCTGCGGGCACGCACGATGGAGTCGGACTGGCGGGTGGTCGAGAGTGCCAGCGGCAGGTTGAATACGTTGTCCGAACCACCCAGCTGGATGCTCTTGTTCTGGTCTTCCACTCGGCTCACCGTGGGCCGTACGTGCAGCGTGACCTGGCCGCTCTCGTCGATCTGCGGCGTGACGTCAAGGGAGATGCCAGAGAAGAACGGCGTCAGGGTGATGTCCAGATCCGGGGCCGTAGTGCCGCCCACCAGGGATGTCGTGGTGGTCGAGACATCGGTCACGAAGAACTCGTCGGTACCGACCTTGATCACCGCCTTCTGGTTGTTCAGCGTCGAGACCCGCGGACTGGACAGCACCCGCACCTCGCCCTGGGTTTCCAGAAGCTGCAGCACACCGCTGAAATCGCCGACCTGCACGGCGGCGCTGAAGACACCCCCGACACTGTTTGGTCCGCTCAGGTTGTCACCCTGCACCCCAAGGCTGAAATCGGCGTTGCCCATGCTGCCCAGCTGCGCCCAGTTGATGCCGGATTGAAAGCCATCGGACAGATTCACTTCCAGAATCTTGGTCTCGAGGATCACTTGGCGCTGCAGGTTGCGCTGCGCCTGGACCAGAAAGCGCTCAACTGCCTGTTGATCCGCACTGGATGCGCGCACCACCAGCAACCCGCTCTGCGGATTCACCACGACCTGATTGCCCTCTTCGCCGCCGATCATCATCTCGATCACGGCGCGCACTTCGCTCCAGAAATCCACGTTGCTGGTGGTCAGCAACTGACTGGCATTGACTGTCGAGGAAGTGCTGCTGGTGGTGGTGCCGGCCGCGCCGACGCCCGTACTGTCGCTGCTGGTAACCTGGCCCGAGCTCACCCGCGTGTCGGTCATGCCCTGGCGCTGGACGTTCAGGTAGTCAAGGTCGTAGGTGCGGGTAATCGCCTCGTTCGGCTGGATCTGGTAGCCGTAGGCCGTGCGGCGGTAATCGTAGCCGTAGCTGTCGCGCACCGCCGCCAGGGTTTCCTCAAGGGTCACGTTGCGCAGACTGAAGGTCACGTTGCCCGTCACGCCGGGGTGCACCAGGAGGTTTTCACCGGCACTGTCCATCAGGCTCAGGAAGAATTCGCGTGCAGGCATGTCACTGACTGCGACATCGAAACGAGGGCCGGCGACCGCCGCGCCATCAGCCGATGCCAATGGCGGAATCAGCCCGGCCTGCACCGCCGCTGGCGGCACGACCTTCTGCTGGCTCTGCTGCAGGCTTTCCTCGAACAGACGGTTGCTCTGTTCGTACAGCCGCTTGTCACCGTCTTCGAAGGTCTGGCAGGCAGACAGCAGGCAGGAGAGGCTCAACACGCCGAGGCGAGACTTGAGGATCGGCTTCATGGCTGGGTACGGCTCGTTTGGATGATGGGGGTACTCAGGCGCAACTCTTGCTGCTGGCCCAGACGATCGATGACAACGGCATGCGGGCGGATTGCCAGGATCCGGACGTCCCCCAGACGGTCACCGACCATCAGGGTCTGGCCATTGATCACGGCGCTGACGCGGTCAGGGCCACGAACAATGGCCTGCAGGCGTAGCACGGTTTGCGCTGCGGATGGCGTATCGCTGAGGACCTGCCCACCGGGTGGCAGAGTCGGGTCCAGGGCGAAAACAGGCGTGGCAACGAAAACCGCAACCAGGCCGAACATGTTGACTGCCAGCTTAAACACCCACCCACCCCGCATCGCGACCCAAGGTATGCAGGTCAAGGATCACCCGCGCCCGATTGGCACCGCCCTCGCCTACCTCGTAATTCAGGCTGTCCCAGTGCAGGCGCCAGCCGCTGGCCTGGATCGCAGTGAGGTAGGCCAGCAGATCGAAATAGCCGCCTTCCAGGGTCAGACGAAGACCGTGGCGGTAGAACACCACCGGCGGTGCCTTCTGCTCTGCGGTCCCAGCGGTCGCCGCTGCCGGAACGGCCAGCGGACCACTGGAACTTTCCAGCGCGACCAGCTTGAGCCTGGCCTGGTTGCGCAGCAGGTCCTGCAGGAGACTTTTCATCTTTGCCGGGGACACCAATGCGCTGGTTTCCAGGTCGATGCGCTGGAGCAGCTGCTCCCGGCTCGCCTGTGCGCTCGCCAGAGCCTGCCGGTAGCTCAGATTGGGATCAGCAGCCAGCCGGGCCTGAATCTCCAGCAAGCTGTTCTGCGCCGAGAGTCGACGAGCATTGGCCTGTTGCTCACGGCTGGTCTCGGCAGCGATACGCAGCCCCAGCGGCTCGGCCACCAGCAGCACGTAGAGCATGCCCAGCAAGGCAAGTCCCACGCCGAAACCCAGCCACTGCTCGCGGGGCGCCAGGCCCCGCCACTGCTGCATGAGCCTATTCATCGGAGTCATCCGGACCTGCCCTCGAAGACAAACGGAACTGCAACAGATCCAAGTCGCTACGCTGGAGGTCGAAGCGGGCAAAGTCGCGTCCGCTGAACGCGCTGCTCTGCCCCAGGCTCTGCAGATAAAGCGGTAGAAGCTCCTGATCCTGCGTAAGCCCCTGCAGCAACAGATCATCGCCGCCGGCCTGCAGCCGGATCCGGGTCAGCCAGAGCCCGCGGGGCGGATGACGGTCGGCCAGGCCCTGCAACAACAGCGAAAAACCATTGCTGCGCTGCGCATCGAGTGCCTTGAGATGATCAGCCAGTCGCTGAAGCTCGCGGTTCTCAGCCTCGCGCTCGGCCAGTTGGCGAGGCAGTTGCGGATCGAGGACAGGTTCATGGAAGTCGGCCTTGACCAGCTCGAGCTGCGCCTCGGCCGCCGCGGCCTGCTGTTCGGCAAGCCTGGCCACCACACTGGCCGAATGCAGCAGCCAGCCCTGCCAGACACAGTGGATAGCCAGGACGCCGCCGAGCAGCGCCAGACCGAGCAGCATCTGGCGCGTATGCGGCCCGCCATGACGGCGGCGGTCAGGCTGGTAAAGGTTGATGTTCTGCATCAGCTCGGATCCTGCCGCAGAGCCGCGCCTACGGCACCAATGCAGAAGGCCTGGCTCGCCTCGGAAAGATCGGCTGCCGGCTGACTGGCAAACAGGTCACGAAGATCCAGCCGCTGCAGGTTGACCGCCAAACCACTGCTGAGGGCCTGGTAGGTGCGCTCGCCATCCTGCTTCATCGGCAACAGCAGCAGGCGGCTGATATAGCCCTTGCCCAGCTGGCTTTCGTAGTAATCGAGCGAGCGCTGGATCTCCAGCGTCAGGCTGGACAGGTCCTGCGCGGCCCGTGCCAGGCCGTGTTCGATACGGCGCGCCATGTACAGATCGGCGCCGTTCTGCACACTGATCAATCCTTCGCTGGTACGCAGGCGCAGCAGGGCCAGGTTGATGGCGTCAGCGCCCGCCTGCATGCCCAGATTGCGAAAGGCCATCTCGGTGACGTCGATGCTGGCCAGTTTCAGCCCGGCCTGCGCAACCAGCTCGCGGATCTCCTTCATGCGGGATTTTTTCAGAACGACGCAATACACCATGTGGGTGCGACCCCGGTAGGCATCGTCGGGCAAGCTGAAACAGTCGGTCACCAGCTCGTCGAGCGGCTCGCTCAGCAGATCCTTGACCCGCCAGCGCATGGCATCACGCAACTCTTCGGCAGGCACCTCTGGCGCCTCAAGGAGGAATATCTGATAGGCCGAAGGGTGCAACAGGTAGTTGACAGGCATGCCGCCCAAGCGATGGCTTGCCACCGCCTGCTTCAACAGCTCGGCCTGTGCTGCCGGCTCGCCTTCAAGATAGTCGCAACGCAGCAACCGCACAGCCTCGCCCTTGGCGCGTTCAACGTGCGCAACAGCGATCCCTAGCGGCCCGGACTCGATGCCCAGCAGACCGCCAGCGGTATTTGCACGACGCTTGAAAAACATCCCCATCGGACAAGGCACTCCTGCCACTACTCGGTGACTCGCACCGTTGAACACGAGCCACTGGACATCGCACGAAACTGATATCAGATCGCCATCTTCCGTCAGCCGCGACTCTAGCAAAATGCAACCGCGAGTCCAAATATTGTCATTGGCCTCGATTTGCGCCGGTTTCGCGTCAAAATCCTGCAACCCGTCTTATCGGCGGCTTTCCGGGTACCGTTAAGCCGCCTGTCCCCGCGGCGCGGACAGCGGCCAGCCGAATTTTCGGGCGGCGGAGAAATGACGCATCTACTCACGGCGATAGCCAGAGCAACTGGCATACCAGATGCGGCGAAAAGCGCGCCTGGGCGCTCGATCGAGCGACAGGCGGTAGCCGCTCAGAAGAGTTGCAGCTGCTCGAACCCGTTGCGCAGGTCGATCAGGCGCACCCCGACGCCAATCAGCCGCACCGGCCGCTTCCCTCGTGCAAAGGCCCCGGCCAGCAGATCGGCATAATCGTCGAGCTCCAGGCCAGCGCCTGCCTGCTCGAGGGTGGTTTGAGTGAAGTCATGAAACTTGAGCTTCACGAATGGCTTGCCGGGGCGGTAACCGGAGTCAAGCCGCGCCATTCTTCCGGCGAGTGCGTCCAACAGCTCGGGCAACCGCTCCAGGCAGGCGGCAAGGTCAGGCAAATCCTGGTCATAGGTGTTTTCCACGCTGACCGATTGCCGGCGGCTCTCTATCTGGACCTGGCGCTCATCGACCCCATGCGCCAGGCCCCACAAGCGCTCGCCAAAGGAGCCGAACTCGCGGACCAGCTCCAGGCGCTTCCAGGTCCGCAGGTCAGCGCAGGTCTGGATACCCATGCGTTTGAGTTTTTCCGCAGTCACCCGACCGACGCCATGGAGCTTGGTCACAGGTAGCGCCAGGACGAAATCGTCCACCTGGTCCGGCGTGATCACAAAAAGGCCGTCGGGCTTGCGCCAATCGCTGGCGATTTTCGCGAGGAACTTGTTCGGCGCCACACCGGCCGAGACGGTAATGCGCAGCTGCTGCCAGACCCGGCGACGAATGTCCTGGGCGATGCGTGTCGCACTGCCGGAAAAGTGCTCGCAGCCGCTCACGTCGAGATACGCCTCATCCAGCGACAAGGGTTCGATCAGGTCGGTGTAGGTGCGAAAGATGCCATGGATCTCCCGCGACGCTTCCCGATAGGCATCCATGCGCGGCCGAAGGATCAGCAGATCGGGGCAGAGCTTCAGGGCGTGACCGGACGCCATCGCCGAACGCACCCCATAGGCGCGGGCTTCATAGTTGCAGGTCGCGATGACACCGCGCCGATCAGCCAGCCCGCCTACCGCAATCGGCCGGTTGGCAAGGCTTGGATCGTCGCGCATCTCGATTGCGGCGTAAAAGCAGTCGCAATCGACATGGATGATTTTTCGTGGCGAATTAACGGTCGGAAACTCTTGGCAGAAGAACCTCCACCCCTGGCAACAGACACTGAAGACCGGAGCGGGACGCGCCACATTATGGACGATCCGCGGCGCACCGTGGATATGGTGAGGATGGATGGACAGACGAGGCCTGCACCGGGAAAACCAGGCGCCAGTCAGCTAACCGGGCCGCTACGCCTTCATGCCTGAACGTGACCCGACCAGAGGCAACCAGACGCAGACGCCGGCGCAGAGGCGCTCGTGACAAAGCGAGGATTGCTCATCAACGGAACCCAGAACAATCCCCCGGCCACCGGGTCGCAACTAGAGAGGTAGAGAAGCGAACCCTCGAACCAGCCGGAGGATCAACAATGAAAACTCTTATTGCAACTGCTCTATTGACCAGCTTTTTCGCCACCGGCGCGATAGCCAATCAGGAGTCCATGCAGGACGACAACCATGGCACCACAAGCTCGACCCAGGGCAGCGCCATGAGCGAGAACCATCAGCGCGCCAACACGGCAAACATCAACCAGAGCGACAAGTCGCTCGACCAGAAGATGGAGAACGAAGTACAGAACGACTGGCGCGAGGATGCCGAGGAACGCCGTGAGGCTGACGTCAGCAAGCCGGAACAGCGTTGAGCCAAATGCAGCTGTCAAAGCTCGAGGGGGTAAGGCTGAACCAGTGCCTTGCCGTACCCCCCGATGAATTCCGCGGGCATCCGCCTGGGCTTGCCGTCCGAGAGGCCAATACAGACGAACGTGGTCTGGGCACGCAGTAAGGTCGTCCCGTCGGCCGGCCTGACCAGCTGGAAGTTTCGTTTCATCTTCAATCGCTGATCGGAGTCGACGATCCAGGTGCCCAGCTGCAGCCGGTCTCCCAGGTACGCCGCGGCCAGGTAGTCGATCTCGTGCCGCAACACAGCCATTGCGCGATCGAGACGGCGGTAGTCGTCGAGCCCCAACCCCAGGCTCTGGGAATGTCGCCAGGCGCTGCTTTCCAGCCAGGTGACGTAAACCGCATTGTTGGCGTGCCCGAGCTCATCGATGTGCTCGGCCTGTACCTCGAAGTCGATGACGAACGCGTCGGTCCTGTCCCAGATCATGTAAAGCTCCGCTGTACTGCGTGCCGCCCCATTGCGGCGCTGCTTATTGGAGGCCAGACGCTTCGGGATGTCACGCAGGCGTTTGTCGTCTATGACGGACCATTCAGCGCCCAGGTCGTTTCAGGCTGATGACGACTCGGCATCATTCATCAGCGGATCGAATCGCGTGCAAAACAAAAAGGGCCATTTCGTGAGAAATGACCCCTCGGCGCCCAAAACGGGCAAAAAAATGGCGTCCCCTAGGGGACTCGAACCCCTGTTACCGCCGTGAAAGGGCGGTGTCCTAGGCCACTAGACGAAGGGGACGAAACCTTCGATGAACAGACCGCAGTACCTCTACGACCTGTCGTGGATTGGTGGAGCTAGACGGGATCGAACCGTCGACCTCTTGCATGCCATGCAAGCGCTCTCCCAGCTGAGCTATAGCCCCGGATTTAATGTCTCCCGACTCGCACCGCTTTCGCGTCACGACTTAATAATGGCGTCCCCTAGGGGACTCGAACCCCTGTTACCGCCGTGAAAGGGCGGTGTCCTAGGCCACTAGACGAAGGGGACGCAAAGCCCTTCAAAGGCAACCGGCCTGAACCGGTGTGGCAATCGAGATTGGTGGAGCTAGACGGGATCGAACCGTCGACCTCTTGCATGCCATGCAAGCGCTCTCCCAGCTGAGCTATAGCCCCATCTCGAGGACGGGGCGCATATTAGGTGCGGCCTCTCGGAGTGTCAACGATATTTTTGCCTGACCCAGAAGATTTTCGACATCAGAACAAATACTTACCGGCGACGAGTGGCAAGCGGCGGACAACTGCTGCGCAGCGCCGGCCGCAGTCCATGTAGCAAGCGCGGATCAGATCATCGCTGCGTACAGCTTTTCCCACTCCTTTACTTCCTTCTTCGACGCGCCACCCAGCAGCTCCAACGCCTGCCGCAGACGGAAGCGGGTCAGGTCAGGACCGATGATCTCCATCGCGTCGAGTACCGACACCGAACTGGCCTGGCCGGTGATCGAGGCGAACATTAGGGGCATGACGTCGCGCAGTTTCAATTCCAGATGAGCCGCGACGGCCTGGATACTGTCGGTGATGCGCTCCTTGTCCCACTGCCGCAAGGCTTCGAGCTTCCATAGGGTCAGCTGCAGCACCTGGCGCACCTGAGTGGCGTCGAGCTTTTTGTGCTCGAACAGCACCGGGTCAAGATTCAGTGCACCGGAGAAAAAGAAGCCGGCCAGGGGCGCGATCTGGCTGAAAGTCTCTACCCGCTGTTGCACGTGGGGCGCGATCTTCATCATGTATTCGGGGTTGAACGCCCACTTCTGCACCTGCTCGGCGAACTGCTCGACCGACAGCTCGCGCAACCACTGGCCATTGAGCCAGGACAGCTTCTCGACATCGAAGATCGGCCCCCCCAGCGACACGCGGCTGATGTCGAAGTGTTCGATCATTTCCGCCAGGGTGAATTTCTCCCGCTCGTCCGGCATCGACCAGCCCATGCGGCCCAGATAGTTGAGCATTGCCTCGGGCATGAAGCCCATGCGCTCGTAGAAGGTCACCGAGGTCGGATTCTTGCGCTTGGACAGCTTGCTCTTGTCGGGATTGCGCAGCAGCGGCATATAGCAGAGCTGCGGCTGCTCCCAGCCGAAGTATTCGTACAGCTTGATCAGTTTCGGCGCCGACGGCAGCCACTCCTCACCGCGCAGTACATGGGTGATGCCCATCAGGTGGTCGTCGACGACGTTCGCCAGGAAATACGTCGGCAGGCCATCAGCCTTCATCAGCACCTGCATGTCCATGCGATCCCAGCCGATCTCGACCGTACCGCGCAGCATGTCCTGCACCTGACACACGCCCTCAGTAGGCACCTTCATGCGGATCACGTGGGACTCACCCGCCGCGATGCGCTGCTGCGCGGTGTCGGCGGCGATGTGCATGCAATGCCCGTCGTAGCGCGGGGTTTCCTTGTTGGCCATCTGCTCGGCACGCACCTGATCCAGGCGCTCAGCAGAACAGAAGCACGGGAATGCATGACCCTTGGTGACGAGCTCGTCGGAATACTTCTTGTAGATCTCGCCACGTTCGCTCTGCCGATACGGACCATGCGGACCACCCACATCCGGACCCTCGTCCCACTCGATGCCCAGCCAGCGCAACGCGTCATAGATCTGTTGTTCCGACTCGCGCGTAGAGCGCAGCTGGTCGGTGTCCTCGATGCGCAGGATGAATTGGCCGCCGTGCTGGCGCGCAAAGCAGAGGTTGAACAGCGCGATATAGGCAGTGCCGACGTGCGGGTCGCCGGTGGGAGATGGTGCGATGCGGGTGCGAACGGTGGTCATGATGGTCTCGAATCAATGCACAGGAACACACGGCTGCTGGCGCAGTCGGCTGGGCTAGCGCGTGTAAAGGCGCGATGTTAGCAGGCGCGCCTCCACCGGCTCCACAAGGCGGCCATCGGCAACAGGTAATGACTGCACCAAGAAGTCGAGAAAGGCTTTGACTTTCATCGCTTGGAAACGCCGAGACGGATACACGGCATAGACCTCCCCGGTTGGCAGATCGACGTCCGGAAGAAGCTCGACCAGAAGACCGTCACTGATTTCCAGGTCGGTAATCATCGTCGGCAGCGCGGCAACTCCAGCGCCTGCCAATGCCGCTTCGCGGGCAAAGGTAATGTTGTTGCAGGTCAATACCCGGCGGCAGCTGATGTTCCGCTCCAGGATCGGCCAGTAACGAACCGGGTCGCGGGATAGGATGATCGCACGGTGGCCCGCAAGATCATCAACCGTCACCGGCATACCATGTTGCGCCAGGTACGCAGGGCTTGCGCAGAGTCGCCGCCGCGCTTCGAACAGCTTGCGGGCAACCAGCGTGGAATCCTGCGGCTGCCCGACCGAAATGGCGATATCAACACCCTCTTCCACGGGGTCGACCAGTCTGGACGCCAGCTCAACTTCGGCGTTGATGTCGGGGAACAGGCGCATGAAGTCCCCCAGTACCCGACCGAGAATCCATTGGCCGAACTCGATAGGGGCAGTAATCCGCAGCAGCCCCGCCGGCGCCTGCTGCAATTGCATGACGGCCTGCTCGGCCTCCGCAAAATCGAGCATGATCTGACGGCATCGCTCGTAATAGGCCTGACCCACTTCGGTCAACCGCAGCCGACGCGTGGTGCGGTGGATCAGGCGTACACCGAGCCGCTCTTCGAGCTGGACGATACGCCGGCTGACCGTGGATTTCTGCATGCCGAGGCTCGATGCCGCCTGGGTGAAGCTTTGGCATTCCACGACCCGGGTAAAGATCAGCGCGTCATCAAGCCCCATGTACTGTTCCTTATGCGCAACAAACTATAGCGATTGTAACGTCTTATTACTAAACCGGAACGCTGCTACATTGGCCGGCTATTTAACCGGTCCCGAGCGACGACATGTCCGCCACGCTGAAACGCCGCCTGTTCGTATTCATCGCCCTGGTGCTGCTCATCGCAGCCGCCTTCTTTGCCCGGTGGTACTTCGTGAGCCGTCACTACGAGCACACCGACAACGCCTACGTGCAGGGCGAAATCACCCGTGTATCCAGCCAGCTCGCCGCACGCATCGACATGGTCCATGTGCAGGACAACCAGCATGTGAAGCCCGGGGACCTGCTAGTCACCCTGGAGCCGGGCGACTTCCGTCTCGCTCTCGATCAGGCAAGGGCCAACCTCGCCATCCGCGAGGCCGAACTGGCCCAGGCGCGCAGCCGCCTGGCGCAACAAGCCAGCCTCATCGCCTCCAGCCAGGCATCCGTCAGCGCGGCGCAGGCGAATCTCGAGCGCAGCCAGGTTGACCTGTCCCGCGTGGAGGCCCTGCGCAAGCCCGGCTTCGTCTCCGAAGAGCGCGTCACCACCCTGTCCGCGGATGCCAGGGTGGCGCGCTCACAGCGGCAGAAAGCCGAAGCGGACCTCACCGCCCAGCGTCAGCAGATCGATGCTCTGAAGGCTGATGTGAAACGTCTGCAAGCCCAGATCGACAGCGCCAAGGCCGAAATCGAACATGCTGAACTGAACCTCTCTCGCACGGAGATCCGTTCGCCCATCAGCGGCGTTGTCGGTCAGCGCTCCGCGCGCAACGGTCAATATGTACCGGTCGGTGCCTACCTGATGTCGATCGTTCCGGATGAGGAAATCTGGGTCCAGGCCAATTTCAAGGAAACCCAGATCGGCCGCATGCAGGAAGGGCAGACGGCCGAACTGACCTTCGACACCTACCCCGACACGCCCATCGAGGCCCGCGTCCAGAGTCTGTTCCCGGCCTCCGGCGCCCAGTTCAGCCTGCTGCCGCCGGACAATGCCACCGGCAACTTCACCAAGGTGGTACAGCGCATACCGGTCAAGCTGACCTTCGCCAGTGACAACCCACTGAAAGGCCGCATCCACCCCGGCATGTCGGTCGATGTGAAGATCGACCTTCGTGGCCGCTGATGCGCTGATCCGACCGGTTGGCGAACCCAGCCGGCGCGACTGGATAGCGGTAATGAGCGCCATGCTCGGCGCCTTCATGGCGGTGCTGGATATCCAGATCACCAACTCGTCGCTCAAGGACATCCAGGGCGCGTTGTCCGCCACGCTGGAGGAAGGGTCCTGGATTTCCACCTCCTATCTGGTCGCGGAAATCATCATGATTCCGCTGACCGCGTGGCTGGTGCAGTTGCTTTCGGCACGCCGGCTGGCGGTCTGGGTGTCGATCGGTTTTCTGATCTCCTCCCTGCTCTGTTCCTTCGCCTGGAGCCTGGAGAGCATGATCGTCTTTCGCGCCATGCAGGGCTTTACTGGCGGCGCGCTGATTCCGCTGGCCTTCACCCTGACGCTGATCAAGCTGCCGGACCATCACCGCGCCAAGGGCATGGCGCTGTTCGCCATCACGGCGACCTTTGCACCTTCGATCGGGCCGACGCTGGGCGGCTGGCTGACCGAAGGCTGGGGCTGGGAATACATCTTCTACATCAACATTCCGCCCGGCCTGCTGATGATCGCCGGCCTGCTCTATGGCCTGGAGAAAAAGCCACCGCACTGGGAACTGCTGAAGAGCACCGACTATGCCGGAATCGTCACGCTGGCGATGGGGCTCGGCTGCCTGCAGGTCTTTCTCGAGGAAGGCCATCGGAAGGACTGGCTGGAATCCACCCTCATCGTGCAGCTCGGCTCAGTGGCGGCGGTCAGCCTGGTTCTTTTCGTGATCCTTCAGCTGTCGCGCCCGAACCCGCTGATCAACCTGGGCATCCTGCGCGAACGCAACTTCGGTTTGACCAGCATCGCCAGCCTGGGCATGGGTCTTGGGCTCTATGGATCGATCTACCTGCTGCCGCTGTATCTGGCGCAGATCCAGAACTACAACGCATTGCAGATTGGCCAGGTCATCATGTGGATGGGCATTCCGCAGCTGTTCCTGATCCCGCTGGTGCCCAAGCTGATGAAAATCATCCCGCCGAAGCTGCTTTGCGCCGCCGGCTTCGCCCTGTTCGGGCTATCCAGTTTTGCCTCCGGCGCACTCAACCCGGACTTTGCCGGGGACCAGTTCCACCCGATCCAGATCATCCGAGCGCTTGGCCAGCCTATGATCATGGTCACCATCTCGCTGATCGCCACCGCCTATATCCAGCCGCAGGACGCCGGCTCCGCCTCGAGCCTGTTCAATATCCTGCGCAATCTGGGTGGCGCCATCGGCATCGCCCTGCTCGCCACGTTGCTCGACAGCCGGGGCAAGGTCTATTTCGATTATCTGCGCGAGTCCGTGGTACCAGCCAATCCAGCGGTAGCCGAGCGCCTGGCCGTGCTGATTCAGCAACTGGGCAGCGAGCAGGCTGCACTGGGCCGCCTGAGTGAGATCACTCATCAGCAGGCGATGATCATGGCCTACAACGATGCCTTCCATTTCGTGGGCATCGCCCTGGCAGTCAGCATGGTGGCGGTGCTGCTCACCCGGCAGCTACCACAGAACGTGCAAGCAGGCGCGGGAGGCCACTGAGACACAGCGGCGCTCGCTATGCGGCCAGCTTTCAGCTGTTGCTACACTTGTCGCCGCGCCGCGCCTCGTCTTGCCTGCCTCGTCTTGGTTTTCAACGGCCTGCTAAACCTGCAGCAAACGCTCACGCAGCTTGTGGATCTCGTCACGCGTCTGCGCGGCCGCCTCGAACTCAAGATCACGCGCATAGGCGAGCATCTTTTCTTCCAGCTGGCGGATCCGCTTGGTGATTTCACTCGGCGAGCGCAGCTCGTTCTCGTAGCGCGCGGACTCCTCCGCTGCCTTCGCCTCGCCGCGACGTTTCTTGCTGCGCGAACCCGGCACCGTGGCGCCTTCGAGAATATCCTTCACATCCTTGAACACGCCCTGCGGCACGATACCGTTGGCCTCGTTGAAGGCGATCTGCTTGTTGCGCCTGCGTTCGGTCTCGCCGATGGCGCGCTCCATGGAGCCGGTCATGTTGTCCGCGTAGAGAATGGCGCGGCCATTGAGGTTGCGCGCCGCGCGGCCGATGGTCTGGATCAGCGAGCGCTCCGAGCGCAGGAAGCCTTCCTTGTCCGCATCGAGGATCGCCACCAGCGACACTTCCGGCATGTCCAGGCCCTCGCGCAGCAGGTTGATGCCCACCAATACATCGAATACACCCAGGCGCAGGTCGCGGATGATCTCGACCCGCTCGACGGTGTCGATGTCCGAATGGAGGTAACGCACCCGCACGCCGTGGTCGCCGAGGTAGTCGGTCAGATCCTCGGCCATCCGCTTGGTCAGCGTCGTGACCAATACCCGCTCCTCCTTGGCCACCGACTTGGTGATTTCCGAGAGCAGGTCATCGACCTGGGTCAGCGCCGGCCGCACCTCGATCTGCGGGTCGACCAGCCCAGTAGGCCGCACCACCTGCTCGATGACTCGCCCAGCGTGCTCGGCCTCATAGGGCCCCGGCGTCGCCGAGACGAAGATGGTCTGCGGGCTGACCGCCTCCCACTCGTCGAAACGCATGGGACGGTTGTCCAGCGCCGAGGGCAGGCGGAAACCATATTCGACCAGCGTCTCCTTGCGCGAGCGGTCGCCTTTGTACATGGCGCCTACCTGCGGCACGCTGACGTGGGATTCGTCGATCACCAGCAGCGCATCGGCCGGCAGATAGTCGTACAGCGTTGGCGGCGCCTCACCGGACGCGCGCCCCGAGAGGTAGCGCGAGTAGTTTTCGATGCCGTTGCAGTAGCCCAGCTCCATGATCATCTCCAAGTCGAACCGGGTTCTCTGCTCGAGCCGCTGCGCCTCCACCAGCTTGTTATTGGAACGCAGGTAGTCCAGACGATCCTTGAGCTCGATCTTTATCTTCTCGATGGCCTCCAGCAGGGTGTCGCGTGGCGTCACATAGTGGCTCTTGGGGTAGAAGGTGAAGCGCGGCAGCTTGCGAATCACCTCACCGGTCAGCGGATCGAAGGCCGACAGGCTTTCGACCTCGTCGTCGAACAGCTCGATGCGCACCGCTTCCAGATCGGACTCCGCCGGAAAGATGTCGATCACATCGCCGCGCACGCGGAAGGTTGCGCGCGCGAAATCCATGTCGTTGCGGGTGTACTGCAGGCCGGTGAGCCGCCGCAGCAGCTCCCGCTGGTCGAGGCGATCGCCGCGGTCAACGTGCAACACCATTTTCAGGTACGACTGCGGATCACCCAGGCCATAGATGCAGGAGACGGTCGTGACGATGATCGCGTCCGGCCGTTCCAGCAGCGCCTTGGTGGCCGACAGCCGCATCTGCTCGATGTGGTCGTTGATCGAGGCGTCCTTCTCGATGAAGGTGTCGGACGACGGCACGTAGGCTTCCGGCTGGTAGTAGTCGTAATAGGAAACGAAATACTCCACCGCATTGTTCGGAAAGAAGGCCTTGAATTCCCCGTACAGCTGCGCAGCCAGGGTCTTGTTGGGCGCCAGCACCAGCGTTGGCCGCTGCACATGGGCGATGACGTTGGCAATGCTGAACGTCTTGCCAGACCCCGTCACACCAAGCAGGGTCTGGTGCGACAAACCGGCCTCGATGCCCTCGATCATCTGCCTGATGGCTTCAGGCTGGTCTCCGGCAGGCTTGAAGCGCGTGACCAATTCGAACTGCGACATATCGACCTCTTCAGATGGCGAGACGACCCGAAAGCCGAACGGATGAGCCTCCCTGGCACTCTTTTCAAAGCTGCATCGAGCTGTTGCGGCATGGAGCAACGCCCAGCAGAACCCCTTTCAATGCGGCCTACCCCGGCATTATCAAGTGCAGGGTTGCAGCGACCAGACGACGTGAAGCTATCCTGGCGTCAAAACGGGCCGGTTCCGACAGAAAAACCGGCTCAGCATATCGCGACGGGGGGCCAGGGCCGCTATACTCTTGCCCCGTTTGCGCACCGCCCTCAGCGCGAAGCGAGGGTGATGCAATCCAGTCACCTCCTCTCTTCGAGCCTCCCCATCATGAGTTTGTTCTCCGCTGTCGAAATGGCGCCGCGCGATCCGATCCTCGGCCTCAATGAAGCCTTCAATGCCGACACGCGGCTGAACAAGGTGAACCTGGGGGTGGGCGTCTACTACAACGAAGAAGGTCGAATTCCCCTGCTGCGCGCCGTGGCCGCAGCCGAGATGGCGCGCCTGGAGCTGAACGCACCGCGCGGCTATCTGCCCATCGAAGGCATCGCCAGTTATGACATGGCGGTTCAGGGCTTGCTGTTCGGCAGCGACTCGGCACTCGTTGCTGATGGCCGCGTGGTCACTACCCAGGCACTGGGCGGCACAGGCGCCCTGAAAATCGGCGCGGACTTCCTCAAGCGCATGCTGCCCGACGCGGTCGTCGCCATCACCAACCCGAGCTGGGAGAACCACCGTGCCCTGTTCGAGTCCGCCGGCTTCCCGGTGCAGAACTACAGCTATTACGACGCGACCAGCCACGGGATCGACCGTGCCGGCATGCTCGAGGATCTGAAAAACCTGCCGCCCCGCTCCATCGTCGTGCTGCACGCCTGCTGCCACAACCCGACCGGTGTGGACCTGCAGCCGGAGGACTGGAAGCAGATCCTTGAGATATTGCGCGCCAACGATCACGTGCCGTTCATCGACATCGCCTATCAGGGCTTTGGCGATAACATCGAAGAAGACGCCGCGGCCGTGCGCCTGTTCGCCGAATCAGGCATGAGCTTCTTTGTCTCCAGCTCTTTCTCCAAGTCATTCTCACTGTATGGCGAGCGCGTCGGTGCCCTGTCCATGGTTACGCAGAGCCGCGACGAATCCGCGCGCGTACTTTCGCAGATCAAGCGAGTGATCCGCACAAACTATTCCAACCCACCGACCCATGGCGCCACTGTGGTCTCCGCCGTGCTCAACAGCCCGGAGCTGCGTGCCATGTGGGAAACCGAGCTGGGCGAGATGCGCACCCGCATTCAGGACATGCGCCTGACCATGGTTCGCCAGCTGGCCGAAAAAGGCGCCAGGCAGGATTTCAGCTTCGTTGCCAAGCAGCGCGGCATGTTCTCCTACTCGGGCCTCACACCAGCTCAGGTAGAGCGCCTGCGTGTCGAATTCGGCGTTTACGCCATCGGTACCGGACGCATCTGCGCAGCAGCACTGAACCATAAGAACCTGAACCACGTTACCGACGCCATCGTCCAGGTACTCTGCTGACCAGGGGTTGACTTCCCCTTAGTTATCATTAGGATACGCACCGCTGTTCCGCGATAGCTCAGTCGGTAGAGCAAATGACTGTTAATCATTGGGTCCCTGGTTCGAGTCCAGGTCGCGGAGCCAAATTTTAAGCCTCGGTTCGCACCGGGGCTTTTTTGTGCCCGATGGACTCTCACCAGGGACCTGTCCCAGGTGATTCGCTTCGCTCACCCCTTCGGGGCCGCGCTGAAGCGCGTTCTGCTGCGCAGTCGAGTCCAGGTCGCGGAGCCAAATTTGAAGCCTCGGTTCACACCGGGGCTTTTTTGTGTCCTAAGGACTCTCACCAGGGACCTGTCCCAAGTGATTCGCTTCGCTCACCCCGTCGGGGCCGCGCTGAAGCGCGTTCTGCCGCACAGTCGAGTCCAGGTCGCGGAGCCAAATTTGAAGCCTCGGTTCGCACCGGGGCTTTTTGTGTCCTAAGGACTCTCACCAGGGACCTGTC
>DGLA01000016.1:312945-314144 GCA_002387205.1 Stutzerimonas stutzeri | reverse complement strand
TCCAGGTCGCGGAGCCAAATTTTAAGCCTCGGTTCACACCGGGGCTTTTTTGTGTCCTAAGGACTCTCACCAGGGACCTGTCCCAGGTGATTCGCTTCGCTCACCCCTTCGGGGCCCCGCTGAAGCGCGTTCTGCTTCCCGGAAATGAAAACGCCCCGCATGAGCGGGGCGTTCGAATGTCACATAGCGCTTATTGTTCAGCAGCTTCTTCAGCGGTCTCGGGCGTGACTGCAGCAGCCGGCGGCGCTGGGTTTTCTTCGTCCTTGATGGCCAGCAACTCCAGGTCGAAGACCAGAACCGAGTTGGCCGGGATCAACGGACTTGGGCTCTGCTCGCCGTAGGCCAGCTCGCTTGGAATGTACAGCTTGTACTTCTCGCCCACATGCATCAGCTGCAAGCCTTCGACCCAACCTGGAATCACACCGCTGACCGGCAGATCGATCGGAGTGCCGCGCTTGATCGAGCTGTCGAAGACCGTTCCGTCCGCCAGCTTGCCTTCATAGTGGACAGTGACGACATCATCAGGACCGGGCTGGGCGCCGTCGGCCTCCTTGATCACTTCGTATTGCAGACCGGATTCAGTGGTCTTCACGCCCTCACGCTTGGCGTTGTCCTCAAGAAACTTCTTACCGGCTGCGACGGCCTCCTTGTTCATCTCGACCATGCGCTCTTCGGCACGGGTCTGGAGATACGAGAACGCTTCCATCAGCTCTTCGTCGGTCAGCTTCTGTTCCTTCTTGCCGATGGCATCATCGATACCTTGTGCCACGGCTGTCGAATCCAGATCAGCCAGACCTTCCTGAGCCAGGCT
Source organism: Stutzerimonas stutzeri (assembly GCA_002387205.1). Lineage (GTDB taxonomy): Bacteria > Pseudomonadota > Gammaproteobacteria > Pseudomonadales > Pseudomonadaceae > Stutzerimonas > Stutzerimonas stutzeri_N. The sequence goes on along the minus strand of DGLA01000016.1, from coordinate 313,333 downwards.
CTTGCCCATGTTCAGACCGATACCATACGAAGCTTTTTGCGCCGGCGTTTCCAGCTTGGCGCTGGTCTCCGAATCACAGCCCGCCAGGACCAGGCCAACCAGAGCTATGGCAGACGCCAAACGTTGATGTCTCATTCTGTTTCCTTATTACGCTTAATGACGTGAAGCAAAAATAATTGCCGGAGCTTAGCAGCGAGCTTGGGCAGTGGCTACCGAGCACACTGCGGTAATAGGTAAAGACAGTGCAAAGTCCAGAAGTGCCGCACGAAACACAGAAACAGGCGAAAGTGAAAAACACGAGACGAAAAAAAGCGACCCTAAGGTCGCTTTCTTCTATGAACCAAGGCGTTCAGTGGTCCTTGATTTCAAATATGGCGCAGCGGACGGG
>DGLA01000016.1:0-312805 GCA_002387205.1 Stutzerimonas stutzeri | reverse complement strand
GAAGTGGGGCGCATTCTAGAGATGGATCCGGACCTTGGCAACCCCCTTTTGAAAAAAAAATTGAAGAACTTACAAAGACTTAGCAAACCCTCAGTTTATGCCCGCTTTTTGCGGTTTCCTTCGGCATTGAGGATTTCAGGGTTGGCCTGCGTTACCGGGAGGGGAATAATGCGCGCTTTGCTTTTACCGGAGTTCCAATCGTCATGTGGTTTCGCAACCTGCTCGTCTACCGTCTCACTCAGAACGTCCCTTTCGATGTCGAGACACTTGAAACTGCATTGGCCGCCAAGCCCGCCCGCCCCTGCGCCAGCCAGGAGCTGAGCACCTATGGTTTCGTCGCCCCACTGGGCAAAGGTGAAGACGCACCACTGGTGCACGCCAGCCAGGGCTTCCTGCTGATTTCCACACGCAAGGAAGAACGCATCCTGCCCGGTAGCGTGGTCAAGGACGCGCTGAAGGAAAAGGTCGACGAGATCGAAAACGAGCAGATGCGCAAGGTCTACAAGAAGGAGCGCGAACAGCTCAAGGACGACATTATCCAGGCCTTCCTGCCACGTGCATTCATTCGCAAGTCCGGCACCTTCGCTGCCATTGCGCCTGAGCAGGGCCTGATTCTGGTCGATTCCTCCAGCCCCAAGCGCGCCGAAGACCTTCTCTCCACGCTGCGCGAAGCCATTGGTTCGCTACCGGTTCGCCCGCTGACCGTGAAAATCGCCCCTTCGGCCACCATGACCGACTGGGTCAAGACGCAGAAAGCGGCCGACGACTTCTTTGTCCTCGACGAATGCGAGCTGCGCGATACCCACGAAGACGGCGGGGTCGTACGCTGCAAGCGCCAGGACCTGACCAGCGATGAAATCCAGCAGCACCTGGAAGTCGGCAAGCAGGTGACTCAGCTGTCGCTGGGCTGGCAGGACAAGCTGTCCTTCGTGCTGGACGACAAGCTGGTGATCAAGCGCCTGCGTTTCGAAGAACTGTTACAGGACCAGGCCGAACAGGACGGAGGCGACGACGACCTCAGCCAGCAGGACGCCAGCTTCCTGCTGATGATGCTGACCTTCAAGGAATTCCTGCCCGCGCTGTTCGAAGCTCTGGGAGGTGAGGAGATTCCGCAGGGCATCTAAACTGCCCGTGCCGTCAGCCCTGGCTGACGGTTACTCCTTCATAACTACAAGGTAAGCCCGATGCGTGCCCTCGCCGCCTTCAGCCGTTTCGTCGGCAATACGTTCGCCCTCTGGGTGCTGCTGTTCGCCGTTCTTGCCTTTTTCCAGCCCAGCTGGTTCCTGCCTGCCACCGCCTGGATCGTCCCGCTGCTGGGGTTGATCATGTTCGGCATGGGTCTGACCCTGAAAACCGCTGATTTTGCCGAGGTCGCACGTCGCCCCTTATGGGTGGCGCTGGGTGTCGGGGCGCAATTTCTGATCATGCCTGCCCTGGCCTGGCTGCTCTGCCAGCTGCTGGGGCTGCCCGCGGAGATCGCGGTGGGCGTGATCCTGGTCGGCTGCTGCCCGGGCGGTACCGCCTCGAACGTGATCGCCTGGTTCTCCCGGGGTGACGTGGCGCTGTCGGTAGCGATCACCGCCGTCACGACGCTGCTCGCCCCGCTGGTGACACCTGCACTGATCTGGCTGCTGGCTTCGGCCTGGCTACCGGTCAATTTCGGCGCGCTGTTCATGTCGATCGTGCAGATTGTGCTGTTGCCGATCGCCCTCGGCCTGGTCGCCCGCCGTCTGCTGGGCAACCGGGTGCACCAGGTGGTCGATATTCTGCCGCTGGTTTCGGTCGTCAGCATCGTGGTCATCGTTGCCGCCGTGGTTGCCGCCAGCCAGGCGAAGATTGCCGAGTCCGGTCTGCTGATCATGGCAGTCGTGATACTTCACAACAGCCTCGGGCTCGGCATCGGCTATCTTGTCGGTCGCCTGTTCAAGCTGCCGCTGGCGCAGCGCAAGACCCTTTCCATCGAAGTGGGCATGCAGAACTCGGGGCTTGGCGCGGCATTGGCCAGCGCGCATTTTTCACCCCTGGCGGCGGTGCCGAGTGCGCTGTTCAGCGTCTGGCACAACCTTTCCGGTGCGCTGCTTGCGACTCTTTACCGGCGTATGAAGGACAAGGAGCCAGACGCTTTGTGATCGCCACTGGTCCGGGCCTGTTCTGCGGACCAGTCGCTCATGCAATAAAAGCAAAGCGCCGTCTGTGGACGACCTCAGACAAGGCATAACTTCCCGGGGACGGCCCCGCCCAGTCACCGTCCCGTCGAGGTCCACATGTCCTGGTTCGTTCTGTTGATTGCTGGTCTTTTCGAGGTTGGATGGGCCGTTGGCCTCAAATACACCGACGGCTTCAGCCGCCCGCTCCCTACCGTCCTGACCATCCTGGCGATGCTGAGCAGTCTCGGCCTGCTGGGCCTTGCCATGAAGGAGTTGCCGCTGGGGACGGCCTACGCCATCTGGACTGGTATCGGCGCTGTGGGGACGGTAATCGCCGGCATCCTGCTGTTCGGCGAAACGATGAGCCTGCTGCGCGTGGGCAGCGTCGTGCTGATCTGCGCCGGCCTGGTTGGCCTCAAGCTCAGCCACTGACCGCCCTCAAAGGCGTGGATACATGTCGCCCGGGCAAGCCGGGTGCGCGTCGTTCAATAACCAAAACGTTCCGGGACCCTGTGCCCCGCCATCGCGCTCGTGGCCTTTTCCAGCACGAATTTTCAAGCGCTGGCTGTCAATCCGCCAGTAATCCGTCTATACACAAGCGGGTCGACATTTATCTGTCACGAGCGAGTTATAGGATCAAGCCAGTTCCAGGGCTGACGTTGCAGTAGCTGCAGCGCCGGGCAGACATCCCGCGCCGCCGTACCAGTCAGGAGCGACACGCATCCACCTTCCATGGAGAGACCTCATGTTCAAGTGCAAGCCCCTCGCAGCCGCCATCGTTGCGATCCTGGCCACCCAAGCCTACGCCGACGACAACAATGCAGAACAGCTTCAGTCCGGTAACGAGAACGTTGTCGAAGTCACTCAGAACGGCGGTCAGGACAACATTTCCTATCAGTCGCAGACTGGCGATATCAACGACGGCATGGTGACGCAGGATCAGGCCACACTGTCCGATGCAGTCCAGACCCAGACCGGCAATCAGAATCTTGCCAATATCGTTCAGACCTCGACCGAACAGAGCGAAGCGATCCAACTGCAGACCGGCGACAATCATGATGCGAGCATCGTCCAGGACGACTCCTTTGGCGCCACCGCCCGTCAGTACCAGGATGGCAGCTACAACGCCGCGTTTATCGAGCAGACCAGGGCCGACCTGAGCACTGCCGTGACAGACCAAAACGGCAACGAAAACTTCGCTGAATCCATCCAGACCGACACTGAATTGAGCGTTTCGGAACAGCGCCAGGTCGGCGATGACAACCTCTCCCTGGTATGGCAGGAAAATGGCGCACGCAACGAGGGCTTGGTTAATCAGGAAGGCAACGGCAACGACGCCACTGTCTTCCAGATGAACGTTTCTGACTCCTTCGCTGATATTGACCAGCAGGGTGATATGCAGATCGCGTCCGTCAGCCAGGAAGGCGCGGAGCATAACGCTGAGATCCAGTCCAACGGACTGCAGAACGAAGCCTACATCGACCAGAGCGGCTCACTGCAAACCGCGTCGATCTACCAGGACGGCACCGCCAACAGCTCGGATATCTTCCAGGCTGGCGAAAGCAACACCGCCAGCACCGAGCAGACCGGCAACAACAACTACATCACCGTCGACCAGCTGGATGGCAGCTTCCAGACTGCTTCGCTGCAGCAAACCGGCGAGTACAACGAAGCCTATGTCACCCAGGAAGGCACCGATCACCTGATCGACTTCGCCCAGGACGGCTCCGGCAACCTGCTCACCGCCAGCCAGACCGGAAATGGCAACGAGCTGACCGGCTCCAGCTATGGCGACAACAACAGTGTGGACGTGGTGCAGAGCGGCGACCTTAACGTGGCCGACATTCAGCAGATCTACGGCTCGGACAACGAAGTCAGCCTGACGCAAGCCGGTCAGGACAACCTGGCGACCGTCATTCAGGGCGGCGTTGGCAACCAGGCCATGCTGATGCAGAGCGGCATGGGCGATACGGCAATGGTGTCGCAGATGGGCTCGGGCAACATGGCCACCGTGACTCAGCAGTAAGCTACACCGGCAGCCGGCCTCGGAGCCGGCTGCCATCCTCACATCTATCAGCGACTACGCGCCGGGTTGCCTACCACGGTCGCACCCGCCGCCACATCCCGAGTCACCACGCTGCCCGCTCCGATCACGGCGTCATCGCCGATGGTTACGCCCGGCAGGATGATCGCGGCACCGCCAATCCAGACGTTCTCCCCGATCACCACCGGACGGCCAAATTCCAGGCCGCTGCGGCGCTCTTCCGCGCTTCGTGGATGGTCCGCCGCGTAGATCTGCGTAGCTGGCCCGACCTGCGTCCCCGCACCGATGCGTACCTCGACCACGTCGAGGATCACGCAGTTGAAGTTGAAAAACACATCGTCGCCGAGGTGAATGTTGTAGCCGTAGTCACAATGAAAGGGCGGCCGTACCACCACGCCTTTGCCCACGCTCCCCAGCAGCTCTTCCAGCAAGGCCCGGCGCACCGCTGGCGCTTCGGCCAGCGCTGCGTTGTAGCGCACCATCCATGCTTTGGCCGCGGCCTGGTCGGCTTGCAGCTCGGGATCGCCCGGACGGTACAACTCGCCAATGAGCATCTTCTGTTTTTCTGTGATCGACATTTTCCTGCCCCCAGCGGCAATGGCTCGGCTCGTCAGAGCTTGGACCGGTCAGCTAGCAGATTGCTCGGGACGGCTGAAAGATAGGGGGCCCGCTTACAAAGGGCGCTCGGCTGTCGGCCCAGCCGCACCGCGTAGCCACAGGCGAAAGCGCGATACGAACTCGGGCACTGAATAGAAGATCCAGCTGGCCACCAGGACGTTGAGCACCGCCACCGCGAGGAAAAGTTGCGGAATGGAAAGGCCGGCAACCGTGAGAAACAGGATCGAAACGATTGCCGAGACAACCATGAACAACGCGTTCAGGATGTTGTTCGCCGCCACCACGCGGGAACGCTCCTGCAGCGGGGTGCGCGACTGGATCAGCGAATACAGGGGCACTATATAGAGCCCGCCGAAGGTTCCGAGGCCGAGGATATCCATCAGCACCCACCATGCATCTGGCTCAGCCAGCAACGCAGGCCAATCGCGTGTTTCGGCGGCACTCGGCACGCCACCGGCATGCCACCAGAGCAAGACACCGAACAGGGTCAGCCCAAGCGAGCCAAACGGCACCAGCCCCAGCTCAAGCCGATGCCGGGAGAGCCGCTCACAGAGCATGGAGCCCAGCGCAATGCCCACCGAGAACACCGCGAGAATCAGCGTCACCACCCCCTCGTCGCCCTGCAGCAGATCACGAGAGAACGCCGGGATCTGGGTCAGATAGACCGCACCGAGAAACCAGAACCAGGAATTGCCGATCATGGCCCGCGACACGGCGCGCTGCTGGCCGAGCCCCAGGCGCAGGATGCCCAGCGACTGACGCAGCAGATTCCAGTCCAGCTTCAGATCGGGCAATGCCGCGGCCGAAAGCGGAATCGAGCGACTGGCAACGAAGCCGATCGCGGCAAGCAGCACCACGGCCAGCGACACCAGTACCGAATAGCTGGCATGACCCATGAGCACCCCCGCTGCGATGGTACCGCCAAGAATCGCCAGAAAGGTGCCCATCTCCACCAGGGCGTTGCCGCCCACCAGTTCATCGCTGCGCAATTGTTGCGGCAGGATCGAATACTTGACCGGGCCGAACAATGCCGACTGGGTGCCCATGCAGAACAGCACAATCAGCAGCAACGGCAGATTGCCGGCCAGCATCCCGAGGGCGCCCACCAGCATGATCAGGATTTCTGCGAACTTGACCCGACGAATCAGCCAGGCCTTCTCGTACTTCTCGCCGAACTGACCGCCCAGCGCAGAAAACAGGAAGAACGGCAGTATGAACAGCAGCGCGCACAGATTCACCAGCAGGCTAACGTCGCCCTCCGTCCCTAGCTTGTAGAGGATCGCCAGTACCAGCGTCTGCTTGAAAACGTTGTCATTGAATGCGCCCAGCAGCTGCGTCACGAAGAACGGCAGAAAGCGCCGCGTACCGAGCAGACGAAACTGGGAATGCTGACTCATCGTGAAGCTCCGCAGAAAGGCGCAAGCGCCCGGTTGCCGGAAATCGTCTCGGCGCTCACAGCGGCAACTGCCCGAGCGCCCAGCGCAGCAGGAAGAAGCACAACAGGCCACCGGCAATGGTCGCCAGCAGATTGCGTGTGACCGCCGCGATAAGGATGGCCAGCACGCCGGCTAGCAGGTAGCTGTTTTGCCAGGTCAGGGCCCACTCTCCGGCCGGCATCAGCATGCCGGGCACGACGATGGCCGTAAGGACCGCGACCGGAACGTAGTGCAATCCCTGCTCCACCAGGCGTGGAAAACGCAGATCAGGCCAGGCAAAAAAGCTGTAGCGGATCACGAAGGTGATCGCCAGCATGCCGAGGATCAGCAACCAGGTCTGCATCAGCGCACCTCCGACAGCAGGCGGCGCTCGGCGCGCTGTTCGAGCCAGACGCCCACCACGATGCCGGCGAGCGCCGCAGCGATCAGCCCCAGCTTGTAGGGCAGCTCCCAGGTGAGCAACGCCACGACACCAGCGACCACAGCCGACGCCACCTGCGGGCAGGTGCGCATCATCGGTACCGCGATGCCGATAAAGGTGGCGATCATGGCGAAGTCCAGCCCCCAACTGGCTACATTCGGCACCGCCTGGCCAAAGGCGATGCCGGCGAGTGTCGCAAGCTGCCAGCTCAGGTACATCGTCAGTGCCGCGCCGAGAAAGTACCAATGCTTGTAGGCTGAGCCGTCGTTTCGGGCATAGCGGTGCTGGATGACGGCGAATGCCTCATCGGTCAGCCAGAACGCCAGCGGCACTCGCCAGCGGGTCGGCAGATGCCTGACGAATGGCTGCAGCGCGGCGCTGTAGAGCGCATGGCGCAAATTGACGACAAAGGTGGTCAGCAGCACCACGGCTGCCCCAACCCCACCGGTGATCAGGGTGATCGCGATGAACTGCGCCGAGCCGGCGAATACAAGGGCCGACATACCCATGGTTTGCCAGGTCGAGAGTCCGGCGCCAATGGAGAGCGTCCCGAAAATGATGCCAAACGGAATAGCGCCGACGATCAACGGCAAAATATCGCGGCAACCATGCAAGAACTCTTGCGAGCGGGACATCCGGGGCTCCTTAGCTACAACGGCGAAAAACGCTACGCACCGCCATCGCGGCCGGAGCATAGAGGAAGGTGAAGACGGGCTGATGAATGCAAGACAGGCTGCCTGCGAAACGCCGAACATTACCCCAAGTCGGACCCGAAGGGCGACGGCTCGTCCCTTGCGTGACGGCAGAGGATCTTGGATGCCATGTCGCGAACGCTGGCCTACTGCACTCCCGCGTCCAGCAACCCCTTGATGGCCGGCCATTCGCGGTCGGTGATGCTGTAGAGCACCGTGTCGTCCAGGCGACCGTCGGCAAGGCGCCGATGATTGCGCAGCAAGCCTTCACGCTGGGCACCCAGCTTTTCGATGGCGCGCTGCGAGCGCAGGTTGCTTGCTGCCGTCTTCAGCTGCAAGCGCACCAGCTGCCACTCCTCGAAAGCGTGCTTGAGCAGCAGGTACTTGATCGAGGCATTCAGACCGCTGCCGTGTTCGGCCTTGTCCAGCCAGGTCCAGCCAAGCTCGGCGGCCGGCAACGCCGCGTTGAAATCGGCAAAGCGGGTGGTGCCGACGATACGATCGGCCATGCGCAGGGTGAAGGGCACGGCACGGCCTTCACGCTGTTCGCTGACTGCCAGGCGATACCAGTCGGGACGCAAGGGTCCGTTCAGGTAGATCAGCTCGTCGCGGTTACGCTCGGCCAGCTCAACCAGACTCGGGATGTCGCCTTCTGCAAGCGGCTCCAGTCGCAGGGCACCTCGTTGCAAGGTCATCGGACGCGGCATGAACATCTGAATACTCCCAGTTTGGTTGGAACGAGTCGCCTGTCCCATCGCAACAGCGATCGCCAGGATTCTACGTAGGGTAAACGAGCCTGGCCGCCCATTCATAACAGAGACACCAGCCCAGGCCTATCTGCGGAGACTGACTGTCCAACGGGCTGCCATTCGTCTAGCACAGGGCATTGCGCCCGCCCCGACTGCGACTAACCCGCCCATGCGACCATGGTCGCAGCCGCAACACTCAACCCCTTTTTACTGCGAAACTGCAACCATTCGACGTTCAATGAGCGATCGCTTCGGTCATCCGTTTCCTGCCGGTTCAAGCTGCACCCGGGCACTGCCCCGGCGTGCCATCGCATCGATTTCGATCCAGGCTGCCGGACATGGATCAGCGCTGCCTGGCCGACCCGCTTTGGCGGATTCGCCACACCGAAGCACGCGGTTTATCAATCTGGAGTTCACATGTCATTGTCCGGTGGGCTGATTGCGCTAGTCGCCCTCACGTATATGGCCGTTCTGTTTGCCATCGCCTTTTATGGCGATCGTAACCGCAGCCAGCTGTCACCGCGCGTGCGGGCCTGGGTCTACAGCCTGTCCCTGGCGGTCTATTGCACCAGCTGGACCTTCTTTGGCGCCGTCGGCCAGGCGGCAGAGCAACTCTGGTCCTTCCTGCCGATCTATCTCGGCCCGATTCTGCTGATGCTGCTGGCGCCGCAGGTCATCCAGAAGATGATCATGATCAGCAAGCAGGAAAACATCACCTCGATCGCCGACTTCATCGCCGCGCGCTACGGCAAGTCGCAACTGCTGGCGGTGGTAGTCACGCTGATCTGCCTGGTCGGCGTCCTGCCCTACATTGCCCTGCAGCTCAAGGGCATCGTGCTGGGCGTGAACCTGCTCATCGGCAATCACAGCGAGGCCGCTGCCGGCTCGGGCGCCCAAGACACGGCGCTCATCGTGTCGATGGTGTTGGCGCTGTTCAGCGTGCTGTTCGGTACCCGCAACCTGGATGTGACCGAGCACCACCGCGGCATGGTGTTGGCGATCGCCTTCGAGTCGCTGGTCAAGCTGTTCGCCTTTCTTGCTGTCGGCGCCTTCGTCACCTTTGGTCTGTTCGATGGATTCGGCGACCTGTTCAACCGGGCGCACGACGCCCCCGAGCTCTCGACGTTCTGGGAAGAAACGGTGAACTGGCCAGCCATGATGGTGCAGACCACTGTCGCGCTGATGGCCATCGTCTGTCTGCCGCGCCAGTTCCATGTCACGGTGGTGGAGAACATCGAGCCACGTGATTTCCGCCTGGCGCGCTGGGTGTTTCCGCTGTACCTGATTCTTGCCGCCGTGTTTGTCATCCCGATCGCCCTTGCCGGTCAATTGCTGTTGCCGAGCGGCGTCAGCCCCGACTCCTTCGTGATCAGTCTGCCCCTGGCCGAATCGCATCCGGCCCTGGCGTTGCTGGCCTTCATCGGCGGTGCATCGGCGGCGACCGGCATGGTCATCGTTGCCAGCGTCGCGCTGTCGACAATGGTATCCAACGACATGCTGTTGCCCTGGCTGTTGCGCCGCAAGGAAGCCGAACAACCCTTCGAAGTGTTCCGCCACTGGATGCTGTCGGTGCGCAGGATCAGTATTGTCGCGATCCTTCTATTGGCCTACGTGAGCTATCGCCTGCTCGGCTCAAGCGCCAGCCTGGCGACCATCGGCCAGATCGCCTTTGCCGCCCTTACCCAGCTGGCACCGGCGATGGTCGGAGCGCTCTATTGGAAGCAGGCGAACCGACGTGGCGTCTTTGCCGGCCTCACCGCTGGCGCACTGATCTGGCTGTACACGCTGATTCTGCCGCTGCTCGGCTGGCCGCTGGAGATGTTTCCGGGGCTTGAGTGGATGTACACGGCCGATCTGCCGTTCAACACCAGCGCCCTCACCCTGGGCGTCACGCTGTCGCTGGTGGGCAATGCAACGCTGTTCTTCTGGGTCTCGATCCTGTCGCAAACGCGAGTGGCCGAGCATTGGCAGGCCAGTCGCTTCATCGGTCAGGAGATCTACTCGACGGCCAGCACCCGCCGGCTCCTGGCCGTGCAGGTCGAGGACCTGCTGTCGCTGGCGTCACGTTTCGTCGGTGCCGAACGGGCCGAGCTGAGCTTCCAGCGCTTCGCCCGTCGTCACGGCCACGACTATTCGCCCAAGCAGCAGGCCGATGGCCAGTGGATCGCCCATACCGAGCGCCTGCTCGCTGGCGTGCTCGGCGCCTCCTCCACACGGGCGGTGGTCAAAGCCGCGCTGGAAGGTCGCGACATGCAGGTAGACGATGTGGTGCGCATCGTCGGTGAAGCCTCCGAAGTGCTGCAGTTCAACCGCGCGCTGTTGCAAGGCGCCATCGAGAACATTACCCAGGGCATCAGCGTGGTTGACCAGTCGCTGCGGCTGGTGGCCTGGAATCACCGTTACCTGGAAATGTTCGATTACCCCGACGGACTGGTGTATATCGGCCGGCCGGTTGCCGACGTGATCCGCTACAACGCCGAGCGCGGACTGTGCGGGCCGGGCAATCCGGACACACACGTGGCCAAGCGCCTGTACTGGATGCGCCAGGGCCGCGCCCATACGTCGGAGCGGACTTTCCCCAATGGCCGGGTGGTCGAACTGATCGGCAACCCCATGCCCGGCGGTGGCTTCGTCATGAGTTTCAGCGACATTACCGCCTACCGCGAAGCCGAGCGCGCCCTGAAGGATGCCAATGAAGGCCTGGAACAGCGCGTCAGCGAACGGACCCAGGAACTGTCCGAGCTGAACAAGGCGCTTACCGCGGCGAAAAGCACCGCCGAAGCCGCCAACCAGTCGAAGACCCGCTTTCTCGCGGCGGTCAGCCACGACCTGATGCAGCCCTTGAACGCTGCGCGGCTGTTCTCCGCCGCGCTGTCGCACCAGCACGATGCCCTGCCACGCGAGGCCCAGGATCTGGTTCGCCATCTCGACAGTTCATTGCGCTCGGCCGAGGACCTGATCTCCGACCTGCTGGACATCTCGCGCCTGGAAAACGGCCGTATCACACCGGACCGCAACCCCTTCCCGCTTTCGAATCTGTTCGACACCCTGAGCACCGAGTTCACCGTACTGGCAGCCGAACAGGGCGTGGACTTCAAGGTGCACGGCAGCCGGCTGCGGGTCGACAGTGATATACGCCTGCTGCGGCGTGTGCTGCAGAACTTTCTCACCAACGCCTTCCGCTATGCCAAGGGCCGCGTCGTCCTGGGCGTGCGCCGCCAGGGAGCCTCGCTGCGCCTGGAAGTCTGGGATCGTGGACCGGGTATTGCCGAAGACAAGCTGCGTGTGATTTTCCAGGAGTTCAAACGCCTGGACAGCCATCAGACCCGAGCGGAGAAAGGCCTGGGATTGGGCCTGGCGATCGCCGACGGTTTCTGCCAGGTGCTCGACCACCCCCTCTCGGTCCGCTCCTGGCCTGGCAAGGGCAGCGTGTTCAGCGTGAGCGTGCCAATCGCCGGCAATCCCGCCAGGCAGATCAAGGCCAACGGTGATATCCAGCAGACCGCCCTGACCGGCATCCAGGTCCTGTGCATCGACAACGAGGACAGCATCCTGGTCGGCATGAACAGCCTGCTGTCGCGCTGGGGCTGCCAGGTATGGACGGCCAGCAACCGGGCCGAATGCGAGGCGCTGCTGCGCGAGGACGTGCGCCCGCAACTGGTGCTGGTCGATTACCACCTGGACAACGGCGAGACGGGATCGGAGCTGATGGCCTGGCTTCGCACCCGCCTCGGCGAGCCGATCCCCGGCGTGGTCATCAGCGCCGACGGCCGCCCCGAGCTGATCGCTGCGATCCACGCCACCGGCCTGGACTTTCTTGCCAAGCCAGTCAAGCCAGCGGCGCTGCGGGCACTGATGAGCCGTCACGTTCCGCTGCACTGAAGCGGGCTTGCCCTGGCGCAAGCCCGCCCCTCAGCCAGACGGCTAGAATCGGCTCATCAGCAACTACCGGTGGCCTGCGCCCATGACCCTCGAGACGCTACTGAACCTGGCCACTGCCCTCGGGGTAGGCCTGCTGATCGGCACCGAACGCAGCTGGAGCGAGCGCGGTAGCAGCCAGGAAGCCTTGGCCGGTATCCGTACGTTCGGCCTCGGCGGGTTGTTTGGCGGGCTGGCCACGCTGCTGGCCGGACAGCTCGGCGGTGCAGTGTGGATTGTCATCTTCATCATGCTGGCGCTGCTGGTGGTCGCCGGTTACCTGATCGAATCGCGCAACAACCCCGACCACGGCATGACCACCGAGGTCGCGCTGCTGCTGACCTTTGTCTTGGGCAGCCTCGCGGTCGATGACAATCGCTTGCTCGCGGCATCCGTCGCGGTTGTCGTGGCTCTGCTGTTGAGCCTCAAGGCGCGCCTGCATGGTGCCCTGCGCCAACTCAGCGAGGCCGAGCTCAGCGGTGCGCTGAAGCTGCTGTTCATTTCCGTGGTGCTACTACCGGCGTTGCCCAACGAAGGCTACGGCCCCTGGCAGGCCTTCAACCCTTACGCCACCTGGTGGATGGTGGTGCTGATCGCGGGGATCGGCTTTGCTGCTTATGTCGCCATCCGGCTGCTGGGCGCGCGCCATGGCCTGATGGTTACGGCGCTGCTCGGCGGCATCGTGTCCTCCACCGCGATGACCATCTCCCTTGCCCGCCTGGATGCACCCAGACTGCGCCCTGCCCTGGCCGCAGGGCTGCTGGCAACCTCGGCCCTGATGTTTCCCCGGGTGCTGCTGGAAGTTGGTCTGATCAACCGGGGCCTGTTGCCAGAGCTGGTCGCGCCGCTAGCCACCGCCGGGCTCATTTATGCCGGCGGCGCCCTGTTCCATTACATGCGTGCTGCCGGACAACCGGAAGGCTCAGCGCAACCGCCGCTGAGCAATCCCTTCGAGCTGGGCCCGGCGTTGCGTTTCGCCGCGCTGCTGGTGCTGATCCTGTTTCTCGTCGAAGGGGCACGGCGCCTGCTGGGCGAGACGGGCATCTACCTAGTCTCGCTGGTATCCGGACTGACCGACGTGGATGCGATCACCCTGTCGCTTGCCAACAGCGCCCGTACCGATCTGGACGAGCAGATCGCAGTCCGCGGGATCTTTCTCGCGGCGCTGAGCAACAGCCTGGTCAAGGCAGGCCTGATTCTGTTCATCGGTGGCAGATCCCTGGCGATGCTGACGCTGCCGTTCATGCTTGTCGGCCTGCTGGCCGGACTTGCCGTGTTGTGGCTGGTATGACGCAAACCGCGCTGCCTATTCCTCGGCTTCCTCCAGCGGCGTCTCGGCGCCGGCACGCTCGAGCCAATCGGCCGGCAGCCGCTTGCTAGCGCGCGCGCCCAACAGCTTGAGCTGTTCAGCCCGCCCCACGAGGTTGCCGCGCCCGTCGGTAAGCTTGTTGCGTGCACCGACGAAGGCCTTGTCCAGCTGCTGCAGGCGCGTGCCTATCTCGTCAAGGTCCTGAATGAAGGCAGCGAACTTGTCGTAGAGCGCCCCCGCCCGTTCGGCGATCTCGCGGGCATTCTGGCTCTGTCGTTCCTGCCGCCAGAGACTGTCGATCACCCGCAGTGTGGCGAGCAGGGTAGTCGGGCTGACGATCACGATGTGCTTGCTGTACGCCTCCTGAAACAGCTCGGGATCGCCCTGCAAGGCCGCTGCGAAGGCGCCTTCGATGGGTACGAAGAGCAGCACGAAATCCAGGCTCTGCAATCCTTCGAGACGCTGGTAATCCTTGAGCGACAAGCCCTTGAGATGGTTGCGCAACGACAGGACATGCTGCTTGAGCGCCAGCGCGCGACTGGGTTCGTCTTCGGCGCAGGTCAGCGCCTGGTAGGCAGTGAGACTGACCTTGGCATCCACCACCACCTGCTTGTCGCCGGGCAGCTGAATCAGGACGTCCGGCTGGAAGCGTTCGCCGTCCGGGCTCCTGAGACTGACCTGGGTGTGGTATTCGCGCCCTTTCTCCAGCCCGGCATGTTCCAGAACGCGCTCGAGAATCAGCTCACCCCAGTTGCCCTGGGTCTTCTGCCCCTGCAGGGCGCGGGTCAGGTTGGTCGCCTCGTCACCCAGGCGCTGATTGAGCTGCTGCAGCCGCTCCAGTTCCCTGGCCAGGGAAAACCGCTCTCGCGCTTCGCTCTGGTAGCTCTCCTCGACGCGCTTTTCGAACGACTGGATGCGCTCCTTCAGAGGATCGAGCAGCTGCCCAAGACGCTCATGGCTGGCGTCGGCAAATCGCTGCTCGCGTTCCTCGAAAATCTTTCCTGCCAGTTCGGCAAACTGCGACCGCAATTCGTCCCGTGCGCCCTGGAGGTCGGCCAGGCGCTGCTCGTGGGTCTTCTGCTGTTCATTCAGCTCGGCGGTGAGCGCAGCATGTGCGGCACTCAGGGTGCGCAGCTCGGCTTGCTGCGCATCGCGCTCGGCCTGCAGATCATCGAGGGCTTCGCGGGTTTCCAGGCGTTGGACCTGCAGCCATTCGGACTCACGGCGCAAGACGGCAGCCTCGGCCTGCAGCGTCGCCCGGGATTCCTGCAGGTCGGCCAGATCCTGCCGACTGGTTTCCAGCTGGGCGCTCAGGCCTTCCTGGGCCATGGTCGCCTGGGTCAGTCGCTCGTCCAGTAGCGAAACCTCAGCCTGCTGCCGGGATAAGCGCCTTTGCAGCCCCACCGCGACAACAGACAGCATCAGGCAGAGGGCGCCGAGCCCGGCGGACAGATAGAGGGGATCGAAAGGCATTGGCGGCTCCGGCTGAATTGCCGGGCAGTATAGCCAGCATGACCCCGGAGGTCAGGCCGACCCGCCTGCGCTGCCGCCTCTAGCGAGAGGCAGGCAGTCGTGAAAGGAGACGCGAGGCTTCGGCCGAGCCCTGTGCGGCAGCCTGTTCCAGCCAGTGGCGAGCCTTGGACAACTCACGATGTTGCCCTTGGAAATACAGCTGACCCAGCTCCAGCTGGGCCTGGCGGTCACCGGCTCGTGCAGCCTGACGCAGCAACTCGAAACCGATTCGGCGGTCGCGCTGGCTGTCGCAGTCATGGCAGAGCAACCGTCCCAGGCGGCTCTGGGCAACAACCACACCTTCGAGTGCCGGCTGCTTGAGCATCCGCCCGGCGATACGTTTGACGCTCTTGGTCTGTCCTAGACGCTGGCTGTCCAGCAGCCACAACGCCATGCGCATCGGCAGGCGTGGAGAAGATGAAGTGCTCTCGAGCGAGTTCGAGGCAAGAGGACGCGTTCTCATGGTCACCGAATGGTTCGGGGGGACAAGGGCGCGCACTCTACTCCTTTTTTTCGAGAGTTAAAGACTTGCAAAAAGATCTGAAACGCGATCCGGATCACATTGTTTTTTAATCCACAGAAGCTGTGGATAACTCTGTGGGCAAACAGGTTACAGTTTTCCGCAGGCCTGATGAACAGTGGCCTGCGGTTAGATTGATGTTTTTTTCGCCACACCAAAAAGTCCTTATTTTTCAGGTACTTAATAATCGATCTATGGCTTGGCCTGGTTTGCGACAGTTTGTCATAAGCGCTTGACAAGCCTGTTTGGTGAATGTGCACAAGTTTGGCGCGAAGGCCCTGAAACCGGTCAATCCAGCGTAATACCGGGCCTTCACGGCCTTGTCAGGGAACTTTTCCATTCCGAGCCAGTCGTCGGCTGCGCCGAAGCGGGGCGCGTCGCAACACGGAGGCAACCGGCTTATGCTGTGCCGCCGTCCATCACGAGAAGGGCCAATGACAAAGCCGCGCATCATCGGGCTCTCGGCTGTGCTCCTGCTGTCCATCATTCTCTCTGCCGGATTCTATGGCGCGTATCGCTGGCAGCAGTTCAAGGATCAGCAGGGTATCGAAACCTTTGAAATCGACGGCCTGCAGCTATCTCTGCGCTCGTTGACCCTGCGACAACTTGTCCTGCGCCGTCGGTCGGAAGACGGCGAACGACTCGGAGTACGCATCGAGAACCTGGTGTTGTCCTTCGATAGCTGGCGGAAACTGCTGCCGGTCCGGTCCATCCATGTGCAACAGCTTGATGTTGAATGGAACCCCGGCAAACAGCCGAATGAAGCCGCCCTACCTGATGCTCCGGAGCTGCCCGGCCGCGAGGACATCGAAGCATGGGCGAACTGGCTGCCACGCGAGGGCAGCATCGCAGCATTCAATCTGAGCGTCCCCTGCGCCAAGGGCAGCTGCCATGAGCAGGGCCAGGCGCACTGGCGTCATTCAGGTGGCCAGGTGCTCCCTGCTGAATCAAGCGTGACTCTGGAACGGCAATCCCATCGCCTGGCCTTGCTGGTAAACGCCTACGAGCAAGCCGCGGATTCCCACGTGAATCTGCAGCTCAAGCTGGACGGCGAACAACGCATGACCCTGCAGAATCAGTTCAGGCAGAGAGGAGACCACACGCTCTGGCGCGGCACGCTGGCGATGAATGAACTGCCGGAAGCGCCCTGGCTGCTGGAATGGCTGGGCGACTGGCTGACCTATACGCCACCGGCGCTGCCTGTGCCCGAACAGATGCGCATTGGCGCCGGCTGGGCGCTGGAGGTCGACACCGACACCCTGTTCGAAGACTGGAAGCCACTAGACGGCGAGCTGCGGGTATCGGCGAATCTGCCTGCACCCTGGCCGGTGGTGGGCATCGGCGGGCTCCAGGGTCAGCTGGACCTGGGCGCGCAGGTCGAGCGAGGCGTCTGGCTGCCTTCCGAGCTGGCGGCGGATATCACCGTACAACCGATGGCCGAGCTGTTCTCGCAGCTGCCGGAGAGCCTTCGCCCTAGCGCCCTGAGCCTCAAGATCACACCGGCATCAGCTGGCGCATCGGAAGAGACGCTGCCCTTGGATGTGCAGCTGGCAGCCAGCGGCCCCTCGCCGCTCACCCTCGATACGCGCCTCATCGTGCAGAGGTCCGCGCCCTTCGCATTGACCTTCGAAGACGGCCGGCTGGGGGTCCGCAGCCAGACCCTCACGGGGCCTGACGTGGTATTGAAGGGGGTTGAAGCGGACCTGCATCTGGCCGGACGGCTCTCGCCAGACGCAGCAGCCATCCGCTTCGACAAGCACTCGGCGATCACGTCCAGCAACCTGAGCACCCCAGTGGACCTGACGGCCAACCATCTGCGCCTGGATCTGGCCGGGGTTGGCATCGACCTGAGCTTACTCGACGGAAAGCTTCAGGGTTATTCGGTCAATGGCAATCCCTCGGTCACAGCGGGCAGATTGCTTCATCCCGCACTGCGCCCCCAGGGCTGGCGCTGGAGCGGCACGCTCAAGGTCGAAGACCCCCGGGTCTCGCTCAACGGCCGGTTGAGAAACGATGCCGGCCTGGACACGCCGCTGGCGCTGACCCATGACCTGACGACAGATGCGACTCGTCTGAAGGCTACCCTGCCCGAAGTGTTCCTGCGCGCCGGGAACCCCCTGGCCGCGACCCTCGCCGACTGGCCGCAGGTGCTGGATCTGAATAACGGCCGTCTCGGGGGACAGGCGCAGCTCGATCTGCCGGCCAGCGGGCCTCTCGCCGCAACAGCCACGCTCAGCGCAAGAGGCCTCGGAGGCATCTACGACCGCATCGAATTGGATGGGCTGGATGCCGAGCTATCAGCCACCATGCAGGGAAATGGCTTGAAGGTGAAGGTATCCGAGCTGACCGTGCGGGAGGCCAACCCAGGCTTCACCTTTGGCCCGCTGCAGTTCCAGGGGGCCTACGCCGGTCCACTCGACAACCTCGCCCAGGGCCGCCTGGAGTGGAGTGTCGCTGAAGTGCGGCTGTTGGGTGGGCGGCTCTGGCTTGATCCGGGCAGAGCCGATCTGGCTGCCGGCACGCAACAGCTGACGGCGCGATTGCGCGGCTTGCAGCTGCCGTTACTGCTCGAGGCCTACCCCGCCGAAGGCCTCTCCGGCACGGGGGTGATTGATGGTGAAATGCAGGTTCAGCGCAGCGAGGCAGGGATCAGCATCGAACAGGGCTCATTGAAGGCCCGCGAACCGGGCGGCGCGTTGCAGTTCCGCTCGGCCAAGCTCCAGGCGCTGGGCCAGGCCAACCCGGCCATGCGCCTGGTGACCGAAGCGCTGGATGACTTCCACTATGACCTGCTCGCCAGCGACGTGCGCTACGCCGCCGACGGCACCCTCGACCTGGGCCTGAAGCTGCATGGGCGCAATCCGGCACTGGAAGGCGGTCGTCCGATCAACTTCTCGATCAATCTGGAAGAGGACATCCCCGCTCTGCTGACAAGCCTGCAGCTGTCCGACAGGGTGAGCGAAACCATTCAAAGGCGCGTGCAGGAACGTCTCGGATCGGATCGTTGAGAACGGACTAGTCAGGAAAAGTGACGGCGCGGATAGCCGATGAAGCGGATCGGGAAATCGAGCGATTTACGAGTGAAACGAGCAGTCACAGGCGTTTTTAACGCAGCGTTGCCAACGCAGGTAGTTTTTTAATGGCCTATTGAGGCAAGGTATCGCCACCCCCGACCAGGAGAGAACCGTCATGCGGTTGTGCCAACCCTTCAGTATTCTGGCCCTGGCCTTGCTCGCCAGCGCCTGTACCCCGCGCGTGGAACTGGCCGTCCCCAATGAGCCAATCAACATCAACCTCAATGTGAAAATCGAGCACGAGATCTATATCAAGGTCGACAAGCAGCTCGACTCGATCATCAACGAAGACAGCGGTCTGTTCTGAGGAGCCTTATGAATACCTATCTGAAACTCGGAACCCTGCTCTTGACGCTCTGCCTGGCTCTGCCTGCGGCTGCCATGACCCTCAACGAAGCCATGTCGGCACTTGGCCAGGCCAAGGCCAGCGGCCAGCTCGGCGAGAGGCCGGACGGCTATCTCGGTGTGGTACAGAGTGGCGGCCAGGCCGAGGAAATCGCCAGCCAGATCAACCAGGCACGGCGGGCCGAATACCATCGGCTGGCGCAGAAGAACGGCATCAGCGTCAGCGACGTTGAAGCCATCGCCGGCAAGAAGGCCATCGAAAAGACCCCGTCCGGCCAGATCATTCAGCTCAACGGCAGCTGGGTGAAAAAGTAGGCCAAACCCGAGAGACGGCGCACGCGCCGTCTCTACGCGTCTATCAGGGCTTCATCTCCTCACGCAATGCCTTGACCTCGTCGGCAGATACCGCCGCAGCCGCGTTGCCCCAGCTGTTGCGCACGTAGGTCAACACATCGGCGATGTGCTCGTCGGACATGTTCCAGGCGAACGATGGCATGGCGGGTGCGGTCGGCGCTGCATCGGTCCCAACCGCACGGCTGCCCGCCAGAACCACCCGAATCAACGAGGTCGCATCGCGGCTGTTTACCAGTGGTGCCTGGGCAAGCCGTGGGAACAGATGGGTGATGCCCTCGCCGTCCGGCGTGTGGCAGGCCGAGCATTGGTCTTCGTAGATCAGCGCGCCGGTGCGCATGATCGCCGTATCAGCCGATAGCGCCTCGGGCGGTGGCTGTTCCCGGTCACCCAGGCTCTTGAGGTAAAGCGCGACGGCGGAAAGGTCCTCGTCCTTCCAGTGCTGGGTGGAATGTTCAACCGCCTCGGCCATGGGTCCGGAGGCCATATCGAAGCGATTGGCGCCGGTTTTCAGATAGCGGACGATTTCCGCCTCGCTCCAGCCGCCGATACCGGTATGGCTGTTTGCGGTGATGTCCGGGGCCATCCAGCTCTGCAGGGCACTGCCGGTGAGAAACTCATCATCCTTGTCGCCACCGATCAGGTTTTTCGGTGTGTGGCAGCTGCCGCAGTGGCCCAGGCCCTGCACCAGATATGCGCCCCGGTTCCACGCGGCAGACCGGTCAGGGTCTGGCCGATATTCGCCCTCCTCGAAAACCAGCCAGTTCCAGGCGATCAGGCTGGCGCGGATGTTGAACGGGAACGGCAACTGGTTGGTGTCGACCTCGTGGCGGACCGGGTCCAGCGAGTTCAGGTAGGCCCAGATCGCACGGTTGTCCTCGCGGGTCACCTTGGTATAGGCGGTATACGGCATGGCCGCGTAGAGACGCTTGCCCCCGCGTGCATGGCCGTTGGACATGGTGTTCTGGAAATCCTCGAACGACCAGCGGCCGATGCCGGTGTCGGCATCGGGCGTGATATTGGCGCCCAGCACCTCCCCAAAGGGCGTATCGATCGCGACACCGCCGGCAAACGGGGGCTGACCCGGCAGCGTGTGGCAAGCGGTGCAGTCGCCCAGCGTGGCCAGGTAGCGGCCACGGGCGACCAGGTCATAGGAGTCGCTGCCATCGCCGGCTTGCGCCATGCCTGCCATGAGCCCGAGCATTCCAGCGCAGAGAGAGGAGATCATTTTCATATGGCGATCATCTCCCCCGGGTTTTTCAGGTACAGACGGCGGATGGCGTCGGCCGCCTTGAAAGCCAGCGCCCCTACTGTTCCGGTCGGGTTGTAGCCCGGGTTTTGCGGAAAGGCGCTGGCGCCGACGACGAACAGGTTCGGCACGTCCCAGACCTGCAAATGCTTGTTGACCGAACTGGTGCTCGGGTCGGCTCCCATCACGAAACCACCGACGACGTGGGACGACTGATAGGGACCGCTGTTCCAGTGGCCATCCTGGTAGGTCTTTACAATCTCCCTCGGGTTCATCGGTGCCGCAATCTCGGCCAACCGGTCGATGGAGAAGCGCGACATCCTGCGATCGTTCTCGGAGAAATCAAAGGTGATGCGCAGCAGCGGCCTGCCGTGCGGGTCGGTGTAGGTCGGGTCGAGCGAGAGGTAATTGGTACGGGTGGTGTAGCTGCTCGCTTCGCAACCAATGGACATGGTGCTGAGGTAGTTGTCGACGGTCGCCTGTTTCCACTTCGAGCCCCAGCGCGGCGTACCGGGCGGGACCGGGCGCGTGCCGATCGGCGACGCACCCACCGGAGTCACACGGATGCTGCCTCCGCCAAGAAAGCCCAGCCCCGAGTGATCGAAGTTGTCGTTGTTGAAGTCGTCGATGCCCATCCCGACGGCGCCCGCACCGATGAAGGGGTTGAAATTCTTGTTATCGAAGAACAGCTGCACGCTGTTGGCCGTCTGGTAGGCATAGTTGCGCCCCGTGGTGCCGGTGTTGCTGACCGGATCATAGGGCTGGCCGACGCCGGACAGCAGCATCAGGCGGACGTTCTCGAAAGTGAAGGCGCTGACCACCACCAGGTCCGCGGGCTGCTCGTACTGATTGCCCGAAGTGTCGACATAGACGACGCCGGTGGCGCGTTTGCCGCTGGAGTCGAGGGTCACGCGCAGCACCTCAGCGTGGGTGACAGCTGTGAAGTTGGGTTTGCGCATCAAGGCTGGCAGCACATTGACTATGGCGCTGGCCTTGGAATAGTTGGCGCAGCCGAAGTTGGTACAGAACCCGCAGAAGGTACAGGGCCCCATGGTCACGCCGAGCTGATTGGTATAGGCCTGGGATGCCAGCGAGGACGGCACCGGAAACGCCTGGTAGCCCAGCTCGCGCACGGTTTCGGCAAACAGCGTCGGCCCGTAGGGCTGCTCCAGTGGAGGCAGCGGGTATTCGATCGAACGGCTGCCTTCGAAGGGATTGCCGCCCTCGAGGAGCTCGCCGTTGAGGTTGCCCGCCTTGCCTGACGTACCGGCCAGCCGCTCGAAAGCCGTGTAATGCGGTTCCATCTCGGACCAGTCGGTGCCCCAGTCCTGCAAAACCAGCTCATCGGGAATGGCGTCGGCGCCATAGCGCTCGGTCAGGTGGCTCTTGAGGCGAAACTCCTCGGGCTGAAAGCGAAAAGTAATGCCGGCCCAGTGGTTACCCGCCCCGCCTACACCGTTGCCAGGATGGAACGAGCCCCACTCGCGCATTGGCAGGGCCGTCTGCGACGGGTTGTTACGTACCGTCACGGCGTTCTGCATCGGCCGCAGCATCAGTTCCTGACGGCGCAGGTAGCGCAATTCATCGGTCACCGAGGCAATGTTGAAATCACGTGCGGTATCGCGCCAGGGTCCGCGCTCCAGCGCGATCACTTCAAGCCCCTCGTCGGCCAGTTCGTTGGCGATGATCGACCCGGCCCAGCCCAGCCCGATAACCACGACATCGGTTGCGGGAAGCTTCTTGATCATTTCGTGGCCCTCGCATTCCAGGAGTCCCCACCGATGATCGACAGCGGCACCAGATCCAGCTTCTGGTTGTGCAATGTGATGTAGCGGCGATAGTCGTAACGCGCGCCGGGAAAGCCGACCATCTTCCAGGACACCATGTCGCGATTGCCGCCATAGATCGGATCGCCAAAGAACCCCTCCATGGTGTTGCCCAGCACCTGCTCGAAGAACAGTTTCGAGTCCATTCCTTCCAGCGGAACACCGCCCTTTTCCAGCTCGGCGAGCAACCCGTCCTGTTGCTCAGCAGTCAGGCCGCTGAACGATTGCTGATGACGCGACTGGCATAGCTTTTCCAGACCGGCCAGTCCCAGACGCATGCGCTCGCGCGGTGTGAAACGGGACTGGTCGCCCTGCTCCGGCGTGCCTTCCTGGAAGGGCGCGGCCATGTAGAGGCGACTGGCATCGCCGTAATTGCTGGCCAGCTGGCGATCCATGAAGACCACACAACCGGCCTCGCTGCCGCTGACACTCAGCCCGTCCGCCGGGATCAGACGATCGACGACGGCGGTCACCTCCCTGACCTCGTCCCCGGTGAAGAACCGCCACCCGGGGGAGTCGTAGTGCATCGGGCCGTTGTGGTCGAAGGGTTGCCAGGGCGGGATACCGGTCAGGGTAGTGGCCTTGGCGGAGGCAGCAGCACCAACGGCAAGACCGCTGACAGAGGAGAAGATCAACTGACGGCGAGTCAGGCCACGGTTGGGGTTGTCGTTCATGCGAGGTCCCTTGAAGTGATGCGCAGACCGAACTGGCCATACGCTCAACAGGCTTGACGGAACGAACGGCTCAATCGGGGTCAGCTTCTACCGACACGTGATGCCCATTCCTTCCGTCTGGGTATTCAACGGACTGCACTGGAAACATATTGTTTCATCTAAATTCCTGTTGGTTTTGATCGACCACCCTGTCTGATACGCGGTTTTCAGCCTCATTTTCTGCAGCAGCCGCCATCAGAACATGCCTGAGCGGGCCCGCCGTGGCAGCAGAAAAAAAAAGGATGCGCAAGCAAGCGATATGCACGCCGAAGACGCGCAAAAGCGATGCCTCGAACGGAGGCCGTCACAGGGCTGGAGAAGATCACTTCGCAGTAGCTGGCGACGCTAACCCGTACCCTCACCAGCTCTCTCAACGGAACTTGTCAGGTCCCGATGACGCCGCCGTCGTCTTTCGTGATGAGCACCGTCGAGGCCCGCGGGCGGGTCTTGCCGTCGCTGGCCGGAAAGCTCAGCTCGGGGTGCTGGACGTTGATCCACATGGCGCGGTAGTCCGGGCTCCAGGTGATGCCGGTGATTTCGCAGCCGCGCGGGCCGACCAGGAAGCGTCGTACCTCGCGGGTGCGCGGGTCGGCGCAGAGCAACTGATTGGTGCCCATGGCCTGCATCGCCGCTTCCTCGTCGCCAAAGTCGGTCTCGATCCATAGCCGGCCAGCATTGTCGAAGGCCAGACCATCGGGCGAGGAAAAGATGTCGCCGTTGATGGTGCCGGTGAGGTTGGCCGGTACTGGCTGGCCGTCTGCGCTCCTGGCTCCGGGCTGTTCGCCTGCCAGCAGGAAGACTTCCCAGGTAAAGGTGGTCGCGGTCGGATCGGCGCCCTCCTCGCTCCAGCGCAGGATCTGGCCGTGCAGGTTCACGGGACGGGGGTTGGCCTTGTCGGTGGGCCATTTAACGCCGCGGTTGTCGTTGTTGGTCAGGGTCACATAGACCTCGCGACTGCGCGGGTGCACGGCCACCCACTCTGGCCGGTCCATGGGTGTGGCCCCCACATGGTCACCGGCGGCGCGGGCATTGAGCAATACTTCGGCCTGATCCGCAAAGCCGTTCTCGGCAGTGAGACCGTTCTGCCCGTGGGCCAGCGCCAGCCACTCGCCGCTGCCATCAGCATTGAAACGCGCCACGTAGAGGATGCCACTGTCCAGCAGCCGTCGATTGGCCTGATCGTCTCCCGCCACATAGCGGCCGTTGGGGACGAATTTGTAGACGTACTCGCCCTTGGTATCGTCGCCCGAATAGAAGGCCATTCGGCCGGCTTCACCCAGCGAAAGCACCGAACATTCGCGGCAGTAGCGACCAAAGGCGGTGCGCTTGACCGGCTTGCTCGCCGGATCGAACGGATCGACCTCGACCACCCAGCCGAAACGGTTCGGCTCATGTACATGGCCGCCATGAGGTTGCGTCGGGTCCGGGGTCGCGTTGAAGCGCGGGTCGGCGGTTTCCCAGCCGTAGAGTTTGCTCAGGCCCTTGCCCTCGATGCCATAACGCTTGTGCGACACTCGCTTGGCCATGTCCTCGGCGTCATGGTTGACGAAGTAGTTGTGCCAGTTCTCCTCGCACACCAGATAGGTGCCCCAGGGCGTGAAGCCGCTCGAGCAGTTGTTCAGCGTGCCGATGATCTCCCGTCCGCTGGGGTCGGAAGCCGTCTTCAGCGCGTCGTTGCCGGCCAGCGGGCCGCTCACCGCCATGGGCGTCATGGCCGAGATGCGCCGGTTGTAACGCGACGGCATGACCCGCTGCCATTGCCCCTGCGCATCCTTTTTCACTTCGATGACGCTGACGCCATGGGCCGCCTGCTCCTTGCGCACCTCATCCAGCGGCCGCTTGCCATCGGTGAAGGTCATGCCGTTGGGATGCAGCGGCGGGTTCACGTACTCGTGGTTCATCACCAGCAGGCCATGGCTATCCGGATTTTCCGGAAAAGGAAAGAAGTGCATGCCGTCATGGTTGTCGCCCGCCTGCTTGAGCTGGGCCTGCCAGTCATCGGTGGCGTCCGGGTTCCATTCGGGGGCGTCGGCCATGACGGCATCGCCCCAGGAAAAGAACGTCCGAGCACTGTAGCCCGGCGCGACCTGCACGCTGTCGAAGGCCGGGTCGAGCTGCGTCGGGATGCCCTTGAAGCCAATCAGCGACTCGGATTGAACGGCGCTGCGACAAGCACCCAGGCTGCCGCCAAGAAAGCCCAGTGCGGCAAGACCCATCCCGCCCTTGAGCAGGTTGCGCCGGCTGCGATCGACCAGCTGCTCCAGCGAGGCGTTGGTGCTCGGGTTGATTGCCTGGTCGTCCAGGGCGGAATGGTTGGCGTGGAAACTCTGGAAATCCTGTTTCATCAATGACTCGCTCGCAATGGGGCCGGTCCGCAACCTTAGATGCTGTATCGACCGATGTTCATGACCTCGGGAATGTCACGACTCGGGCCGTGGTCGATTCAAAGTGGATAAGGATGTGTTTAACGGACTTGAGTGACTGCAAGATGATGGACAGCCGTTGCCAGATAGGTCACTGCTGGCAGATCTGCATGACGCGGCACTCTACGCTCGCCACCTAGCCCCGGCCGTCTGGCGTCTGGCGTCTGGCGTCTTCAGCCAGCGCAGCGCAATCAACAATCCGGTCACGCATAGGCTATGCGGCCAGGCGCAGCCCGCATCCATCACGCCAGCTTGTCGGCGGTAACCCGGTGCAGCGTGCCGCTCCCGTTCTCGAAGGCGCTGACGTTGGCCAGCGTCGTCTCGGCGATGTTGGTCAGGGCTTCGGTGGTGAAAAAGGCCTGGTGCCCGGTGATCAGCACGTTGTGGAAGGTGGTCAGGCGCATGAACAGGTCGTCGCTTATGACCCGCTGGGACAGGTCCTGGAAGAACAGGTTTTCCTCCTCCTCGTAAACATCCAGCCCCAGCCGGCCAATCCTGCCGCTCTTCAGACCATCGATCACCGCCTTGGTGTCGATGACCCGGCCGCGCCCTGTATTGATCAGCATCACGCCGGGCTTCATCTGCCCGATCGCCGCTGCATCGATCAGGTGGTCGGTTTCCGGGGTCAGCGGGCAATGCAGGGAAATGATGTCCGAATCGCCCAGCAGCCTTTCCAGCGGCACGTAGCTGAGGAAATCCTTGGCATCGGGGCTGGGAAAGGGGTCGCTGGCCAGCACCTTGCAACCGAAGCCGTGCATGATGTCTGCGAAGATCAATCCGATCTTGCCGGTGCCGATGACCCCTACCGTCTTGCCATAGAGGTCGAACCCCAACAGGCCGTCGAGCGAAAAGTTACCCTCGCGGACCCGGTTGTAGGCGCGGTACGTCATTCTGTTCAGGCTCAGCACAAGCGCCACGGCATGCTCGGCAACCGCGTGAGGCGAGTATGCGGGCACGCGCGCAACCGTCATGCCCAGTCGCTGCGCCTCCGCCAGGTCGACGTTGTTGAAACCTGCCGAGCGCAGCGCGATGAGTTCGGTGCCGTTCGCCTTCAGTAGCTGCAGCACTTCGCTGTCGAGCCTATCGTTGACGAATGCACAGACGCCTGCAAAACCCGTAGCCAGGGGAGCCGTTTCCGCTGTCAGCCGGGCATCAATATAGGTGAGTTGGTGCTGGTGGGCGCGGTTGGCCTGTTCAAGAAAGGTACGGTCGTAGGGCTTGGTGCTGAATACCGCGATGCGCATGGCGTACCTCCTGATGATGTCTATTGGGCGACCGCCGGCCCGAGTCCACGCCTTCACGCGGGAAGGCTATGGCTACGAGCCGAGCGGCCGGCAGGTTCATCACAGGTGGCCGTAGGCAGATGACCTCAAGCCAGCCCGTCGAACCGTGCATAGGGATTGCTGCAGGGCAACCGATAACCAATGAAGGAAACCCTGGGGTTGGCCTGGCCTTGCTGTCGCAGGAAATCGGTCGACATCATGAAATCCGTCAGCAGACGACGCTCGAATTCGTCGACCTTGGGGTCCGTATAGGCTGAGCCCATCCCCGTGTCTTCACGGATCCTGTACAAGCCCATCAGTGCTGTGAGTTTCTTTTGACCATAGTGTTCATGCATTGCATCGACAAACATGCGCTGTTGTTCGTCATCCATCTGAAAGTCGCCAACCAGACGATGCAGCAGGTGTGGGATGAACACCTGGCGATCCTCATAGATCCAGGCGCCCGCGCTCACCGCCACCAGACCCAGCGTGGCAGCTGATGAGATCAACAATGTGCGACGTTTCATCGGCGTTCCTTAGCTAAACAGCAGATCAGCAGCGCGGATCGACAGCGCAGCGGCCGTCAGGCTGGGGTTGGCTGGCGAGCAGCTTGGGTAGGTCGCGGTGCCGACGACCACCAGGTTGCGCATCTGGTGATGCAGCATCCGGCTATCTACGACCGAGCCGTCATCGATCCCGCCCATGCGCAAGGTGCCTTGCACGTGGGATTCGGTCAGTCGCCACTCGCGGAAGTGGATCGATTCCACCGGCAGCGGCGAAAGCAGCTTCTCCAGATTGTCCAGGCCGAACTGCACACCCTTCAGGCCGTAGTCGGACTCACCTTGGTAGTCGATTACGGCGTTGCCACTGGTTGGATCCAGCGTGATTCGGCTGTCGCGATTTGGCAGGTCCTCGCTGACCACCATCAGCGGCAGGAGCTGGTTCCAGCGCCCGAATTCGGGACGCAGCCCGTAGGGCCAGCGATTTTCGAAATAGACCAGGCAAGCCGAGTGGTCCTTGCGGAAATCACCGTCATACAGGGCGTAGTTGAGGCCCGTGGTGATGGTGCTGCCGTCGAAGTTGCCCAGACCGTCGAGGTACACCTCGACGTTTGCCCCAACCTGCTCATGCAGGCCCCGACCGGTATCGCCGAAGTCGATACCCGAGCGCAGCAGGATGGCCGGACTCTGGATCGCATTGGCGCCCAGCACGAACAAGTCGCCGAAAACCTTGATCTCGACTCCCTCGGAGCTGACCGTTGCGCCCTTGATCGCGCTGCCCTCGTACTCGAGGGTCCGCACTTCAGCCTTGAGGCAGACATCGACCTTGGGATGGTTGAACAGATGGGGCAGGCCGTTCTGTGCGGTGAACTTGGCGTTCATCGGACACAGGTTGCAGGTGGCATTGGCGCAGCAGACGCCGCGGGTGCCGGTGGCCACGCGAGCCCGGCCGGTAGGCATGATGAAGTGGTGATCGGGCATCGCCTCCTTCATCAGCATGTCGATCGACGACCCCTTGTGTGGCGGCTGCGGGAATGGCTGACTGCGGGGCAGCACGCGCGCCATGTCCGGGTCACCGGCAATCGACATGACCTGTTCAGCCTGGCAGTAATAGGGCTCGAGTTCGTCGTAGCTCAGCGGCCAGTCGTGCCCCACGCCGTAGCGTGTGCGGGTCGCAAAGTCGCTGGGATGCAGGCGCGGCGTCTGGGAATACCAGCAGTTCATACCGCCACCCAGGGCGATAGTGGTGTTCCAGGGCTTCTCGCCGCGGTTGGCGTAAGTGGCTTCGGGCTTGATGAGCGAACTGCTCTGGTTCTGGATCTGCCAGTCCCAGGGATGGAAGTCGCCCCATTCGATGATCAGGGCGCGTCCCTTGATGTGCTTCAAGGCTTCGTTCAGAAAGAAACTGGAACCGAAACCCGATCCAATGACCACCAGCTCGTAATGTGTCCTGTCGATGTCCCTTGCGCTTACGCGGTTGATTTCCACGACCTCTTCCCTTTACTTCTGCAGCCTTGACCAAAGCCGGCTGCCTGATCACTCGTTCACGTCAGCAGTTGCTCCGCTGCGCAGCGCATACCTGGCCAAGCCTGGCGCACCGCACTGGCACGGCCAAACGACCAGTTGTACGTGACCCCCTTGCGGCTGTGTAGTTCCGTACCGGGCTGTTCCGTGCATCACCTGGGCTTAATCATTCAAGCCCTCGGCCAGCCAGGCACGCACTTGCCGGCGCTCCCTGCGAGAGAGCAATTGCCGGGTAAAGGACTCCTCCGGCACCAGGCGGCACTCCGGATCGGTGAGATCGCCCAGACGAAACCGTCGCAAGACGCCCAGCGGATGACGCTCCGGCCCATAGAACGCCACGGCGCGGATTTCCATGGTGTGAAACTGCCAGTCACCTACCGGCACATGACCGTCAAGCTCAATGCCATGTAGCTCCGCGACTCGCCGCAACATGCCCTGAAACGTTCCGATATGGATGAATTCACTGCTGCGTAAGGGGCCCTGGTGCGTCGTCTGGTGAATGGCCAGGTCGGGTGAAACATCATCCTCCATGCTCTGGCGAATATCCGTCACATCGACCTGCAGCGGCCCACGCGACGTCTCGATCGACACCACCAGCTGATTGATGAACATCGGCTCGGCACTCATGTTGGAAATCAGGCAAAGCGAGCCCAGCCCCTTGCCGGCACCACGGTTGATGAGCAGGCTCGGCTGCCGCTGGCGCCTGAAGTTTCTCAGCAGCAGGTGGGCATAGAACATCCAGACCAGCAGCGTGCTGGCAGAAAGGGCCAGCGAAATCAGCTGGTGATTGTTTTTTAGCCATTCGATCATCGGAAGCCTCGCGGTGTGGTCCGCTGCTGAGACAGCACAAAGGCGATGACGTGCCAGCCTGCGAACACCATCAGCCGGATCGGAGGACCTCGCGGAATCAACGGGGACCGAACAATCGAACTGGCATCGGGTCCAGATCAGAGAGACCCGACCGCAGCAATCGAGGACATCCGATGAACATCTCCGCCACCACAATGACGCTCATTGCCGCCCTGATAACAGGCACGGCGGCCCATGCGGCCTCCAGCGACACTCAGGACAACCGTCCGGACGAGCAGAACCAGCAAACCCAGCAGAACCAGAACGGTGAGGCCTCGGCACACGGCTACCAGAACCCGACCGGCGAAGATCCGCAGCCGCGCCTCACCGAAGAAACCATCGAAAACGCCCACGGAGATGTGGATATGGAAGACGAACAGGAAACCGACGCGGAACAGCAATAGCAGAGCCGGAAGTTGCAGGACTGGCCCACGCTACGGCTTCCCGCCTATGCCGGCACGCGCTTTCAACGGCGTCTATTGCATGGCACGTCTGAGCGTAAAGGCGCCGCGCAGCTCGCCCTCGTTGAAGCCGCGAGCTTGATCGTGGGGATAACGCTGGTCGATAAGAGCGGCCAGCTCGGGCTTGATTGAACTGCCATGGCACGCCAGGCAGGCCTGCGCGGTGGGGATCGCTTTCATCAACCGGAACTCACCGGCCACCACCTCAGCATGCATCATCGAGTTCAATGGCTCGCCGTTGGCGGCACGCTTAGCGAATTGTTGCAGCACCGAGCGCTCCCAGGCGTCGGGAGCGTTCTCCGGGTTGCGGACTTTCAACGCCGTACGGCCTGCGTGCCAGGGCGCCTGACTGTGTTCCGAGCTGATCTGGGGCGCCAGCTCCTGGCAGGCAAGGACGGCCTGTTGCGGCCCGCCGGTCTTTACCGCTGTCTTTACCGTCGTCATCAACTGTTGCTGAAATGGCGGGATGAGCGCCAACCCCTCCTTGATCAAGGGGTCGACAGGTTCTGCCTGGCCGGCGAGGCTCACCAACAGCAGACTTGTGGAAACTAGGTAGCGCACGAAACCTCCTCAGGCGGCACCTGGCCGCGGCTAGCCATGTAAAAACCCATCGGAACCAGGAAACGCCCAGCTCCGTGGCGCCCCGTTGCCCCGATCGAAATACCTCGTGCCAACCCTTCTGCAACGCACAAGCTGCGAAGGCGGCACGTCCATATAGGATGATGCAGCGCCTAGCCAGCCAGCTCGCTGTGCAACCGGGTGCCGTGAAGCAGGTTGTCCGCCAATGGGCAGCGACGCTCTACCTCCTCGAGAAACTCACGCTTCTGTTCATGGCTCAGGTCCGCATCGATATCCACTCGCAGGCGCACCTCCTCGAAGCCAGGCCGCACGCTGGCGTCCCGCCCCAGCAGGCCTGCCGGATCGTAGTCCGCCTCGATTTCGAAGCGCATGCCGCGCAACTCGATCTTGCGCTGATGGGCTAGAAATCGACCAATCGTGCCGAAGCAGCCACCCAGAGCGGCTAGTACCAGTTCCAGCGGACTTGGCCCTGTGTCGGTACCGAATGCTGCCCGCGGCTGGTCGATCAGAACCTGATGGCCACTACAGGCCATCTCAATCGCAAAGCCGTTATCCATACTGCCTTGAACGCTGATGGTCTTCATATGCTGTCCGTAACTTACAAAAATGCGCCTCGGGCCCCTGGACTGAGGTTTACAACGCATCAGGCCGGACCGACAGCATCCAGGCCCACACGACCAACTTCCTGTTTCGTCCAGCTCAGTTTCATTGAAGATATTATCTATTTAGATATTATGTTTTCAACGACAATGTTTCCCCGAACCTGCAACTTATCGTCGCAGCCCTTGAAGCCTGTAAGCGGACTGAGTGGGAGCTTCGCGGCTGAAGCCACTCCTACGAGAGCTGATCTGCGTTTCTGCCAGGATTGTGGATGCGGCATCAGCTGCGAAGGGGGAGCTCCAATGAATCATTGGTGAAATGCCGCGCTGCTCAAGGCGGACTAGCTAGCTGGCCGCGAGCAGGTCGCCGCCATCGCCGGGACGATTCGAATATCACCGACATAAACGAAGCG
Organism: Stutzerimonas stutzeri; assembly: GCA_002387205.1. GTDB lineage: Bacteria > Pseudomonadota > Gammaproteobacteria > Pseudomonadales > Pseudomonadaceae > Stutzerimonas > Stutzerimonas stutzeri_N. Next base: position 281,271 of record DGLA01000016.1, on the reverse strand, counting down.
AAAACAAGAAGCCCCGCTGCACGCAACGCGTGGCGGGGCTTCATGTCTTTCAAAAAGTGGCGGAGAGATAGTCCGCCAATTCCACTTCCATCAAGCGTAACCAACATCCAGCAAACTTTCTTATAGCCTTTGTCTTACGGGCTTTTCAGCCTATCATCGTCCAGAGAGCGCCAGACGTTTACACCCAAAGCTATCGGCAAAGGTGTAGGTCAGGGTGTAGGTCGGAATTTGGAAGGTGTAGGTCAGGAGTTGCAGATGGGGAAGCTGACGGTTCGAACGGTGGACAGTCTGGTGAAAGCCGGAACGTCCGGCATGACCGGTGATGGCGAAGGGCTGTACTTTCAAATCAGTAAGACCGGGGACACAAGCTGGGTTTCCGCTACAAGATCGGTGGCCGGCCTCGCCTGATGGGCCTGGGGCGATACCCCGAGACAAGCCTTGCAGAAGCCCGTGAAAAAGCCACAGAGTGCCGCAAGCTGACCAAAGCCGGCATTGACCCTCTTGATGCGCGAGGCGCAAACCGTGAGCGTCAGCAACTGGAGGAGAAGAAAGAGCGCCAGCGCATCGAGCAAGAGCGCCTCGCCCTGGGGGGTTGCCAAGGCCCGTGCCGTAACCTTCAAGACCGTGGCCACCGACTACATCGCTGCGCACCGCGCCGGCTGGAAGAACATCAAACACGCCCAACAATGGGAAAATACGCTCGCCACTTACGCCGAGCCCATCATTGGGCATCTGCCGACATACGACGTGACCACAGCGCACCTCCTGGACATCTTGCACCCAATCTGGACAGAGAAGCCCGAGACCGCCAGCCGTGTGCGCAACCGCATTGAACTGGTACTGGATGCTGCGAAGGCGAGAGGGCTGCGCGAAGGCGAGAACCCGGCCCGCTGGCGTGGCCACCTGGACAAGCTGCTGCCAAAGCGGTCCAAGGTGCGCGCCGTGAAAAGCCATGCCGCCATGCCTTGGGCCGACCTGCCGGCATTTATGGTCCAATTGGCGACGGTCGAGGCCAGCAGCGCCCGCGCTCTTGAGCTGACGATTTTGACTGCCTGCCGCACCAGCGAAGTATTGAACGCCAAGTGGGACGAGATTGACCACGAGACGCGTACCTGGACAATCCCTGCGGAGCGGATGAAGGCCGGCAAGGCGCATCGCGTGCCGTTGGCCGACGCGGCGTTGGCCGTGCTGGACGCCCTGCCCCGCGAGCGCAGCGCTTTTCTCTTCCCTGGCATGAAACCGGGCAAGCCCCTCTCCAACCTGGCCATGACCATGACCATGCGACGTATGAACATGGGTCATCTGACCGTCCACGGTTTCCGCTCCACCTTCCGCGACTGGGCAGCCGAGCGCACCCACTATCCGCGCGAGGTCTGCGAAATGGCACTTGCTCACAAAATAGCCGCAGGAGCCGAAGCCGCTTACTGGCGTGGCGATATTTTTGAGAAACGACGTGCCCTGATGATTGATTGGGCGCAATACGCCTACGCCACACCAGCAGCCAATATCGTTAAGGACGAGTTCAACCGTGCTTGGCCTGGATCGGGCTAGCAGACGTCGGCATAGCCACTTATGCGAACGCTGTCGAGGTGACACTCAGGGCAGCGTGCCCGATCTGGGGTACGTAGCGCATTGTCGGCTGGACGTTCGCCGAGTCCCTCCGGATGCAAATATTCTTTGCTCAGAAGATAGCCTTCGACGCTCAATTCAATTGTGACAGTCCTGTGCGGCGTTTTACCAATCATCATCCGGCGTTCGTAACCGCAGCTTTCGCATGCGAAATATCTAAGTGCCCTAGTTGTTGGCCTATCGCGCTCCGACAATCCAGCCCGTATTTCGTAAGTTCCTTCGGTTTTCATGGCTATGCCCTATCATCAGAGAAACACTTGACCTGCCGCGGTAGTAATCAGCGGGACGCGTCCCAACCAGTTGCCCCCCGCAAATTATGAATTCGGATCTACGAACCCCTAAGCTGCTCGCCAAGGTTCGCAGCCAGGTCGTACACCCCGACCTTACGTGCTTGAAATGGTAAGTGAGGGTTCAGCATGCTGCAGCTATTAACTCACTTCTTTGTCCGCAGTATTTTTCTGGACTCCGCAGCGCTGACCAGCCAGCTCACGAGCAGCGGATAGTTGACCTCTTCTAGATCAGCAATTTGTTTTCGCGCCTCTTCGACGCTACTGGCGGTCAACTGTGCGGCATGCGCATCAAGTCCATGCGGGAGATTTGCCCGTGACATCAGCGCGAGAGATTCGAGCAAAGAGTCAAACGTGTCCTGTAGGATCAACAACCGGGACAGGCTACCAAGTTGGCGCTGCACGGGCTCGGGTGACTGAGCTGAATCGAGAAAGCCGGCCAGACTGATGATCCGCCGCCCTAACCTTTTGCTATTTGATGTTTCCTGCAGAAGATACTCAAGATTTTCCTTGATTAGGCGATCCACGATTGATACTCCACTCGTAAAGAGCGGACATACTTCCACCCGAAGACGACATCATGCGTCGCGCACGATTCGAGACTAGGTATAGTCGGCTTGCAGTAAAAGTACCGTTGAGCCGAACTGCTCAGCCCCGCTGACATGGCGTAATTGGGTCCGTCCCACGCCTCGCCTAATCGTCGATTAGGAAACCATGCAGCAGGAGAGCCCGTGACGTTTCTTGCAGAGGCAGCCGCAACGAGCTCCCTACCTTTTGATGCCTCGCGAAAGCCCATCCACAGCAATAGCCAGCTTTCGCTGGTCGCTTTTTTACCCGTCATACTGGTTCGTCTAATCAAAATACGCCATTGGTCCGGAGGCTCCTCGCTAGCAGTGCGGGCGAGCCTAATACGTACCGGCTTGGAATCTCCCCACGGGGTGCTCCACTTTTGTTCGCTCAGGTTAGCTACCTGTAGCTCCAATATTGGCGTCAACAGGACCCGAAGCTTATTAGATGTGACGACCTATCGTTTCCACCAGAAAACCTCGGGCCAACAGCGCGGCGGAAAGTGTCACTGGCTGGCTGAAGGGAAGCATCTCGGCTACGGTCACGTCGTTACCTCGGCAGCAGATGGGTTGACCATGTATGACGTGACATACTGACTAGCGGCTGCATTAAGCTTTTGCCCAATGGCGTCACGTAGCGACTCCGGACCCTGCACCAAAATGTCGTCTCCCATCGACAAGATCCACCAACGCAATTGCCAGGTATCACGGACTCCGACCCGGAGCTGGAATCCGTCTGCGGTGGGATTGAGGGTCATGTCTGGTCCCAGGGGTGTTTCTCGGATCAGTCGCGCTAGTCCCTCGGTGACGTGTGCCACCAACTGAATGCTTTCCAGTCGGCCGAAGGACAACGCATCGCTCTTCAAGTAATCATCCAGACTGAACGCATCAGCGCCGGAAGCAGGTACGGCAAGCAACTCAACGTCCTGGAAACGATGCACGGCGTATTGCCTTATGTCCCGATAGGGCTCGGCGGTTCCGATCAGATACGACACCGGACCACGCTGAACAACTGCCAAAGGGTTGAGGATCAATTCTCGAAGCTTGTCGTTGTGCGCAGAGTAGTAGCTACAGCGTACCTGCCTTTCGGTAAGCAGTGCTTCATGAAGGCGCTCAATTACGGCCTCAGGTATCTGTGGCGAGATTAGATTCATGTTCGGATGTACGCACGCCACTTTCTCCGGCCAGCGCGCTGCCTGTGTTTCGCTCGCAAGTCTTTCCAGCTTGCGCCTGGCATGCCCAAAGCGAGACTCCAGCGCTTTGAGCATGCTCGACGGGAGAAGCTTACGGATACTCTCCTCCACCAAGACCAGGCTTACCGCTTCGCTTAAGCTAATGCCGGGCAGGTCCACACTGGCGCCCGGTGCCCAGTGCCATCCATAAGGACTGCCCTTGTCATTGCATTGAAGAGGGAACTGGCGGGATAAATCGTTAAGGTCCCGTTCTACGGTGCGCTTGCTGGCTTTGAAACCAGCCGAATCAAGCTTGGTAACGAGCTCTGCGCAGGTGATGCCTGGCGCTTTTGAGGGTAGAAGCCGCAGCAGCTCCCATTGCCGGTTCAATGCACTGCGTGTCGAGGCGGAAGGCAAAGCGGACGACCTTTGGAAATTAGCTCGGTGGCGAAGCATGATGCTTTATCTGAATGATGGCAACTTGACACCATAAAGAGCCTTGCTTCTCAATGCACAAAGCCTATCGGCCGGCTGGGGCTGCTCTTTAGCCGGCACTCGGCCAACAGTGCCTTAGCAAGCTCCTGTGCTCGGCTAAAAGGCTTGAACCGTGATCGCCGCGCTACCAATGCGAAATCCCCGGCAGTGAGATTGTTAGCTGCCAGGAGCATTCGTAATGCCGAACCATCCGGGTCCTTGAGCTTTTGCAGATCCAGGTGTGATGCGAACAACGTTTCGATTTGCCGCGGTTTTAAATAGCCGAAATGGACTTTGAGATCGAAGCGACGCATCGAGGCCTCGTCTAGATCGTGCATGAGATTGGTAGAAGCGATAAACAGGCCACGGTAGCTCTCCATCTGCGTCAGCATCTCGTTAACCGCAGTGATCTCCCAGCTCTGCCGCGCCTTCTTGCGGTCTTGGAGGAAGCTGTCTACCTCATCGAACAGCAAGACGGCTTGTTCGGCATCGGCACTAGCAAACGCTTGGGCAAGGTTCTTTTCCGTCTCCCCTACATAGGGAGACACCAGATCAGATACGCGCTGAACCATCAGGGGCCGATCGAGCTGTCGAGCCAGCCACAAGCCGAAAGCGGACTTACCGGTGCCAGGCGGGCCATAAAAACACAGTCGGGCTGCGGCATTGCTGCCCAAGCCTTTGACCAGCTCGTCTAAATCGATATCAGTGTTTATCAGGCCTGTTGAGTAGAGCTGAGGGAGCGGGTTGGACTCGATACTATCGAGCCTGCGGAAACCTTGAGCCTTGAGCGTGGCGTCTGCGAGTAACCGCACGGTCTCTTCCAACGCCCTACCGCTGCGTGGGTACAGGGTCTGGCCGATGCGCAGCGCCCGTGCAACGACCGCTGGCGTCATGTCCTGGTGCGCAGCGAGGTTCTCAACCATTGCGCTGCTCAGTTTACCTGCGCTGACTTTTCTAATGATGCGCTCACGCTGGGCTCGGGGCGGGTTTGGCAGTTCGATGACCAAATCGAAGCGGCGAATGTATGCGATATCCAGAGCATCAATGCTGTTGCTGAGCCAGAAGCAAGGCACGGGGTTTTCCTCCAGCGCTCGGTTGATCCAGCCCTTCTGACTCTTATTGGATTTGGCAAACGGGATAGGCTGAGCCTCGAAGATATCTTCGATTTCGTCCAGCACAACCATCGCGCGCTGGTTCCGCAGTACGCTCATGGCAGAGCGCAGCGCACTTAGGCGTTGCCGGGGCATGATAGGGTCACCATCGCTATCGCTGCATGCGACCTCATACAAGGTGGCACCCATCGCTTCAGCTAGCAGCCGGCTTAGCTGCGTCTTGCCAGTACCCGGCGGGCCGTAAAGCAAAATGTTCACCCCGCTGCGGCGGGACAGCAGAGCCTTGGTGAGGTACCGCGTGGCGACGGCCAGCGAAGTGTCGACATGTGGAAAGTCGTGTTTTTGGAGCTCGGCTGGCGGAGCGGGTCGAAAGGCATGTTTAAACAGCTCAGTGGCAGTGCCCGTGCTAAAGCGCAATGCACCCACAAATTCGGGACTGCTAATGGCAAGCCGATGCGACAGAGTGGCGTGAATAGCATTCTCAACGCTGATTTCCACCAAGCCCGAACGCATCAGGCGGCCATCCTTGGATAGATAAGGCTGCAGGCGCTTCTGCGGAACGTCGAGAAGCACAGACAGGCTTTTCAGCATGCGGTTGAAGCCGAGCGCGCCGACTAAGTCTGCGGCATCGCTTAAAACGGGGTCGCTATGCAGCATCACGCAAAAGCCAAGTAGACGCTGATCGATATCATCAAGCCCGATCAGGCTTGCGAGAGCTTTCAGGTTCCGTACCAGGCAATCGGGATAACTCACCACCGGATAGGCTTGATCGAATGCCTTGCGCTCCTTTCGAAGTCGGCGCAGTGCCATGCCAGTATCAAAGTCATCTTCGTCAATAAGATCCTGAAGACCTAGCTCTGCCGCTACGCTATCTTCGTTGAAACCATGCCGCTGTATGAAGTTTCGGTGCCCACCGAGATCTAACAGCATCATGTAGGCCCACTTAATGGACAGCTCGCACGTATCGTCGCTATGCGGACCATGAGACGAGATGCGTGATTCTGGCCGGCGTTTCAGCATGATGCGTTCCAATCCCCTTTTGAGGATTGCAGCATGCGCCCAAGGTGCGTCATCTTGTGTCGCTTGGTGGTAAGGCCGACCAAAAATTTCCTCGCACCGATGCTTAGGCATCAACAGCGACTGGCCCGGCGGGCATAACGAGCCAAGTCGCTCCGGTCTGGTGTGACCTACCCGGTCGCAGCGGTGACTAGCTTGCGGGTGAGACGCCCAGATATCGCTAGATCATTCCTAACCAGAATCGTCGTAGCGTTTCAGTGCTGACGTCAGTACATCAACCGTTTAGGTCCAACAAGGTGAACTGCCGAGGCAGTGGTCAGAAGATTTAAGCCACTCAGCATCACTGAAATCGCTTTTCCAGCGCCGGGATCTCCAAAGTCATGTCATCCGAGAACCCGTAGCGTTTCTCGCCATCCTCCTCCTGAGACAACTCGCTGCCATACGCCCTCAACCAGAGCTTCCGGCTTTCTGCAGAGAGCACGTAGCCTTTTTTATGTTCACTATTCAATAAGCGACTTGGAAAAGCCCAACCTTTTCTTTCCAGCCTCGTTATACCTATTACAAGATGTAACAAAGCCCCCTGCTCAGGAGTAACCGCAGCGTGAAACTCAGGCCAGAATTCTTTGTCGTCTTTAGACGCCTGCCATCCACGCACTTTAGTTATTTCCGACAGACTATCGTAAGGATGTGAGTGAAACGTACCGACCAGCTCCAAGTGGGGCCAATATCTGTCAAAGAACTCTTTCTTTGCTACGACAGATGCAAAGTTTGGCTGTACCCAATCCGCGTGCCGAATTGCAGAGGTTTCCGCCGTCGCCATCGTGACTACAATCCGGGCGGGCGAACCATTTTTTTTCGGGATAGAGTACCCCCAAAGCAATCCAAATGTTTCGAGCTTGTCATAACCTTTACTTCTGCTAGTCCCATGATGCATGAACTCATAGGCTTCTATTGCTGTTGTGAAAAGCTGAGGTACCGCATGATCATCAATAAAAGCGAAAGCTTGCATATATATTCCGCACTCAGTTGTTATTAACGTAGCGCTATCCTCCGGCAACTGGCATGTACCCGGCCAACGTTTAGCTCGGGTGGCTGACTCAATGGATAGACACCTTTTGCTTTTCGACCACCAAGCGAAAAACTTTATATACATGGGGCTTTTGCGTCCGAGGTGAGTCCTCCGCGATGATTAAGGGCAGCCTTCGCAACAGTGCCAGCCCTGCGCTGAGGTTGAGGAATGGCACTCTACTCTGGCCAGACGCTGCCCAGGAGGCGTAAAAGCACGCCCCAATGACCGGTCGGAGGTACAACAACTCCTGACCTGAACCTCAAGGTGTCGAGCATATGACCGCTGCGAGCGACGCAAACGGAAACCTTTAGAAAACGCATCATAAATTGACGGAAAAGGTCATCCAGGCTATTAGTGGCCACCTGCCAGCAGCGACGCCTTATTGGTGCGTCTCAAGCAGATCAAGCAACGTTTTGAACATATGCGGTCGTGTATGGCCCGCTTTGACTAGGGAGAAACATCCGATTGATCGATCATCCCGCTTTACAAGATCTGCTCAAGGTCGTCTTGGCGCCTACTATGTACTGCATGGAAGACATGCAGGTTCATGGCATGGGAAATTGGCATGCATCTGTCCTACTAGATATACCTGACCACCTCAGCGAATTGGCGATCGAGACGCTGAATGACAGGGATTTTGGGCATCACACCGCTTTAGAAGTTGCTTATCGACTGAATCGCCCAATATTGATTGATCGATTAAAAGCATTAGGGGCGCAAGGAGACGCCGGAATTGCAAATGATCGTGGTGTAGGCTGCCTGATCGGGAACGAAAAATACGTACATCTGCCCGCAAAGCAGGGCAAGATCAAGACTCTGGAAAAGCGTTATCTCGAAGGCGCGTGCCTTAATTCCCGCGACTTACAGGGGAACACACCCATCCATTGGATAGCAGCAAATGGACATTTAAAGGCGGCCAAGAACTTCACAGAAAAACATTTCAGGCTTTCCGTTGACCTCGACGCCAAAAATCACGATGGCAACACCCCCCGTAATTTAGCAGTGCTTGCAGGCCATGAAGAAATAGCTAACCAGTTCCTTATCTGGGAGATCGAAGATTATATAACGGGGGCAAGGATACGCCACAAAATTAGCGCTGGACTAAAAGATATTTTACCCCTGCAGAAGCAAAGTAAAGACTGAATAGGAGGACCCCATGCCGGCCAACAAACACAAGCATATCAAGACCATCATCTCCTGAACCCACCAAATCGGTCTGCACCGGATAACTCATTGACTAGCAAGCTTAAAGCTCAGTACTGCTTTTCCTTACTGCCACACGGACCAGCGTAGTGTCAGTTCGGACAAGGGGCGTCTGTAGTCACGGAAGTTGATACCGAGACCGGAGAGGAGGTGGTGGTTTACACTGCAAGCGGCGCTGTATTCGACCTGCTCTCAGACGATGGAACAACCACCGACAGTTTCAGCTATACCGCTCGCGACTCGGCTGGGGCTACCTCCACGGCGACCGTCACCATGACCCATGTCTGAAATCAAGGACAGCAACACGATTGTCGGCACCGTCCGTCCGGACGCAGGGTATACGGCGCTGCGTGGTACAGCTGGGGACGAAGCGCTTGAGGGACTCAATGGCGATGAAGTTTTATACGGAGAAGGTGGCGCAGACAGGCTTATCGGCGGCAACGGCAACGACCTTCTTTTTGAGAGAGATAGCATTGACCACCTATTTGGAGATCGAGGCAACGACACCCCCCATGGCGAAGCGGGTAACGACTTGTTGAGGGGAGGTCTAGGCGAAGACATCTTCGTGTTCGGTAGTGGAAGTGGCACCGACCAGACACTCGACTTTCAGATGGGCTCGGACTTGATCAGACTCACAGATGGAGTCACGGGCAGCGCTGGCGGCACCATTGACCTCGACGGCGATGGCGATGGCGATGGCGAGGTGGATACCGCGGTGCTCTCATTCGGTGGCTGGGACAGTGTCCAGTTAGTCGGCGTCACCCAAGCTCCGCCATGGTTTCCGGTCTAGTTTCCGCGAGTGGGCAAACGAGCGGACGCATTACCCGCGGGAAGTCTGCGAGTTGGCGCTAGCGCACTACGAGCGTGACCAGACCGAAGCCGCTTATTCCCGATCCGACTTTCTAGAAAAGCGCCGAGCTTTGATGGCCGAATGGGCGCTTTTCATCGCCAACCCTTCAGCCACGAGCATTATCCAAGCTGATTTCAAGCGCGCCTGATTTTGTTGAATGATCGGATCCGGCGAAAGCGACTCGTAGCACCTCAATTTTTAAATTCTTACACCATAGATAACGAGATCGTTGAGCGAGCCAAGGAGAAAATTATGGGAGAACTAGGGGCGATTCAGGAAGCTGGCTCCGGAGCCCTAGATCAAGAAACGGAGCGACTGGCGAAGCAGCTGTTAAATGTGCACACGCCTGAACAGCTTGCAGTCAAAGTCGCACAACACCTGATTTCTCTGAAAGTACTCAAGGACTACCACCCTGCAGGGAAGCAGCTCGGAGAGCCTCGCTTAGGCTTTAAGCGAACACGGAGCAATACGTATCGGCTGACCGAGGCTGACCTACAGCGAATCATTGAGTCGGCGCTGACAGACTTCGGGATTAAAGTCGTCAACATTGCGTTAGGCGATAAAGGGAAATTTTTGTCAAAGAAAGCTAACGACGTTCGACACGAAGACAACCGAGTCGTAACCGCGAGAGCGATGGTCGATTGGGATGCTTGGCAAGGATCCCAAAACGGTAGAAAGATAGCCTCTCGCTTCGCCGCAGATAGATGCGATGAATATGGAGTTGATGAAGCCGTAGTACGTCGGTGGATACGGAAGCACGAAGCGAAAAAGAAAGCCAAACACCCCGACGCTCCTAAAAATAGTTTTGGACCCTCCGCGGACGAATCTAGGAACACGCTATCCTGATGTATTGAATGCGTAGCGACATCCACTACGCGCCATTGAGCGCAAAGGAGGTATGGCTATGCCTGCCGTCGCTACTACTGTTCAAACTAGTCGTTTCACGCGCGCTGAGCGCCGCATCTATCGCCTGCGCCAAGTTATGGACGCCACGGGCTTTGGTCGCGCCTGGATCTATCAATTGATGGCCGAGGGGAAATTCCCTAAAGCCATTCGCATTGGGAAACGTGCTGTCGGCTGGGACGGGACCCTCGTGGATCAATGGGTCGTAGATCGTCTGGAAGGTCGTTAACCATGACCACACCGAGTCGCTCCGAAACGCTAGGCAAGGATCTTCGTACTTTCAGCCACCGTCCGGATGACATCAAACTGAACCTTCCGGAAGCGGAGGTACTGAGCGACCACTGCTATCCACTAGGGGAGGCTGAAAAGCAGCAGACTGATCGCGCTGTAGCACAATTGCTGGGACGCAACCCCCCAAGTCAGCTGTAAATGCCACTATGGCCAAGAAGCAGAGACTGCCATTTGATAGTCAGGGCGGCGTTGTAGCCATTCAGCGCCGCCTTCTTAGCTCCAGAAACTACCTAGCCCTGACTCCGCAAGCCAAAGTCTTGATTACGCTGCTTCAACGGCATTGGTCGCCGAATGGACCAGTCGCCTTTGGAGTCAGGCAAGCAGAGCAAGAGATACCTTGCTCAAGGGCATTGGCAATGCGCTCGTTTAACGAACTAGTCGAAGCGGGGTTTATCGAGATGATCGACGAGTCGTTATTTTGCAGTCGGACGCAGTCCAAATCGCGCACGTGGCGGCTGACGTGGATGCCTTGTTGGAGAAACAGGGCACCTAGCAATGATTGGGAAAAGAAGTCGCCTTAACATTTCCACCGGTTTAAAAACGATACTTCCATCGTTGCCACAAGTATCGAATATGAACCATAGACGGGATTGGCGGGTGCTACAGGTAGCGTTTTTGATACCTGTGGGAGGCTTTTTTTGGCCCTCACAGGTATCGTTTTTAAACCACTCCTACATTTACCACCCACAAGCGCTACTTTGGACTGATCCGCTCTTGTGCTAGCCATGATTCTGAAGCAGCACACTCACTCCTTCCAGACCTCCGCCGACAGCGGCAAGTCATTCAACTCTGCGCGGGCCTCCCGCCAAGTTGGGTAATGATGGCTAAGGATAGAGACGAAGCGTTCCCCGTGGTTTGGCTCGATCAAGTGCACCATCTCGTGGACGATAACGTACTCAACTAGATCTTTTGGCTTCTTCACCAATTCAGTATTCAGTCGGATGTTGCCCGCCTGGTAATTACAACTTCCCCATTTGGTTTTCATCCGCTGGAGGAAGTATCGGGCAACCGTTACTCCTAGCTTGCGTTCCCATTTCTCAATTAGGGCCGGAACCACCTGATGCATCTGGCGCTTCTGCCATTCGTGCATAACCTCCGCACGCGTTTGTGCATCGCTGCCAGGGCGTACTATCAGCTTGATGCGCTTGTGGTCCTGGACTACTGAAGGCTTGGCATCATGATAAGAAACTTCCAACAAATAGCGCCGCCCCCACACACAATGGCTTTCTCGCCCCACGAACTGGCGCGGCGTCTCACGGGCTTGGTCCTCTAGCTTTCGCTGCTGGTCGCGAATCCATCCGAGCTTAGAGATAGCGTAGGCACGAGCAACCTCCAACCGCGTGCTGGTAGGTGCTGCTAGCGTCACCCGCCCCTCCGGTGGGTGAACGCTTAGATGGACGTTCTTGATGTTCTTACGCGACACCGATATGGAGATGTCACCTAGCTCGATAGTCTCGATCATCAGTAACCCGGCTGATTCTTGATAATTTCGAAGATTGCGACAGTCGCATCCCGATCACGACTGAGGAGAGGGAACAACGCGTTCAAAACTTGCTTTTCACGAGCATCATCGCCCCTCCAAGATGCAGGTGCGTTATGTCGTATGGCCTCATCAATCTCTAACGCTAGCCGTACTTTCTCATCTTCGTCCTGCGGACACTCGAAGCTAGTGGTAGCAATGCTGTCGAGGTTGTTGAACAGGACTATAGCTTCTGGGTGGCCGACGAGCGCCTCGGGCGAGCTTTTCGATCCGTTCTGCGCAAGTTGCTTAACAAGCGCCTCAGCTTTGCGCAGGAACTCCTCATAGGCCGCCGCATCATCACGGCTCTGCCTGATCAGATCCTCCAGCAGCTTCGACATTCCTTCGTAGAACCGTGGATCCGTAAGCTGATCGCGAATGATAGTCTTGCGAACGTTGTTGATAATGCCTTCAGCGATTGCATCCTTAGAGAGCTTGCCCTTGGAGTTCAGCTTCTTGGCAATCGCATCGTGAACGCCGGTTTGAATGATCAGTTCAACCAACGAGAAATTATCGACCGTACTCATCGAGTCAGCGTAATCGGCCTGGATATAAGTATTGAGCAGATGCCGCATATCCGCTTCGAATGGCTTGATATCAAGCTCTTCACCAGAATGCTTTTTGATAGCCTCACGCAAGTCCGCATAAAACTGCATTTCTGCCTGCAACCGTTCTGCTTCTGCCGCAGAGTAACCCGCCTCAGCCAGGTTCTGCGCCAACTCGGCAAACGCTCGCACAAATGAAGCCACTGCTTTGTAGAAGGAGATCCGCAGCGCTTCAGTCTCGTCCAGCCCATTGGCATCAGCAGCCATGCCACAGAAGTAGTGGATAAACTGCTCAACCTCGCGCGGCGGTACCACTGGAGCACACAGATAACTCAATGCTTCACGGGCCGCATCCAGTTGCTTCTTGCCCTCAACCAGCCAGTCCTTCAACTCAACGTTATTGCTGCCACCGTTGCCCGCATCGATGTCCAGCTCGTCGGAGGTGTAGACCGAAATGGCATCCTGCACGTCACCGAACAGCTCTTTGAAGTCGACGATGTAACCAAAATCCTTGTCATCACCGTCGAGTCGGTTGGTCCGGCAAATGGCCTGGAACAGGTTGTGATCATGCAGTTCGTTGTCCAGGTAGATATATGAACAACTCGGCGCATCGAAACCGGTAAGCAGCTTGCTCACCACGATGAGCAGTTTCAGGTTGGCAGGTTCCTCGATGAAGCGACGCTTGGTTTCTTCTTCGTAAGCCGTAGTGGTCTGGCCTTGCTTCAGCACGTACTGCGTGTAGGTATCGAATTTTGTAACGCTCATCACTCTGCGCCGGCGCACGGGAGATGGCGTTATGGTTTGGCTCATACGATGTCACGATGCCGCAGTAAGGGCCGAACGAGGTGGTTTGAAACAAGCGGAAGTAATGGCAGGCATCGTAAATGCTCGCCGCCACCAGAATGGCCGTACCTCGGTCGTTGTTTAGCCGTGGCTTTAGGCTGAAGTCCTCAATGATGCTGGCGATGATGCGCTGCTTGCGCTCGCCTGCACTCATCAATGCTTCCATCGTGGCCCAGCGCTTACGCAAAATCGACTTCTGGTAGTTGTTCAACCCCTTAGTTTTCTGCTCGAACCAAGCGTCGATAGCCTTTTGCGACGTCAAACGCTGCGGCACATCACGCGCCTCATACTTCAGATCCAGCACCACCTTGTCCGCCACAGCCTCATGGAATTTGTAGGTGTGGATATAGGTGCCGAACACATCGCGCGTGGTCTGCTTGTCTTTGCGCAGCAAGGGTGTGCCGGTAAAGCCAATGAACAGGGCATTAGCCAGCCACTGCTTCATTTGCCGGTTCATGTCACCACCCTGGGTGCGGTGACATTCATCCACGAACACATAAAAGCTACCGCGCATTGGCGGCGGCGGCACGCTTAGATCGGGCTCGAACTTGTGGAGCAGCGCGCACAGCAACCGTGGCGTAGTAGCAGACAACTTCTGCACGAGATCAGCACGAGAGGTGATTCGTGGCGAAGGTGAGTCGTTGCCGATGACTCCCGCGTTGCGCATAACCCCGGAAATTTGTTTATCCAACTCATCACGATCCGTGATCACCAGGATGCGCGCATCCGGGTCATGCTCCAGCAACCATTTGGCGATCAACACCATCAAGATGCTCTTGCCACTGCCCTGGGTGTGCCAAATCACCCCACCTTCTTTCCTACGAACCCTCTCTTGCGCGGCCTTCACTGCGGCGTACTGATGAGGGCGCGGGACCTTCTTGATACCCGCGTCAAAGATGATGAAATTGCGGATCAGATCGAGCAGACGGGACTTCTCGCACATTTGCGCCAGCGGGCCATCGAACAGATACCCCGACTTAACGGCCTCTGCACCGGCCAATGCTTGATAGTGAGCAGGCATCTCACGCTGAGTATTCAACTCAACAGGCTCAAGTTTAAACGCGGCAGCCTTCCACTCGACAAAAAACTCGGCGCGAGTGGTGGCAGTGCCATAGCGCAGGCCCTGTGAGTCGCTCCCAGCAAACACCATCTGCACCGTACTGAAGAAACCCAGGTTAAAGATTTCCTCCTGGTTGGTGATCAGTTGGTTGATGCCGTCGGCTACGTCAACCGAGCTACGCTTCAGCTCAATCACGCCGATAGCGATACCATTCAGGTAAATGACCAAGTCAGGACGGCGCTCATGACCGCCGCGCAAGGTCACTTCCTCGGCGATGGCGAAATCATTAGCGTCAGGGTTTTCCCAATCAACCAAATGCACTGTCTCGTGGGCTTGGCCAACAGCCACCTGCACCGGCACGCCGTATCGCAGCAACTGATAGGTACGCAAGTTGGCCTGATACAGCGTGATGCCCGTGGCATCCGCTGCAGCCATTAACCGTTGCAGTGCCGCCGATATTTGCGCATCGGAGTAGCCGCGCTGTTTCAGGTTGGCCTGCAGCAGCTCAGTTTCAATGTTGCGGTTTTGCCCGCGCTTGCTCCACTCGCCTAGGTAGTCGTAGCCGAGGCAATCAGGCCGTGTTTTGTCCGTAAACAGGGCCACAACACGATTCTGGGTGCGGCGTTCGGAGCGAGGTTGTTGAGTCATCAGGTGCATCCTGCAGGGTTTACTCGGTCTCGTGTTTGCCGGCGAGGCTCTTCAGCAGCACGTCCATCATTTGCTGGTAATGCTCACGTATGGCCTGAGCATCCCAGGGTTCGGCCTTCATCATCAGGTGCTGCTTAATACTGTCGATGCTGTTGCTCTGATAAAACTCTTTCTTTGCCGTCGGCATGAAATTGCTGAGACGAGAGTTCTTGTCATGGCTGATCAGGCATAGGTTGCCAAACGAGTTCAGAACCTCGGCATCGAGCGGAGCATGCCCCGGCAATGGATGCTGCGGGTAGTAGTGCTCCACCGAACTACGGAAGGTGAACTCGTAAAGCTTCACCTTTTCATCACCCTGATGCTCAAGCCACAGCAGGTAATCCAGGAAGTTGAACACCAGGTTGTTTTCGATATTGCCGAAGCTCAAGCGCGGTTCCAGCGTCTCTGCCGTTACGCCTTCGCGACGGGCCTGACAGATACACTTGTTCCCGTAAACCATCGCAAAGTATTCCAAGCCGGCCTCGGGAGCCAGAAAACGGTCAAAAACAAAGGCCTTCGCGACTGACTCCATATGCTGCAGATAGGCCCGAGCCTCAACCTGCTCAGCGTGAAAGAGGTAATACAGCGCCGCATTCAGCCAATGCTTGTAAACCAACGTTGGCGTGGATACATGGAACGCTGAAAGCAGCATCAAAATGCGACGGTTGATGCCTTCGCTGCCCTCTTCTTCGCCGAAGCTATTCACATAGCTGCCGCGACCTACTCGGCTGCGCTCACCGCCCTCGTTCCATTTGAAGCGTTTAAGGCTCCAACCATCGGCACCCTTGATGGACTCGCGCTTGATCACGTACTGGTCAAACAGGTACTTACAGCGCAGCAGGCTGAAGATAAAACGCTTCACCGCAGCAGCCGGGTCTGACTGTTTCAGAACATGGGTGTCAAACGTATCAAGCAGCTGTTTGTCATCCAGTGGGATATCCGCTTGCGTATCCACACGCAGCACATGCAGCAAAAAGTTGGGGAAGTTAATCACCGTGTTAAACCGCTCGGGCGCATCTTCACCACTATCGGGCTTTTCCGCGCTAACCGGGGGTCCGTCAATGATGTCCATGAGGGACAACGAAGCACCCTCCTTGTAGGCCACCTCTTGCGTACGGTGCAGCGCAGCGGTCAGCTCATTAAAGTCCGCTGGCTCGAACCGCCCCCAATCCTTTTCACCAAAAATGCTGCCGCGCTGGCCGGGCGTGAAGCCCATCTGCACATAGCGCTCCATATTCGCGCAGGCTTCCCATACGGTGTGCAAGCAGTTCTGGCTCTGATGGCAACCCTGCAGCTTCTCCATCATCCGCGCCTTGAGCACCTCGTGCTTTTCCAGCTGCTCACCGCGGTTGTTCATAATTTCAAAGTAATGGTTCAAGTCCGTATCCGCCGGCACCTTCACCCGCATGATCTGCACATAACGAAACAGGAAATCCGCAAACTGCTGCGCTGAAACCCCATTCTCTTTGAGCTTCTGCGGCAAGACCTTCTGGATCAGCCGATAGCCATTGAGGATGCCGGTATTGATCTGCTTTTCAGCCAGCATCTCGGCAGGGTCATCTTTGAAGCGACCCTCGAAGATGGCCGCAAAGGTGGCGCGCGAATGCTCGCGGCTATCGAAGTGGATACTCAGATTTGAATACCAGTCGAGGTCGGCAGCCTGGGTGTTCTTCAGATAGGACGTCAGCAACGACAGCGTTGTCAGTCGCTGCTGACCATCAATTGTCTCAAATACCGGCGTTTTAGTGTCTGGTCGCTCATACACCACCAGACTGCCAATGTAGTAGTTACGCGCTTTATCGCCGGACTTCGGCAGGTAGTCGATAACGTCCTGAATCAGCTGGGTGATCTCACCCTCTTCCCAGGCGTAATTGCGCTGATACATCGGGATAACGTACTCAACATTCCCGCTGAGCAGCCGCTGGATGGAAAGCTGGATGATCGCCTCACTCATAGTATTTCATCTCCCTGAATAGCGCCTCGATCTCCCCAGTCTTGGTGGACTTCTTACCACTGGCGACCGGCAGGCTGCAGTTGATAAAGTCCGCTGGGCGAGTGGCATCCTTGATCAGCCTGAACAGATTGTTCGCCAGCACGTGGTTATCCATGCTGGCCAGCTGCACGACCTGCATTTGCAGGCGCAGGCTGTAGGCCCAGATGAAAGTCTTCTCAATGGCCCGGGACAGCTCCGCTTGGCCAAACTTGTCGATGTAGTAGATCAACAGGCAATCGAACATCGCCCGTACGTAGGAATCGCCCGTGCGGGTTCTAGCCGGATAGTTGTTGAGAACATCCATGATTTTTTTCGCATAGCCATCCAGGCCTGCGGCCCCCACCAGTTCATGCCCATTCCAGGACTCTGCGCTGATCCGCGCCACCTTGCCCTGGTAATGGCTTACCAGCTCGAAAAAGCGCCGGCCATTGATGATTATCTGGTCCAGGTGGAAGGGAAAACCCATCTCACGCGAGTCGATCTTACGCTCGTATTGCCCGTTATATTGGTCAACAAAATGGTGGGCGATGCGCAGCTGCTCCACATAGGGGTAGCTGGCCACCGTATCGATATTCACGCCTTTGAATAGGTCGCTGTCGTCCTTGCTGAAGTAACGGGCCGACACCCCTTTTGACCAATTGCGGATGCGGTACAGGTACTGCGAGAACAGCGTGGCCAGCTCCTTGGTATCACTGCTCTCCCAACGGGCCACCGTAGCCGCCTTCAACGGCTCATCACACGGGCTGAACTCACGCAGGTGGTAGGCCTTGAGCAGATCATGGGGCTCCAGATCGCGGCCCCGCGCATTCTGCGAGTCGAAGAACTGGAAGGCCTCGGACACATCCGTCAACGCCACCGCTACGACCTGGCACTTGTTCAGGAAGAAGTCGATATGCGCCTCGGTAAAGTCCGCACGGGAGACGATGCGGGCCACCTCAAGGTAATTGCTGTGGATGTTCTTTTGCGAGATCTCGCTGGTAAAGCTGGGGTTGACCATCACCCGCCCAAGCTCGTCTAACTGGTCTTGCAAGTCTTTACGCTTAAGCTTGTCTTCCTTCTTGCTCGTACGCTCAATGAGTGCACGGGCCGCCAGCAGCAGGCTGATGGTGCGCTGCTGCCCATCGACGATGTTCTTTTTCTCACCCTCCCGGTGAAACACGATGGTGCCCAGGCGGTAAGCCGACTTGTCCTTGTGGATGGCGATATCAGAGAACAACTGGTTGATATGCTTGCCGGCCCATTTGTGCGGGCGCTGGTACTGGGGAATTTCCAGCGCCGGGTCCATGAGCAAGTCATACACGCTGATAATCGTGCTGGAGAGTTCGGTGGCCTGCTGCGCTTGTTTTGCATCCATGCCCAAGTCGGTCATACCAAGCGCGTCCTTCCGGTGAGCAGTTCTTGCATCATGCCTTGCTTAAGGGCGCGGGTTTTGGCTAGACGCTTTTCAAGCACTGCCAGTTCGGCGGCCATATCGGACAACACAGCAGTTATGGCGACTTGTTCTGTTAGGGGAGGCAACGAAAAACTAAACTTCTTCATCTCCGAACCATAAAGGTGATAAACCGTAGAACCGGTAACAAGTCGAAGAACCTGGCTCTCCTCTCGGCGAATGATGTAACTCAAGAAGGGCCCGAATACTCGCTGCTTATCAGAGCGAATCACAAGAATGTCTCCGCCAAGGATGACGCCATCAATTGTGACGCAGCTTGCTTTTGCCAAACCTCTGGGTGTGACATCCGAAGTGGGCATTAACACGTCGTTTGCAACAGACCGGAAAGAATCACCCACACCATTGGTACGGCTAAATATTTCGCCAATAGTCTCTGGATACCTAGTGAACAGCTCACCGTAGTGAACGCAAAGATCTCTACCGTCAGGAACAAGCGCGCTCTTCGGTAGACCTGTTCCCTTAAGAAAGGTCGCCACTTCTCCCAATTGCATCACTTCCCACTCGCCATCGAAACCGGGTAGACGGTTTTGGCCGGTGAGGAGTTGTTGCATAGCGGCATGCTTGAGGTCGCGCTTCTTGGCGAGAAGCCGCTCCAACGCATCCAGTAGAGCATCCACATCACTCAATACCGTCGCGATGGCGCGCTGCTCGGGGAGAGGAGGAACTGGATAAAGGAACTCGACGGCATCGCTGATATTGAACTGCTTCTGCGCCGTACCGTACTGCACATGCTCAACTTGTTTACGCCCGTGTCGCGAGTTCATCATGCTGCACAGCCAGCGCGAGTCGAATGACGGATGCCTCCGAACGATCATCATTGATGCACAATTGCATCCATCTAGCTCAGGAGGAATCACTGCAGTGATGCCTGGCTCACCAACTCGCACGGTTACAAGATCACCAGCTACCAAACGCGACACAGACAGCAACTCATTGCTTGCTTTCGTGATGCGGTTCGATTTCGTTGAGTCGATGGCATTTTCCGAAATATTTGACCCAACGAGGAGCGGCACGGAGCCAGCTTTATCAAAGTACGTGGAGGGGTTGATAACTAAGCCCACACTTTGGCTCGGCGATATGCGCTTGAGAGGTTTCACCTCCCACTCTTCAGGAATAACCCCCACCTCCGTCAGCTTATAGCCCGGCTTCACTGCCATACCGCCCCCATCTTTTTCAGATGTTCGTCCACGCGACTGGCCAGGGTGGCGACGTCATCAGCAAGCTGCGGCAATGGCGTGGCATAACGCTCGCTCAGCTCACGAATACGCCCGGTCAGGGTTTGCGATACACGATCCAGCTCGCCCTGTACAGCAATGGCCAGAGTGGCCAGCCACTTATCGTCCACCACCAGGGTTTTGATTTCGGCTTCGCTCAGCTGCGGGTATTTCGTGTGAATCTTGTTATCGAGGTCTTCCTCGGCTTTTTTCAGTTTGGCTTTAAGCGTGCTTTGCTGGTCGAGCAGCTTTGCGTATTCAGCCAGTACCCTGAGTTCTTCTTCATAGTCTGGGTCGTTATCAATCTCACGTTGGCGAGCCTTGATGGCTTTGGTGGTGACTTTCTGCTTGTCGCCCTCGCCTTCGATCACTTCGCTGAGGGAGCCATCCTCACCGCTGTGCTCTTCGAGCAGCTCGCTCAGGCTTTGCTCAATGCTGGCCAACTCCGTTTCCAGCTCTTCAATGGCGCTGCGCTCAGCGCTGAAGTAGCGGGCAACCAGCAGCTCGACCGGGATCAGGTCAGATTTAAAGCGGCGCTTGCCCTGGCTGTAGTCGTGTTTTTCCGCCCAGACCAGCTTGTTGTTCTTGTCCTTCACCTTGTGGATCTCACGCACAGTAGCGCCTGCCTTCCAACCATCGGAGCTGATCAGATAGCAGTCGTCCTGCATGGTCTCGGCCCAGTAGTCCATCAGGTGCTGGTAGATGTCGTAATGGTCGAGCAAGGGTGCTTTGGCAAAGGCGCTGAGCAGTTCCTCGGAGAGCTTGAGGATCAACTCCTTGGGATGGCTGCTGGGCGCATCCGCAGCAAAGCCTTTGAGTTGCGGCGTGCTGCTGGCCAGCCACTGGTTGAACAGCGTATCCACACCCGCCTTAAACGCAGTGAACTGCGGGTGGCCGAAAATCACCGGCTTCACGTCGCGGCTGACCAGCTCGAAATAACCGGAATGGCTGGCGGGTTTGAACAAGGCCGCACGCAGGGCAGGCATCACCTGCCAGTAGCTATCAAAAGCGTCGATGTCACGCTCGGGGATGCCGCCGCGCAAGTGGCCGTCGATATCCTGAATATCCTCCGGCTCGGTGCTATCGATATAGCGCGGCAGGTTGAGATTGAAGTCGTTCTTCGGGTCGCTGATTTCGTCAAACGAGACCATACGGGCGTAGCGTGGAACCTCGGCCATTCGCTTAAAAGTATCGACGATTCTGTGGACATCCTGGTCGCGCAGGCGATTCTTCGGGCCGTCCTTCAGGAATCCTTTGGATGCATCGATCATGAATATGCCTTTGCGAGCGCTGGCATTTTCCTTATCGAGCACCAGAATGCAGGCGGGGATTCCTGTTCCGAAAAACAGGTTAGCCGGCAGCCCGATGATCGCTTTGAGGTAGCCCGAGCGCACCAGCTTTTCACGTATAGCCGCCTCGGCATTGCCGCGAAACAACACGCCGTGCGGCAGGATGCAGGCCCCCTTGCCGGTGCTTTTAAGCGAACGGATGATATGCAGCAGAAACGCGTAGTCACCCTGTTTGGCTGGTGGGGCGCCCCAGGCAAAGCGCTGATAGGGATCATTAGCTGGCGATAGGCCGACGCTCCACGTTTTAACCGAGAATGGCGGATTCGCCACCACGTAGTCGTATGTACGCAGCTGCTCGTCATCCTTGAACTTGGGATTGGACAACGTGTTGCCCTGCAGGATGTTGGCGGTAGGAAAGTCGTGCAGGATCATGTTCATGCGGGCGAGACCGGCAGTGGTCACGTCCATCTCCTGCCCTTCCAGGGTGATGTGCTTGCCAGCCTGGTCGGCCACTTTCAGCAGAAGCGATCCCGACCCGCAAGTCGGGTCATAAACGGTAGTCGACGCTAAGGCATTGGCCGGGCTGATGCCTATGACCTGCGCGATGATCCGGCTGACCTCGGATGGCGTGTAGAACTGACCCTTACTCTTACCACTCTGCGTAGCGAAGTGGCGCATGAGGTATTCGTAGGCGTCACCGAGTATGTCGTCGTTGTCAGCGCGGTTCTTTGAGAAATCCAGTTCTGGCTTCTCGAAGATCGCCACAAGGTTGGTCAGCCTTTCCACCATATCCTTCCCCTCACCCAACTTGTTGGGGTCGTTGAAGTCAGGAAAGTCGCTGCGAGCAAGCCGAGCGTTCGCGTCGATCAAAGGCTGGATGATCTGAGTATTTATCTTCTCGCCAATGTTGGGCTTACCCTTGAGGACGACCATGTCCTTGAAGCTGGCACCAAATGGGATGGTCACAGGCGGAGCGAAATCGTTCGAGTTTCCGTATTTGTCGGAAATGTACTTAATGAACAGCATGAACAGGACGTAGTCCTTGTACTGGCTGGCATCCATCCCCCCGCGTAGCTCGTCACACGAGGCCCAGAGGGAGGAATATAGGTCGGATTTCTTGATAGCCACGAACAACCCCAAAACATGACGCGAATAAGTGAGTACGCAGGCGCTGCCTTTCGCTCTGCCATTATGGAGAGTGCTTGAGCGCCTGCAGGGATGAGTGATTGCAGCATTTCGCGAACATCAGCTTGCTTCACCTGCCGCTTAACCCGCGAACATTATCCACTTCGGCCTCATTGAGCCAGCATGTCAGACGCCCCCAGACGCTTTGACCAAACGATGCGAGTGGCGAAATGAGCACAACCCTAGGAGAACGCAGCATATGGATCTAGACATCGACCGTTTTGAGGGTTGCCTGCTAGGACTCGCCTGCGGTGATGCGGTGGGCGCCACAGTGGAATTCATGCCGCGGGGAAGATTTGAACCTGTCACCGGAATGACCGGGGGTGGGAAATTCCGGCTTAACAAAGGGGAGTGGACAGACGACACGGCTATGGCGCTGTGCCTAGCTGACAGCCTGATCGAATGCGATGGTTTCGATGCGCTTGACCAAATGCAACACTATTGGCGCTGGGCTAATGAAGGCCACAACTCGTGCCGTACTCACGCATTCGGTATCGGCAAGACAATTGCCGCCGCCCTTGTTCGGTTTCAAAGAACAGGCGAACCCCACAGCGGCGCGACCGACTCGGCGTCCTCCGGCAACGGATCGCTGATGCGCCTAGCACCTATCCCGATGTATTTCGCCCGCCGGCCCAAAGACGCTATTGATTTCGCAACGCTGAGCTCAAGCACTACGCATGCCTCCGCAGAGTGCTTGGCGTGCTGCCGGTACTTCGCCCTGGTATTACTCAGGGCGCTCGCTGGTGAGCAGGACAAGACAAGCCTATTCCCAGACGAAGTCGACTTCGAGATGCCCGACTCCACGGCGCGGATCATAGACCAGCGATTCAAAAACTTAACCGCAGACGAAATCGTTGGATCGGGCTATGTGGTGGAAAGTCTGGAAGCTGCCCTGTGGTGCTTTTGGCACACCGATTCATTCGAAGCGGCAATCCTGGCCGCAGCCAACCTAGGCGATGACGCAGACACTACCGCAGCGATCTGCGGTCAACTGGCGGGCGCCTATTACGGTAGTAGCGAAATTCCCGAAGACTGGACTGGCAGCCTGTACCGCCAAGAGGACATCCGCAAAATAGCGAGGCAGCTAGCAGGCCAAGCATAAGAGCGGTTAGTACAGGTTGGTGCGCAACGATAAAAACTTCGATTTCCGTGCGTACCAGCTTGCGTACCGTGCATTTGCGCACCAGCGGCGGGTTAACTCGCGCGAGTTCCTAGCGTTAGCGACCCTCAGGTGGTTCGTATATCCAAGGCCGAACCGATAGCACTAGGAGCGGGAGCTTAGAGTGTCCGATTTAGCACCGAAATGTTTATCGAACAGTGTCCCGGCGAAAAACGGGCAATGGACACTGTCCCAGTTTGCTCCCTATGCTGGCGTGTCTTAATCGTGACAACGCAAACAGGCAATGCCCATCGTCATGCACTTAATAAGGCTGTCCGGGCCGCAGCTGAGTCTGGTTGCGCGCTACATGTTGCTGTCGATCGTAGTGACGATCTTCGGGCTGATCGCCTTGGGCGTTCTCTACGAGCGCTTCGCCAACACTCTGCTCGACCGCCTCACTGGCGAGCGCCTGAATGCTCAGGTCACCGCGACGGCCAGCCGGTTGTCCTCGTTTCTCGACAACCGCTTCTATCAGCTGTCGGCCCTATCCAATCACCCGGCCATGCCGGAATTTGTTCGCCAGGACTGGTATGGCGCGGCGGACGCCGATGCGCTGCTGCGCCTGGAGGCCGACCTGCCCGATCTCTACGGCGTGCTGTTCTTCGACCAGCAGGATCGCCTGATTCGCGTGGTAGCCGGCCAGGCGGCATCCGGGCCGCCCTACTGGTCTGGCGAGGACTGGTCGCTCGACGGCCTACCCGTCACCCAAGTCGACAACGTGGAAATCATCGGCCCCGCCTTGCCCCGCGACGGTCGTTCTGGTTGGCTGATCGCTCGTCAGCGTATCCGCGATGCCGGCCAGGGCGGCGATGCCAGCATTGCCCTGCACCTGCGCCTGGCGTCGCTCACCGAACTGCTCGGTGGCGCCGGAGTCGCCGGTGTGATCGAGCCGCTGTTGCGGGTGCCGGGTGGCGTTTTGCTGGATGCCACCGCGCGGCCGGCCATCGCCTCGGGTCGACTGATCGAGGGGCCGGAGATCCTGCCGGGTTGGAACATCGTGCTGAGCGTTCAGCCCGGCGCGCTGCTCGAGCCGCTGGTGACTGCACGTATCTGGCTGTACGTGGCCGCGGCGGCCATCCTCGGCTTCATTCTGATCGCCTTTTTCACCCTGTCGCGGCGCCTGCGCCATCGCATCGACACGCTGCTGCACGGCGCCAACAGCCTGGCCGGTGGCGATCTGCACTATCGCCTGCCCGAAGAGCAGCACAACGACGAGATCAGCCGCGTGGCGCATGCATTCAACATCATGGCCGAGCGTCTGAACGACCTGATCAGCCGCACGGTGCGGGCGGAGAAGCTAGCGGTGCTGGGCGGCTTCGCCACCGGCGTCGCCCATGAGGTGCGCAACCCGCTGGCGACCATGAAAACCACCGTGCAAGCGCTCAGCCGGCAGGAACGCGATCCCGAGCGCCACCTTCTGCTGACCGACATGGAGCGAGAAATTGATCGACTGTCCCGCGTCACCACCGACCTGCTCGCCTACGGCCGCCCGCATCCGCCATCGCCGAAACCCACACCGGTCCGCGAGCTGTTCCGCCAGACGCTCAGCCTGCTTCGGCCCATGGCCGAAGATCGCGACGTTGCGCTGTCCTCGGTGGGCGACTCGCGCCTGCTTGTCTTCGCCGACCCCGACCAGGCGCTGCAGATTCTCGCCAACCTGGGCCTCAACGCCCTGGAGGCCTGCTCGGCCGGCGGTACCATCAGCCTGCGCGCCGAGTCGCAAGGCGAGCAGATATTAATCACCATCAACGATGACGGCTGCGGCATCCCGCCCGAGCACCTGGCGAACGTGAGAACGCCGTTCTTCACACTCAAGCCCTCCGGCACCGGGCTGGGCCTTAGCATCTGTCAGCAGATGGCCGAGGCGAACCTGGTGACCATGACCATCGCCAGCGAGCCAGGCAAGGGCACTTGCGTCAGCCTGCTGTTCCCCGGCCCGCCGAAACCCTCACGCCAATGAGCCAGCCCGCCATGCCCAAGGTCCATGTCCTGATCATCGACGACGAAGAGAGCTACGTACGCTCGTTAAGCTTCGCCCTGCGCAACGAAAACATGCGCGTCAGCACGGCGCACACCGGCGAAGCGGGCATCAGCGAAGCCGAACGGGAGCGACCCGATGTTGTGCTGCTCGACCTGCGCCTGCCGGGTATGGACGGCATGGCGACCCTCGCCACGCTGCTCGAGCGCTATCCGAACCTGCCGGTGATCATGATTTCCGCGCATGGCGATACTCGCGCGGCCGTCCAGGCTGTCAAGAGCGGCGCGGCCGACTACCTGACCAAGCCGTTCGAGCTGGACGAACTGCTGCACGACATCGTCGCCACGCTCGATCACAACCGCGTGGTCCAGGAGCTGGATTACCATCGGCGCCGCGACATTCCGGCCAACGGCCTGCTCGGCGAAAGCCCGGTGATAGGCCAGCTGCAGGCCACCCTCATGCGGATCGCCGGCAGCACCGCGACGCGCATCCTGCTGCTCGGCGAGTCCGGCACGGGCAAGGCTCTGGTGGCCAGGGCGATCCATGCCAGCAGCCAGCGCGCCGAGCGGGCGTTCGTCGAAGTTAATTGCGCAGCACTGCCTGAGCAGCTAATCGAAGCCGAGCTGTTCGGCGCCGAGAAGGGCGCCTACACCGGCGCGCATCAGAAACGCACCGGGCTTGTCGCCCTCGCCGACGGCGGCACGCTGTTCCTCGACGAAATCGGCGAGCTGCCGCTGCCCCTGCAGGCCAAGCTGCTGCATTTTCTGGAAGACGGTAGCTATCGGCCTGTGGGCTCGGACCAAGCCGCCAGCGCCGATGCGCGCGTGGTGGCTGCCACCAACCGTGACCTGGCCGATGCGGTACGCCAGGGCACCTTCCGCGAGGACCTGTTCTACCGCCTCAACGTAATTACCGTGGAGGTGCCGGCGCTGCGCGAGCGGGGCGAGGACATCGTCAACCTGGCGGGCCACTTCGCCGAGCGCCAGGCGCGCGAAGAGGGCTGCCAGCCGATCCAGCTGACCGCCGACGCCTGCCAAGCCTTGCGGCGGCACCGCTGGCCGGGCAACGTCCGCGAATTGAAGAACCTGATCGAGCGCCTGACCATCCTGTTCCCGGGCCAGCGCATCGAAGCCGGCGACCTGCCGGTAGAATTCCAGCAGACCTTCGCGCCGGACCCGGCGGCACGCATCGAAGTCGGCAACCTAGAAAACCACCTGCAGATCACCGAGCGCGACCTGGTACTCGATGCCCTCAAGCGTGCCAGCGGCCACAAGGGCCGTGCCGCCGATCTACTGGGTATCTCGCGACACGCGCTCAAGCGGCGCCTGCAGCGACTGGGCGCCAGCCACGAGAGCGAGCGCTAACCGCTCAAGCACTCTTCGTCTGAGCGGATTCCGCTCAGCCCAGCGCGCAACACCGCTCGAGCACACCTCGTCGCACCACCTGTCGTAACCTTTCATCGAGCACCGCAAGCGCCGGGCCAGAGCCCTCGCGCGACTTTCCCACGCCTCGTCTCTGGCTTATGGCACATCGCTTGCTCTAGTCGAGACGAACAAGAGGCGAAACAAACGCCCAGAGGAACACCCATGTCACAGCCCTGCCTCGTGCACCCGGCCCTGAACGCCGCTGCCCTCCTCGCCGGCCTGGTGCTGACGATCGGCGACGCCAACGCCGCACGCGTCGTACTTGGCGCCCCCGCCGGCGAGGCCGACCTGACCATGGGCTGCCTCTACCCGATGGCCGGCCGCGCCGCGATGTACGGCCAGGACAGCATTGCCGGCATCGACATCGCTCTGCGCGACCTCGAGGCCGAACGCGCCGCGGGGCGCGAAACCCCACGGCTGCGGGTGATCATTGACGACGACCTATCCAAGGCTTCCTACGGCGTACGCCTGGCCGAGGACTTCCTGCGCAACGACGAGGTCGACGTGCTCTGCGGGATGGTTTCCTCCGGCGTTGCCCAGGCCGTCAGCCGTGTGGCCCAGCGCGAGCGCGTGGTGCTGATCGGCACCGATCATGCCTCCTCGCGCATGACCATCGAGGCGGGCCATCGCTACTATTTCCGCGTCACCAACGACAGCTGGATCTCGATGGCCGCCGGCGCCCGCTACCTGCGCGACCTGCAGGCCGGCACCGGCTGGAAGCGCCTGGCCTTCATCGGCCCCGATTACGACTACGGGCACGTGTCCTGGACCGACCTGCAGCAATCGCTGGACGAGCTTGGCGTACAGTACGAAACCGTCACCGAACTGTGGCCAAAGCTGTACGAGCCGGACTACTCCCTGCACACCGCCGCGCTGCTGCAGGCCAAGCCAGACATAGTGGTCACTTCGCTGTGGGGCGGAGATTTCATCGCCTTCGTCAAGCAGGCGGCCGGCTCGGGGCTGTTCGAAAGTACTCGGCTGGCCAACTTCGATACCGGCGCCAACTACGACGCGCTTATCTCGCTCGGCGAAGTACCGCCGCCCGGGCTGATCCTCTCGGCGCGGCATCACAACAACTGGCCCGACACCGAGCGCAACCGGCGCTTCGTGGCCACCTTTGAGCAGCTCAACGGCCGCTATCCGACCTACGCCGCGCAGGGCGCCTATTCCGGGGTGATGACCGCCGCGCGCGCGGTACAGGCCGCCGGCGGCAAGACCGACAGCGAGTCGTTGGTCGAGGCACTCGAAGGGCTGAGATTGGACCTGCCCGAAGACCCGCCGGGCTTCGCCTCTTGGATCGACCCGGACACCCACCAGATCCTCCAGGCGCAGGCCGTAGGCACGCTGGAACGCAACGACCGGTTCCCGCCCGCGAAGGTGATGGTGGGCAATTGGTCGGTCTATCCGGCCGCCGAGCTGCAGCCGTCCCCGCAATTGATCGAACGCCGTCGCGCCCAGGCGCGCAGCGGCTCGGAGATACCCGCTTCGCAACCGCAACACCCATGACCTCAACGGAGAACCGCATGAACAAGTACAAGAAAACCGCGTTCACGAACCGTTTGGCTTTGGCCATTGCAGGCGCCAGCCTCGCCCTGGTAGCCAGCGGGCCAGCAAGCGCCGCAGACAATGGAAAGTTTCGCGTTGGCATCGTGACGTTCTTATCGGGGCCGGCGGCCGGGCCGTTCGGCGAACCCTCGGCCAATGCGGCGAAGCTGCTAGTTGAGGCTCTGAATAAGGGCACGATGCCGGCCCCCTATAACACGGTAGGGATCAACGGCGCCGAAATCGAGGCGGTAATCATCGACGAGGCCGGCGGCGCAACCAAGCAGGTGGAAGAGTTCCGCAACCTGGTGCAGCGGCAGAAGGTCGACGCAGTGGTCGGATACGTGTCTTCGGGCGACTGCTTGGCGATCGCCCCGCTGGCCGAGGAGCTCGGCGCGCTGACGGTCTTTTACGATTGCGGTACATCGCGCCTGTTCAGCAACGATAAGCCCTCGCAGTTCGTCTTCCGCACTGGCCTTGATGCCGCGGTGGATAACGTCGGCGCGGCTCGCTACCTCGCCCAAACCCGGCCGGATGTAACGAGGGTCGCGGGCATACAACAGAACTACTCTTGGGGGCAGGACAGTTGGGGGGATTTCGCTGCCTCGATGGAGCAACTGATGCCCAAGACCAAGTTGGTCGAGTCGCAGATGCCGAAGATGTTCCAGGGTCAGTACGGTGCTGAAATTTCGGCCTTATCGGTCAAGCGGCCGGAAATCGTGCATAGCAGCTTCTGGGGCGGCGATATGGAAGCCTTTGTGCTGCAGGCCAATGCGCGCGGCCTGCTCGAAGACGCCACCGCGCTGCTGACTTGTGGCGAAGCGGCTATCGATCGATACGAAGGGCAAGCGCCCAACGGCATGATCATCGGCGGGCGCGGGCCGTTCGGTGCATTCGCCCCGGAAAACACGCTAAACAGTTGGTTCAAGGATGCCTACAACAAGGCGTACGGCACCAACCCCACCTACCCGGCAACTAAGATGGCCCAGGCCATTCTCGGCCTGAAGCACGCCGCGGAAAAGGCAGCCAAGGCCGAGGGTGAGATACCTGCTCCAGCGGCTATCGCCTCTAGCTTCAAGGGTGCCACGTTCGAGTCGGTCTCAGGCACGGTAAACATGGCGCGCGCGGGTGGTCACCAGGCCATGCAGGGCATTGCCTACGGTGAGTACCACTACGACGAAGCCAGTGGCAAGGGTTCGGTGAAGGACGTCGTGTCCTTCAGCGGCGAATGCGTTACCCCGCCGGATGGCACCGAAGCGCAGGACTGGATCAAGGCCGGCTTCCCGGGAGCTCAGTGCCAGTGACCCCACCACGCCGGTGAACCATGGGCCGCGGGTGCTAGCACCCGGGCCCTTTCCCAAGCTTGGAATCCCGACATGATTAGTTTCTATGCGGTGCTGATCGACGGCACCATTTACGCCTCGTGGCTGTTCCTCGTCGCCGCAGGGCTGACGGTGATCTACGGGGTCATGCGCATCCTCAACATGGCCCACGGCAGCTTCTACGCGATCGGTGCCTACTGCGCCGCATCGCTGGTCGGCTGGTATTTCAACAATGGCGACGGCCCTGTCTGGGTCAGCTACCTGCTGCTACTCGGCTGCGCCCTGGTCGCCGGGGTGGTGGTGGGGCTGATCGTCGAGCGCGGCCTGCTGCGGCTGATGTACGGCCGCGATGAAGTGCTGATGGTGATCATCACCTATGCCCTTCTGCTGATCCTCGAAGACGCGATGAAACTCGTATGGGGAGTCAACCCCTATTTCGCCTACCAGCCCTACGCCGAGATGGATCGTAGCGCGTTGGGCGGCCTGAAGGTCTCCAATTACGACCTGGCGCTGGTCGGCGTCTCCCTCGTACTCGGCGGGGGCCTCTGGGCCTGGCTCGAGCGCACCAACATGGGCACGCTGCTGCGCGCCGTGATTCATGACCGGGAAATCGCCGAAGCCATGGGCGTGAACGTGCGGCGCATGTTCACTATCACCTTCGTCATTGGCACTACCCTTGGCGCGCTGGCCGGGGCGCTGACCGCGCCGGCGATCTCGGTGGTGCCAGGCATCGGCATCGAGGTGATCGTGCTGGCCTTCGCCGTGGTAGTGATCGGCGGCCTGGGTAGCATCGAGGGCGCCGCGGTGGGCGCACTGCTGGTCGGCCTGAGCCGTGCGGCGGCGGTGCACTACGCGCCCGAGTTCGAGTTGTTCGTCATCTATGGCGTGATGTCGCTGGTGCTGGCGGTCCGTCCACAAGGCCTGTTCGGCCGCACGCTCGCGAGGAAAATCTGATGCGATTGGACAAGACTGAGTGGATTCTCCTTGCGGTGGCCGTCGCGCTGATGCTCGGCGGGTTTATCGCCCCGCAATGGTTGGTGTTCCTACTGACCATCGCGTTGGCGAAGGGGCTGGTGGTGCAGGGCGTGGTGATGCAGATGCGCGCCGGCCTGGTCACATTCGGCCAGGGGCTGTTCTATTGCATCGGCGGTTATGCCGTGGGTATGGGAGGGCAGTTCCTGCAGATCACCGAATTGCCGGTGCTGCTGTTACTCGGCGTCGGTTGCTCGGTGCTGGTAGCGATGGTGCTCGGCCTGCTGCTCACCCGCTACCGCGACATCTTCTTCGCCATGCTTACGCTGGCTTTCTCAATGATTCTTTTCGGCGTGCTGGTCAAGAGCCACGGTCTGGGCAGCACAGACGGCTTCAATGTCACCAGCTGGTCGCTGTTCGGCTGGGTTCCGGAGGGCAGCCAGTCGGCCCAGGGCGTGTTCCTGCTGACTTGTGTCTGTGCGTTGGTGCTGGCCATCCTCCTACACCGCTACATGCGCAGCGGCGCCGGGGCGGTCTGCGAGGCCATTCGCGAGAATGAGGTCCGCGTGGAGTACCTGGGGCTGTCGCCACGCTGGATCCTTTACATGAACTACGTCGCCGCGGCAGCGGTGTCCGCCCTCGGTGGAGGGTTAACGGCGCTGGCCGCCGGCCATGTCGACCCCGAGATGGCCTATTGGACCACTTCGGGCGAGTTCATATTCATCGCCCTACTGGGCGGTACCGCGCATGTCGCCGCGCCATTCATCGCCGCGGTGCTATTCGCCGTGGTGCGTACCTATGCCATCGAGCTGGTACCGCATTTCTGGCAGATGATTCTCGGCTTCACCCTGCTGGCCATCATCGTGTTCCTGCCGAAGGGATTGTGGAGCCTGTTCGCCCGTCGCAACGGAGGTAGCGCAGCATGACCTGCATCTTGGAAACCCGCTCGCTGTGCAAGGAGTTCGGTGCGGTGACCGCGGCCAAGGATCTCTCGGTCCGTATCGACAAGGGCGAGGTGGTCGGCGTGATCGGGTCCAACGGCGCCGGCAAAACCACCTTCATCAACATGGTCACCGGCTACCTGCCGCCCTCACGCGGGGAGATCCTGTTCAACGGCAAATCTATTCTCGGCCACACGCCACGCGCCATCACCCGGGCAGGCATGGCCCGCTCGTTCCAAGTGGCGCAGCTGTTCCCGGCTCTGTCGGTGCTGGACAACCTGCTGATCGCCCTGACCGCCGCCGAGAGCCCGCGTCCGTCGGTGCTGCGGCCGGTGCGCAGTGCCGTGCGGATTGCCCGTGCCGTGGCGATTCTCAATGAGTTTTCTATAAGCGACTGGCGCGACACGCAAGTGACAGCCGTTCCGCAGGGTGTGCGCAAGCTGATCGACATCGCCATGGCGCTGATCGGCGAGCCGCAGATGCTGCTCCTCGACGAACCCACAAGTGGCGTCAGCTCCGAAGAGAAGACCTCGCTGATGGATACGGTGATGGCGGTGGTTAAACACTATGGCGTGACGGTGCTGTTCGTCGAGCACGACATGGATGTGGTGCGTCGCTACGTGACGCGCATCCTCGCTTTCTACAGCGGCGAGATCATCGCCGACGGCACGCCAGATGCCGTCCTCGACAACGACAAGGTCCGTGAACTAGTGACTGGCCAGGATCATGCAAAGCGGGGGGCAAGCGTATGAGCCTGAGCATTACAGGACTAAATGTCTCGATCGAGTCCGTGCCGATCCTGCGCGACGTGTCGCTATCGGTGGAGACCGGCCAGATGGTTGGCCTGATCGGCCACAACGGCGCAGGCAAGACCACGCTGATCCGGAGCATCATGGGCCTGATCGAGGCCGACGCCGGCTCCATCCGTTTCGGCGACAGCGAGTTGCTGCCCCGACCGGCACATACCCGTGCCGCCAGCGGCATCAGCTACATGCCGGAGGACCGCCGGCTGATTCCGTCGCTGACTGTCGAAGAGAACATCCTGATGCCGGTCTGGGCCAACCGCCTGCCTGGCAGTCGCGAGCGCCTGGAGTGGGTTTACAGCCTGTTGCCCGAGATCGCTCAGTACCGTGATCGCCGCGCCATGCAGCTGTCCGGCGGGCAGCAGAAGCTGGTGGCCCTGGCGCGTGCGCTGATGCCCGGGCAGAAGCTCCTGCTGCTGGACGAGCCCTTCGAGGGGGTCGCGCCGGTGCTTTCACGGCGACTCGGCGAGGTGATCGCGCAGCTCGGCGAACAGGGTCTATGCGTGCTCATCTCCGAATCGGACCAGACCCACACTGCAGACCTCGTCGATGCCGCTTACCGCATCGAACGTGGCGCCATCACTCCCCACTGAGGTACCTCCATGTCTCCGTCAGATACCGCTAGCTACCAATTTCGCAGCGTTCCACGCATTATCTGCGAGGCCGGTGCGTTGGCCCGCGCCGGCGAGCTCATGGCCGAGCTCGACGCACGCCGGGTGCTCATCGTGTGCGACCCGGGTATCGTGCGCCTGGGCTTCGCCGACCAGGCTCGCAAGGCCCTGGAAGGAGTCGGCTGCACCGTCGAGCTATTCAGCGACGTGAGTGCCGACCCGCCCGCCGAGGTCATCCGGCAAGCCGCCACACAAGCACGCGCGTTTAAGGCCGATGGTGTGCTGGGCCTCGGAGGTGGCAGCTCACTGGACACCGCCAAACTGGTCGCACTGATGATCAACAGCGAACAACCGCTGGAGGCGATGTACGGCACCGACCAGGCGACCGGCCAGCGGGTGCCACTGATCCTGCTACCCACCACCGCCGGTACCGGCTCTGAAGTGACCTGGGTTTCGGTGGTTACTGACGATGCGGGCCAGAAGAAGGCCGTCTACGCCCCGCAACTGCTGCCTGACATCGCGCTGCTTGATCCGCGCCTGACCCTCGGCCTGCCGCCACCGGTCACCGCCGCCACCGGTCTCGACGCCATGGTGCACGCGATCGAGGCCTATACCAGCCGCACCCGCAAAAACCCGCTCTCAGACGGGCTCGCCACCACAGCGATTCGCCTGCTGGGACAGAACCTGGAGCGGGTCATCGCCGATGGCAACGACCTTG
Source organism: Stutzerimonas stutzeri (assembly GCA_002387205.1). Lineage (GTDB taxonomy): Bacteria > Pseudomonadota > Gammaproteobacteria > Pseudomonadales > Pseudomonadaceae > Stutzerimonas > Stutzerimonas stutzeri_N. Next base: position 247,443 of record DGLA01000016.1, on the reverse strand, counting down.
CCGCCCGTTCGGCAATGCTGCAGGGCTCTTTGATGGCAGGCATCGCCTTCGTCAACGCCTCGGTCGCGGCTATCCATGGGCTGGCCTACCCGTTGGGCGCGCGCTTTCACATTCCCCACGGGCATTCCAACGCGCTGGTGATGTTACCTGTGATTCGCTTCAATCTGCCCGCTGCGCAGCCGCTCTACGCCGAACTGGCCGGCCACCTGCTCGGCGGCCGGTTCGATGACGAACACGCGGCCGCCTCTGCCTTTGTCAGCGAGATCGAGCGCCTGGTGGCCTGCTCCGGACTGGAAACGCGGCTGTCGCAGCTGGACATCCCCGAGTCGGCGATTGCGTCCATGGCCGACGAAGTGGTGACTAGTATTCGCCGCCTGATCGACAGCAACCCTGCAGATATGTCCCGGGCGGACGTCGAGGCGATCTATCGCAGCATCCTCTAAGGCTGATCACAGCGAACCGCTATCCGATGAGCAAGTCCAGCGCTGCCGAGCGGCGTTGGCTACTAGGCCTTCATAGGGTTTTAAGGGGCGCTTACAAACAAGGAGACGCCCGGCGTAAGCCAGCTCGAATAGCGTGGTACGCAACGTTGAACCATCATGCGCACTAGCTTGCACACCGTGCATTTTCGCACCAGCGGCGGGTTAGCTCTCCCTGCGCTTAGCGTTAGTAGGTCCAGTGGTATCCACAGGGCGGTATCCAAGTTGGTATCCACTCAAACCAGTCAATGAAAAACGTTTCTGCGGGTACGACTAGCACCGATCTGGGCAACCGGGGCGCAGGTAGGGGATCAGTTCATCTACAGCATGAACGGTGAGCTCTCACACCTGCGTTTTGACAAACATCCGAAGACGACGATGTGATGGTGAGCGCGGCCTAACCACCCTACACAACCGGGACGGCCACATCGTGGCGCCGGAGCATGCCGGTTTGAGCTAATGGCTACAATTGCTGGACTGGAAGCATGGCCCCGCCACCCTGATTCAGGGCCAACTCCCTGACCCCGAACCTGACGACGAACCAGACGAGGGTGAGGGCATCTGGTACGTCCACTGAGCTGTCCCCAACAGGGACACCGAGGATCGAACAGGGACAGTACCAGTACCACTTACGCAGCGGTGCCGGTACTCGCTCCACACGCTCAAAGCAGCACTCGGCGGCAGGTCCAGCATCTTGCCGGGCAGGCCTTGTCCCTGTTCGATCGCTACACCCCCCTCTCAGCAGTCCAGTCTTCAGGTGTCCAACGCCCGAACCAAGTGTGGTGCGGCGACATCACCTACGTCTGGGCGGAAGGTCGTTGGCATTACTTGGCCGCGGTGCTGGATCTACACACGCGTCGGGTGGCTGGCTGGGCGTTCTCCGCAACACCGGATGCCGAGCTGGTAAGCAAAGCCCTCGATATGGCCTACGAGCAGCGCGGCAAGCCACAGCAGGTGCTGTTCCATTCGGATCAGGGCAGCCAGTACGCCAGCCGCTTGTTCCGGCAGCGGCTGTGGCGCTACCGAATGCAGCAGAGCATGAGCCGCCGGGGTAATTGTTGGGACAATTCGCCGATGGAACGCCTGTTCCGCAGCCTGAAGTCGGAGTGGATACCGCAGACCGGTTACCTTACAGCTCAGCAAGCACAGCGAGACATCAGCTATTACCTAATGCACCGCTACAGCTGGGTCAGGCCGCATGGTGGAAAGCACTTACGAGCGACGCTCAACTGGCCCCGCGCAGAAGCGACCGCCCGCAGATCCCAAGAACCTCAAAAAAGAAGGCAGCGGCAGAGGCAACGACCAACCGAGACAAGCCGACGCCGCAGTGTAGGTCAGAGTGTAGGTCCAAGCGCTTAGGAAAACCCTAAAAACGAGAAAGCCCCGGAATCCGGGGCTTTCAGGTTATGTAGTGGCGGAGAGATAGGGATTTGAACCCTAGGAACTGTTGCCAGTTCAACGGATTTCGAATCCGTCCCGTTCGGCCACTCCGGCATCTCTCCAGCGGCGCGCATCATATCAGCTCAGGATCGAATGTCGAACCCCAGTGGGCTGCTTTTTTGTCGTCATTTCAGGCTGTTGCATCAGGCTGGCCGTGCGGCTTGGCGGCCCCACCGATCCGTCACCGTCCTCATCCCGTCAAACGAGTCAGGGCTTCGCGGTATTTGTCGGCTGTCTTCTGCGCGACCTCGGCAGGTACCGGTGGGGCGGGCGGCTCCTTGTTCCAACCGGTGGATTCGAGCCAGTCACGCACGAACTGCTTGTCGAAGCTTGGCGGGTTATGGCCTTCGGCATAACTGTCAGCCGGCCAGAAACGGCTGGAGTCGGGCGTGAGCACTTCATCCATCAGGGTCAGCGTGCCGTTCTCGTCGAGGCCGAACTCGAACTTGGTGTCGGCGATGATGATGCCGCGGGTCGCCGCGTATTCAACGGCCGCACTATAAAGCGCAATGGAGACGTCACGTACCTGCGCCGCCAGCTCCTTGCCAATGATCGCTTCGCATTGTTCGAACGAAATATTCTCGTCGTGATCGCCTACGGCTGCCTTGGTCGAGGGAGTAAAGATCGGCTGGGGCAGCTTGCCTGCTTCCTTCAACCCGGCTGGAAGCTGGATGCCACATACGGTTCCGCTCTTCTGATACTCCTTCCAGCCCGAACCCACGATATACCCGCGGACGATCGCTTCCACGGCCACCGGCTTGAGCCGCTTGGCAACCACGGCACGGCCTTCTACCAGGGGCAGCTCTTCGGCAGGCACGACGTCCTCAACCTTGTCGCCGGTAAAGTGGTTGGGCACCAGATCGCCAAGCTTGTCGAACCAGAAGTTGGAGATGGCGGTCAGGATCTTGCCCTTGTCCGGAATAGGCTCGGCAAGAATCACATCGAATGCCGAAAGCCGGTCTGTAGCGACCATCAGCATGCGTGTGTCATCGATTTCATACAGGTCCCGGACCTTGCCGGAATAAATTTTCTTCAGGCTGAGAGCGTTTGCAGTGGTCATGGCTGTTCTCATGGTGACCAAGCTTAGACAAAGCGCGGCATTCACAACGCCTTGGCGGGGGCTTCGTTCAAACGAAACAGGCGAAACCATTGGTTTCGCCTGGTTGGGTCGGGATATGGACGTTTCGCCAGTTCAGCCCAGGTTGTCTTTGAGCATGTTCAGCACACGACGCGCCACGTCAGCGGGCGCAACGGTGTCGAGATCCTTGTCGAGGGTAACCTGGATATCACCCGCCACGTCGGTAACACGAAGCTGATATCGCTCGGCTCGGGCATCGATTTCCTCACGATCCGGAGCACCGCCGAACAGCCGTGAAAAGAAGCCAGGCTTGTCAGAGGGGTTCGCCGCGCCTTCGGCAAGGTTTATGTAGTAAATCCCCAAGCTGCGATCCAGATCCTCGACCAGGATGTCACTCGCTTGCAGCGCGCGGCCTACACTTGACCAGGCACGGTTGAAGTCCGTGTCGAGCTGCAGGACCGGACTGCCACTGCCTGCCTCGGTTATCGTGACACGGCTTGGCGCATCGTATTCACGCTCGGCCAGCAGCGAAGCCGAACCGCCCTGCTCTGCCCCTTTGGTCAGGCCCACCTGGAGCTCATCGAGCAGAACCCGGTCGAGTTCGGCATTCTCGGTAGAATCCGGCCAGGCGACGTCCGCACTACTACCAGCCGGGCGCTTCACGCTGAGCACATGGATCTCGCTGGTGTCGCGCTGGACGCCCGGCTCGATGCGCACACGGACACGTGTTTCGCCTTGCCCCAGACCCAGATCGCGCACCAATGACGGTGCCAGCTGATCGCGGGTCTGCCAGGCGGTGATGAACTCGCCTGTTTGCGGACGCTCTTCAGCAATCTGGAAACCGTTGTCGGTAAAGAACTGCCGCGTCGCCGCCCAAACCTGGGTCGCCGGACGCAGAGCCACCAACCAGCGCTCGTCTTCGGATGTCTGCAGACTGAATTCGCTGGCTTCTTCGGCCACCATCAGGCGCTGCGGACGGGGCACTTCATAGTCGCCGGTCGAGCGGCTGTCTGCTACCTGTTGCGGAATCGGCAGCAGCGGCTCGATTGGACGCAGTTCGGCTCCGGCTGGAACCTGCATCGGAGCGACCTGGTGCGCTTGCAGATAGTCGCTGCCACGGTCACGGAAATATCCGTCTTCGCCCCACAACCAGCCACAACCGCTGGTTCCAGAGATAATCAGGGCTAGGGTCGAGAGTCCGGCCAGTCGCTTCATGCGTGTTCCTTCATAGATAAAACCAGTACACCGGAATGTGCATTTCAGGCCAGCACGCCAGACTGACGCATCGCCTGGCGCAGCGGTTCCTGACAATGCTGGCTGAGCCAGGTCAGGGGCAGGCGGATGCCGTTGGGCATCAGGCCCATTTCATGCAGTGCCCATTTCACCGGAATCGGATTGGCTTCGATGAAGAGCATCTGGTGCAACGGCATCAGCAGCGCGTTGATGGCACGCGCCTTCTCCGCATCACCGGCAATGGCAGCGGCACAGAGCTCACTCATGGCGCGGGGCGCAACGTTCGCGGTGACGGAGATGTTGCCCTTGCCACCCATGAGCATGAGCTCGACGGCGGTGGCATCGTCACCGGAATAGACGAGAAAATCACTGCTGACACGGTCGAGCACATCCCGGCCGCGATTCAGGTCGCCAGTGGCCTCCTTGATACCGACGATGTTGGGCACCCTGGACAGGCGCTCGACAGTCTCGGGCAGCATGTCGCAGGCGGTCCGGCCAGGTACGTTATAGAGGATCTGCGGGATGGCCACCGCTTCGGCAATGTGGCGGAAGTGCAGATACATGCCTTCCTGGGTCGGCTTGTTGTAGTAAGGCGTGACCAGGAGACAGGCATCGGCACCGGCAGCCTTGGCATTCTCGGTCAGTTCGACCGCTTCACGGGTGGAGTTGGCGCCGGTACCTGCAATGACCGGAATGCGGCCGTTCACCTGGTCGACGACGCGCCGGATCACTTCGATATGCTCGGCAACCTCGAGCGTTGCCGACTCACCGGTGGTACCGACCGCAACGATTGCGTTGGTGCCTTCCTGCAAATGGAAATCCACCAGCTTGCTCAGGCCATCCCAATCAAGACCGCCTTGCGCATCCATGGGAGTGACCAGCGCCACCATACTGCCCGCAATCATGCAACCACTCCTGCCGGAAAAAGAGAGGCGTAATGGTACAAGGCTCCTTGACGCTTTGCGAGTGCACGAGAGGCCAACTGCCTGCGGATATTGCAGGTTCACTTCGGCAGATGCCTTGAGGCTGTACTCAGCGTCCGCATTCCATACAGACGCGCTTTTCGCTACCCTTAGCCGTTTTCGGCTTGGCTGGCCGTCCGACCCATCACTGCCAGGAACGCTGCATGTCCACCCCTCCCGTACCCCGCGAACAGTTTCTCGTCATCAGCGCCATGGGCCGTAGCCCGATGGAGCTCACCAACGTGCTCTGCCGAGCCAGCAACGAGAACCGCTGCGCTGTTGTGACTACCCGCCTGACGCGGCATGGTGAGTGCTGCGCCCTTGTACTGGAGGTCAGCGGTAGCTGGGATGCCCTGGCCCGCATGGAAACCGCGCTTCCAGGGCTGGCGAAGAAGCACGAGTTCACCACCAATGTGGTGCGCAGTGAAGCGCTGGAAACCCGTCCGCAAGCGCTGCCTTATGTGGCTTATGTCAGCTCGGCCTATCGCCCTGACATTCTCAATGAGCTGTGCCAGTTCTTCATTGACCACCGTGTCGAACTCGAAGCCCTGACATGCGATACCTATCAGGCGCCGCAGACCGGAGGCACCATGCTCAACGCGACCCTGACCGTCACGCTGCCTGCCGGTACGCAGATCAGCTGGCTACGGGACCAGTTTCTGGATTTCGCTGACGCGCTGAATCTGGACGCACTGATCGAACCCTGGCGCCCCCAGAACCCCTGATAGAGGAAGCAACCGATGACCGTTGAACTCGACCAGCCCGTACCGCATTTCCAGGCTCAGGCCACCAGCGATACGCAGGTCAGCCCCGGGGCGTTGAAAGGCAAGCAGGTGGTCCTGTACTTCTATCCAAAGGACAACACGCCCGGCTGTACTACCCAGGGCCAGGGATTCCGTGACCAGCACGACGCCTTCACTGCGGCCAACACCCTGGTCTATGGGGTCTCCCGGGACAGCCTGAAGACGCACGAAAACTTCAAGGCCAAGCAGGGCTTTCCCTTCGAGCTGATCTGCGACAAGGATGAGCAGCTCTGCCAGCTTTTCGATGTGATCAAGCTGAAGAAGCTCTACGGCAAGGAATACATGGGCATCGATCGCAGCACTTTTCTTATCGATGCCGATGGTGTCCTTCGACAGGAATGGCGCGGCGTAAAGGTACCGGGCCATGTGGACGCAGTGCTGCTGGCAGCCCAGGCGCTGAACAAATAGCAGACCCAGCGAGCAGGCCGGCGAAACGAACGGCTGCGCTACATTCATGCAGTCCGAGCAGCCGGCCAGGCCGTCACCCCGCGCGATCCACCACCGGTACAGTAGCCGAGCGGCGAGGCCATGCGTAAAGCACAGCCTTGAACAGCGTGGCCAGGGGAATCGCAAAGAACACACCCCAGAAACCCCACAAGCCACCAAACAGCAGCACCGAAACGATGATCGCCACCGGGTGCAGGTTTACCGCCTCGGAGAACAGCAGCGGCACCAGCACATTGCCGTCCAGTGCCTGGATGATCCCGTACGCCACCATCAGGTAGATGAACTGGTCGCTCACCCCCCACTGAAATAAGCCGATCAAGGCCACGGGAATGGTCACGACCGTGGCACCGATATACGGCACGACCACCGATATGCCGACGAGCATCGCCAACAGCGCTGCGTAGTTGAGTTCCAGAGCGGCGAAGACTGCATAGGAAACGACGCCACAGATCAGGATCTCGATGGCCTTGCCCCGGATGTAGTTGGCAATCTGTACGTTCATCTCCTGGGCCACCTGCGTGATCAGTCCGCGCTCGCGTGGCAGGTGCCCGGCCAGCCAGTCGCCTATCTGCTGACGATCCTTGAGAAAGAAAAACACCAGGATCGGGACCAGGATCAGGTAGATCATCAGGCTCAGCAACAGCGGCAGGCTCGAAAGTGACGAGGTCAGCACAATCTGCCCGTAGCGACCGATCTCGCCACGAATGAAATCGATTCCGCGCAACACCTGCTCTTCAGTGAGCAGCTGGGGGTAACGCTCAGGCAGGAGCAGCAGCAGCGATTGCCATTCCACCAGCATCCGCGGCAGCTCGTTGAACAGCGTAAGCACCTGCTGCCACATGAGAGGCGCGAGAAAGAAGATGCAGACGGTGAGCAAGCCGACAAACATCAGGAAGACCAGCCAGACTGCAACCAGATGAGGCAGTTTGATGCGCTCCAACGCACCGACCAGCCCCTGCATCAGGAAGGCCAGCACCAGACCTGCGATGACCGGCGCCAACATATGGCCAAGCGTCAGCACCGTCGCAAAGGAGACGACCAGCAGCACACCGAGGACGAGCGCTTCCTCGTCCGAAAAATAACGATGAATCCAGCCCCGCAACACGTTGAGCATAAGCCTTCCTTAACAGCCGTCAGGCCTTGCGAAGCCAGTATCGATACAGCCCACCGTCCGCTTCCTCATGCAATAGGGCATGACCAGCCAGCCTGGCAAAACTGCGAAAATCTCGCTGAGAGCCGGGATCTGTCGCCGTGACCTTCAATATCTGACCGCTAAGTAGGCGGTTGAGCTCCAACTTGGCCTTGAGCAGCGGCATTGGACAATCAAGCCCAGTCGCGTCCAGCTCGGCATCGGCATCGCAGGCCATGCCAGGGCCACCCTGTTGAGTCATGTCGATCTCCTGTAAAAGTGCTGCAGGATACCGAGCCGAGCCAGGCTCTGGCCAGCAACCCGAGCACAAGGCTACAGTAGCGCTCCTGCATAGAAGAGCTGGTCTGGATGAAATTGCTGCGCCCCACCCTGCTGACCCTGGCCTGCCTGATCGCGCAACCGGTGATGGCAAACGACCTTCCCTCGCTTGGCGATTCGAGCTCCGGCATCGTCTCGCCTGAGCAGGAGCATCAGCTAGGCCGAGCCTGGCTCAGCCTGCTACGTGGACAGGTCCCCCAACTGTCCGACCCCCTGCTCAAGGACTATCTGGAGCAGAGCGTCTACCGTCTGGCGGAGACCAGCCAGCTTCAGGATCGGCGCCTGGAGTTCGTACTGCTCGACAGCCCTCAACTGAATGCCTTCGCTGCACCTGGCGGCATTATCGGCGTCAACGGCGGGCTGTTTCTGCATGCACAGACTGAAGCCGAGTATGCTTCGGTCCTGGCACACGAACTGGCGCACCTGTCCCAGCGCCACTTCGCGCGCGGCCTGGAAGCCCAGAAGCGCATGCAGCTACCGTTGATGGCGGCGATGCTCGCCGGCGTAGTGGCGGCCGCAGCAGGCGCCGGCGATGCCGGTATCGCCGCGATAGTTTCGACCCAGGCAGCCGCGATACAGTCCCAGCGCCGATTCTCCCGACAGAACGAACAGGAAGCCGATCGTATCGGTATCGTAAATCTGGAGAGAGCCGGCTATGACCCTCGCGCCATGCCGGAAATGTTCGGCCGCCTCATGCGCCAGTATCGATACGACCAGAAGCCTCCGGAATTCCTGCTGACCCACCCGGTCACCGAGTCACGCATCGCCGACACCAAAAACCGGGCCGAGCAATACGCCGATGCCGGCGTTGAAGACAGCCTTCGCTACCAACTGATGCGGGCCCGCGTGGATCTGAAGTTCGAGAACACCCCAGGCGTCAGCGCCAAGCGCTTCCGCGCCATGCTAAGCGAGGATCCGAACCTGGACGCGGCCCGCTATGGCCTGGCGCTGGCGCAGATCAAGAGCGGGCAGCTCGAGGAGGCAGCCAGCGAGCTGCAGCCGCTGCTGGCAGAAGAACCAGACGATGCGATCTACAATCTGGCGCAGGTCGAGCTCGATATCACCGCGAACCGGCTCGCTGCAGCACGCCAGCGCATTCAGCGCCTGCTTCAGCTATACCCGGGCAGTTATCCAGTACGTCAATCGCATATCGATCTGCTGATCAAGGAAAACAAGTTGCAGGAGGCCGAGCGCGAGCTGGACCAACTGGTCATCGCCCGCCCCAAGGATCCGGACATCTGGTATCAGGTCTCGGAAATACGCGGGCTCACCGACAATATCGTTGGCCTGCATCAGGGCCGAGCAGAGTATTTTGCCTTGGTCGGCGACTATGACCAGGCCATCGAACAGCTCGATTTTGCCAAACGCCGCTCGGACAGCTTCCAGACGGCAGCACGAATCGATGCAAGGCAGAAGGCATTGATCGAAGAGAAGCGAATGGTCGAGGAAATGTTGCGCTAAGCCTCCCGATCCGGAGGGAGGCATAAGCCACAACGCAGCCAAATGGCTCCGTTGTGGCATCTATCATGCGTTTCCGGCCTGCCTTATCCGCGCCGCCTGCGTAAAGTCGAGCATGCGCTTGAGCGGCTTGACCGCCCGGGGCACCAACGCCGGATCCACGAATATCTCGTCCCTGCCTAAACGCAGGCATTCCAGCGTTCGCTCCAGTGTGTTCATCGCCATCCAAGGACAATGGGCACAACTGCGGCACGCAGCTCCACTGCCTGCAGTTGGCGCCTCGATGAACTGCTTGTCCGGGCAAAGTTGTTGCATCTTGTAGAAAATGCCGCGGTCGGTGGCGACGATGAAGACCGGATTCGACAAGGTCTGCGCGGCCTTGATCAGCTGACTGGTCGAGCCGACCGCGTCGGCCAGCTCAATCACCGCCTCTGGCGACTCGGGATGAACCAGCACAGCGGCGTCGGGATACAACGCTTTCATATCTGCCAGCTGCTTGGCCTTGAATTCCTCATGGACGATGCAGGCACCTTCCCACAACAGCATGTCAGCGCCAGTTTCCCGTTGCACATAGCTGCCCAAGTGCTTGTCCGGGGCCCAGATGATTTTCTCGCCGTTATCCATCAGGCTTTCAACGATTTCCAGGGCGCAGCTGGACGTGACGACCCAATCGGCACGGGCCTTCACCGCGGCCGAGGTATTCGCATAAACCACCACGGTGCGCTCTGGATGCTGATCACAGAACGCGGAGAAGTCCTCAACCGGGCAGCCCAGATCCAGCGAGCAGGTTGCCTCAAGAGTTGGCATCAGAATCCGCTTTTCAGGATTCAGTATCTTCGCTGTTTCGCCCATGAACCTGACGCCCGCGACCACCACCGTATCAGCCGAATGCTCGTTGCCAAACCTGGCCATTTCCAGCGAATCAGAAACACAGCCACCGGTTTCTTCCGCCAAAGCCTGGATGACTGGATCGGTGTAGTAATGGGCGACCAGTACCGCATTCTGCCTTTTCAACTCAGCCGCGATTTCGCCTCGCAGACGCAGCTCATCAGCCGCTGTCAGCGGGTGCGGCTGCTTGGCCGCCAGATGGGCCTGGACGAGGATGCGTTCGGGTATGTGCGTCATGTTCGCGGTTCCTGCAAGCACGGCAAAGCGTAGATCGCCGGGTCTAATCAACGAGGCGGGAATACTGACCTGGCGAACGGATGGCGCTGCAAGGAAGGACCAAGCATTCACCCTCACGTTTGCAAGGGGGCGGAATACTAGCCGAAGCTTTCAGAAAAATGAAAGCGGAAGGATGTCTACTGAAGCGAGCCTGAAACGAAAAGCCCGCCGACTGACGCCGGCGGGCTCATTATCACTTGCCCTTGAGCATGTGTCCGCGCTCTTCGAGATTGGTATGCCAATCCATTGCTTCATGCAGCAGGTGCGGCGTCTGGCCGCCCTTCTTGCAGGCCGCTTCGAAGTAGGCGTTCAATGCGTCGCGGTAGGACGGATGCACGCAGTTGTCGATGATGACGCGGGCGCGTTCACGGGGTGCCAGGCCACGGAGGTCTGCCAGGCCCTGCTCGGTTACCAGGATGCTGACGTCATGCTCGGTGTGGTCGACGTGCGCAACCATCGGAACCACGCTGGAGATGTTGCCTCCCTTGGCGATCGACTTGGTGACGAAGATGGCCATATGGGCGTTACGGGCGAAGTCACCTGAGCCGCCGATGCCGTTCATCATCTTGGTGCCGCCAACATGGGTGGAGTTGACGTTACCGTAGATGTCGAACTCAAGTGCTGTGTTGATGCCGATGATACCGATACGACGCACCAGCTCCGGATGGTTGGAGATCTCCTGGGGACGCAGAATCAGCTTGTCCTTGTACTTCTCCAGGTTGCCGAAAACACGGTCGTTGCAGCGCTCGGACAGGGTGATGGAGCAGCCGGAAGCGAAGACCATCTTGCCCGCGTCGATCAGATCGAAGGTCGAGTCCTGAAGGACTTCAGAGTACATCACCAGATTTTCGAACGGCGAATCGATCAGACCGCACATGACGGCGTTGGCAATGTTGCCGATACCGGCCTGCAGCGGGCCGAGGCTGTTGCTCAGACGACCCGCGTCCACTTCTTTCTTGAAGAAGTGGATCAGGTGGTTGGCGATAGCCTGGGTCTCATCATCCGGCGGGGTAACCGTAGAGTAGGAATCCGGCTGGTCTGTGATGACGATGGCAGCGATTTTAGCCGGATCGATCGGGATGGCACCTACACCGATGCGGTCATCGACCTTGAGCAAGGGGATCGGCTGACGGTTAGGACGCTCGCCTGGAATGTAGATGTCATGCAGACCTTCCAGGTTGGGGTTGTGGGCCATGTTCAGCTCGATGATCACCTTGTCGGCGAACAGGGCCAGGTTGGCTGAGTTGCCAACCGACGTGGTCGGCACGATATGGCCTTGCTCGGTGATTGCGACCGCTTCGATGATCGCCAGGTCCGGCTTCTTGATCTGGTGGTTGCGCATCTGCTCGACGGTGTGGGACAGATGCTGGTCGATGAACATGACCTCGCCCTGGTTGATCGCCTTGCGCAGCGTTGCGTCAGCCTGGAACGGCATACGGCGAGCCAGCAGACCGGCTTCCGCCATCAGCCCGTCCAGATCATTGCCGAGGCTGGCACCGGTGATCAGGCTGATTTTCAGCGGGCTCTCCTTGGCGCGCTTGACCAGCGCCAGGGGGACTGCCTTGGCTTCACCGGCACGGGTAAAGCCGCTCATGCCAACAGTCATACCGTCGAGGACATGAGTGGCTGCCTCGTCGGCGCTCATGACCTTGCTATGCAGGGAGGACAAGCGGATGCGATCAGAATACATTTGAGCCTCGAACCACTGTGAAATCGGAAGGTCGCAGTCTAGTACGTTTAAAGACGCTCGGGTCACCTACCAAGGTCGTAGAGGATTCGACCTTGATAACCGCCCCGTACGTGCTTTCTTATAGAGCTTGAACTGCGGATATAAAAAAGCCGGATGACCCATGAGGCCTCCGGCTTTGCTTCTCCGTGAGGAGATCTGGTGGGTCGTGTAGGATTCGAACCTACGACCAATTGGTTAAAAGCCAACTGCTCTACCAACTGAGCTAACGACCCGATGCGGTGCGCATGATACTGATTTGATTGATTAAATCAACGCTTTTTTTGCCGTCATGCATAGCGGGTCGGATCAGCCTGGCCAGCTTGCTGGAAGCCGACGGCACGCAGGCGGCAGCTGTCGCACTTGCCGCAAGCCCGCCCATCCTCGTCCGCCTGATAACAGGATACGGTCATGCTGTAGTCCACTCCCAGCTGCACTCCAGCCCGCACAATATCGGCTTTGCTCATGTCTTGTAGCGGAGCACGGATCGAAAAACCCTGCCCTTCCACACCAGCTCTGGTAGCCAGATTAGCCAGGCGCTCGAACGCTTCGATGAATGCTGGACGACAATCCGGATAGCCTGAATAGTCGATGGCGTTCACGCCAATGAAGATGTCTCGCGCACCCAGCACCTCGGCCCAACCCAGCGCCAAAGAAAGAAACAAGGTATTGCGTGCCGGCACATAGGTGACCGGTATCCCTTCGCCAGGCTGCTCGGGCACCGCGATATTGCTGTCGGTAAGCGCAGATCCGCCGATGCCAGCGAGATCCATGCCGATCACCTTGTGCTCGACCACGCCCAGTTGTTGGGCCACCCGTTCGGCCGCCTGCAACTCGGCGCGGTGACGCTGGCCATAGTCGAAGCTCATTGTGTAACAGGCATAGCCTTCAGCCTTGGCCATAGCGACCACGGTTGCCGAATCCAACCCGCCGGAAAGAAGAATCACCGCTTTCTTGTCTGTCATGGAATACCTGTCTGAAAACCGAAGCGGCCTGAATCGGCCGCCCATGCAAGAGGTCAGTGGCCGGGCGCATCGTTCCATAGAATCTTGTGCAGCTGCAGCTGCAGACGCACTGGCAGATTGTCGCTGACGATCCAGTCGGCCAGTGCTCGCGCATCCACCTGGCCGTGGCTTGGAGAGAACAGCACTTCGCCTGCCCGTGCGTCGAGCCGGTACTCGATCAGCTTGGATACGGCCCAGTCGTAGTCTTCGCGCGAACAGATCACGAATTTCACCTGGTCGTTGTGCGTAAGGTGAGCGATGTTTTCGTAACGGTTGCGCCCCATCTCGGCCGAACCCGGCGTCTTGAGATCTACGACCCGACTGACACGCGTGTCGGTTGACGAGATATCCAGCGCCCCGCTGGTTTCCAGCGACACTTCGTAACCGGCGTCGCACAGTTGCCGCAGCAAGGGAATACAGTTGGGCTGGGCCAGCGGCTCGCCCCCGGTGACGCAGACATAGCGGGGACGAAATGCCGCAATGCGCTCGACTATGGTGTCGAGCGACATCAGTTCGCCGCCGGTGAAGGCATAGGCGGTATCGCAATATTGACAACGCAGGGGACAGCCAGTCAGGCGAACGAACACTGTGGGCAATCCACTGGTGCGCGTTTCCCCCTGCAGCGAGTAGAAAATCTCGGAAATTCGCAGGGTATGGTGCATATCAGCCACGGGCGTGACGGCTAAACAGGCCATCCGCCTCCGGTGCGGGAAAGGGGGCGAGATTCTAACGAAAAAACCCGCCGGTGGGCGGGTTTTGTTCATCTGTCGGCGAGAGACTTCAGCGATTCAGTTGACGCTTGGCCAGTTGCGCTGCCGAACTGCTGGGGTAGTCCGCCATGACCTGACGGAGAATACCATCGGCCTTGTCGCGATTACCCATTCTGAGTTCGACATCCGCAAGCTTGTAGAGCGAATCGGGCACCTTGTTGTGCTGCGGATACAGCTGGCTAACCCTGGCGAACGCCTGCCCTGCGCCTTGCAGGTCGCCCTTGGCGAGATTCACCTCGCCGAGCCAGTACTGAGCGTTGCCAGCGTACGGGCTGCCCGGATACTTGCGCAGGAATGCTGCAAACGCCTGACTGGCCTTATCGAAGTCCTTTGCCTTGATCAGGTCGAAAGCCGCATCGTAGTACAGCTTTTCCTTTTCGGGATCAGCCGACTGTGCGCTGGCTGCATCCACGCCCCCGATAGAAGACTCTTGTGAGGCTCCACCAGCAGCATTGCCACCGGCGGCTGATGAATTCTGACTGTTTGCCCCGCCTGCCGAAAGCCCGGCCAGACGACCATCCAGATCCTTGTAACGCTCCAGCCCCTCCTGTTGAAGCCGCTGGATCTCGTTCTGCTGCACTTCGAGCATGCCGCGCAACTGCGCGATCTCTTCCTGCATCTGTTGCAGCTGAATGAACAACATGCCTTGCGCTGAAGACGGAGCAGTCGCCCCGCCTCCAGCGTAAGCACCGCCGTTGTCTGTCCCGGAGGAATACCCTGCCCCGGACGAGCCGCCCTGGGTCTGCGAATCGTATTCCACAACGGGAACCTGAGCCGCCGCAAAAAACGGCAGACCAAGCACAAGAAGCGTCAGAACGTAACGGTGCTTGAGCATGGCTGATTACTTACGCAGTTCAACGCGACGGTTCTGAGCCCAGGACTGCTCGTCGTTACCCATGGCAACCGGACGCTCTTCACCGTAGGACACCAGTTCCAGCTGAGCCGGGGATACGCCCTGCAGTACCAGATAGCGCTGTACAGCCTTGGAACGACGCTCACCCAGCGCCATGTTGTACTCACGAGTACCACGCTCGTCGGTGTGGCCTTCCAGAACGACACGGTTGCCAGCGGACTTCAGATCCTTGGCATGAACGTCGAGCGCGCGCATGGCTTCCGGCTTCAGATCAGAACTGTCGTATTCGAAGTAGAAAGTAGTGATGGCGCGCAGAGCGGCTTCTTCGCCGTTCATGCTGCCGTCAACAGCACCGCTGTTGGCGCCGTAACCAGCGTTCGGATCAATGGCGGAGGAACCTTCGCCAGAGTCTTCGCCGCCCTTGGAAGAACAACCGACGGCTACAGCCATAGCCAGCGCCAGCGCAGCGAACTTACCGAATTTCAGCATTTCCATGTGTAACAACCCCAGTGTGTTTTAGTTAGGTACAGCATTGATACCGCATCAGTTCAGGTAAGGGGACCACGATGGCTCACGGACTTCGCCTTGAGCAGTAGGAAGCGGGAGCCTAACTCGACCATTGATTGATACGAGCATCAAGACTCCCCGGCCCTGCTGGCGGGTCGCGTAGATTAGCATGGTGCCGTTGGGCGCAACAGTGGGTGACTCATCCAAACTTGTCTCGGAAAGAATGCGCAGATTGCCGCGCTGCAGATCCTGTGCCGCAACCTTGAAGTTGGTGTAGCCCTCCTGGCGATGAATCATCACCAGCGTCTTCTCATCTGCCGACAGCTTAGGGTTGGCGTTGTAGTTTCCTACAAAGGTGACTCGCTCGGCATTGTTGGTTCCCAGGCGCTGCTTGTAGATCTGCGGCTTGCCAGCGCGATCCGAGGTGAAGTAGATCGTCTGCCCATCAGCGCCCCAGAACGGCTCGGTATCGATTGCGTAATGGTCTGTCAGTCGCTGCAATTGCCGCGAACCGAGATCCATGACATAGACCTCCGGGTTACCGTCCTTTGAAAGCACGAACGCAAGGCGATTACCGTCCGGCGAGAAGGCCGGAGCACCATTGAGCCCTTCGAAATTGGTGATCTGCTCACGACGACCGGTATCGATGTGCTGGATGAATATGCGCGGGCGCTTCTGCTCGAACGACACGTAGGCGATACGACGACCATCGGGCGAGTAGCGAGGCGAAAGTATCGGCTCTCGCGACTGTAACAACGTAACAGCACGCGCACCGTCGTAGTCGGAACGCTGCAGCGTGTATCGCGTATTGGCACTGCCCAGACGCTCAACCGTGACGTATAGAAGACGGGTAGAGAATGCACCCTTGATACCCGTGAGCTTTTCGAACGCCTGATCAGAGGCATAGTGCGCCATATCACGCAACTGGTCCTGACCGCCGCCGATAGTGCCATTCATGACCTGTTGCTCAGTGTTCACATTGAACACTTCGTAGCGAACCTGCAACTTGCCGGCACCCGGCTCGATGTTGCCGACCATCACATACTGGACGCCCAGCGCTTTCCAGTCTCGAAAAATGATTTCGCTGCCGCGGGTAGGCAGGCTGATCATGTTCTGCCTTGGGATGGGCTGAAAAATCCCCGAATTGCGAAGGTCATTGCCGATAATTTCGGCCATGTTTTCTGGCAGCACGGTTCCGCCTTGCCAGCCGAAGGGCACTACTGCAACTGGAATGGCGCGATCGGTGCCGCTGGTGACCACGATATTCTTCTCTTGAGCCACGGCATTGCCCAGCACGAACAGCAGAAGAACGATGAAACCTCTAAGGGAATTGATCACAACGCAAGATCCTCTGGCGTGAATGTCATCATGAACGAGCGATACGGCTGGAAATCCTGGGCTGACAGCCCCTGCATCTCGGTCAGCCGACCAATATTCTTGACCGCGGCGACCGCGGAACTGTCGAACGGTGTATCGCCGCTTGACCGCGAGACGTTTACCGCCGATATGGTGCCATCCGGAAGCATGTTGACCCTGAGCGTAACCGACATGTTGTTTCGTGCAGAGGGTGGGCGGGTCCAGTTCTCCGCAGCACGCAGACGAATCAGGTCGTCGAAATTACCCGAAGTCTGGTCACCCTGGGTATCGGCCATGGCCTGTTGCCGCTGGGTGTCTTCAGAGAGCAATTCGGCGAGCGCCTGAGCCTTCTTGTCTTCAGTCGCCTTGCGGGCGGCTTCAGCGGCGGCTTTGTTCCGGGCGGCTTCGGCGGCTGCCTTTTTCTTGGCTTCCTCCGCGGCTTTCTTTTTCGCAGCCTCGGCGGCGGCTTTCTTCTTCGCTTGCTCCGCAGCTGCCTTTTTCTTCGCCTCCTCGGCGGCCGCTTTTTTCTTGGCCTCCTCAGCCGCCTTCTGCTTGGCCGCCTCGTCCGCCGCTTTCTTCTTCGCGATATCCGCTAACTTCTTCTGCTCTGCGGCTTTCTTCGCTTCCTCAGCCTGTTTGGCCTCAGCCTTCTTTGCCGCCTCGGCTTTCTTTACCGCCTCAGCTCTCTCCGCTTCGGCCTTTCGAACCTCCTGCGCCTGCTTTTGTTCCGCCGCCTTGGCTGCAGCCTGCTTCTGCTGTTCGACCTTGCGCTGCTCCAGCTGCTCGGCTTCATATTGCTTGGCAGCGGTCTTTTGCGCCTCGCCAGCAATTTTCTGGTTGGTTTGTGTCTTCGCCTGGCTCTGGGACTTGAGCTGATACAGGGTCGCCTGCACGATTGGTTTCGAAGGCGGCAGGTCGGGGGTCATGGCAAAGCTGACAAACAGCATGCCAAAGATGATGACATGCAGGCCCACCGCAAAAATGGTGGGCCAGTAGAGGCTTTCTGAGCGTGAACGATCCGGCTGCTGCATCAAGGCGCCTCGGTAATCAGACCGACATTGCCCACACCCGCTTCCTGAAGCCCGCCCATGGCGGACATGACCGAACCATAGTCCACCGCCTTGTCGCCGCGGACAAACACCTGAACCTGCTTACCCTGGCTCCGGTTCTGGTTCATGATCGCGGTTACCGCCGTGGTCATCTCTTCCAGCGTCAGCGCTCTGTCCTGCACGGTATCGGTGTCGACTTCGCTGCCGATGTTCCAGTAGTAGGTCTTGTCCGCCTTGATGGAGATTGTCAGCACCTGGGCATCGTTATCCTGAGGCAATACCTCGCTACTGACCTTGGGCAGGTCGACCTTCACGCCCTGGTTGAGCATGGGCGCAGTCACCATGAAGATCACCAGCAGCACCAGCATCACGTCGATGTACGGCACCACGTTCATCTCGGCAACGGGTTTGCGTCTGTTGCGAATTCTTGCCATGGCCAGCGGGCCTCACTCTTCCGAGGTGTGAACTTTGCGATGGAGGATCGCCTGGAACTCATCGGCAAAGGTGTAGTAGCGACCGATGAGCATCTCGCCACGGGCCGCGAACCGGTTGTAAGCAATGACCGCCGGAATCGCTGCGAACAGACCAATCGCGGTGGCGATCAACGCTTCGGCGATGCCCGGCGCGACGGTGGCCAGCGTCGCCTGCTGTACCTGGGCCAGCCCGCGGAAAGAGTTCATGATGCCCCAGACGGTGCCGAACAAGCCGATATAGGGGCTGGTGGAACCCACGGTGGCAAGGAACGGCAGGCCCTGCTCGAGCTTTTCTTCCTCACGGGAGATGGCCACTCGCATGGCGCGGTTCACCCCGTCCATCACCGCATCCGGGTCGACTCCCTGCTGCTGGCGAAGGCGAGAGAATTCCTTGAAGCCGGCACGAAAGATCTGCTCGACCCCAGAGTCCGGGTCAGGATTGCTTCCCGCCTGGCGGTAGAGCTTGGAGAGATCGATGCCTGACCAGAAGCGCTCTTCGAACGCATCCAGGGACCGCTTTGCGGCACGGATCATATTGCCGCGCTGGAAAATCAGAATCCATGATGTCACCGAAGCGCCTACCAGAATCAGCATTACCAGCTGAACCACGAAGCTGGCGTTGCTGATCAGGCTCCACATGGACATATGATCGACGTTGGGTTCCACGCTTACTCTCCTGCTGGGGGTAGACCCGACCCGGTAAAGGCCGCGCGCAGCGGCTCGGGAATGGGACGGGGTTTCAAACTCTCGGTGCGCACGCAGGCCACCACGAACTGCCCTTCACAGAGCAGCGCATCATCCTCAACTCGGCGTACCTGCTGCCTGAAACGCAGGCTTGCACGCTTGACCTCCACCACCTCTGCCGTAACCCGCAGCTCGTCATCCAGACGGGCCGGCGCGATATAGCGCGCCTGGCTCGAATGCACGACGAAAAGCAGGTCTTCCCCGGCCAGCTGCGACTGGGCAAAACCCAGACTGCGCAGCCGCTCGGTACGGGCCCGCTCCATGAATTTGAGGTAGTTGACGTAGTAAACGATGCCACCCGCATCGGTGTCCTCGTAATAGACACGGCAGCGATGGGAGAACGGTTGAGCATGTGATTCCGCGCGCATACTAGTGCCAGGCCCTGCAATTGCCAATCGGGTACGAGAAAGAAATTCTTGTCACTCTGTGTCGCCACCGAAGAGGTCAGCGGTAGGTGAGTTTTCCATGCGTTTCGGCAGGTTCAGGCCGAAGTGCAAATAGGCGTGACGGGTGACGACTCGCCCGCGCGGGGTGCGCATGATGTAACCCTGCTGGATCAGATACGGCTCGAGGACATCCTCGATGGTATGACGCTCCTCACTGATGGCTGCCGCCAGGCTATCGACACCCACGGGACCACCATCGAATTTCTCGATCAACGTCAGCAGTAGGCGACGATCCTGGTGATCCAGGCCTCGCTCGTCGACATCGAGCATCTTCAGCGCCAGGTCAGCAGTGCTGCGGCTGATTTCGCCGTTCCCCCGAACTTCGGCGAAGTCACGCACACGACGCAGCAGGCGATTGGCGATACGCGGCGTGCCGCGTGAACGCCGGGCGATCTCGACGGCACCTTCGGTTTCGGTTGGCAAGCCGAGAATGCCGGCAGAGCGGCTGACGATGGTCGCCAGATCGGCCGTCGAATAGAACTCGAGACGCTGCACGATACCGAAGCGATCACGAAGCGGATTGGTCAGCATGCCAGCACGCGTGGTGGCCCCAACCAGGGTGAAGGGCGGCAGATCGAGCTTGATCGAGCGAGCCGCAGGACCTTCGCCGATCATGATGTCGAGCTGGAAATCCTCCATCGCGGGGTAAAGCACTTCTTCGACAATAGGCGAAAGACGGTGGATCTCGTCGACAAACAGCACGTCGCCCTCTTCCAGATTCGTCAGCAGTGCGGCTAGATCGCCTGGCCGTTCAAGGACAGGGCCAGACGTGCTCTTGATCGAGACGCCCATTTCCTGGGCGATGATATGCGCCAGGGTGGTCTTGCCCAGACCTGGCGGACCAAAGATCAGCGTGTGGTCCAGCGGTTCCTTGCGAGCCCGTGCAGCTCGAATGAACAGGTCCATTTGTTCGCGTACAACCGGCTGGCCTATATAGTCGGCAAGACTCAGCGGGCGAATGGCGCGGTCGAACTGTTCTTCGCGATCACGACCCGTAGCGGTGATGAGACGATCAGCTTCGATCACTAGGCCATTCCCTTCAGTGCACGGCGAATCAGGTCTTCACTGCTCAAATCGTCTTCCTGTACGGCGACTACGGCACGGCTCGCCTCTTGAGGCTTGAAACCTAGGGAAATCAAGGCGCTGACGGCATCGTTCTCGGCGCTTGAGACCGCTGCAGCGCTGCGGGGTTCCACCACCAGGGTAGCGATGGACGGCATGGTTTCCCACGCCTTGAAGCGATCCTTCAGTTCGATCAGCAGCCGCTCCGCGGTCTTCTTGCCGACGCCGGGGACTTTCACCAATACGGAGGTGTCCTGCGCCTGGACGCAGCGCACAAGTTCATCCACTTCGAGTCCGGACATCAACGCCAGGGCAAGTTTCGGCCCCACGCCATTGAGCCTGATGAGTTCCCGGAAGAGTTCACGGTCGCGCTTTGCAGCAAAACCATACAAGAGATGCGCATCTTCCCGCACCACGAGATGAGTATGAAGCGTAACCGGCTCGCCTACCGCCGGCAGCCGATACAAGGTCGTCATTGGCACTTCCAGCTCATAGCCGATGCCATTTACGTCCAGAATCAGGTGAGGGGGCTGCTTTTCCGCCAGGGTACCGCGCAAGCGTCCGATCACTGTCATGCGTCCTCTTGCAGCCCGCAACACAGCTACGGGCCGGATTGTTCTACCAGTACCTCGACGGATGGGTCGAGGCGGTGTGATTACAGTCGCAGCCGTCCGCCTCGTCGCTTGGCGGTCGCCAGCCCATGCGGAATCAGGCTCTGGCGATGATGCGCGTGACACAGCGCGATCGCCAGGGCATCCGACGCATCGATCTGGGGCTTCTGGGTGAGTTTCAACAGATGCATGACCATCATCAGCACCTGCTGCTTGTCAGCCCCACCAGTGCCTGCGATGGCCTGCTTTACCTGTGTGGCGGTGTATTCGGCGATCTCCAGCCCCTGCTCCGCAGCAGCGACGATGGCTGCGCCTCGAGCCTGACCCAACTTGAGCGCAGAATCCGCATTGCGGGCCATGAACACCTGCTCGATGCCCATGGTCACAGGTCCATGCTGACGAATCACTTCGCTGACGCCGACAAACACCGCCTGCAGGCGGGCGGAAAGCTCGCCGCTGCCGGTGCGAATGCAGCCAGACGCCACATACTCGCAATGGCGGCCGGTATCGCGCACCACACCATAGCCGGTAATTCGTGAACCAGGGTCGATGCCCAGGATAAGCGTCATGCAGCCGCCGTACTGTCTATTTATCCAGGCGCAAGTATAAGGAGGCTATGGCGCGGCGACCAGCGACATAACGAGAAGCGGCGCCAAGTCCAAAATGAAAAGCCGGAAGCACCCTGGGGTGGCTTCCGGCTCGTGATCGCCACAGCAGTCAGTCCAACTGCTCCATGATCTCATCCGGGACTTCGGCGTTGTGGTAGACGTTCTGCACGTCGTCCAGGTCTTCCAGCGCATCGATCAGGCGCAGCACTTTCTGCGCGGTTTCGAGATCGGCCAAAGGTGCGGCGATTGAGGGAATCATGGCGATGTCCGCCTCTTCGGCTTTGAATCCAGCTTCGCTCAGGGCTTCGTTGACCGCGTGGAATTCGGCAAAGCTGGTCGAGACCAGGGCCGAGCCGTCCTCGCCCATTTCCACATCGTCAGCGCCGGCTTCCAGCGCCGCCTCCATTAGTGCGTCCTCATCCACCCCCGCCGCAAAGCTGATCTGCCCTTTGCGATCGAACATATAGGCAACCGAGCCGTCGGTGCCCAGGTTTCCGCCGTGCTTGCTGAACGCATGACGGACTTCGGCCGCCGTGCGGTTGCGATTGTCGGTCATGGCCTCGACGATGATGGCCACGCCGCTGGGGGCATAACCTTCATAGGTCAACTCAACGACATTGTCCGACTCGTTATTGCCGGCGCCACGCGCAATGGCGCGGTCAATCACGTCGCGCGACATGTTTGCAACCAGTGCCTTATCGACTGCCAGGCGCAGGCGTGGATTGTCTGCAGGAATAGGACCGCTCTTCGCGGCGACGGTCAGCTCGCGAATAATCTTGGTGAAAATCTTGCCGCGCTTGGCGTCCTGGCGCCCTTTGCGATGCTTGATGTTGGCCCATTTGGAATGACCAGCCATTAACTGCCTCCCTTTCTGATCAACTGTTCATCGTGCTGAAACCAAGAGCCCAGGTTTCCCTGGGCTCTTGCGCCTTCACTCGGCTTTGGGTTGTTCGCGAAGCCGGATGTGCAGCTCTCGCAATGCCTTGGCATCCACCGCACCCGGTGCCTGCGTCATGACATCGGCGGCACTCTGGGTTTTCGGGAATGCGATAACTTCGCGGATCGACTGAGCACCAGTCATCAGCATCACCAGACGGTCGAGGCCGAAGGCCAGGCCGCCGTGGGGCGGCGCACCAAACTTGAGCGCGTCGAGCAGGAAGCCGAATTTCTCGTCTTGCTCGGCCTCATCGATGCCCAGGATGCGGAACACGGTCTGCTGCATCTCTTTGCGGTGAATACGGATCGAACCGCCACCCAACTCGGTGCCATTAAGAACCATGTCATAGGCACGCGACAGCGCACCTGCAGGGTTGGCCTCGAGTTCTTTCGGCGTGCATTTCGGCGCAGTGAACGGGTGATGCAGCGCGCTGAGCGAGCCGTCATCGTTCTCCTCGAACATCGGGAAGTCGACCACCCACATCGGCGCCCACTCGCAGGTCAGCAGCTTCAGGTCATGGCCGAGCTTGATGCGCAGCGCGCCCAGCGCCTCGGATACGATCTTGGCTTTGTCCGCGCCAAAGAAGACGATGTCGCCGTCGACAGCACCAACCCGATCAAGGATCACGTTGAGTTTGTCTTCCGGGATGTTCTTCACGATCGGAGACTGCAGGCCTTCCACGCCCTTGGCGCGCTCGTTGACCTTGATGTAGGCCAGGCCCTTGGCGCCATAGATGCCGACGAATTTGGTGTAGTCGTCGATCTGTTTACGCGGCATGCTCGCACCGCCCGGGACGCGCAGCGCGGCGACGCGGCACTTGGGATCATTCGCCGGACCGCTGAAAACCTTGAATTCGACCTGCTGCAGCTGATCGGCAACATCGACCAGTTCGAGCGGAATACGCAGATCCGGCTTGTCGGAGCCATAGCGACGCATGGCTTCTTCGAACGGCATGTGCGGGAACTCGCCGAACTCGACGCCCAGCACTTCCTTGAACAGCTTGCGCACCATGCCTTCCGTGATGCCGATAATGTCGGACTCTTCGAGGAAGCTGGTTTCGATGTCGATCTGGGTGAATTCCGGCTGACGGTCCGCCCGCAGGTCTTCATCGCGGAAGCACTTGGCGATCTGGTAATAGCGGTCGAAACCCGCAACCATCAGTAGCTGCTTAAACAGCTGCGGCGATTGCGGCAACGCGAAAAAGTTACCGGCATGGGTCCGGCTAGGCACCAGATAATCACGCGCACCCTCAGGGGTGGGGCGACCGAGAATCGGCGTTTCTACGTCGAGAAAGCCATTCTCGTCGAGATAGCGGCGAATGCTGGCAGTGATTTTCGAGCGCAGCTTGAGCTTCTCGGCCATTTCCGGGCGACGCAGATCAATGAAGCGATAACGCAGACGCGTCTCCTCGCCAACATCGCTGTACTCATTGAGGGGAAACGGCGGGGTTTCGGCCTCGTTGAGGACTTCGAGCTCGTAACCCAGCACTTCGATAGCGCCAGACGCCATGTTCGGGTTAACCGCACCGGCCGGCCTCAGGCGCACCTTGCCGGTAATCCTTATTACGTACTCGCTGCGCACCTTGTCTGCGGCGGCGAAGGTTTCGGCACGATCGGGATCGAACACGACCTGAGCCAGTCCCTCACGGTCACGCACATCGAGGAAGATGACCCCGCCGTGGTCACGGCGACGGTGAACCCAGCCGCAAAGAGTGATTTCCTGGCCGTCCAGGCTTTCGTTCAACTGGCCGCAATAGTGGCTGCGCATCATGGTGGGGGTTCGCTTCTCGTAACTTGAAAGTTCGTTTGGGTGGCTCGGCTCGCGATGAGCAGCCAGCACGACTGGCGTGCCCGCGAGACAGACCGGGCTGCAGTCATCTCAGATACAGGACACAGCGCACTGGGCAATGTTCGGATTGGAGCTGCCTGGCACAAGCGCGGGATTATATCTGCTAAATCGCACTGGCGCAGCCGCGCGGATAGGCATGCTCAATCAGTAGCATAGCCACCAGATTTTGAACCCGGCGCAACTAAACCCTTCAAAGCAATACCTACGCTAGGCAAACATCCCTCACGCCAGGGCTGTTTTTCTGGCATAACTGGCATTAAGTTCACCAACGGGAGAAAACCATGGAAATTGACATCGGTATTGCCGAACAGGACCGCGCTGCCATCGCAGAAGGCTTGTCCCGCCTGCTGGCCGACACCTATACGCTTTACCTGAAAACCCACAACTTCCACTGGAATGTGACGGGGCCAATGTTCAACACCCTGCACACCATGTTCGAAACCCAGTACACCGAGCTCGCTGTTGCCGTCGACGATATCGCAGAGCGTATTCGCGCCCTGGGTTTCCCTGCACCGGGCACCTATGCCGCCTATGCCAAGCTTTCCTCCATCAAGGAGCAGGAAGGCATTCCTTCGGCTGACGAAATGATCAAGCTGCTGGTCGAAGGCCAGGAAGCAGTAGTGCGAACTGCACGCGGTATTTTTCCGCTGCTGGACAAGGTCAGTGACGAGCCTACGGCCGATCTGTTGACCCAACGCATGCAGGTCCACGAAAAGACCGCCTGGATGCTACGCAGCCTGCTTGCCCGCTAAATACGTTTTATCCATCAGCCAGGGCGGGCAGGACTGCCTTGGCTGGTGCGCCCCCAATAGCCGCGCAACACCCGCACCGCACCTCTGGACAAGCCATTTGAGCGGCGCCCCTCTTTACTGTTAAATACGCCCGCGTCGTCGCCTGGGCTCGTCACCGAGCAGCCGCCTTCTTCCGCTCGAGCCTTCATATTGCCCAGCGCACGCCGTGCTATCTATCGTGCTGTTTAACTGTGAGTCATTAAAATGCTTAAGATCGTCCACGTGTTGACGGGCGCTGTTGCCCTTGTACTGTCATTTGTTCCCAGCTTTTCTGGAGGCCTGCCGCCTCTGACCCAACCTGAAGCCTTGTGCCTGCTGCTGCTTGGTCTGCTGAACGTGCAGTTCGCAGCGACTCAGGGCCGCACCCAGGACCGCGTTAATCCGCTGATCGTAGGCGCGTCTGCACTTCTGATAGCCGCTGCAGTGGTTCAGGCAGCCGCCCTGCTCATCCCGCTTGCAGCCCTTGCCGGGCAGCCAGTGACAGTCGCCAGCCTGTTATTCGCCATGATCGCCGTGCTGCTCAATCTGGCCGCCAGCACACAATCACGCCCCGAACGCTCAGCACGCAGCCGCTCCTCCCAGTCGACGGGCCGGACAGCAAAGCCGCGTACGGCCGCAACACCGTCCGCATCAGCGGAGCGCGAAGCCGGCACCGTTAAATGGTTCAACACATCGAAAGGGTTTGGCTTCATTTCGCGCGATAGCGGTGACGATGTATTCGTACACTTCCGTGCCATTCGCGGCGAGGGTCACCGCGTTCTGGTCGAAGGCCAGCGCGTCGAATTCACGATCATGATGCGCGACAAGGGTCTGCAGGCCGAAGACGTCGTTCCTACCTAAGCAGACCGGTGCAACAGAGCCGCACCAGCCGAGGGAAAACCCCGCTGTCGTCAGTAGTGCGGCGGGGGCGCTTCATCTTCCTCGGACGCACCGATCCGGCCCTGCATTTCCTCCTGCCGCCTGGCAAGCGCACCAAGCTGCGCCCGCAGTTGATCAACGACGCGCTGCTGGGCAACAAGCACGTCGTTCAGCGCCTGTATCGTATCGTCCTGGAAAGCCAGACGGGTTTCGAGGTCGGTGATGCGTCTTTCCATATCCATTGCGCTACCCCACAAAACTGAAGTCGTCGGTCAGCACCAGTTCGAGCTTCGAACGGATGGCCGCGACCTGGTCGTCACTATATGACGTGGCAGGCTGATAACCCCAGACGGGAGCAGGCCAAGCAGGATCATCCTTACGACGCGCGATGACATGGACATGAAGCTGGCTGACAACATTGCCAAGCGCGGCAATGTTCATCTTGTCTGCCGCAAAGGTGTCCTTGAGCGTCTCCGCCAGTTTGGCAGCCTCTACCCAGAGTCTCTGCTGGTCCGCCGCATCGAGCTGAAACAACTCGCTGACCACCTCACGGCGAGGCACCAGTATGAACCAGGGATAGGTTGCATCGTTCATCAGCAGCAAACGACACAAGGGGTAATCGCCAATGACGAGGGTGTCTTGCGCCAGTCGCGCATCGAGAACGAACATACCTGCACTCCAGTAAAAGGTGTCGAGATAGCCAAGGGATTCTACCAGCCAGAATTGCAACCTTAGTTGATGCACAACCAGACCCCGTCGCACCAACCGAGTGCATCGACCGCTGACACCTCGCGCAACCTCCACGCGGCATAGTGACGCAAACCTTCCACGCCCGCCCTATCGGAACGGCTTTGCGACTTTGTGCATGCTTATTGCTTAAAGCTGACAGCGCCCAAAATAGGGGGGAGAAAATCCGAAATAGCTGAGTTAAGCTTGCCCTCGCTAGTTTACCCAGCTAAACAGTAATGCTCGGAGATACTTCCAAGGCTTGCTGCAGGCCAAGACTGGCTAAGCAAACATGGATTGATTTGAGCTTGTATACCGATAAATAAAGATGCCTCTTTCCGGCGCACGCGGGAAAGCAAGCACCAAGTTGAAACCAAAGGAGCAATCACGAATGAAAGTGATGAAGTGGAGCGTTATCGCCATGGCCGTTGCGGCCGGCACGTCGCAAATGGCCCTGGCTTCCAGCCAGTCCGAGTCCGAAGGCTTTGTCGAAGGCAGCAGCCTGACCATTCTGAACCGCAACCTGTATATGAACCGCGATTTCCGCGGAGACGCGTCTCAAAGCTATCGCGAAGCTTGGGGCCACGGCTTCATCGGTACTTTCGAATCCGGATTTACTCAAGGCACCGTTGGCGTCGGTGTCGATGCGATTGGCTTGCTAGGCGTTAAGCTTGACAGCGGTACTGACCGCGCTTGGCCAGATATATTTCCTCGCGACAGCGAAGGCCGCCCACAAGACGACTATTCTCAGGCCGGCGCTGCAGTCAAGTTTCGCGTATCTGACACCGTACTGAAATACGGTACCCAGTTCGTTGCACTGCCTGTATTTTCCACAGATGATGCTCGCTTGCTGCCGGAAACCGCACGCGGCGGCCTCATCACCAGCAGCGAGATTGATGGGCTTGAATTGAACGTCGGTCGCTTTACTGCACTGAGTGCTAAATCCGAAAGCGACCATGACTCCGTTGGCCTTAAAGAGATCAACCTCGTCGGCGGCACCTATGCGCTCAGCGACAGCCTGAGCACCTCGCTGTACTACTCGGATGTAAAGGACGCCTTCGAGAAGATATACGGCAACGTTAATTACAACATGGCGCTCGACGCAGACCAGTCGCTGGCTTTTGACTTCAATATCTACCAGACCGACTACGAGTCAGAATTCACGAACACCGGCAGCGACGAAGACAACACAATCTGGAGCCTGGCCGCCTCCTACGGCGTTGGCGCTCATAAGTTCACTGTCGCGTATCAGAAGTCGCATGGCGGCTACGACACCAATGGCTATCTCTACGGCATAGACGGTGGCGGCACTGTTTGGCTGAGCAACTCGGTCCAGTACTCCGACTTCTATTACGAAGACGAGCAATCCTGGCAGGTCCGCTATGACCTCGGCATGGCCGCCTACGGCGTTTCGGGCCTGAGCTTCATGACCCGCTATGTGGATGGCAGCAACATCAACATGGGCGCCGGCAACTCGGACGCGGAAGAACGCGAATGGGATATGGAAGCCAAGTACGTGTTCCAGGAAGGTCCCGCCAAGGATCTGTCCCTGCGCGTTCGCCAGGCGTTCTATAACGCCACCAACGGTCTGGATAATGACCTGAGCGATACCCGCCTGATCGTCGAGTACCCGCTGAGCATCCTGTAACCCAGGCTCATCAGCTGTAGCTCGAGCAACACGATAAGCCCGGCCCACGCCGGGCTTATTCGTTGTAGCTGACAACCAGCCGATCGATTCTGTACGCCATCGTGCCGCCACCGTACAATGCCGAGCCAAATTCTCCGCTCTGCAAGGACACAACGGCCACATGCGCACCAGTCAGTTCCTGCTCTCGACCCTCAAAGAAACGCCTTCCGATGCCGTGGTAATCAGCCACCAGCTGATGCTGCGTGCCGGGATGATTCGCAAGTTGGCTTCAGGGCTCTACACCTGGATGCCAATGGGTCTGCGCGCACTGCGCAAGGCTGAGGCGATTGTACGTGAAGAAATGAACAAGGCCGGAGCGCTGGAAGTGTTGATGCCGGCAATTCAGCCTGCCGAGCTCTGGCAGGAATCGGGGCGCTGGGTGCAATACGGCCCCGAACTGCTGCGCGTGAAGGATCGCCATGACCGTGAATTCTGCGTAGGCCCGACGCACGAAGAAGTCATCACCGATCTGGCGCGCAACGAGCTGAACAGCTACAAGCAGCTGCCGATCAATTTCTACCAGATCCAGACCAAGTTCCGTGATGAAATCCGCCCGCGCTTCGGCCTGATGCGTGGCCGAGAATTTCTCATGAAGGACGCCTACTCTTTCCATGCTGATCAGCAGTCACTGCAGCAGACCTACGATCGCATGCACCAGGCATACTGCAACATCTTCACCCGCCTGGGACTGAACTTCCGTCCGGTGCAGGCCGATACCGGGTCGATTGGCGGCACCGGCTCCCATGAATTCCATGTACTTGCCGAATCCGGCGAGGACGACATCGCCTTCAGTGACACCTCCGATTACGCAGCGAATATCGAGAAAGCCGAGGCCATTCCGCGCGAAACCGAGCGGGCTGTGGCGACTGAAGAATTGCGCCTGGTCGATACACCCAACTGCAAGACAATCGCTGCGCTGGTCGAGCAGTTCCAGTTACCCATCGAGAAAACCATCAAGACACTGGTTGTCCATGGTGCCGAGAAAGGGCAACTGGTTGCGTTGGTGGTACGCGGGGACCATGAACTGAACGAGATCAAGGCGGCGAACCTGCCGCAGGTCCAGAGTCCACTGTTATTCGCGTCTGAAGCAGAGATCCGCGCTACGATGGGTGCCGGCCCTGGCTCGCTGGGCCCGATGAACCTGCCTATCGGTTGCGTCGTTGACCGCTCGGTCGCATTGATGAGCGACTTCGCGGCGGGAGCGAATCAGGAAGACAAGCATTATTTTGGCGTCAATTGGGAGCGCGACCTGCCGCTGCCTGAAGTAGCCGATCTGCGGAACGTCGTAGCTGGCGATCCAAGCCCGGACGGAGTCGGCACGCTAGTCATCAAGCGCGGCATCGAAGTGGGTCACATTTTCCAGCTGGGCACCAAATACAGCGAGGCAATGAATTGCAGCGTGATGGGTGAAAACGGCAAGCCTGTCGTACTCACCATGGGCTGCTATGGCATTGGTGTATCACGTGTCGTTGCCGCGGCGATCGAGCAGAATTACGACGACCGGGGCATTCTCTGGCCAGACGCGCTTGCGCCTTTCCAGATTGCACTGGTGCCCATGAAATACGAGAACGAAGCCGTCCGCGCTGCCACGGATAGCCTTTACGAACAGCTCACAGCAGCGGGCTACGACGTTCTGCTCGATGACCGTGACAAAAAGACCAGTCCTGGCGTCAAATTCGCTGACATGGAGCTGGTCGGCATTCCTCATCGAATCGTCATCGGCGATCGCGGGCTTGCCGAAGGCACGCTGGAATACAAGCATCGTCGCGATGCCCAGAGCCAGGCAGTTCCCGCTGCAGATATCCTCGAGTTCATAACATCACGCGCCAGTCGCTGACGGAAAACATGCTCAACCGAAGTGCTTCAGCCTGCGCCACGCTTTGCGTGGCGCTCTTGGTCAGTGGCTGCGCCAATCAGCTACCGCAACGCAGCGAACACGAAGCTCGTACCGAGCGCAAGCTGCTTGACCACAGCCTGCGTATCGAAGTGGGCGAACCGCTGCTTGAGCTCCCTCAGCGGCGCATCCGCGTGCTTGATCAGAAAACCTTCGAGGTCACCGACTTCGAAGTGACCCGCCGCTATGACCGCTATACGCCCTACCAGGCCTGGCGCGAACTCTATGAAATTCCTCTGGGGGCGTTTGCTGTAGCTGGAGGCGTCGGCGCCAATCTGCTCAACGTGGTGATGCTTGGCAACGTGCCGGAAAGCGCGACTCGCGACTGGATCAGCTACGGATTTGCCGGACTCAACCCCTTCATCAATGTGGAATCCAACGGCCGCTCGCAGCAGAACCTTGCAAGCCTTGATGAACAACGCCGCGACGCCCGGCTTGAGTACTCAAGCTTGCCCTGGGCCGAAAGACCGGTACGAATCACCGCTGGCCCCGAGATCCACGAGCTGGTCACCGACCGCAACGGCATCCTGCGGCTGAACCTGCTCGATGGACCTTTCGCCGACCAGGACATCAGTCAGGTGGGCAGGCTTGAGCTGGAGGTCGAAGACCCACAGGACACCACAGCCGCGTCCGCCATGCTCCTGGTCAGCCGAAGCCTGCGGGGCAAACTGCTTGAGGCGCATGACCTTATTTTCGACGACCTGGAAGGTGACGATGTCAGCCAATGGGTGCACCGCGTCAAGCGGCTGTCCGAGCTCGGCCTCGAAGAAGAAGCCAGCGAACTCGAGCAGAGCCTGATCGAGCTGACGCGCCATGATCCCGATCTGCAGCAGGAATTCCTGCGCAGCCTCATGCAGGACGCCGGTCGCCAGGCGAGCGATTCAGGCAGTGACGACTGAGATCCATGCAGCTGCTGCGCGGACTTCTGCTACTGACGGTGATGAGCATCGCCTGGCCGGCGTTCGCCAGCCTTCGCCAGGCACCAGAACCCGAACTGCGTGACCTTATGCAGCGGACCGTCGCGGAGGCAGAGAGCTTCGCCGACCGATTCGATGCCGAGGTCTGGCTGCTGGATATGTCGACACGACTCAAGCGATACGTACCGGATGCGCAGGAACGCTTGACCTTGCTTCGACTGGTGCATCAAGAAGCCAGCAAGGCAGGATTGAAACCGGATCTGGTACTGGCGCTTATCCATGCCGAAAGTCATTTCGATCGTTTCGCCATTTCCAGCGTAGGTGCGCAGGGCATGATGCAGATCATGCCCTTCTGGAAGGCCGAACTGGGGCGCCCGCAGGACAACCTCACCGATAACGCGACCAATCTTCGCTACGGCTGCACCATCCTCAGCTATTACCTGAAGAAGGAGAATGGTGATATCAACCGGGCATTGGCGCGCTATAACGGCAGCCTTGGCAAACCCCAATACCCGGCCAAGGTCATCGGCTTCTGGCAGGACTTCTGGTACGTAAAGCCGTAACAGGAATGGTACCGCCGAAGCGCCTTACGGGCCCTCTTGCAATCGTGCCAGATGCATGGCCAGACCTTCGGCGGTCTGTTCGCCTACAAGGCTTTGCCGCACTTCTCCTTCAGAATCGACGATGTAGGTGACCGGCAGCACCGCGCTACGTGGCAGGTCGAGCCGCTCGGCAGGGTCCAGGCTCAACACCCTGAAATCGATCCCAAGCGTCTTGGCGACATCCCGCAATTCGTCACCCTGCAGACCATCGAAATTGACTCCGAGCACGGTCACATCGTCTCGAGAAGCGTCCAGAGTGTTCAGTTCAGGGATTTCGGTACGGCACGGCCCACACCATTCAGCCCAGTAATTGATCAGCAGCCATTGCTTATCGAGCTGGCTTGGCGTTACCTCCGCTCCGTGTTGGTCCGGACCCCAGCTTTCGTTGCAGCCCGCCAGTACGAGACAGGCAAACACGCCCGCCAGCAGGCCATTCAAGCGATTGATCATGCGTATTTACCTTGTGAAGACGAAGTCAGCTTATACCCGTTTGGCCTGCAGCCAGTCGGCAACGCTTCCGCCAAACAGATTGGCCTGTTCCTGCTGTAGCAACTCCAGGGACTGACGCAGCGTCGGGTACCAGGGCTCGTCCAGATGCTCCGGCAGTTGCTGCAGGCCGGAAAGCGGCCATGGGCTGCTGCGAAGCAAGCGATCGAAGCTGTAGTGTCCAAGGTCTCGACACAGCACCCAACCCGACGAACCGGTTCGGCAGACGAGTTTTTCCCGCTCGAAAAACTCCAGGATTTCGTCCCATTCATCCTCAGGCAGGCGCCAGCCCTGACGATGTGCGTCGCGCAGGCGAACCTCCCGGCCCGCCCGCTGGCTGTCATACAGCACCCGGAGCAACCCCAACATGACGAGCAGGCGCGGCACTGATCTCTGTCGCCACTGCACCGACGATGACAAGCCGCATACCAGCTCGGCACCAAACAGCACGATCATCCAGGAGAGGTAGACCCAGAGCAGGAACAAAGGCACCGCGGCAAACGCACCGTAGATCAGCTGATAGCTGGGAAAATAGCTGACATAGAGACCAAACAGCTGCTTGGCTGCCTCGAACAGCACCGCCGTGAACAGCCCACCGGCCAGCGCATGCTTGAGCGGTACTCGTGTATTGGGTACTGCCGCATAGATGAGGGTGAAGGCGGCGACGCTGAACACCAGGGGCATTACCTTCAGAATCGTGCGCGCACCGATCAATGCGTGGGGTCCCGATATCAACGACAGCGAGGTAATGTAGGTACTCATGGCGAAACCCGCACCCAGCAGCAACGGCCCCAAACTGAGGATGGCCCAGTAGAGCAGGAAGCTCGACATGCCCCGCCGCGGCTGCCTCACCCGCCAGATCACGTTGAACGCCTTTTCGATAGTCAGCAGCATCATCAGGGCCGTGGCCATCAGGAAGCCAACACCGAACCAGGTCAATTGTCGCGCCTGGTCGGTAAATGCGATCAGGTATTCCTGGATGGTGGCCCCGGTCGAAGGAATGAAATTGCTGAAGATGTACATCTGGATCTGCTCGCCTACGCCCTGAAAGGCTGGAATGGCCGACAGCATGGCAAAGGTCACGGTCATCATCGGAACGACCGCGAACAGGGTGGTGTAGGTCAGCGCCGCGGCACTGTGCGGGCCGCGATCGGCCAAAAATCGCTGCACAAGGAAACGGCAGAATTCCATCAGGTCGTTGATCCGTTGCTGCAAATCCATCTCCTCGTTGGCGAGTCACGGCCGATGACAGGCCAGCTGGAAGCGAATGATTACCCCTTTTGCTGACCTCCGCTTGGGACCAGCGTTTCAGGCAGTGCCGCAATGAAGGTTAGAATGGCCAACTACACTGGCGCGAAGCAACCACAAATGACCGAACTCGTCCTCTACCACAATCCACGCTGCTCGAAATCAAGGAGCGCGCTGGAGCTAATCGAACAACGCGGCCTTACCCCAAGGGTCGTCCGCTATCTGGAAACACCACTTTCAGCCTTCGAACTCAAGCAACTGCTCCACCGTTTGGGCATATCTGCCCGGCAGCTGTTGCGCAGCGGTGAGGACGAATTCAAGGCGCTTGGGCTCGCTGACCCGTCGCTGAGCGATGCCCAGCTCATCGAGGCGATGGTCGCTCACCCCCGCCTGATCGAACGGCCCATCCTGGTGGTGGGCAACGCAGCGGTGATTGGCCGTCCGCCGGAAAAGGTGCTGGAGCTGCTGCCATGAGCGAACCTTACATCCTGGTTCTGTATTACAGCCGTCACGGGGCAACTGCTGAGATGGCTCGGCACATCGCTCGCGGCGTCGAGCAGGGCGGACTGGAGGCCAGGCTACGTACGGTTCCGGCTGTCTCCGCTGAATGCGAAGCCGTGGCGCCTCAAATCCCCGTGGAAGGCGCAATCTACGCAACTCTCGACGACCTCAAGCGCTGTTCAGGCCTGGCGCTTGGCAGCCCAACCCGCTTCGGCAATATGGCTGCCCCGTTGAAGTACTTTCTCGACGGCACCAGCACGCTGTGGCTCACCGGAGAGCTGGTGGGCAAGCCGGCTGGTGTATTCACTTCGACTTCAAGCCTCCACGGAGGCCAGGAAAGCACCCTGCTGTCGATGCTCATCCCGCTGATGCACCATGGGATGCTGGTGTTGGGGCTGCCCTATAGCGAGAACGCACTGCTCGAAACCCGGGGCGGAGGCACGCCTTACGGACCGAGCCACCATGCCGGCACGGACGGCAAGCGCCAGCTGGATGAGCATGAAATCGCCCTTTGTCGCGCACTGGGCCAACGCCTCGCGCAGACCGCCAAGCGTCTGGAGAATGACCGTGGCTAGAAAGCCGAAACCCCTGCCCTCAATCGAATGGCTGACCCCGCGCGTCAAGCTCAGCCGTGCAGTCAGCCTGGCCAGCTTTATCGGCCTTGCCGTGCTCCTGACGACATGGAATCTGGTATTTGCCGACCTGCATGGCGCACGGACCTGGGTGGTCATCAGCATCCAGCTGATTCCATTGGTGCTGGTCGCG
This sequence comes from Stutzerimonas stutzeri, assembly GCA_002387205.1. Lineage (GTDB taxonomy): Bacteria > Pseudomonadota > Gammaproteobacteria > Pseudomonadales > Pseudomonadaceae > Stutzerimonas > Stutzerimonas stutzeri_N. The sequence continues at coordinate 212,442 of DGLA01000016.1, read as the reverse complement.
CCCGGCATGCTGTCCGGAAGTCCGCGCGCTCACGCCTGGACCTGCTTTATCGTCAACCTGTACTTCATTCAGGGCGTACTGGCCGCCATCGATCCGGCGCGGATGCTGTATGGCTGGCTTGAGGCACTGATCAGCCTGGCGCTGTTCACCAGCGCCCTGCTCTACACGCGATGGGCCTATCAGTACGAGCGAAAGATGGCAGGCGAAAGCTGACGCAACCTCTATGCAGCGCACCCAGGCGGATGAGCAGCATTTAACGCACCGGCTTCTTTGCCAGGATGCGTCAGTTACCAACCAAGCGTTTGTTTGAGGAACGGGATGGTCAGCTTGCGCTGCGCCTGCAGCGACGCCTGGTCGAGCCGGTCGAGCAGGTCGAACAGAGCACTCATGTTTCGCACGCCCCGCGTCAGGATGAATCGCCCGACATCATCGGGCAGGCTCAGCCCCCGGCGCGAGGCACGAAGCTGCAGCGCGCGGAGCTTGTCCTCGTCGGACAGCTCCTGGAGCTGAAAGACCAGCGACAGACTCAAACGAGATTTCAGATCCGCCAACTGAACGGTGATCTCCCGCGGCGAAGCATCGGCGGCCAGCAGCAAGCGACGACCGCTGTCGCGCAGTCTGTTGAACAGATGAAATAGCGCCTCTTCCCAGACAGGATCGCCCGCCACCGCATCCAGATCGTCCAGGCATACCAGCTCGCTCTGTTCCAGATTGTCCAGAAGTGCCGGCCCATATTGCGCAACGTCTGCAAGAGGGAGGTAAATCGCCAGTTCGCCGCGCTGCTCAACGCGCAGGCACGCCGCCTGGAGCAAGTGGCTGCGCCCGACACCGGCATTGCCCCACAGATAAATCAGCTCATCGGACCAGCCTGCCTCTGGCGAGCAGATGCGCTCGACATAGCCCAGCGCTGCGGCGTTGGCGCCAGGATAGAAGTTGGCGAAGGTGGCATCGTCGCGAAGACGAATACCCAAGGGAAGCTGGATGGGTTTCATGATTGGCTGGGTGGTTCGACCGAGGCGGCAGAAGGCTCTGCGTAAAGGTCGGAGAGTTTATAGAGATCATGAACATGCCGCAGCAACACCATGATTACCGCGGCCACAGGCAATGCCAGCAAGACGCCAGTAAAGCCGAACAACTGGCCACCCGCCAGCACCGCGAAGATCACCGCGACAGGGTGCAGGCCAATGCGGTCACCCACCAGCAGTGGCGTCAACAGCATACCCTCGAGCATCTGTCCCACGGTAAACACTGCCGCCACACCGAGCAGGGGATAGGGATCGAGGCCAAACTGGAACAGTACCGCGATGAATGCCGCGCTTATGCCGACCACAAACCCCATGTAGGGCACGATGCTGGCGAGACCGGCAAGCACGCCGATCAGCAGCCCCAGTTCAACGCCCACCAGCATCAGCCCAGCAGAATAGACCACTGCCAGGGCCAGCATCACCAGCAACTGTCCGCGCAGGAACGCACCGATCACCTCATGGCATTCGCGCATCAACGCCATCACCGTCGCTTCCCGCCGCCGCGGCAACAGCATGCGCAGCTTGGCCATGATCAGGTCCCAGTCCCGCAGCAGATAGAAACAGACCACGGGGACCAGAAGCAGGTTTGCCAGCCATGCCAGCAGCGCGATGCTCGAAGCGGTGGCCTGGCTGAGGATCACGGCGACCATATCCTTGGTATTGCCCAGATTGGAGGAAAACGCGCTCTTGAGTTGGTCGAAGCGCCAGAAATCATCGTCCAGCCCGAATTGCAGCTGGGCCCACGGCAGTGCAGTCATCTGCAGCCAATCCAGTGCCATGGGCGCCAGCTGATACAGATGCATCAGCTGCTTACCGAGCATCGGCACCAAGACCAACAGCAATACCAGGCACAGCAGGCTGAATAGCGCGAAAACCAGAATCACCCCCCAGGTACGCGAGAGCTTCCAGCGCTCCAGTCGATCGACCAGAGGGTCACCCAGATAAGCGAGCAGGATGCCTACAAGGAAAGGCGAAAGAATGGGAGAAAGCTGGTAGACCAGCCAGCCGAGAAACAACAGCCCCGCCAACCACAGCCAGCGGTTGGTTTGAGTGATGGTCATGCTCGAAGCACCTATTAGAGAAGTGAACCGCAAGCTGGGCTACACCAGCCGGCGAAAACGAACCCGCGGCAATAGACGAACGCCACAGGCCGCGCGACGTTACATCCGGAGTATCTGTTACCAGCTGTAGCGCAGCACTTCACCTGGCAGTTCTGCCTCGGGCGACGGCCCGGGTTCTGGCATGGATTGGCCCGGCTCCGACAACGGCGCTTCGGCGTCCAGCGGCTCAGCGGGAACCTCCTGCGCAGGCACTTCATGCAACCGGGCCAGCGCCAGCTGGGCCCGCAGCCGCTCGGGGCTGGCATTTAGCCGATAGACCAGACGATCGCTCTCGACACGCAGCAGGCGCCCGTCAAACGGCTCCAGCAAGCGGTCCAGCTCGGCGAAACGTTCAATGTCGGCACCCAGCACTTCCAGTGTCAGTTCCGAGGTCTCTCCCGGAGCGACGCGGTACTGCGGAGCGAGATAGCTGCTGACCGCCAGCATCACCGCGTCGGCCAGCGCCGGCAGGGTTTCGCCGCTGACCTGGCCCTGGGTCTGCTTGTCACCGATCCAGAGGCGCCAGTTCGCCTCCATGGCTTCGCCGGATGGTCGGGCAACCACGGTCAGCAAGCCGTCGGCATCGTAGCGTTCCGAAACCTGCTGCAACGCCTGTGGATCCTTGGCACCAAGCGTCTCGGCGGTTGCGGACAGCTGCTCACTTAGATCGGCCAGCGGGAGGCGCAACGGCAAGCCGCGGTGCTGTGCAGCCGCTTGAAGATCAGCGGCACCCTCCTGGGCGTCACCGATGAGCTGCGTGCCCTCGGCCGATTCGGTCAGCCACCAGGTCAGTAGACTTGGGCGGTCAGCACCCCAGATCGACAAGCCGGCGTCGCGCAGCGCACGCTCGGTTGTCGTCGAATCGAAACTCACCACCACCGCATCGCTTTCATATGCGTATCGGCTGACCAGCTGCTGCGGGTCATTGCGCAGCGCAGCGACCGCTGGCCGCTCCACGTTCGCATCGCCGGTCAGGCGCAGGACCAGCGTGTCGAACGCCTTGCGCAAGGCCTCCTCGCGCTCGGCAGGCTGCTGGCTGGCAACCGGCTCGCGCACCTTGTAGAGATCAGTGAGTGGCGCAGCCGTCACCGGCACGGAACAGACCGCACCGCAGAGAAGCAATAAGCGGGACAAGAGGCTCATGGAAATACTCGCTGGCTGGCCAGACATTGGGGGCCTTGCGATGGCGTAACGCACCATCGATTTCGGCTCAGGTTGGATCAGGCGTTATACCTTAAACAGGCGCCCTGGCCGGGGCAACCGCCGCGCCTGGACTCTGCATCGCGTATCACCCCGATTGGCTTCGGGATGGCCGGTCCGTGGCAAGCCTGATAAAATCGCGCGCTTTCCGCAGACCGGTCCAACGCCTCATCACGTCGCGACAGAAGCCTGATTCTGACCCGGTCGCCCGCCCTTCCCTTCACAGGTCCGGATTCTCTATGAGCAAGCAACCTTCCATCAGCTACAAGGACGCCGGTGTCGACATCGATGCAGGCGAAGCGCTGGTCGAACGCATCAAAGGCGTGGCCAAGCGCACCGCTCGTCCTGAGGTCATGGGTGGCCTGGGCGGCTTTGGCGCCCTCTGCGAGATCCCGGCCGGCTACCGGCAACCGGTACTGGTCTCCGGCACCGATGGTGTGGGCACCAAATTGCGCCTGGCCTTGAACCTGAACAAGCACGACAGCATCGGCCAGGATCTGGTCGCCATGTGCGTCAACGACCTGGTGGTCTGTGGCGCCGAACCGTTGTTCTTCCTCGACTACTACGCCACCGGCAAGCTCAACGTCGACATCGCCGCCACCGTGGTGACCGGCATCGGTGCCGGCTGCGAGCTGGCCGGCTGTTCGCTGGTAGGCGGCGAGACCGCTGAAATGCCCGGCATGTACGAAGGCGAGGATTACGACCTGGCCGGTTTCTGTGTGGGCATCGTGGAGAAAAGTGAAATCATCGACGGCTCCAGGGTAGCCGAAGGCGATGCGCTGATCGCTCTCCCGTCCTCGGGCCCGCATTCCAATGGCTACTCGCTGATCCGCAAGATCATCGAAGTGGCTGGCGCCGATATCGAAAGCACCCAGCTCGATGGCCAACCGCTGACCGAGCTGCTGATGGCGCCAACGCGCATCTACGTCAAGCCGCTCCTGCAGCTGATCAAGGACACCGGTGCAGTCAAAGCCATGGCGCACATCACCGGCGGCGGCCTGCTGGACAACATCCCGCGCGTGCTGCCCGAAGGCAGCCAGGCGGTCATCGATGTCGCCAGCTGGCAACGACCAGCCGTGTTCGACTGGCTGCAGCAGCAAGGCAACGTCGATGAGCACGAAATGCACCGCGTCCTCAACTGCGGCGTCGGGATGGTCATCTGTGTCGCCCAGGACCAGGTCGAGACAGTACTGGCCAATCTGCGCAGCTCCGGCGAGAGCCCATGGGTCATCGGTCATATTGGCTCGGCTGACAAGGATGCCGAACGCGTTCTGCTGAACAACCTGAAAAGTCATTGATGAGCCAATCCTGCAAGGTCGTGGTGCTGATTTCAGGGTCGGGCAGTAACCTGCAGGCCCTGATCGACAGCCTCGGCGAGGACAACCCGGTACGCATCTGCGCGGTCATCTCGAATCGAGCCGATGCGTTTGGGTTGCAACGCGCAAGGGACGCGGGCATCGCCACGCATGTGGTGCAGCACAAGAGCTTTGCCGACCGTGATGCCTTCGATGCGGCGCTGATGGACATCATCGATTCACATCAGCCCGGGCTCGTAGTGCTGGCCGGCTTCATGCGGATTCTCACGGCCGGTTTCGTCCGGCATTACCAGGGTCGCCTGCTCAACATCCACCCGTCCCTGCTGCCCAGGTACAAGGGACTGGACACCCACCGCAGGGCCTTGGAAGCCGGCGACCGGGAGCATGGCTGCAGTGTCCATTTCGTGACAGAAGAACTCGACGGCGGACCGGTGGCGATCCAGGCTTCATTTGCCATCGAGCCGGGCATGGAGATCGGCGCCTTGACCGACCGGGTCCACGCGGCCGAGCATGTCATCTACCCGCTGGCCGTACGCTGGTTCGCCGAAGGGCGCTTGCGCCTCGCCGAACAAGGCGCGATGCTGGATAACACCCTACTGCCGGCTACCGGCCACCTGCTCAGAACCTAGGAGATACTATGCGTCGCGCCTTGCTGCTCGCCCTTGCCGTACTGGCCCTGCCGGTCCAGGCCCTGGAGCTCAAGCCCTTCTCCGCCAGCTATACCGCCGACTGGAAACAGGTACCGGTGAGTGGCACCGCCAAACGTAGCCTTGAAAAGACGGGTGGGGATACCTGGGAGCTGGAATTCGAGGCCTCGATGCTGGTCGCCAGCTTCAGCGAGCGCAGCACCTTCAAGATCGAAGGTGACACCTTCCTGCCGCAGAAATACCGTCTCAAACGCAGCGGTCTGGGGAAGGGCAAGTCCATCAAGCATGATTTCGACTGGCAGGCCAAACAGGTCGTCGGCGAAGACCGCGGCGATCCGGTCAAGCTGCCGCTCAACCGTGGCCTGCTCGACAAGTCAACCTATCAGATCGCCCTGCAGCATGCTGTGGCGGCTGGCGAGAAGAGCATGAGCTACCAGGTCATCGATGGCGACGAAATCGAAACCTACGATTTCCGCGTGCTCGGTGAGGAGAAAGTCAGCACCAAGGCGGGCCAGGTCGACGCCATCAAGGTAGAGCGGGTACGCGACCCGACTCAGAGCAAGCGCCAGACTATCCTCTGGTTCGCCAAGAACTGGGATTACATGCTGGTCCGTCTGCATCAGGTGGAAAAGGACGGCAAGGAATACCAGATCATGCTCGACGAAGGCACCGTCGACGGCAAAGCCGTCAAAGGTAGCTGAAACAAGCGCGCCAGGCCGCTGGCGTTGCACTGCCCCGCCTGACATCGAGCCCACTCCATGACCTTGTCCTGCCGCCTGCTGTTCTGTCTCCTACCCGCCTTTGCCGGCTGTCAGTCATTGCCGTGGAGCGACCAGCCTCCGGCACGAGCCACGGAAAGGCTGCAGGGCACCATTACCCAGCAAGACGGCAGACTGTACCTAAACAGCTGCCAGGGCCGACGCAGCCTGCAGCTGATCGACAGCGCCATGACTGGCTTAGCTGCCGATGCGCACATGCTGATGGGTGATAGTGGCCTCCCCTTATTTGCCGACGTTCGTGGCCACTTGGTCTCCAACGAAGCCGACGGCGGTCAGCTGCAGCTGACCAAGGTGTATCGCCTAGTAGCCGAAGGCCGGGGCTGCAGCGACGACGCCTTCACTGAGCTGATGCTGGGTGCAAGCGGACATGAGCCTGGATGGAGCGTGCGGATCACCAGCCGTGGCTTGCTGCTCGAGCGTCCTGAACAGCCACCGCAGGCCCTGCCTTACCTTGAGGAACAGCTGCCCGGTGGCCAGACCAGCTTCAGCAGTGAAGCCAACGATCAGCGCCTCGATCTCTGGGTCGCGCCCCAGCGCTGCCTGGACAGCGCCACCGGCGCGGTCAGCCATTTGACCGCCGAGTTGCGCCTGAACGGAGAGACGCTACGTGGCTGCGCCTACTACGGCGGCGCCCGCCAGGACTGAACATTTCGAGGCGCGCTGCTGCGCGCTTCCCGACGCTTCGAAGACCGACCATGAATGACGCCCTGAACCTGCTACAGCCTTATCCATTCGAAAAGCTCCGCAGCCTGCTGGCCGGCGCTGAACCGCCTGCCGACAAGCGCCCCATCGCACTGTCGATCGGCGAACCGAAACACCGCTCACCGGATTTCGTGGCCCAGGCATTGGTCGACAATCTCGACCAGCTGGCGATCTATCCCAGCACCCTGGGAGTCCCTGCGCTACGTGAGTCGATCGCTCGCTGGTGCGAGCGCCGCTTCGGTATCAGCCAGGGCGCACTCGATCCGGCGCGACACGTTTTACCGGTGAACGGCACCCGAGAGGCACTGTTCTCGTTCACCCAGGCAGTGGTCAATCGCCAACCGGACGCGCTGGTGATCAGCCCGAACCCCTTCTACCAGATCTATGAAGGCGCGACCCTGCTGGCCGGAGCGACGTCGCATTACCTGCCCTGCAAGGCGGAGAATGGCTTCAATCCGGATTTCGACGCAGTCTCGGCAGAGGTCTGGCAGCGCACCCAGATCCTGTTTCTTTGCTCGCCAGGCAATCCAACCGGAGCGCTGGTTCCGCTTCACACGCTGAAAAAGCTCATTGCATTGGCAGACGAGCATGACTTCGTCATCGCGGCAGACGAGTGCTATAGCGAACTGTACTTCGATGAAAGCCAGCCCCCGGCTGGGTTGCTGACGGCCTGCGCTGCGCTGGGCCGGTACGATTTCAAGCGCTGCGTTGTCTTTCACAGCCTTTCCAAGCGGTCCAACCTGCCCGGGTTGCGTTCTGGCTTCGTCGCGGGGGACGGAGACATCCTCAAGGCCTTCTTGCTCTATCGCACCTATCACGGCTGCGCCATGCCGATCCAGACACAACTGGCCAGCATCGCCGCCTGGAATGACGAAACGCATGTACAGGCGAACCGGCAGCTCTATCGAGAAAAATTCGATGCCGTACTGGAGATCCTTGCTCCGGTGATGGACGTACAGCGACCGGACGGCGGCTTCTATCTCTGGCCGAGCACGCCGATCGAAGACCAGCAATTCACCCGCGAGCTGTTTGCCCGCGAGCACGTCACGGTGGTGCCGGGCTCATATCTTTCGAGAGAAGTGGACGGGTTCAGCCCAGGCGCCGGTCGAGTACGCATGGCTCTTGTCGCACCGCTGCCCGAATGCATCGAGGCCGCGCAGCGAATCCGCACCTTTATCGAATCACTCTGAACAGACTTGCCGGACGCCAGGGGCGTCCGGCTGCAACCTCAGGCGACACCCGGCGGAATCATGTCCTTGCCATAGTCGCGCAGCTTTTCCAGGTTCTCCGGTTTCATATGTTCCGGGGTATCGGCCGTGGTCTCGTCCTGCTTTTGCTGCTGGTCCACATCCGGCTTTTCTGGCTCGTTCATGTCGCCCTCCGTCAGATAGCGTTTTCTTCCCAGATCAGTTCACCTTCGTCGCTTACTTCACGAACCTTCGTCAGGGCCGCTTCCGCCGCAACGTCTGCTTCCGAGGCGAGATCGTACCGCCGGCCATTGGCCACCTTGAATACCTGAGCATGCTCGTCCGTGTCACGACGCTTCACGGCGATGACCGCTTCGAATGCGTCGTCGGCAGGGACGGCCGACGAAATGGCCTCGTAGTTTTCGAAATGCTTGCGTGCCATACAGGACCTCATCGTTTACGACTGTATTCAGTGGACAACGCATAGCAGGAAAAAGATCGAGCGGCTTTCTCAAGACACGCTGAACCGCAAGCCTTGAGCACGACTCCCAGCTTTAACCGGCACTATTGGAGGCCCACATGCCCATCAACGACACCTACAGCACCAGCGCACCCTCACGCGCCGAGGTGGACGCGCTGGACGGCTTCACATTGCTAGAATTCGGCACGGGCTGGTGCGGACACTGCCGCGCAGCTCAGCCGGCCCTGGCCGATGCGATGCGCGATCGCGCGCTGCGGCATCTGAAGATCGAGGATGGGCCAGGCCGGCCACTCGGCCGTTCATTTCGCGTCAAGCTCTGGCCCACGCTGATCCTCATGCGTCAGGGAGAAGAACTTGGCCGCCTGGTCCGCCCGACCAAGGCCGACGTGATCGAGGACCTCTTGCGCCAGACAGATAGCCCCGCGAACTGAGCCTTGGAGCCGCTCAGGGCGGCAGGCGTGCGTTCATCGTGGCATAATTCCCGCCCCTGATTGGCCGGAGACCGCGGAGCCTGTTATGCCCGATGAAAACAAAGGACTGTGTCTGTACGGCATCAAGGCCTGCGACACCATGAAAAAGGCCCGGACCTGGCTCGACCAGCAGGGGCTGGGCTACGAGTTCCATGACTACAAAAGCGCCGGCATCGACCGCGCCCACTTGGAAGCCTGGTGCAACGAACATGGCTGGCAGACCGTACTCAACCGTGCTGGCACCACCTTCCGCAAGCTGGACGATGCGCAGAAAACCGAACTTGACCAGGCCAGGGCCATAGCGCTGATGTTGGCCCAGCCATCGATGATCAAGCGCCCTATCCTCGATCTGGGCGACAGGACGCTGGTTGGCTTCAAGCCGGACACCTACGCTGCCGTACTGGCAACCAAGAACTGACACCCGCTCGCCATGTCGAGCGCGATAGAAAAGGACTCCCTTATGAACAATTCCTTATTCAGCCTGGCGTTTGGCGTCGGCACCCAGAACCGCCAGGGCGACTGGCTTGAGGTTTTCTACGCCCAGCCGCTGCTGGCGCCTGCCGGCGAGCTGGTTTCGGCCATCGCGCCTCTGCTCAAGTACGAAGGAGGCAACCAGGCAATTGCCATCAGCACTACCCTTGCCGCTCAGCTGGCAGACGCCATCAAGCCGCTCGACAGCGTGCAGCACGCCTTGCTGACCCGCCTCGCCGAGAGCCAGCGGCCACTGGTCGTGACCCTGCTCGCCGAAGACGCTGCATTGACCTCAACGCCCGAGGCCTACCTCAAGCTGCATCTGATCTCACATCGCCTGGTCAGGCCCCATGGTCTGAATCTCACCGGCATCTTCCCGCTGCTGCCGAACGTCGCCTGGACCAACCAGGGCGCGGTGGACCTGGCCGAGCTGGCCGAGCGGCAGCTGGAAGCCCGTCTGAAGGGCTATCTGCTGGAAGTCGTCTCGGTGGACAAGTTTCCCAAGATGACCGACTACGTGGTACCGGCCGGCGTCCGTATTGCCGACAGCGCACGCATCCGCCTCGGTGCCTACGTGGGTGAAGGCACCACAGTGATGCATGAAGGCTTCATCAACTTCAACGCCGGCACCGAAGGCCCGGGGATGATCGAAGGCCGCGTGTCGGCAGGCGTTTTCGTTGGCAGGGGCTCGGACCTCGGCGGTGGTTGTTCCACCATGGGCACCCTGTCGGGTGGTGGCAATATCGTCATTTCGGTGGGCGAAGGCTGCCTGATCGGTGCCAACGCCGGCATCGGCATCCCCTTGGGTGATCGCAACACTGTGGAATCGGGCCTGTACATCACGGCCGGCACCAAGGTGAATCTGCTCGATGAAAGCGGCGAACTGGTCAAGGTGGTCAAGGCTCGCGAGCTGGCCGGCCAGCCCGATCTGCTGTTCCGCCGCAATTCGCTGAATGGTGCGGTCGAATGCAAGACGCACAAATCGGCCGTTGAGCTGAACGAGGCGCTGCACGCCCACAACTAAGCCGAAATAGCCGATCGAACCGCTGGAGGCGCAAGGCTGAACGAGTGGCAAGCTGCCGACTCGTCGGACCTTCAGCCTCCAGTTTCTTTTCGGCAAAGCCAAAGGATCGCAGCGATGTCTCTGGTATCTCCCTGGCGCACCGATTTCCCCGCACTGGCCATTCTCGAGAGCCAGGGGCAAACCTACCTCGACAGCGCCGCTACCGCACAGAAGCCCCAGGCGCTGATCGACGCCCTGACCGGCTATTACACCTGCGGCACCGCCAATGTGCATCGTGCCCAGCACCAGCCTGCCGAGCGCGCCACCCGTGCGTTTGAAGATGCGCGCATCAAGGTGGCACGGTGGCTCAACGCCTCGTGCCCGACGGAGATCGTCTTTACCCGTGGCGCCACCGAGGCATTGAACCTGCTCGCGTACGGGCTCGAACACCTGATTGGCGAAGGCGACGAGATAGCTATCAGCGCCCTGGAACACCACGCCAACCTGTTGCCCTGGCAGCAACTGGCCAAGCGGCGGGGCGCCAGGCTGGTGGTATTGCCACTGGGCGCCCGCGGCATCATCGACCTCGATGCTGCGGCAAGACTCATCGGCCCGCGCACCCGCCTGCTGGCCGTCAGCCAACTGTCCAACGTGCTCGGCACCTGGCAGCCGTTAGCCGAGCTGCTACCGCTGGCGCAGGCGCAGGGTGCGCTGACGGTCATCGATGGGGCTCAGGGCGTCGTCCATGGCCGACATGACCTGCAGACACTGGCCTGCGATTTCTACGTGCTGTCCAGCCACAAGCTCTACGGCCCGGAAGGTGTCGGCGCGCTCTACGGTCGGGGCGAGTCGTTACTGAAGCTCAAGCACTGGCAATTCGGCGGCGAGATGGTTCGGCTGGCCGACTTTCAGCAGGCCGACTTTCACGCCGCCCCGCTGGGTTTCGAGGCCGGCACACCGCCCATCGGCGGCGTGATAGGGCTCGGTGCGACCCTCGATTATCTGTCAAGGCTGGACGCCAACGCTGTGACCACGCATGAAGTGACACTGCACCAGGCCCTGCTCGCCGGCTTGACCGAGCGCGAGTGTGTTCGGCTGGTCGGCGCTCCGCAAGCAGCACTGGCCAGCTTCACGGTCGACGGTATCCATCACGGCGACCTGGCGCATCTGCTCACCGAACAAGGCATCGCCGTTCGCAGCGGGACTCACTGTGCGCAACCCTTGATGAAATCACTGGGCCTCGAAGGTGCGACCCGGGTGTCGCTCGGGCTCTATAACGATGGCGACGATCTGCAGCGTTTCTTCGACGCGCTGGACCAGGCGCTGGGCATGCTGCGATGACTGAACTACCCCAGGCCGCCGTGGAAATCCTAGATGCCTTCGAGCAAGCACCTGGGTGGGAACAGCGGGCCCGATTGTTGATGCAATGGGGCGAGCGCCTGGAGCCGCTGACGGACATGGAGCGGAGCGACGCCAACCTGGTGACCGGCTGCGACAGCAAAGTCTGGCTGGTCGGTGAAGGGCGCGACGGGCATTGGCATTTTCGTGGCACCAGCGAGGCGCGGCTGTTACGGGGTCTGCTCGCGGTTCTGCTGGTTCGGGTCGAGGGACTGGACTCCGAAGGCTTACAGCGACTCGATGTCACCCAATGGTTCAACCAGCTCGGGCTCGCGCGGCAGCTGTCGCCCTCCCGCGCGAACGGGATGAATGCGGTAATCGGACGGATGCGGGAGTTGGCGACGTCAGCCTGAGCTGGCAGAGCGTTCTGCGTTTAGCCCTTGCTACGCTCAGCCGGCCGCCGGGCCCCGGCGACCAGCTTGTCTACGGCACGCGCCGCAGCCACCAATCCAAAACTTGCCGTGACCATCATTGCTGCGCCGAATCCCCCCGCGCAGTCGAGCTTCACCCCCTCGCCGACGAAACTCTTGCTCTGGCAGACACCGCCGTCCGGCTTGGGGTAGCGCAGCTGCTCGGTGGAGAACACGCACGGCACGCTGTAGGTACGGCCTGGGGTGCGCGAAAAGTTATATTCGCGCCGCAGCAGAGAGCGCACCTTCGCCGCCAGCGGGTCGTTGAAGGTCTTGTTCAGGTCGCTGACCTGGATCTGGGTAGGGTCAACCTGCCCGCCTGCCCCGCCAGTCGCGATGATCTGGATCTTGCGCCGCTTGCACCAGGCAATCAGTGCGGCCTTGGCCGGCACGCTGTCGATGCAGTCGATGACGCAGTCCAGCTGCTCGGTGATGTAATCGGCCATGGTCTCGCGCGTGACGAAGTCGGCAACGGCATGCACCACGCACGCCGGGTTGATCGCCTTGATCCGCGCTGCCATCTCGTCGACCTTGGGTTTGCCCACGGCACCCTCGAGCGCATGCACCTGCCGGTTGGTGTTGGTGATGCAGACATCGTCCAGGTCGAACAGGCTGATCTCGCCGACGCCGCTGCGCGCCAGCGCCTCTGCGGCCCAGGAGCCGACCCCGCCGATACCGACCACTGCCACATGCGCAGCAGCAAGACGTGCCAGTCCCTCCGAGCCATACAGGCGCGCAATGCCGCCGAAACGCTGATCGTCGATTGCCATCCCGATTCCTCAATAAAACGCTGGGCTGATTATAGGGTGGCCCGGTGAACCAAACACAGGGCAGCGATCGTTCTCCGAGTAACGTGCCGGCGACCGCAGCCTCCACGCTAGGCGACGCACCGACGGTACCCGCTGCCGGGAGGCACAGGCCCTGATTTGCTTTAATATGGCGCCCTTTCCCCGCCCGCCTCGGAGCCGTGATGACCGCCGCCGCCCTCTCCCCCACCCTCGAACTCGCCTGCGAGCTGATCAATCGGCCTTCGGTGACCCCGCTGGACGAGGGCTGCCAGAGGCTGATGAGCGAACGTCTTGCCGCCTGCGGTTTTGCCGTCGAGCCGATGCACATCGAAGAGGTTGAGAATTTCTGGGCCATTCGCGGCGATAACGGTCCGGTGCTGTGCTTTGCCGGCCATACCGACGTGGTGCCGACAGGCCCACTGCAGGCCTGGCAGAACCCGCCCTTTGCAGCGCGCATCGACGAACACGGCATGCTGCACGGCCGCGGCGCAGCGGATATGAAAGGCAGTCTGGCGTCGATGATCGTCGCGGTGGAGCGTTTTACCGCAGACCACCCCAACCATAAGGGCCAAATCGCCTTTCTTATCACCAGCGACGAGGAAGGCCCCGCGCACCATGGCACCAAGGCCGTGGTGGAGCGCTTGCGTGAGCGTCGTCAGCGACTGGACTGGTGCATCGTCGGCGAGCCTTCCAGCACCAGACTGGTCGGTGATGTGGTCAAGAACGGCCGCCGCGGCTCACTCGGCGGCACGCTCACCGTGCGCGGCCAGCAGGGCCATGTGGCTTATCCGCACCTGGCAAAAAATCCCATTCATCTTGCGGCTCCTGCCCTGGCCGAGCTGGCTGCCGAGCATTGGGACGACGGCAACGCGTTCTTTCCGCCGACCAGTTTCCAGATTTCCAACCTGAATGCAGGCACTGGCGCCACCAATGTGATCCCCGGCACGCTGGAAGCGGTGTTCAATTTCCGCTTCTCCACCGAATCGACTGTCGAGGGTCTGCAGCAGCGCACCGCGGCGATTCTCGACAAACACGGTCTGGACTGGAGCCTTGACTGGGCATTGTCGGGCCTGCCCTTTCTCACCGAGCCGGGTGATCTGCTCGACGGCGTGGCCAGAGCGATCCGTAGCGTGACCGGCCGCGAAACCACCCCGTCCACCAGCGGCGGAACCTCGGACGGCCGCTTCATTGCCACCCTTGGCACCCAGGTGGTCGAGCTTGGTCCGGTGAACGCCACGATTCACCAGGTCGATGAACACATTCTCGCCAGCGATCTCGATCTGCTGACCGAAATCTACTACCAGACAATGGTTAACCTGCTCGCATGCTGATCTGCCCCATTTGCCGCAGCGAGCTCGACGCGGTCGACAACGGCGTCGCCTGCGCGGCCAACCACCGCTTCGATCGCGCCCGCCAGGGCTATCTCAACCTCCTGCCGGTGCAGCACAAGAACAGCCGCGACCCTGGCGACAATCAGGCCATGGTCGAAGCCCGGCGGCGATTTCTCGATGGCGGCCACTACGCCCCGCTGGCCTGCCGCCTGGCACAGCTGGCCGCAGAACGTGCACCGAATCGCTGGGTTGATATTGGCTGTGGCGAGGGCTACTACACCGCACAGATTGCAGACGCCCTGCCCGCTGCCAAGGGCTACGCCCTGGATATCTCGCGCGAGGCGGTGAAGCGTGCCTGCAAGCGAGCGCCGCAGCTGGAGTGGCTGGTGGCGAGCATGGCCCGCGTGCCGTTGGCCGACGCCAGCTGCGATCTGCTGGCAAGCGTGTTCAGCCCACTGGACTGGAACGAAGCCCGCCGCCTCTTGGCACCCGGCGGCGGTCTGCTGCGAATGGGCCCGACCCGCGAGCACCTTTGGGAACTGCGCGGCCTGCTCTACGACGAAGTACGTGACTACGATGACGAAAAGCACCTGTCGCTGATCCCCGACGGGATGCATCTGGCCCACAGCGAGACGTTATCGTTCGAGCTGCAACTGGACAGTGCGCAGGCCCGTGCCGATCTGCTCGCAATGACGCCCCACGGTTGGCGCGCCAGCGCTGAACGCCGCGCCGCGGTGATCGATGCGTCCTTGCAGGTTCGGGTTGCGATACGCTACGACTGGATCCAGCGCGATCCGCATTAACTTCCACACAAGGCAGCCGCTCATGCGCCAACCGGATATCGAGATCTACCTCAGGGATGCCAGCCAGGACGCCGTGACCCAATGGCTGAATGGGGCCGTTGGTAGCTGCACGCCCTGGCAGCAGAAAGGCAAGACTTTCAAATGCCACGCCGGGGGCATTCCGGTGACCTGGCTGCCGAAGGCCGTTGGCAAATGGCATAGCCTGCTGTTGGAAAGCGACGCCACCCCCTGGAACGACGATATCGCCTGCGCGAGAGCCGCCCATGCGGCGCTCGGCGTCGAGATCCGCTGCGCGCCGGGTGGCTGGCAAGAAGAGGAGTCGATGGACGACGCGGACCGCTGGCTCAGTGTCAGCGAGCGCGGCGAGGCCGAAATCGTCTGGCGCACTGACTGAGGGCTGGTCTCCATAAGATGAAACAGCCCCGGTCTTCGGATCAATCGGCCAGCAGCGCAACGGGGATTTTCCACCTGACAAAACAGGCAACAAGCCAGGAGAAACACTGTTAGCGGTTGGTGGCACCCCTATGGTAGAAACGCTGGGCATCAGCCATCCAGAAGCAAGTCACTGCCATAGCGGCGATCAGAGACGGACGAATGATCGAACAGATTTTTCAGCGAAGCCGTTTCCTGGTATGGGTTGCCGTCGCGACCACAGCCTTGTCTGCCGTACTTCTGTACGGCGTCAGCCTCAACACCATGGCGCACATACTGCTGGAGCTCTTTCAGAAAATTCCCAGCACGGCAGATGGGAGCAAGAGCCTGGCAGTCAAATTGCTGAAGCTGCTTGATCTACTGTTCATTGCAATCACCTTTCAGCTCATTGCCGTAAGCCTTCACCGGTTGTTCATCTCCCCAACGACAACCGAAAAAAGCCCATTGCTGGGCCCGCTGGAAGTCAGAACCTTCCACGACTTGAAGAAGACCTTGATCCAGGTTTCGGTGGTCATCCTCGTCATACTGTTCCTCGAGCATGCAGTCGAAATAGGCGCGACGTTGGAGACCCTGTACTTTGGAGCAGGTACCAGTCTTGTGATCTTCTCCGCCATTCACGCCTGGAAAAACATGAAATAAGCCACCCGGTACATGGCTGCGCCATTCGGCCGGATGCAACTGACCTCTGCTTCCAGACTCCGCGGCTATCGATCATGCTGCGGCAAATCGAGACGCGGCTATCGTGGCAGATGGCGAGCCCCATTCGTGGCAGATGGCGAGCCCCATTCCATAGGTCGCGTCACGAACTTGGCCTCAGCTTCAAGCTCTTTTTGCCCGGCCAGGCCGCATGCGGCACACTTGCCAATCCTAGGCATTAAACCCTATATCGAATCTTCCAGATGACCCGTTCCCCGCTCCGCCGTCTGTTTTTCTCAATCGTGCGCCGCTTGCTGTATGTCTGGGTTCGTTCCGAGACCATCAACCAGTCCGCCTTCTCGCTCAAGCTCGACCGCAGCCAGCCGGTGTTCTACATGCTGCAACGTGCATCATTGAGCGATCTGGCGGTGCTCGATCATGAGTGTGGCAAGGCGGGCCTGCCGCGCCCGGTGGCCGAGGTGGCGGTGGGTAATCATGTCGAGCCGGCAGCCTTCATTTTTCTCAACCCCGCCGCCAGCTGGTTCGGCAGGCGGGCGCGAGTCCTCACGCCGGAGCCACTGGTGCGGCTGGTCGGTGCGCTGGAACACAACGCGGTAGATAACGCCCAGATCATTCCGGTGAGCGTGTTCTGGGGCCGCTCGCCGGACCGGGAGACCAGTGCCTGGAAGCTGCTGTTTGCCGACAGCTGGGCCGTTACCGGGCGGCTGCGCAAGTTGCTCAGCATCGTCATGCTCGGACGCCAGACGCGTGTGCAGTTCTCGCCGCCGATTCAGCTCAACGAGCTGGTGGCGCAGAACAAGGGCCACGAACGCACGCTGCGCATGGTCCACCGCATGTTGCGGGTGCACTTCCGCCATCAGAAGACCGCCGTGATCGGGCCCGACCTATCGCATCGGCGCAATCTGGTGAAGGGACTGGTGCATGGACCGCAGGTACGCCAGGCGATCAGGGACGAAGCCGAGCGCGACAATATCTCCCTGGAAAAGGCCGAAGCCCGGGCGCTGCGCTATGGCAACGAAATCGCCTCGGACTACGCCTACACCGCTGTGCGCTTTCTCGAGGTAGTGCTGTCCTGGTTCTGGAACAAGATCTACGACGGGATTCGCGTCAATCACCTGGAGCCGATACAGGACGCCGTGCAGGGCTATGAAGTGATCTACGTACCCTGCCACCGCAGCCACATCGACTACCTGCTGCTCTCCTATCTGCTGTTTCGCAACGGGCTGACTCCACCGCACATAGCCGCGGGGATCAACCTCAATATGCCTGTAATCGGCAGTCTGCTGCGCCGCGGCGGCGCCTTCTTCATGCGCCGCTCGTTCAAGGGCAAGCCGCTGTACAGCGCGGTTTTCAATGAGTACCTGCACACCTTGTTCAGCCGCGGATTTCCGGTGGAGTATTTTGTCGAAGGCGGGCGCTCACGTACCGGGCGCATGCTGCAGCCAAAGACCGGCATGCTGGCCATTACCCTGCGCAGCTACCTGCGATCTTCACGCCTGCCGATTCTCTTCGTGCCGGTGTACATCGGCTACGAGCGGGTCCTCGAAGGCCGCACCTACCTGGGCGAGTTGCGGGGCGCGGCAAAGAAGAAGGAGTCGATTTTCGACATCTTCAAGGTGATCGGGGCGTTCAGGCAGCGTTTCGGCCAGGTCTGGGTCAACTTCGGCGAGCCGCTGAAACTCAACGACTTTCTTGAACAACAGCAACCCGGCTGGCGTCAGCAGAACCTGGCACCGGAGTTTCGTCCCGGCTGGCTCAACGAGACCACTGACCGCCTGTCCGAACGCATCGCCCAGCGCCTCAATGAGGCCGCTGCGGTCAACCCGGTCAACCTGATAGCCCTGGCGATGCTGTCCACCAGCCGTCAGGCGCTGGACCGACGCTCCCTGGCGAGAATTCTCGACCTGTATCAAACCCTGCTGCGCACGGTGCCCTATTCGCCCCACATCACCCTGCCGGAGGGAGATGGCGAAGCGCTGATCGGCTACGTGAAGGATCTGGGCCTGCTCGCCGAGCAGACCGATGCGCTGGGCAACATTCTTTACCTGGACGAGCAGAACGCCGTCCTGATGACCTATTACCGCAACAACGTGATGCACATCTTCGCCCTTCCCGCCCTGCTGGCCAGCTTCTTCCAGAGCAGTTCGCGAATCAGCCGGGCGCAGATCCTGCGCTTCACCGAGGCGCTCTATCCCTACCTGCGTGCCGAGCTGTTCATCCGCTGGGAACCGGACGAGCTGGAAGCCGTGATCGACCGGTGGCTGGCCGCCTTCGTCGAGCAGGGCCTGCTCAAGCTCGATGGTGAAAATTATGTGCGGCCGGCGCCCAGCTCGCGTCAGTTCGTGCTGCTGACGCTGCTGGCCCGGGTCATCATGCAGACGCTGCAACGCTTCTACATGGCCATCTCCCTGCTGCTCAACAGCGGCCAGAACAGCCTCGACGCGCAGGAGCTGGAGACGCTTTGCACGGTCATGGCCCAGCGGCTGTCGATCCTTCACGGGTTGAACGCGCCGGAATTTTTCGACAAGAGCCTGTTCCGACACTTCATCAAGAGCCTGCTGGATCAGGATGTACTGCAGCAGGACGAAGCCGGAAAGCTCGGCCATCACGCCAAGCTCGGCGAGCTGGTTGAAGGCGTCGCAAAGCGCGTACTGCCTGCAGAAATTCGCCTGTCGATTCGCCAGGTCGCACTGGAACCGCAGCATGACGAGGATTCAGCGACGACAGCGACCGCGTCCCATACAACGCGCACGGGTTAGGCCTCCGGGCGGGGCGCGCAACGGGACTGTGGAGGGCTGCGTCACGGAGCAGGCACTTGACGGGTTGTTCACGGTCACAGCCGAGCAGCAGGCGAGCGTTCGGCAGAACCCGGCTCAGGCGGCAAGTCGTATGGCGAAGAAGGTGTTCGGCCTCCTGAAGGGCAACTGATCGACAAGGTTCAGAACTGGGGAAACGATGTATCACGGAGAAAAATTCAACGCCTGGACACACCTGGCGGGGGGTGTGCTGGCAATTGCCGGAACGATCTGGCTGGTGACTCTGGCAATCCTCGATGGTGACCTCGCCAAGATCGTAAGTATGGCGATCTACGGGTTCACTCTGACATTGCTGTATACCGCCTCAACGATCTATCACAGCGTACGAGGCCGCGCCAAAGTCGTGATGCAGAAGCTCGATCATCTGTCGATCTATCTGTTGATTGCCGGTAGCTACACGCCTTTCTGCCTCGTCACGTTGCGCGGCGCCTGGGGTTGGTGGCTGTTCGGCATCGTCTGGTCACTGGCGGTGGTCGGTATGCTGCAAGAGATCAAACCTCGGTCAGAAGCACGGGTGCTGTCCATTGTGATCTACGCGGTGATGGGCTGGATCGTCCTGGTCGCGGTCAAGCCGCTGCTTTGCGCGCTGGGCGGCACCGGCTTCAGCTTGCTGGTCGCCGGCGGCCTGTCCTATACAGGGGGCATCATCTTCTTCGCCTACGACCAGCGGTTCCGCCACTGGCATGGCATCTGGCATCTGTTCGTCATCGCAGGCAGCCTGCTGCACTTCGTTGCCATCCTGCGCTACGTGGTCTGAGGCTGCTGGTCTGGGTCAATCAGAGCTCGTGCATTCGATTGACCTGCTGCGCCAGACGCATGGTTTCATGTTCTTCGAGCTGCAACATCTCGCCGATCAGCTCGCTCGCGCTGTCCAGCCCAGGGCGGTTTTCCAGAGAGCGATACAGGTCGATGATCCGGTTGTGCATCGCAAAAACCTCTCGCGATATCTCGTCGACGCTCATCTGCGCATAGGCCTCGCTGTCAAGCTCCAGCGCGAGCATGTCCTGATCGACCGCATCGTGCAGCCGGGCTTGCAACGCCCGCGGCGAAGCGTGCTCCTTGATTCGTGCAATGGTGACGGTCAGCTCCTGCTCATGCTGGGCCAGATAGACCAGAAGCATCCTGGCCAGTGAGTCGCTGCGCTCATCCGCCCCTTCTGTCATGCAACGTGATAGCCGGGTGTGGGCCTGACTGGTCCAATCGACAAGCTCTTCGCATCGTTCAATTTTCATGACGCCTCCATCCGCTGCAGTGATGTGTCGGGCGTGATAGCCGACACAGGCGAAGCGGAAGTCCGATGCAAACACGTACCGAGTGGATTGGCCAGTGCTGGATGTCGGTGCCAACGAGACAGTTCCGGCCCGTGAGGCAGGCTGACCGTGCTTACAACCGGCCTGCTTGCGTCAACGTCGGCGACCCCATTCGAGTCGAGGTGCCTGACGAGCGAACGAGCGGCGCTCATCTGAGTCAGTTTTCATAGGCTTGGCAGCAAACCATTGACCAAACGAAGAGGAGTAACCGATGAATAACTACGCCCGGTTCGGCGCGATGATTGCCACTTCTACCCTTGTCATGTTCGGTTTGATGTATCTGAACGTGTATAGCCTCGATCACATCTATTTCAGCGAGACGCGAGCCTATATGGCACTGGTGATGGGTGCGACCATGGCGGTCATCATGCTGGCCTACATGCTTGGGATGTATGGCAAGCGCGGCGTCAATATCGCAATCTTCGCTGGAAGCCTGCTGGTGTTCGCCGTGTCGCTCTGGCTGGTACGCAGCCAGCAGACGGTGGATCAGGTGTCCTGGATGAAGGCCATGATTCCGCATCACTCGATCGCCATCCTCACCAGTGAACGCGCCACCATTACCGACCCACGAGTGCGGGAGCTGGCGGATCAGATCATCCAGTCACAGCGTGAAGAAATCGCCCAGATGAAGCAGCTGGTCAACGAACTCGAGGGTGAGTAGGCGCCAGGCGAAACCTCAGCATTGCTCCTGTGAGCCGCGCATGAGCGCCGCTTGACCTTGCCACCAGGGCAAGGTTGATGATGCCAATCAGCGCCGGATAGGCCGGCAGTGGCGGAGGGCTTTTCATGAGTTCCATCAATCTTCAGGTGCAGGGCATGACCTGTGGTGCCTGCGTCCGGCATGTCAGCCAAGCATTGCAACCTGTAGCCGGCGTCGGTGCGGTCGATATAGATCTGCAAAATGGGCGAGTAACTGTCGAAGGCAACCCGGATAGCTCCTCGCTCATTGCCGCGCTGGACCAAGCCGGATTCCCGGCCCAGGTCACCAGTGGGGCCATAGAGTCCACCGCGCCAGCCAAGGGTTGCGGTTGCGGTTGCCGTTGATCTCTAGCTGGAGTTTTTACATGAAATTGAAAATGGCTGTTATCGCTGCGCTCTTCATGGCGGGTAGCGCCCAGGCCGCCCAGGTCATCGATGTCCATCGAGACCCCAATTGCGGCTGCTGCAAGGACTGGATCAAATACCTGCAGGCCAATGGATTCGAGGTGCGTGATCATGTCGAGAAAGACATGAGCGCGGTCAAGCAGCGCCTGGGCGTGGTGCCCCGTTTGGGCTCTTGTCATACCGGCGTGGTCGACGGCAAGTTCGTCGAAGGACACGTACCTGTGGCGCAGATACAGGAGCTTCGGCAGCGTGAGGATCTGGTAGGTGTCGCTGCGCCCGGAATGCCTGCCGGCTCACCCGGCATGGATTACGGCCAACCCGCTCAGGCCTACCAGGTAATCGGGCTTACCGCTGACGGTAAGGATGTGGTGCTGGCGGAGTACCCTGGAGACTAAAGGCTCCTGGCCAAGGGCCACCGAAACCTGTTGCGCTAGTGAACAGCCTGTCCGTACCGAACGGCAGGCTGTTCAGCAACCGCCAGGCAGCGTTACGTATGCACGGCCTCGATGGTTGCTGGCGTTTCCGACACTTGCGGTTCTACGCGAAGTGATTTGCCATATGCGGCGCGCCAGGACCCGTAGCGCTCGTCCTGCCAGACACGCTGATGCAGACGCGCCATGCCTTGCGGGTCGTTCAGCAGGCGCCATCGCGCTGCTTCGGCATCACCGTTGGGGCCGGCGTCGAGAATCTGTTGCATACGTTGCTCACGTAGCGCCTCGGCGCCCGGCACGACCTTGGCGTGACGGGCCCGAGCCATACCGCAAACCAATGCGTTGTAGATCGGGTCCACGGTTGCGGCAACGAAACCATCATGCAGCGCATTGGCCTGGTTCTGTAATGTATAGCGATCCGTCGAGGCCAGTTCCGGCGGGGGGTTGTGCTCCTCCGGGATCAGGAACAGCTTCAGCCGACGCGCGACCAGCCCGGGCTTGGTGCGACTGGTGATTACCGAGACCGCTGCAGACAGCATCAGCGACACCACGATCGGCGCCAGCCACCAGAGGAACGCCGGGTCAAGCCAGCCGACCAGGGCAGTCCAGAGCGCGCCCAGCAGCATCTGCGGGCCATGCCGGCGCAGCGCTTCGCTCCATGGCGTGGCGTTGTCTGCACGTTGCGGCGAGTTCCACTGCACCGACCAGCCAAGGAACGCCGCAGTGACGAACACGGTGTGAAACACCATGCGCACCGGGGCGGCAAGCATAGAGAACAGGGTTTCGAGAATCATCGACAGCAGCAGCCTGATTCTGCCCCCGTATTCGTTCGCGCCCTGTATCCAGATCAGCAATACGCTCAGCAACTTGGGCAGGAACAGCAGTGTAAGCGTTGCGGAAAACAGCGCGATGGCTTCACGCGGATGCCACTGCGGCCACAGCGGATAGAGCTGGTTGGGCTGCAGGAAATACTCCGGCACCATCAGGGTATGGATCGCCAGCAATCCGGTCGACAGGGCCAGGAAGACGAACCACAGCGGTGCCGACAGGTAGGACATCACGCCTGTCAGGAACACGAAGCGGTGCACGGTGTGCATTCCCTTGACCAGGAACAGGCGGAAGTTCATCAGGTTGCCGTGGCACCAGCGACGATCGCGCTTGAGCTCGTCGAGCAGGTTCGGCGGCAGCTCCTCGTAGCTTCCCGGCAGATCATAGGCAATCCAAACGCCCCAGCCGGCTCTGCGCATCAGCGCGGCTTCGACGAAGTCGTGGGAGAGGATGTCCCCGGCGAACGAGCCCTTGCCTGGCAGCGGCGCCAAGGCGCAATGCTCGATAAAGGGCTTTACCCGGATGATCGCGTTGTGCCCCCAGTAGTGGGACTCGCCCAGCTGCCAGAAATTGAGCCCTGCGGTAAACAAAGGCCCATAGACGCGCGTCGCGAATTGCTGCATGCGTGCATACAGTGTGTCCATGCCCGAAGCGGTAGGGGCTGTCTGGATGATGCCGGCGCCCGGGTTGGCCTCCATCAGCCGCACCAGGCTGGTCAGGCAGTCACCGCTCATCACGCTGTCGGCATCAAGTACCACCATGTAACGGTAGCTGCTACCCCAGCGCCGACAGAAGTCATCAATGTTGCCGCTCTTGCGCTTCACTCGGCGACGACGACGGCGGTAGAAAATATGGCCGAAGCCATCGACGTCGCGGCATAGCTCGAGCCAGGCCTTCTGCTCAGCGACACAGGTATCAGGGTCGTTGCTGTCGCTGAGCACGAAGATATCGAAGCGCTCGATCTGACCGGTCGCCTTGAGCGATTCGTAGGTGGCCCGCAAACCGGCGAATACTCGCGGTACATCTTCGTTGGCAATCGGCATCACCAGCGCCGTGCGGGCTTCGCGCGGTATTGGTTCGTCACCGAGTGTACTGGCGGAAATATTGTGTTGGTCATGCCCCTTCAGCAGCTGAAAAAATCCCATCAGGGCCGTCCAGAACCCCACCGATACCCAGCAAAACAGCAAGGCGAACAGGATCAGAATGCTTGTCTGAACGACATAAGGGAGGATCTGCCTGGCCGTTTCCAGCCAGGGCTGCTGAAGCACGCCCTGCAGATCCACCAGAGCCCAGCCCTGGTACGGCAGCACCGACTTCATGTGCCAGGTCGCGATGACCGTCTGCACCAGCATCAGGATCAACAGCGTGGAACGGCGGAACGCGGCCATCTTGCGCCAGCCCGAGCGGTCCATGGCTCTGGCAGTCGGCGGCGGATCGACGATGCGGTTCTTCTTGCGCAGCAAGCGCCACCAGCTCAGTCGCAGCACATTGGTGTGCCAGGGTTCGGGCACCATTCGTGTGCGTACAATCGGCGGTGTCGAGCTGATGCAGGGCTGGCCCTGATGATCCTGTGAAAGCGCCCGGCCACGCTCAAGAGTGTCGCTCCAGCCAAGCTTAAGCCGCGCAACCACCGAGCCGAGCAATCCTCTGCCAGTGGGCAGGCCCTGTTGCTCACCGACTACGTGGGCAAATGCCGTGTGAAGAGCATCCAGATCGCTGCCCGCCCCTTCTGTCTCACGGAGCAGTGCGGCGCGCTGTTCTGCATTCAACTGAAGACAGTTCAGGTAGTCCGCAATAAGGGACGCTTGCGCAGGATTATTCATGGCTTGGAATCTGATAGCTCCAGGTCTCGGAAAGTGTCTTCTCACCTTCCACCAGCGCTGCGCGCAACTCGACCGGCTGCGCCGGGTCACGGACTTTCAGCCTAAGCGTCAGACGCCAGCCTTTGGTCACCGGATTGTGGCGCAGATTGTTTTCGACCAGCTCGGCATTGTTACCTACGCTCACCCGGGTCGACACCATGGCCTCGGCCGGCAGCGCAGCCAGATTGGGGCCGACGAAGTCGACGATCAAGGCCGTGCTGCCATCGGGCTGCCGGATCAGGTTCGACTGCTTGACGTCGCCGGTCGATAACCGCGTCTGGCTCACCCAGGCCAGCTCGGGATCGTGCAGCGATGGCTCATCCATGGTGAAGTGCAACACGTAACCGAAATCCAGTGGCTGGCCCGGCTGCGGTGATTGCTCGGGCACCCAATAGGCAACGATGTTGTCATTCGTCTCGTCGGGAGTTGGGATCTCGACCAGCTCTATATGCCCCTTGCCCCAGTCGCCGCGAGGTTCTACCCAGCCGCTTGGACGCAGCTCATAGCGGTCGTCCAGGTCTTCGTAACGGCCGAACTCGCGAGTGCGTTGCAACAGGCCGAAGCCGCGCGGGTTTTCGACCGCATAGCTGCTGATGGACAGCCGCTTGGGATTGTTCAGTGGCCGCCAGATCCATTCACCATTGGCTGCGTGTATGGCCAGGCCTTCAGAGTCGTGAAGCTGAGGGCGGTAGTTGAGCTGGCTGCTGGGCTGGTTGGCCCCAAACAGATACATGCTCGTCAGCGCCGCGAGGCCGATCTTTTCTACCGGCTGGCGCATAAAGACTCGTGCCTGAACATCTACGGTACTGTCCTTGCCCGGCGTCACCACCATACGGTAGGCACCGGTCGCGCGAGGCGAATCCAGCAGTGCATAGATCACGAGGTTGCGGCGGTCGGGCTGCGGCCGCTCTACCCAGAATTCGCGGAATCGCGGAAACTCTTCGCCGCCCGGCAAGGCGGTGTCGATGGCCAGGCCACGGGCGGACAAGCCATATACCTGATGTTTGCCGACCACCCTGAAGTAGCTGGCACCGAGCAGCGTCATCAGCTCATCCGCCTTGTCGGCCTTGTTCAGCGGGTAGAGTACCTTGAAACCGGCGAAGCCAAGGTTTTCCAACGCTGCCGGCTCGATCTGCACATTTCCGAAATCGAACATCTGCGGGTCGTACTTGATTTCCTCGACGCCGCTGCTGGTGATCTCGTTGATTTTCACCGGCACATCGAAATGCATGCCCTGATGGTAGAACTGCAACTGGAACGGCGTGTTGGCGTCGTGCCAGAGCGCTTTCTCCCCACGGAACCTGAGTTGCTGGTAATCGGCGAAAGCCATCTCGCGAAAGACCGCCGGCAGGTTGCTTTGCGGAGCCACATAGCGCTCCGCAGCAAGCTTTTCTGCCCGTGACGCGACATCCTCGATGCCGAACGCCCAACCATTCCCAGCCAGCAATGCCATCGGCAAGCTCAAGAGCATGCCAAGCAACTGCTTCTTGCCGAACCGGAATCTGAGATTAAAGACCCTTGACACATAGCCTCCTGACTTACTGACCGATATACGGCCTGGGTTTGCCCTCATTGGTCTGCCGTTACGGCAAATGATTCCCAACGGGCGGAAAGTAAACGAAACGACCTGTTGCAATCAGCCACACGCCCTCTTCGGCGCCGAAACGCTTATTTCGGCACCGCAAAGAATCCAGGGGTAATGTTCCCGCTACAGCAATTCGAAGGCTTGCCGCTGGACCTGTTGCGAATCCAGCCCTATCTGGACTTCGAATTCACCCGGCTCGGCTACCTGTTGAAGCTTCGCATTGAAGAACGCGAGATCCTGTTCATCGATAGCGAATCGAATCTCCCGCTCTTCACCGGCTTTCAACGTGACCTTACGGAAATCCCGCAGCTCTTTTACCGGACGGATCACCGAGGCGAACCGGTCATGAATGTACAACTGCACGACGGTGGAGCCGTCCCGGGAGCCCTTGTTCTTCAGCACGATACTTGCCTCGATCGACCCGCCGGGCGCCAGCTTTGCTGACGAGAGGCGCATGTCGGAGAGTTCGAAATCGGTATAGCTCAGGCCATAGCCGAAGGGATAAAGCGCGCCGTTGGGCTCTTCGAAGTACTGTGAGGTGTAATTGCCCGGCTTGCCCTCGACAAAGGGGC
The DNA here is from genome assembly GCA_002387205.1 of Stutzerimonas stutzeri. Classification (GTDB taxonomy): domain Bacteria; phylum Pseudomonadota; class Gammaproteobacteria; order Pseudomonadales; family Pseudomonadaceae; genus Stutzerimonas; species Stutzerimonas stutzeri_N. The sequence continues at coordinate 185,734 of DGLA01000016.1, read as the reverse complement.
GCCCCACTCGCAGATGGTTGTAATAGGTCGGGATCTGGCCAACCGACCGTGGGAAAGAGATCGGCAGCTTGCCGGACGGGTTGTAGTCGCCAAACAGCACATCGGCGATCGCATGGCCGCCCTCGGTGCCGCTGAACCAGGTCTCAAGGACCGCGTCGGCGTTCGCCTTCGCCCAGGTCAGCTCAAGCGGTCTGCCATTCATCAACACCAGGACCAGTGGCTTTCCGGTCTGTTTCAGTGCCTCCAGCAACTTCTGCTGGCTGGGCGGAATACGCAGGCTGGTACGGCTCGAGGACTCGTGAGACATGCCGCGCGACTCGCCCACCGCGGCAACGATGACCTCGGCCCGCCTGGCCACCTCCAGCGCCTCGGCGATCATTTGCTCCGGCGTGCGGGGGTCCTGTACCACTTCCGGCTTGTCCCAATTGAGAAAATTCAGGTAGTCGACCATGTGCGGGTCGTCAGTGACGTTCGCACCGGGGGCATAAAGCAATTGACCCGTCTCACCCAGGGCATCCTGCAAGCCTTTGCGCAGGGTGATGGATTGTGTGGCCACGCCAGCGGCCGACCAGCTGCCCATCATGTCCACCGGCGCATCTGCCAGTGGCCCGATCAGCGCGATACGCTTGCCCCTGTCCAGCGGCAACGTCTGCCGATGGTTTTCGAGCAGCACCAGGGACTGGCGCGCCACCCGCCTGGCCTCTTCCCGGTGGAGCCTGCTTTCTGCGTTGATGTCCCCCGGATCGTCCATGGCCGTACCGATGCGACGAAACGGATCGTGGAACAGGCCCATGTCGTACTTGGCGCCCAGTACCTCGCCCACGGCGCGGTCAATTGTGCGCTCCGGTACCTGTCCGCTCCGGACCAGCCCAGGCAATTCCTGCAGGTAGAGCTCATCGGCCATGCTCATGTCGACGCCAGCTTCGATCGCCAGTTTTGCCGCCTCTCTACCATCGCGCGCCACGCCATGCTTGATCAGCTCACGCACCGCGCCGTGATCACTCACCGTCACACCCTTGAAGTCCCAGTCACGGCGCAGCAGATCCTGCAGCAGCCAGGTGTTGGCACTGGCCGGCACACCGTTGATGGAGTTGAGTGCAACCATCATTCCGCCAGCACCCGCCTCGACGGCTGCGCGGTATGGCGGCAGGTAGTCCTGATGCATGCGCATCGGGCTCATGTCGACAATGTTGTAGTCACGGCCGCCCTCGACCGCACCGTAAAGAGCGAAATGCTTGACGCTGGCGGTAATGCTGTCCGCTGCCTGGGGCGACTCGCCCTGATAGGCCTTGACCACCGTACGGGCAATCTCCGACACCAGGTAAGGGTCTTCGCCGAAGCCTTCGGAGGTTCGCCCCCAGCGCGGGTCGCGGGTGATGTCAACCATCGGCGCAAAGGTCATGTCCAGCCCGTCGGCACTGGCCTCGATGGCTGATACCCGGCCGCTGGTGGCAATTGCATCGAGATCCCAGCTGGACGCCAGGCCAAGCCCGATCGGGAAGATGGTGCGGTGGCCGTGAATGATGTCGTAGGCAAAGAAGACCGGTATCTTCAGGCGGCTCTTCAGCGCCGCTTCCTGCATGGGCCGGTTGTCCATCGGCGTCACGGTGTTGAAGGTACCGCCGATTCGTCCCGCGGCCAGCTCCTTGAGAATGCGATCTCTCGGCATGTCCGCGCCGATGCTGATGAGCCGCAGCTGGCCGATCTTTTCCTCAAGGGTCATCTGCTCGATGAGGCCGGCAACAAAAGCCGATTTGTCATCCAGCGGAGCGGATGGCGTTTGTATAGCCGAACACCCGGAAAGACACGCAATCAGACCTAGCAGGTACAACCTTTTCATTGAAAATTCCTGGCTTGCAAGGCGTTAAGGCGGACCTTGGCGTTCCGCTTGAACAACAGCATTGTCGGGAGGACCGCCTTGGGTGTTCGTGCTCCTCGCGAACGTGAGGAGGGTTCGGCTGCAGGCTGCTTGCCGAGCGGCAGATATTACCCGGAGCGCGCCCTGCCAGGTAGATGGAGACTGCCTCGCCACTACAATAAAAACGGAAGCTGAATCACGCGGCGAAACGCTTTACCTCTTCGATCCATTCAGCCTCCAGGCGAACCTGCTCCGTTTCGAGCCCCTTCGCCTGCATGACGTCACGGTGCCTATCGATTTCGCCACGAATCTCGCTGAGCGAACCGGTATTGCCGTCCAGCTCATGCATCTGTATCAAACCCAGATGGTAAAAGCGCAGCAGCTTCATCGCACTCGGATCGCCCTGCGCTACACCTGTGGTTATGTGGTGCATTACATTCGTTATCCGCATCAGGCTGCGCTTGAGCTGCCAGCCGTACACAGCACATGCCATCCAAGGCTTTGGCCAGTAAACCCAGCGTACCAGCGCAACCGTCAGCAGTAACCCGGCGGCAACGCCAGCCATGTTCAACATCACGCCATCTCGACCGGGCTCGCCCAGCAGCGCCACCGCCAGGGATGCCAGGCCCATCGCGAGCACTGCAAAGGTCACCACCACGATCAGGGTGCTGCGTCGGGTCTGCTGACGGTAATGTTCGGGACTAAGCTGCTTGATTTCGAATGTCACCACGAGGCTGATCCTTTATTGGCCAAGAGCAGAAAAGCTCTGGTCGCAGCATTATCGCCGCAACCAGGCTCCAGCGAGCTGACCTTGCGCATCAAGGCGCACGCTTGGGGCGACCTAGCCGAATCAGTGCCTGGAAAAATCATATGAGGACGGATGCATGCGCAGACTCGCCACACCCAAGGACATCGATCGCGTCTACGACATCTACATGCACGAAGACGTGGTGCCCTTTCTCGGCTTCGACCCCATGCCGCGTGAAGCCTTCGGCAAGGTCTTCGATCCGTTGTTCGACAGCGGTTGCTTCTACGTCTATGAACTGGCCGGTCAGATACAGGGCTTCTACAAGGCACAACGCCATGTTGGCCGAGCAGCCCATGTGGCCTATCTTGGGACGCTCGCCGTAGCGCCTGGAATGAAAGGGCAAGGCGTGGCAAGGGCAATGTTGGAGGATGCGATCGCCAGGCTGTCCAGGGCTGGGATCAAGAGGATCGAGCTCACGGTCGAAGCGGACAACCCACGGGCGATTGCCTTCTACGAGCGATCTGGTTTCCGCCACGAAGGCACTCAACGAGCCGCCTACAAGCGCGCCTCGGATGAAGGCTATGTCGACGAGCTGATGTATGGCCTGTTGCTGAACGGGCAATAAGCCCACCGGGGTCATGCAGCGACGCAGAAGGACTTCCCTCGCGCCGCTGGACCAGGCCTAACCCATCAGTTTGGACGTGACCTTGGCTACGTGTTCGCCCTGATAGCGGGCAATGGTCAGTTCCTTGTTGGACGGCTGACGCGAGCCGTCACCACCGGCGATGGTCGAGGCACCGTAGGGCGTACCACCGTTCACTTCGGAAATGTCGAAGAACTCACCAATGCCGTAGCCGGTGGGCACGATGATCATTCCGTGGTGCGCCAGGGTCGTCCAGGTCGAGGTGATGGTCATTTCCTGGCCGCCACCGGTACCGGTCGAGGTGAAGACGCTAGCAACCTTGCCATGCAACGCACCCTTGGCCCATAGGCCTCCGGTCTGGTCGAAGAAGGTGCGCATCTGGCTGGACATGTTGCCGAAGCGAGTCGGCGTGCCCACGATGATGGCATCGTAATCAGCGAGTTCCGCCGGACTGGCAATCGGCGCCTGCTGATCGACCTTGCCACCAGCGTTCTTGAACGCATCTTCGGGCATGGTTTCGGGCACACGCTTGACCGTAACCTCGGCACCTTCGACGCGCCGTGCGCCCTCGGCAACCGCGTTGGCCATGGTTTCAACGTGACCATACATCGAGTGATACAACACAAGAATCTTTGCCATGTTCAAGCTTCCTCTTTCTGGGTTGATGTGTGCCGGGGCGGGTCTGCTCCCCGATGCGCCCGTGACTGGCGCGTCATCAGGGGGCCGGCCCGATCTCCTGTTCGGCAATCGGAGCGGCACAAAGTGTCGGGCCATGCGCATCGGCGATCATTTGCTCTCGCGCCTGCCTGCCCTGGGCAAACCGAGTTGGTGCCGGGCAGTAGCGCTCATGGCGATAGCCTGAGACGGCGCTGCGATTGCCGAACGGTCTCGTGCCGGGATGAGGCCATCCTCCATCCGATTGGCATCGGTTTGGTTGGATAATTCCGCACAAACAGATCGGCAAATTCGATGATCAACCCACTCGGGATCAAGACAGGGAGGTCAGCAAAAGCGGTAGGAATAAGGCAATGAGGATCCCGAGCAAGCTCATCCCCAATGCCGCAAAGGCGCCACACTCATCGCCCTCCTCCAGTGCTCGCGCCGTGCCGATGGCGTGCGCATTGATGCCATAACTGAGCCCTCGCGCCGCCGGATGATCGACACCCGCCCACCCCAGCAACAGCGGACCCAACGCCGTACCGATCACGCCTGTAAGCATCACGAACACCGCTGCCAGCGAAGCGAGGCCGCCGATCTGCTCGGCCACCAGCATGGCAATCGGCATGGTCGCGGCCTTGGGCGACAGGCTCATGAGTACTTTAAGGTCCGCCCCCAGCGCACCGGCGATCGTCAAGGTCAGGACCACGCCCAACACACCGCCACTGATCAATGTGATCAGGATGGGCCAGAACAGCGCGTGAATGCGACGGAAATGCCGGTACAACGGCACCGCCAGTGCCACGGTTGCCGGGCCGACCAGTACGGCCACTATCGACGCGTCGGCGCGGTAGCTCTGGTAGTCGATCCCGCACAGATAGAGCGTGCCGACAACCAGCAGCATGCCCACCATGACCGGCTGCAGTATCAGCCAGCCACTGCGACGGTACAGCGCAAGGGCCAGCTGGAACGCGATCAGCGTCAGCGCCACCGAGAACAGCGGGTGATCCAGCGTCATGGTCCAGACGCCCTGCCAGTCAACACCGCTCATGGCTGGTCTCCCCGCCTGCGATCCATGCGGCGGATCAGTGCCTGCATCAGCCAACCGCAAAACGGCACGGTCACCATTAGCGACAGGACCAGTCCGGCAGCGATGGCCGGCAGGTCCGCGAGCAAGGCGTCGCTACTGGTCATAATGCCTGCCGCCGGCACGATCAACAGCAGAGGCAGGTACTGCAGCAGCAGCGCAGCGGTCTTTTCCAGGGGCTCGGGAATACCTCGACGCAGCAACAGCAGGCCGAACAGCAGCAACATGCCGATGATAGGGCCAGGCAATGCCGGAAGCAGCGAGAGGTGGATGACGTTGCCCAGCAGCTGCAGCACGACCAGCCAGGTCAGGCCTTTGAGAATCATAGTGGTCCTTGAAGAACGGTAGAGCGGATCGAGGATGATGCCGGGATCGGCGGTGCGCGGCACGCCTTCGACGCGAAGAGCTAACCACCTAGCCGGCGGAACAGGTGCAAACAGATGGCCAAGCGGTAAGCGAGTGAAGCTTCGACCTCGCCGACAGGACATCCAGCAAGCGCGCGGTCAGATCTCGATCGTGCCCTGAAGATAAAGAACAGCGTGTCCGGCCACGAGGACCCGCTCGCCTTCGATCCGGCAATGCAGCAGCCCGCTGCGAGCTGATGCCTGTAGCGCCAGCAGCTGCGTCTTGCCCAGCCGTTCACTCCAGTATGGCGCCAGCCCCGCATGGATGGAGCCGGTCACCGGGTCTTCGTCGCCGCCGTTGGCTGGCCAGAAATAGCGCGAGACGAAATCCTGGTCCCGCCCCGGCGCGGTAGCCACGACGTCCAATGGCGCCAGTGACTTGAGTAGGGCGAGATCGGGCGACAACTGGCAGACCTGATCTTCGTCTTCATAGACTGCGAACCAGGCCTGACGGCTGCGCAGCACCGCCTGCGGCAACGTCCCAAGACCATTGAACAGTTCGACCGGCGGGTTCTCGACCGCTTCCGGAGCACGGTTAGGAAAGCTCATTTCCAGCAAGCCATCGTCCAGCTGAGCTACGCTGATATCGCCTACCGCAGCCGCACGAAAGGTGAGCGGTGCCGTCGTCAGGTTCTGCCCCAACAATACGAAAGCGCTGGCCAGTGTGGCGTGCCCGCAGAAGTCGATCTCGGTTAGCGGCGAAAACCAGCGAATGAGGAAACCACCGTCAGGCTCACGTACCAGAAAGGCCGTTTCCGACAGGTTGTTCTCCCTGGCGATGGCCTGCATCTGGGCGTCGCTCAGCCAATCCTCCAACGGCACGACCGCCGCCGAGTTGCCTTTGAACCGCTCCTGGGTGAATGCATCGACCTGATAGATCGGCAGTTTCATCTCTCGCCCTCGCCTGATTAAAGCCCGTCACTGGGTCATGAAGGGTGAGAGTGTCACCGAGCGCGGGGCGATCGGCAAAGGTCATCTGCGAGACAGGCCGAAACGGTGAGGTGTTATCAGCCGCTCGACCCGCCATCGTCAGGACCGCTCTTCACTGCTGGCTGTCAGTGTTGGCTTAAGCGGCTCGCCGACCGGCTCGCATTGCGTCTGCGCCCCAGGCTGGAGATAGGGTTGCAGTATCGGCGCCATGCCCTTGAGCACCTGCACTGGCAATGCAGAGGTGAAGCGGAAGCTGTCCGCCCCGCGGCCCGGTACATAGGCAGTCAGCGTACCGAAGTGATTCGGCCCAAGATAGAAAACGAAGGTGGCGGTGCGGTTCAGCGCCAGCGAACTGATCAGCCGTCCGCCTGCGCCCACGGTCTGGATCCGGTTGTCTCCGGTCCCGGTCTTGCCACCGACGCGCAGTGCCTCCCCATCGGCCATCATGAAACTGCCGCGCAAACGCCGTGCCGTGCCGCCCTCGACGACGCTGGCCAAGGCCTCGCGAAGCGCGGTGGCGACCTCACTGGGCAGCACCCGCACCCCGACATCCGGCTTGATGCCAAGGCGGGTTTCATAGGGCGTGTCGCTGGCGAAATGCAGGCTGTCGATGCGCACGCTGGGCAACCGCACACCGTCGTTGACGATGATCCCCATTAACTCGGCCAACGCCGCCGGCCGGTCTCCAGAGCTGCCCAGAGCCGTAGCCAGCGATGGCACCAGATGATCGAAGGGATAGCCCAGGCGCTGCCAGCGCCGATGAATGTCGGTGAACGCTTCCACCTCGAGCATGATGCGGATGCGGCTATCCCGTGCGCTCTTGTGACGACTGCGGAACAACCAGCCGTACACCTCCTGGCGCTCGGCGGCACTGGCCGCTATCACCTCGGTAATGCCAGCGTCCGGATGCTTGATCAGGTAGCCCAGCAGCCAGAGATCCAGCGGGTGGACACGGGCGATGTAGCCCTGGTCCGGCAAACTGTAGGCGCCTGGCGCATAGCGTTCGTAGAGCGAGTCGACCGCCTTCTCGGTGAGCTCCGAACCTGGCAGGCGCGCCTTGAGAAAGCGCTCGAAGGTCACGCGGTCCGCCTCGGGCATGAGGTAGCGGTGCACAGCTGCCAGCCTGGACGGCGTTGCGCGCATGCCGTCCAACAGTGCTTCGATGCGCTCGTCCGCGCTCTTGTCCCGGTACTTGCGCCAGAACCGCTGCAGGAAGACCGACCCTTCGCGGTCGGCGAAACGTTGCAGATATTCCTGCCGCTTGGGGTTGTCGTCGCGTTTCAACAGCTCGGCACCGTTGGACGTCTGGTAGGTGCTGTAGCTCACCAGATCACGCATCAGCCTCACGAATGGCAGGTTGATGGACTCCTGCAGCGCTTCACGCATGGTAGGCAGGCGGCCATCATCCTCCCGGCGGAAATTGCCGAAACGGTGCATGCCGGCACCGGTGAAGAAGCGTTCGGCCGGGCTCGCCGAATAGCGCCGCTCGAGCGCCGCATCCAGCATTGCCGGCAGGTTGCGGTCCTCATGCTCGATCAGATAACCCAGCGCCCAGCGCGTCAGCGGATCAACTGCCTCGGCCTTGCGCAAGGTCGGGACATCGCTCTGCGCATAACGCTGATGCAGTTCGGCGATGACCTCGAGGTAAGTAGTCAGCACACGCAATTTAGCCGTCGAACCCAGCTCGAGCTTGCTGCCCTCGTTGATGTCGAACGGCTGGTTGGTGTTGTCCGTCTGTACACGTACACGAAAGCCCTGCTCGCCGCGCTCGAACAGGGTAAAGCTGTATCGCACGTCACCGGTGCGCTCCGGTGAAAGCATGCGTTCGCCGAACAGGCCCGCTTCACCGGCAAAGGCCGGATCGGCAAGGCGGTGCAGGTAGTCGCTGATCCGTTCCTGCAATTCGAAGTGCAGCGGTGTGGTCGCGGCCAGGTCAAGACGATCCAGATCGTACAGCGACACACCCAACAAGTTGCTCAGGCGCATACGCGCTGCCGTAATGCCCTTGCTCGATGGCACCTCGCGAATGCCGGGCTCGCGCCGCAAGTCGCGAAAGGTCACCTTTTGCTGCAGCGCGGCGTTACGCAACCGCGTGCCAATTACGCCACCGTTGGCCAGCAGGCGGATGTGACTGTCGGTCAGTTCGGCCATGTCGTCGCGCCCTGCTCCCAGGTAATACGACGGCCGCCGCTGGGCGATCAGCAGCGAGAGCACCTGGCGCAGCGCCAGTCCCTGCGCTGCGTAGCTGGTGCCGGCGTTATAGCGCGAGTCCAGCAGACGGTTGACCTCGGCGAAGTCGGCGCCGTACCACAGGCGCAGGCCGTCGGCGATGCCATGGACCTCACCATGCCCGTAGGCAGCGGAAAGCGGCACGCTATTGAGATAGTCCCGAACGATGCGCTGCCGCGTGGCCATGGTCTGCTGGCCTTCACGATAGGTGCGCACACTGGCGGAGATCATTTGCCGAATCTTCTCTTCGGCATTTCCGGTGCGGCCCTCCGGCGAGTGACGATACTTCTCGACCTGTGTGGCCAGCGTACTACCACCGGCTGCCTGGACTGGCAGACCAAGCTTCTTCTCGACCTGGCTGACTGCAGCCATGGTGAAGCGCGGCCAGTCTACAGCAGGATTGGCGCGTGGCCGTTCGGCATTAAGCAGTCCCCGATCCTCGATGAACAGCAGGCTCATCGCTACCAGCGGCGGCACATCGTCAAAGCTTCCGTAGTACTGATGCGGATAGCTATTGGTATAGAGCGGCTCGCCCCGGCAATCGTCGATCGTCAGCCCGGCCTGGGACTTTTCCGGATAAGGCACAAAGAATCCATGGCCGGCGTAGCGCTGCAGCGCTGGCGAAAAACGCACCTGCTGCTGGATATCGAAGCCGCGCTGTGTCAGCCGCTCGAGAAAGGTCGGCAATTGCGCATAACCCAGCCTACGATCGAACGGACCGGCAGCCGGAAACAGAATCGCCGAGCTGGCGCCGGATTCGAGCCCATAGTCGAGCTTTTCGGCATAACGGCTTAGCCACAATGCCTGCAGCTTTGAGGTCTGCATTTCATGCCAGGCGGCATATCCGCCACCGGCCAACAATGAAACGCCCAGCAACAGACCCATACGGCGAGCCAAACGGCTGCCATGTCTCGGTTGATTTGCGGGTTTCTTGGGTACCGGCGCACGTTTGCCTTTACCCGTCCGGGATGAGTCGGACCGCCATACTGCGCCCATATATTCCGGCCTGGCTTCCTTGAGGATTAACAGGCTTAAGCTTAGCGTGCGGCGGTTCGCCCGGTGTCCCCAAGTAGACGAACGGAGACGCCCTTTTGTGCGCTGAGAATGGCCGCGGCGTTACCTCGGCGGCCTTTGCAATCTAAGCAATGGCTGGCCAGGCGCTGCACGCCGACAGCTTCAGCCCTGAGGCGTTTCCCTGACCCTGAACCAGGCAGCGTAAAGCGCTGGCAGGAACAGCAGGGTTAGCGCAGTCGCGACAATCAAGCCGCCCATGATGGCCACCGCCATTGGGCCGAAGAACACGCTGCGTGACAGGGGGATCATCGCCAGCACGGATGCCAGGGCAGTCAGCACGATTGGCCGGAAGCGCCGCACTGTCGCATCGATGATTGCATTGAAGCGATCCTGCCCGGCGCCGATATCCTGCTCGATCTGGTCCACGAGGATCACCGAGTTACGCATGATCATGCCGGACAGCGCGATGGTGCCAAGCATCGCCACGAAGCCGAACGGCTTGCCGAACAACAACAGGAACAGGGCAACGCCGATCAGCCCCAGCGGAGCGGTGAGGAACACCATGGCCGAGCGCGAGAAGCTCTTGAGCTGCAGCATCAGCAGGCTCACCACGACGATCACGAACAACGGCATGCCAGCGTTCACCGATGCCTGGCCACGGCTGGAGTCCTCGACAGTTCCACCGACTTCGAGCAGGTACCCGCCAGGCAGCGAGTCGCGGATCTCCACCAGGCTCGGTTCGATCTGCTGGACCAGCGAGGCGGGCTGCTGGTCACCGTAGATATCGGCGCGAACGGTCACGGTCGGCAAGCGATTTCGATGCCAGATCACCCCCTCTTCGAAGCCATATTCCAGCGTCGCGACCTGCGACAAGGGCACACTGCGACCGCTTGCAGTGGGAATGGCCAGACTGGGTAGCATCGATAGCGCCTCGCGCTCACGAACGGTACCGCGAATCAGGATCTCGATGAGCTCATTGTCCTCACGAAACTGGCTTGCGGTGGTACCGGTGAAGGTGCGCTTGAGGAAGCCCGACAGCTCGACCGTGCTCACGCCCAACGCACGGGCGCGATCCTGATCCACATTCAGCCAGACCACCTTGCTCGGTTCCTGCCAGTCGAGGTGTACGTTTGCGACATAGGGGTTTTCACGCACCTTTGCCGCCACCTGGCGTGCCAGTTTGCGCACCACGTCGATGTGCTCGCCGGTCACCCGAAACTGAACCGGATAGCCCACCGGCGGGCCGTTTTCCAGCCGGCTGACACGACCACGCAGGGTCGGGAAATCCTCTCGCAGACGGTCGATCAGCCAGCCGCGCAACGCTTCTCGCTGCTCGATGCTCTCTGCCAACACCACGATCTGCGCGAAGCTGGTCGCCGGCAACTGCTGATCCAGCGGCAGGTAGAACCGTGGTGAACCATTGCCCACGTATGCCACGTAATTGTCTATCCCCGCACGGTCCTTGAGCATTTCCTCGAGGCGATGCACCTCGGCTTCGGTGGCCTTGAGCGATGCGCCTTCGGCCAGCTTCAGGTCAACCATCAGCTCGAGCCGGCCCGAGGCAGGAAAGAACTGCTGCGGCACGATTCGAAACAAGCCTATCGCGCCTATGAAGAGCAGTAACGTCAGGATGATGACCGTCTTGCGGCGGCGTACACAGAATTGGATCACCCGCCGTACCCGCTGGTAGAAGGGTGTCGAGTAAGGGTCATGGCCCTGATCGCTGCCACCGTGTTTGGCGGCGTGACGCTTGGCCAGGTCCGGCAGCAGCTTCTCGCCGAGCAGCGGTACGAACACCACGGCCGCAATCCATGACGCGATCAGGGCGATGGTCACTACCTGGAAGATGGAGCGGGTGTATTCGCCGGTGCTGGACTGTGCAGTGGCAATTGGCAGAAAACCTGCTGCGGTAATCAGCGTACCGGTGAGCATCGGGAAGGCCGTGCTGGTCCAGGCATAACTCGCCGCCTTTAGCCGGTCGAAGCCCTGCTCCATCTTGATCGCCATCATCTCCACGGCAATGATCGCGTCGTCCACCATCAGCCCCAGTGCCAGTACCAGCGCGCCCAGCGAAATCTTGTGCAAGCCGATGTCCAGGTAGTTCATCGCTGCAAAGGTCATGGCCAGCACCAGCGGAATCGACAGCGCCACGACCAGACCGGTGCGCACGCCCAGCGAGAAGAAACTCACCAGCAGAACGATTACCAGAGCCTCGATCAGCACCCGTACAAACTCGCCCACCCCGGTCTTCACAGCGGCTGGCTGGTCGGACACCTTGCGCAGCTCCATGCCCGCAGGCAGCTCCCGCTGAAGGCGCGCGAACTCTTCTTGCAGCGCTTCGCCCAGCACGAGGATGTCGCCCCCCTCCTTCATCGACACGGCAAGCCCGATTGCCGGTTCACCCATGAAGCGCATGCGCGGCGCGGGCGGGTCGTTGAAGCCACGATAGACCTCGGCAACGTCGCCGATGCGGAAAGTGCTGCCAGCCACGCGGATGGGGAAGTTTCGGATTTCCTTCACTGTCTCGAAGCTGCCGGTCACGCGCAATTGAACGCGGTCGCTGGGCGTTTCGACGAAGCCCGCCGACATCACGGTGTTCTGCGCTTCCAATGCCTGCTTGACGGCTTCCAGCGGCACACCCAGCGTGGCCAGCTTGACGTTGGAAAGTTCGATCCAGATCTTTTCGTCCTGCAAACCGATCAGTTCGACCTTGCCGACATTCCTTACACGCTGCAGCTGGAGCTGGATGCGATCGGCGTAATCCTTGAGCACGGCATAATCGAAGCCCTTGCCGGTCAGCGCGTAGATGTTGCCGAAGGTGGTACCGAACTCGTCGTTGAAGAACGGGCCCTGCACCCCGGCGGGCAAGGCGTGTCGGATGTCTCCGATCTTTTTGCGGATCTGATACCAGAGGTCTGGAATCTGCTCGGACCGCAGCGAGTCACGGGCCATGAAGGTGACGTTCGACTCGCCCGGCCGCGAGAACGAAACGATGCGCTCGTATTCACCGGTCTCCATCAGCTTCTTTTCGATGCGCTCGGTGACCTGACGCGAGACCTCTTCGGCGGTAGCGCCAGGCCACTGCGTCTGGATCACCATCGCCTTGAAAGTAAAGGGTGGGTCCTCGCTCTGGCCGAGCTTGCTGTAGGACAAGGCTCCCACGATAGCCATCAGCAGCATCAGATAAACCACGATCTGCCGATTGCCCAGCGCCCAGGCGGAAAGGTTGAAGCGCATCGTGGTTACTCCTGCGCTGCCAGGACGACCGGACGGTTGTCGCGATCCACCGCCCTGACCGACTGGCCCTGATGCAACATCTGCACGCCGGCCAGCACCACCCAGTCACCAGCATTCAGGCCATCAAGCACAGGTACCAGCGATTCACCATAGGCACCGGTGCGCACAGGAACGCGCTCGAGTGTGGCATCGCTTTTCACCCGCCAGACATAGGCCTCGCCCTGCTCAGCGGTGATGGCGGACAGGGGAACGGCAAGCGGGATGTCGCCATTGTTGCGGATGGATACCAGGGCACTCTGGCCAAGCTCGGCGGGCACCTCGGCGTCATCGAAGGCAACCCGTGCCGAATAGGTACGTGACTGCTGGTCAGCCGCTGGGGACAGTTCGCGGATATGTCCCGGATACTGCTTGCCGGGATGCGACCAGATTTCCACCTCCACTTTCTGGCCCACCGAATAGCGGTCCAGCGCCTGTTCCGGCAGGTTTATCGACACCTCGCGCTCCCCATCGGCCGCCAGAACGAACGCCGTCTGGCCTGGCGCAACGACCTGGCCGACTTCGACTCGCCGCTGGGCGATGACGCCGTCGCGGGTCGCACGCAACACGGCGTAGTCAACCTGATTGCTTGCCACATCATATTCGGCGCGAGCCTGCTGCAAGCGCGCCTGCGCCGAGCGATAGGCGTTTTCCGAGGTATCGAACTGCGAGCGGCTGACAAGCTGGCGATCCATAAGCGTCTTGTAGCGCTCATGCTCGGCGCGGGCGACGCGCAGGTTGGCCTCGGCGGCAGCGACCTGAGCGCGGATACCCTCCAGTTGCAGTTTGACGTCCCGGGGATCCAGGCTCGCCAGCGCCTGGTCCTTGCGCACCCGCTCGCCTGCTTCGACCATTCGCTCGGTTACCTTGCCGCCAATCCGGAATGACAGCTCGGGCTCGTAACGAGCGTGAACCTCTCCGGGATAGCTTTCGAACGCTTCCCCGGCAGCTTGTGGCTGGACCACCATCACGGGACGTGTCGAGACTTGTTCCGGCTCACTGTTGCCGCAACCGGCAAGCACGGCGAAACCAAGGATACCGAGGAAGGGCAAGGCATGTCGGAACACGTCGGATCTCTCTCTGTCGCGATGCGGGTTCTAATACTTATACTGCGCGGTATAGTAAAAATACCGAACCAGCCAGTCCAGTATTAAAAACCTCATGACCGATAGCCTATCTATCTCCTCTGGCCCCGGCCGGCCGAAGGATCCAGCCAAGCGCGAGGCGATTCTCGCGGCAGCCCGAGACCTGTTTCTCAACAACGGCTACGAAGGCAGCAGCATGGAGGCCATCGCGGCAGAAGCCGGGGTCTCCAAGCTCACGCTGTACAGCCATTTCAAGGACAAGGAAGCCCTGTTTGCTGCGGCGGTGAAGGCCATCTGCGAGACACGCCTGCCTCGCAGCCTGTTCCTGCTGGATGGGGATCGCCCGATTGGGCAAGCGCTGCTCGACATCGGCTGCGCCTTTCAGGAGTTGGTCAACAGCCCCGAATCGATTGGGTTGCATCGTTTGATGGTGGCCATGGCGACACAGAACCCGGCCCTGTCACGCATGTTCTTTGACGTGGGCCCACAGCTACTGCTCGTCGACCTTCAGCAAATGTTTGCCCATGCCAACGATCGTGGCCTGCTGAATACCCCCGAGCCGATGCGTGCGGCTGAACACTTCTGCACCTTGATCAAGGGTGCTGGCCATTTCCGCCTGTTGATCGGCTACGTCGACCAACTGGAAGCGGAAGATGCGAGGCGGCATGTCGAAAGCTGCATTGAGCTGTTCATGCGCGCCTATGGAGGCCGTCAGTTTCAGGATGGCTTGCCGTAACGATAAATGCTGGCCGCGCGTAGCGGCCAAGCTTACCGGTTGGGCTTAGTCGTGACTCAATGCGCCGATGCGGTGAATGGATAGGTCCGCGCCATTGAATTCCTCCTCCTGGCTGAGGCGAATGCCCACCACCGTCTTGAGCAGGCCGTAGACCAGGAATCCGCCCATCAGCGCAACCACCACACCCAGCAGGCTGCCGATCAGCTGGCTGAAGAGGCTGACGCCACCCAGTCCACCCAGCGCGTGCTGGCCGAACACACCACAAGCCAGCCCGCCCCAGACGCCACATAGGCCGTGTAATGGCCAGACACCCAGCACGTCATCGATCTTCCAGTTGGCCTGCGCCGCGGTGAATGCCCAGACAAACAGCGCACCGGCTACAACGCCCGTGGCCAACGCACCGATCGGGTGCATCAGATCCGAGCCGGCACAGACCGCCACTAGCCCCGCCAACGGCCCGTTATGCAGGAAGCCAGGGTCGTTTCGGCCGACCGCCCAGGCGGCAGCCGTCCCGCCAACCATCGCCATCAGCGAATTGATCGCCACCAGCCCACTGACCTCTTCCAGGGTCTGGGCACTCATCACGTTGAAGCCGAACCAGCCGACGATAAGAATCCACGACCCCAGCGCCAGGAATGGAATGTTCGATGGCGCAAAGGCCACCAGACGGCCGTCGCGATATCGGCCATTGCGTCCGACCGAGCAGAATCACCGCGCCGAACGCCAGCCAGCCACCCATGCCGTGCACTACCACCGAGCCGGCGAAATCGTGAAACGGAGCGCCGAACTGTGCTTCTAGCCAGGCCTGAAGGCCGAGATTGCCGTTCCACATCAGACCTTCGAAGAACGGGTAGATGAAGGCAACGATCAGCAGAGTCGCGCGCAGCTGCGGCCCGAATTTGGCGCGCTCGGCAATACCCCCGGAGATGATCGCAGGAATCGCGGCCGCGAACGTCAGCAGAAAGAAGAACTTGACCAGCGAGTAACCATTTTCGGCAATCAGCTGATCGGCCGGCTGGAGGAAGGTGACGCCATAGGCAACCCAGTAGCCGATGAAAAAGTACGCCAACGTGGATACCGCAAAGTCAGCGATGATTTTCGACAGCGCATTGACCTGATTCTTCAGGCGTACAGTACCGACCTCCAGAAAGGCAAAACCGGCGTGCATCGCCAGCACCATGACGGCGCCCATCAGAATGAACAGGGTATTGGCCCCGTGAACCAGAACTTCAACCGCACTGCTTGGATTATCCATCTACTGCGTCCTGTGGAGTTAGCGCACCAAAACAGCAAGCCTTATCAACTAAACGCACCAAATTGCGTCACGCTTTTGAATTGGCTTGCGTTCACTTACGACGAGGGCTAACCAGAGCAGCTCGAGTTCTCTCCGTTAAACCTTGTTCATCAAAGGGTTACGAGAACTGCGCGTGTTAGCCAGGCTGTCTTCCTGCGCCATTTGGGGGCTGCAGGCGATAGAGCCGCACCAGACCAATGCAAGGGCTATACCAGCGAAGCGGCGATAACGTACCAAAGTGGCGCAGCAAGTCCTGCCTCCAAGCGGAATGGCGACAGCTAAGCGGACTGAAATGGAACTACAAGGCAGACAGCGTCTGGTATTCGTCCTGGGCCAGCTGATCGGTCATGCCGCTGACGAAGTCCTGCAACATCCGGCAGCGGTAGTAGAACTCCCACAACGGCCAGTCCGGGGCTCCCTGAAGGTGCGCCTTCAGAGCCTCGTGATAAGCCTTGATCAGCTGGCTGGGCAAACGGCGGGCAAGCATCTGCAGACAGGGCTCACGCCGGCAGGTGCCTTCCGTAAGCGCCTGGAAGGTTTGCGGCGTCACCACCAGCAACGGTGCGTAGGCATCGAGCAGGCCCTGCAGGATTCGGTATCCCTGTAATTGCAGCGTTTCCACCTCGCGGTGGCAAAACACGCGGTCCATCGCGACATCCTTGAACGTCTGCACGATGGCGTTGGGCAAGCTGGCGTCCTCCAGCAATGCGCGGTCCAGGGTGCCGTGGTAGACCGCTTCGATATGTTCGATGAACTGCGCCGCCGCATGCTGCACCAACGGATGAACCATGTTCACCCGCAACCAGATGAAAAATTCACCCACTTTGTTGATCGGCTCGTTCTGCGCACGGGACCGGGCATACTCGACCATGCTGCGAAAGCTGCGATCGGTGGGGCCAATCGGTTCGTCGGGAGAGCCGTGCTCGGCAAATCGGCTGACCAGCAGCTGCGCCAGCTGGTCGATGGTGAAGATGCCTTTTTCCACCGAGTCTTCGATATCGGCCAGGCAGTAGGCGATATCGTCAGCCGCTTCCATGATGTAGGCCACCGGATGGCGGGTGCCGGGCTGCAGGCCTAGCGCAGCCCGGAGATCAGCGACAAAAGGTTCCTCCGCAAGATAGAACCCGGGCTTCTTCAGCAGATAGGCGCCGGGCGTCCCCTTGGCCGGCTTTGGTGCGTAGGCGGCGCGCACGTACTTGAGCAGACCGGCTGTCTGCGTATATGTCAGGTTGAGACGCAACAGGCTCACCACCAGCCGGATCGCCTGGGCATTGCCTTCGAAGTGCTCCAGGTCACGCAGCATGCGCAGGCGCAGTTCGGCATCACCCTGCCCGTCTGGCACGGCCGCGTCGAACAGTGTGTCCAGATGCCGCGTGAACCACTCGCCAATGGCGAACTCACCGAAGTGCCCGAAGGGTGGATTGCCAATGTCATGCATCAGGCACGTCATCTCCACCAGGCTCTCCAAGGCCCCTTGCAGCCCGTCCAGCCCGTAGCGTGCCGCCTTGTCACCCAGCTGCTTGTACAGTGTGCGGACAATGAAGCGTCCGGTCTGCTGGACCTCGAGTGAGTGCGTCAGCCGGCTGCGAACCGCTGCATTACGCTCAAGAGGGAAAACCTGGGTTTTTTGCTGAAGACGCCGAACCGCGGCGGAGTTGATGATGCGGCCCCGGTCACTTTCAAGCTGATCGATAATCAGCGACAAGTCACCGTCCAAGGCCCTGGGGGCCGAGTCGACGCGTCCATAGGGTCGCTGACGGGATATCTTGTCCTTGAAGTTCACTGATCCCGGCATGGCGCACTCTCGTCTATCTCAGGAACCGCGAGCCTAGCGCGGTACAGCGGCTTTACCAAGCAGCGGGCCGCCCCCCCGGCTCCGTTGTCGTTTAGAATTCCCGCTCGCTAAACGGGGACCCCAAAATGAGCCGGTCGGAATTTCACCAGCAGCATGCCGAGCGCGCGAAAGCAGAAGCGCAGCGCCTTTCCGAACAGCGCTCAACGCTGGGCCCGCGCTGGTTGGCCTGGGTCGCGACCGAGCTGTACCAGCTCAAGCCGCCGGAGTACGCAGCCATGGTCCGCCGCGAGCTCGCCCGGCTCAACGAAGGCTGAGCACGGCTTGCTTTCTATGCCTCCCAACCAGGAAAGGTTCACGCGATGGCCGATCGATGGCCCCTTTCTACGGGATCAGCTCCTTCGTTTACCGGGGACAGACAAGCCGTCTGCCATCGACAAACACCTTGCAGCAGCTACTGTCTGGCTCGATTACGACGGTCTGAAGGGTGACCGGGTCGCCGACCGCCGCTTCCATGGCGGCCCCGATCGCAGCCTTTGCCATTACCCGGCCGAACATTACCGTCGCTGGCGCAACCTTTACCCGCACCTAGCCACCATCGGCCCCGCCGCGTTTGGTGAAAACCTGTCCACCCAGGGGCTGGACGAGCGGCAGGTATGTATCGGCGACCGTTTCCGCTGGGGCGATGCTGTGATCGAGGTGAGCCAGCCCCGCTCGCCTTGCAGCAATCTGGACCGCCGTCATGACGCCCGTGGGCTGGCCCGGCAAATGGCACAGAGCGGCAGAACCGGATGGTTGTACCGAACCCTAGAGCCGGGCGCGGTTGAACCAGGCCATGAGCTACAGCTGATCGAGCGCTCCTGCCCTGCAGCAAGCGTACTGCGCGTTTGGCGCAGCTTCACAGATAACACTCTCAGCGATGACCAACTCGCCTGGCTGGTCGATTTGCGGCCCCTGGCCATCGAATACCGCAACCGTTTTCGCCAACGGCTCGACGCGAGTCGTCGACGCCAGGACCAGGGCACCTTGTTCTGAGCCATGCCTAGCGGCGACATGCCGCTGTTCAACCGAAACGCTTGTCATGACAATGCCCGACTTCGAAGCGCCCTCGGAGAAGGACGCCAGTACAAGGCCTGCCCCTGCGTGTAAATCACCGAATCCATACGCGAGGTCTACATGAGCATCACATCCGTCGACATCTGCCAGGCTGCAGACCGCCTGCAGGGTTTCGTGGGATACAACGGCAAGAGCGGCAAGCACATCGTTCGCTTCAGCGAGGACTCGTTCGGTATGGATGTGGCCGACGCCAGCATCATCCCCGCAAGCGAGTTTGTCTGGCAGCCCGTCGAGGGCGAGCAGATGACACTCAGCCGCAAGCTGCTCCAGCTATTGATCGACCAGAATGTGAATAGCCGCCTGGACATCAGCGAGCCGCTGCTCGTCTATGTGCGTCGCCTGGATCTGCCCGAGATACGGGCGCAACGAATGCTGCGCTGATCGAACTGAGCCAGGATCGTTCGACAAATGCGGTCGTATGACAACACCTCAAGTATTTGGCGATGACGCCGATGGCGTAGTACGACCCGTTATGGGCATTCCGCCTGCTTGAGGAAGCACAATGAAAAATCTCAAGGTCAGCTACAAGCTGGCCCTAGGCTTCGCCTCGGTACTGCTGCTCACCATTTGTGTTGCTGCTATCGGGGTTTTCAGCATGGACGCCCTGATCTCGCGAAGCGAGAAAGCGCAGACGGCTGAAAACCTGCTTAACGAAGCCAATCAGATCCGCTATGCCCAGGTCCGCTTCGAAGAGCGTGGCGATGCCAAGTACGTGGCGCAGGTAACCGATGCAGTGGCGAATATCGCCAGGATCGTCGAACAGAACCGAGCCAGCTTCTCCGATCCACAGAACCGTGCGTACCTGGAAGCCATGGCCAGCGAGGCTCGCGGCTATCAGGGCGCGTTCGAGAAACTCGTCGCGCTGCATGCCCTAAAGAAGCAGACCCGCGCAAACTGGGTCGATGCCGGTAATACCACCGACAGGTTGATCGCCGATCTGGAGCAACGCTGGAACGGTGTGCCAGGCAACCCTGTCCTGCACCCGACCAGCGACATCGCCAACATCGCCCTGCTCACCACCGATCTGTCCAAGCAGAACCGCCTGCTGCGCTTCACGGTTCGTGGCTACTTGATGGAGGAGTCTGAACCAGCCCTGCAGGCCCTGAACCGGCAGTTCGATGCGTTGAACGCGGCCATAGCGCCGTTGCAGGAGGAACTGATCGGGCCTCAAGCCGATAGCCTGGAAACCCTCCGGGCCAGCGCGACACAATACGTGGAGCTGGTAAAGAAACTGCCGCCGATCGTTGCTCAGCAACAGCAGGCCCGCCAGGACATGGAAAGCATTTTTGCCAGGCTCTACGATCAGGCACAGGGCGTCATTTCCAGCCAGACGCAGAAACGTGCGGACGATGCCCGAACCAAGAAGCTCCAGCTCATGGGCGTTACGCTGCTTGCCATCGTTCTCGGCGTGCTGATCGGCGGGCTCATTGTCCGCCAGATCACCCAGCCGCTGAACCAGGCCGTGCGAATCGCCGAGCGCATCGGTGCAGGCGACATGACCGGCCAGGCAGCCGAACAGCGCGACGATGAGTTTGGCCAGTTACTGCAAGCACTGGGCAAGACACGCGGCAACCTGCAAACCTTGATCGGCCATATCGGTGGCATCACCGCACAACTGGCCACGGCCTCCAGCGAACTGTCGGCAGTGACCGAACAGACCAGCGCCGGAGTCAACAGCCAGCGCCAGGAAACCGACCAGGTTGCCACCGCCATGCATGAGATGACCGCTACCGTGCAGGAAGTGGCACGCAACGCTGAAGAAGCATCGAACGCCGCCCAACGGGCCGACCAGCAAGCGGCCAAAGGCAACACCGTGGTCCAGCGCGCTCTGTCGCAGATCGACAGGCTCTCTGACGAGGTGACGCTTTCCGCCGAAGCCATGACCCAGCTGAATCAGGAAACCGATGGCATCAGCACCGTGCTGACCGTGATCAACGGCATCGCCGAACAGACCAACCTGCTGGCTCTGAACGCAGCGATCGAGGCGGCACGAGCCGGTGAAGCGGGTCGCGGGTTCGCCGTAGTCGCCGACGAAGTTCGTGGGCTGGCTCAACGTACACAGCAGTCCACCGCGCAGATCGAAGCCTTGATTGCCAACCTGCAAAAGGGCGCACGTACCGCATCGGGAATGATGGACAGCAGCAGTAGCCTGGCGCGCGATACCGTCGCCCTGGCCCGGGACGTGGGTGCCGAGTTGCAAGCCATCACGGAAACCGTCTCGGTGATCCAGGCCATGAACCAGCAGATCGCCACGGCGGCCGAACAGCAGAGTTCGGTTGCCGAAGAGATCAATCGCAGCGTGCTGAGCGTGCGCGACGTGGCCGACCAGTCAGCCGAAGCGGCTCGGGAGACCGCCTCCTCCACAGCCCGCCTGGCCCAGCTGGGCGGCGAACTGCAGACGCTGATCGCGCGTTTCAAAGTCTGACGTTTGCTGCCAAGGACTGGATAGCCACGCTGGGAGATGTCGTTATCCAGTGCTGAATGACAGGCGTAAACCCCCGCCATCCGCCCCGGCCGGTTGTCCGACACGGGGCGCTTTGCTTTCAGGCAGCCGTGTTGCCAAACACGGTGCGCAGCCGGCCGACGACCCACCCTCCACCTACATTGACCGCCAGTCCCAGCATTACCAGCAACGCACCTATCCCTTGCAGAAGCCCCAGGTGCTCATCCAGCAGCAACGCCGCGGATGTCAGGCCTACCACCGGCACGAGCAATGAGAAAGGCGCCACGGTATTTGCTGGATAACGCGACAGCAAACGGCTCCATAGCCCGTAGCCGAGGATGGTGGCACCAAACGCCAGATAAATAAGCACCAGAAGAGAATCCATACCGAAGCTGCGCAATGCCGCCTCGATCACATCCGGGCCTTCGAGTATCCAGGACAGGGCGAGGAACGGAAGCGGAGGAATCAGGCTCCCCCACACCACCAGGCCGACCAGGTTCACTTTGCCAACCTTGCGCGTGACGACATTCCCCAGTGCCCACATCGACGCCGCGCAGATCGTCAGCACAAAGCCCGCCAGCGTCATGCTGCGATCGCCCTGCATTCCGATCAGCAGCAAACCACCCGCGGCAATCAACAACCCGACCAGGTTGGCCAAACGGAGCCGTTCTCCGAGAAACAGCACGGCAAAGAACAGTGTGAAGAATGCTTGTGACTGCAATACCAGGGACGCCAGACCGGCCGGCATGCCGACTTTCATCGCCGAGAAGAGAAACGCGAACTGCCCCAGCGAAATGGTTGCACCGTAGGCCAGCAGCCAGCGCAGCGGCATCTGTGGACGCTTGATGAACAGAACCGCGGGAAACGCCGCCAGCATGAACCGCAGTGAGCCCAGCAGCATCGGCGGGATGTCATCCAGACCGACCTTGATCACAACGAAGTTCATACCCCAGACAACGATCACAACCAGGGCCAGCATCAGGTCCTTGGGCGACATGGCGCAGCTCCCAGACAAAAACGCATTAAAGCTGTCGCCAGGGTCATAGTCCTCATACAGCGAGCGTTCAATCTGCCGTTACAGTCACCTGCTGCGCTGCCATACGTCTGCGAAGGTTCGGAGTTGCGTACGGCCCGTGCCTGCGGCGGCGGCAACGGCTAGAATCGCTCAATCATCCGACCCTCCTCCCATTTCAGCAAACACGAGAGTAACCATGGGCGCACAGTGGAAAGCGAAACATAAGGAAGCGGCAGCCAACGCCAAGGGTCGTACCTTCGGCAAATTGTCCAAGGAAATCATGATCGCGGCCCGTAGCGGTGCCGACCCGGACATGAACCCTCGCTTGCGCCTGGTCGTCGAACAGGCCAAGAAGGCCTCCATGCCCCGTGAAACCCTGGAGCGCGCCATCAAGAAAGGCGCCGGCCTGCTGGGCGAAAGCGTTCACTATGAGCGCACCACCTATGAAGGCTTCGCCCCGCATCAGGTCCCGGTGATCGTTGAGTGTCTGACCGACAACGTCAACCGTACCGTGGCGGAAATCCGCGTGCTGTTCCGCAAGGGTCAGCTCGGCGCATCCGGCTCTGTGGCCTGGGATTTTGACCACTGCGGGATGATTGAAGCCGCGCCAGCTAGCGCCGACGCCGATGCCGAACTGGCCGCCATCGAGGCCGGCGCGCAGGATTTCGAGGCCGCAGAAGACGGTGCCACGCTCTTCATCAGCGATGCCACCGACATGGACGTGGTCTGCCGCGCCCTGCCGGAGCATGGTTTCACCGTGCAGTCAGCACAGCTCGGTTACCGTCCAAAGAATCCCGTCAGTACGCTGTCAGACGCCGAGCTTGAGGAGGTCGAAGCCTTCCTCAGCGCGATAGACGCCCATGACGATGTGCAGAACGTATACGTCGGCCTTGCCGGCTGACCGAACGCAGCCAGACGCTCAGGTAGAGAGACAGCAATGAGTACAAACAAACCCAACACGCCCTACGCCCAACGCGAACAGGGCTACCGGGAAAAAGCGTTGAAGATGTACCCCTGGGTCTGCGGGCGCTGCGCCCGCGAGTTTTCGGGGAAGCGGTTGAGCGAGCTGACGGTCCATCACAAGGACCACAACCACGACAACAACCCGGAAGACGGCTCGAACTGGGAACTGCTCTGTCTGTACTGCCACGACAACGAGCACTCACGCTATACCGACAACCAGTACCACGCCGAAGCCAAGCCTGGCAGCGATCTTGGGCCAAAGGAAACATTCAAGGCCTTCGCCAATCTGGCAGACCTGCTCAAGGGCAAGCAGGATTAAGGCTGGCGAGATGCTGAGGTGTCGACTACTTCACCAAGAGGACTGGCACCGAGACCTCATGTATCACCCGATTGGCTACCGATCCGAGGATCATGCCAGCAAAGCTGCCTAGCCCACGCGTGCCCATGACAACGGTATCGCAGCCAAACCGCTGCACGGCTTCACTGACCTGCTCGGCGACATTACCAAGCGCTGAGTGGGTCTCATATTCCAACCCTGCTGCCTGCAGCGCAGTGGCTGCCTCCTCGAGGGTACGGCGAGACTTTTCCATAAGACTGCTGTTTAGCTCGTCGATCATGTCGGCGGTGACATACTCACCATAAATCACCGGCTCCTGCTGGACATTCAGGACCTGAACTCGCATCAGGTTGGGTGCTTCCGCCGCCAGATCAATAATGTACTGCAGCGCACGCTTGGCATTGTCCGAGCCATCAAAGGCCAACAGAAAATTACGCATATCCCGACTCCTTCTAGTGTTTTGCAGCAGCATAGACCACAGCCCAACCCTGCCGGAAAAGCGCACCCGAAGCATTGATCTGGCGCACCTTGGCGTAATCTCGGAATCAGGCAATGACCCTCATCACCCCAGTTTTCGGCGTTGGCGACGCCTCCTTCCAGGCTGCCGGCGGCGAGCCAGGTATAGAACGCCTTGTCACCGCCTTTTATCGCAATATGGAGCAACTGGAATCTGCAGGCTGTGTGCGCCGGCTGTACCCACGAGACCTGGATGACTCACGCCAGCGGCTGGCCGCCTTTCTGTGCGGCTGGCTGGGCGGGCCGCGCCGCTACGCCGAGCGATTCGGAAACATTCATATCCCGCGTTTCCATACTCAATGGCCGATCGGCGAGCTCGAGCGAGACGTGTGGCTCGACTGTATGGCGCGGGCGATTGCCGAACAGCCCTACACGGCCGAGTTCGCCCACTATCTACTGATGCAGTTACGCGTACCGGCCGACCGTATTGTTCTGGCTTGCCAATCGAGATGTCCGCATCATTCGCCAGTCTGACCACCGAACTGACTACCGAACCCTGCCCACCCCGAAGTGTTATGTTTGCTGCAGAAGGCCATGGTCCTGTTCAGTTCAGCTCTCTCGGGGGTCGCCGTGATGCTTCGCTTCATCTAAGCGGGCACGGACTTACTGCAACGATGGCCACCCGGCAATATCGAAGCGGGAAAAAAGATAGCTAGCCGCTGGGCGGCAAAGTTCTCACGTGGCACTGGACATGAAGGCTTCATGACTGAAAGCACCAACCGTTGACTATCAGATACGCGATTGCGCAGCGAAGGGAGGCACAACAACTCTTATGTCTTCTGTCGAAGGTCAACTCAAAAACCATCGACAACAAACGAAACGTTAAACAAGTGCGGCGCCATTCGGCGCCGCACTGCTTGGCCACTTAGAAGTTATAACCCAGACCGACGCTATAGAAGAACGCGCCATCATCGTAACGATCCCGCGCGTCGCTTCCGCTCTTGAACAGAAACTGATACTCGGCCATTGCGGTGATGAAAGTTTTATCCTGCACCCAGTACTTGATACCCAGTTCAGGACCACCCATGAATGTCTCGTCTACTTCCTCCCCGTAGATACCGCCGAGGCTTACTCCGACGAAAGGACGGGTTTTGCCGCTGCCGAAGTGATAGTCGTAGAACACTCGGGTCGAGCCATCCCAACGCACGCTCTCGCCTTCTGAATCACTTGCGTTGACGGTCTGGCGCACCCCCCACATGGACGATTCATCGAGGTAAGTACCCCAACTGCCCTGCACGGAGAAAACAGTGTCGTCGAAGTTCTTATCGCTGCTGCCCGCGCCACTCAAAGTAACTTCCCGATCGCCAGCCACGGGAGCGGCGATTGCAACTGCGGGGAGCATGGCAGCTACCAACAGGGATGTTTTGAAAAGTCGGTTCATGACAATACCTCTTGTTCTGCGATGGCGGAATACGCAAAGAGCCAATGCAATGCGTAAGGTAAAGACCCAAGCGAGCTGAGACTGTTCAATTATTTTTAGAAGTATGCCGCAACTATCTATCAGACAAGGATTTTTTATTTCAAGCCGCTTCGCTAGTTTGCCCGGCTCAGTCGCCTGATGGCCTCCACACCTTCCAGATAACAAAAAAGCGAAACGGTTTATTTGAGCGATTGAACAATTAACCACTTGCCTGAAACAGTTTCTAGGCCAGCGCGAAAGTTGCGCCGTTATTTGACGGTTCCGCCATGACCTACCACAACATCTTCCTCCAGCGTCTCGTTTACAGGGTCAGTATCGAACTCGTGCCCCATGGCGATGCGCAGCCACACGCGGACCAGCAACAAGCCCAGCGCGAGGCAGATCCAGCTGATAAGAGAATTTCCATCTGGCGGTGGGAACATCAGCCGGCCGACGCCTACCAACAGGGAAAACAGCGAAACAGCAGTCACCGCCACTGCAAACAGCCGGGTGCCCAACGCGCGCCTGGAAACATGTGCAGCCACTCCGTTGAGCGACGCTGCATGTCGCCAGAAGCCGAAAGGTCGCACGCGATGGTAGAAGCGCTTGAGTGTGGCGTCATCGGTGGCTGGCGTGATGAAGGTCACCAGGATCGCAGCTGACGTGGTCGCCAGCGCCATGATGCCCAGGCGAATCCACTCGCGCTCCGGGTCAGTGCCCAGGTAGAAAAGCAACAGCGGCGCAGTGATCAGCGATACACCCATGGCGGTCAGCTCGGAATAGAGATTGATGCGTTCCCATAGCCAGCGCAGCACCAGCACCGAGCCCATTCCAGCCCCGAAAAGCAGCGATATGAACCAGGCCGTCTGAATCGAGCCCAGGTTGGCCATGATGATCATTGCAATCGTCAGGATCAGCACATTGGACAGCCGCGCCACCAGAACCAATTCACGGTCCTTCGGTTTGCGCTTGAGGATATGCGGGGCGACAACGCCGCCGTAGACATCGTTGCTCCAGTACGAAGCGCCCCAGTTGAGGTGCGTATCGACGGTAGAAGCCAGCGCGGCGAGCAACCCCACCAGCATCAGGCCTCGCACACCTGGTGGCAGCAGATCCTCGATACCCTGGACAAACAGCGCTTCTCGACCTGCGGTAAAGCCCTCGGCCCCCATTTCCGCTGGGGTGAACGGATACAGCACCAGCAAGCCAACCGCGATCGCCATCCAGAACAGGCTGCGCAGGAAGATCTGCAACCAGGTGAACACCAGCCCCGCCATCCGAGCGTCCCGGTCGGTCGGACAGGCCATGCTGCGCTGCGCCAGATAGCCGGTTCCGTCCGAATTCATCTGGAAAAACCATTGCAGTCCAATGATTACCAGGAAGGGCATCAGGGCTTCCCCGGCATTCGCTGGCGGCGCAAAGGACAGCATCTTGCTCGCCTGATCGGCACCGTAAAGTTCGACCACGCGATCCGTGAGGCCACCCAACCCGCCCGCCGCATCGACAACAAACCAGGCATACAGCAACGTGCCGACCATCGCCAGGATGAACTGAACCACGTCGGTCTGCACCACTGCGCGCAGCCCTCCCGTGATCGAATACATCGCGGTGAACGCCAGGATAAGGAGGATTGAAATAAGATTGTTAGCGCTCATCATGTCCGGTTCGAGGCCGGTGATGCTTTCCCCAAGCTGCAAGCCGGAGTTCGCCACGAAACCCACAATGGGCTCGTAGATCCCTGCCGGCAGCCAGATATGCCATGGCAGGAACACCTCGGCGATGCGGATGGCGGCGACGAGAACCATCGCCAGCACGACGCAATTGATCACGGTGCCATAGTAGATCGCCTTGAGCAGGCGCAGCGGCATCACGCCCTTGCCGCTGTAGCGCACCCGAGTCAGCTCCGCATCGGTCAGCACACCGGCACGACGCCAGCCGACAGCGAAGACAAACGCCATCAACAGAAACGCAAGACCGTAAATCCACAGGCGCCAAAGTGCGAAAATACCGGCGGTCGCGACTAGACCTGTGACCAGCAGCGGCGTATCGGCGGCAAACTGCGTTGCGCCCATAGAAAAGCCGGCCTTCCAACCCTTGATCGTCTTTCCTGCCAGAAAGTACTCATCAAGACTCTGCGAGGCCTTGCCGCGTGCTCGCAGGCCGGAACTCAAACCGTACAGGACGAATGCCGCGACTATCAGAAGATCCAACATATTGTTATGTCCTTTTGTTGGAGGGCTGTTTTGCTTGAGAGCCCGGCAACCCGTCAAAATTGCAACATTTGGATGAACGGAACGTTCCTGCCAGGCTTCTCCCGGCGCCGCCCATCGCCCTGCCCCATCCATGCTCCCCTCGGACTTGTGAACGTCTGATGACGCCCTTCGACAGTTGCCGATGGGCTCGGCGCGCCGCTGAGGCTATGCGCAAGCGCTTGACCCGGGCCCGGCCTGGCTCTTCTGCGCTCCAGGTGGGGGTGGATTCCGCTTCCTGCTGGGGCTCGGGTCTGACGGCAAGCCTGCCCGAACCGCACGCAAATGGCCTGCGGCGCTACAATCGAAGCAAGGCGCTCATGGCGCCTAGTCACCCAAACTGGAGAGGGCCATGCCCACCAAGCTGTTGAAGATCGCCACAGCCTGCCTTATCGATGACGACCACCGGGTGCTGGTGGTTCGCAAACGCAACACCCGCTTGTTCATGCTGCCCGGTGGCAAGGCCGACCCGGGCGAAACGCCAATTTGCACGCTGCTGCGTGAGCTCCGTGAAGAGCTGGATCTGAGGATGAATGCCTCCCAGCTGGTTTTTCTCGGCCAGTTTCAAGCACGTGCAGCCAACGAGCCGGGGCATTGGGTCATTGCCGAGGTGTTTGTAGGAAAGGCGCCAGAGGCAGTCAGAATTCAAGCGGAAATCGAGGAATCGGGCTGGATAACGCTGAAGACGGAAGAATCCCAAGCACTGGCTCCGCTGCTACGGGACAAGGTGCTGCCGGCATTGCGCCGGCACTTGGTAGAGACCGCATCAACGAAGGTCTAAGCGTGTAAGCGATCAGGGAGAGATCGGGTCGCTCGCCGGAAACGTTTCTTCAAGCGCCTCATCCAGCTGATCCTCATCGGCCTCCTCCGGATTGCGCTTGGCCTCATCATCCACATGCTGCCCGGGATGCTCAGGTTGTGCAGGGCTGTCGTTGTTCATGCTGTGCTCCATTGATTACCAGGAACCTGTTAGGCAAGCCAAGCCGGAACTTGTTCGATAAGAATGACGCCTGAATTGCGGGCAAAAAAAGGGGCGGGGGTTTAAGCCCCCGCCCATCTTCTTCCATGCGTCCATTTACTCCGACTCATCGTCCTGATGAAACCGCGTCCGGCGGTTGTTCCTGACCGACTTCCTTGCCGGCTGTGCTTGTCCCTAGGCACGGAGGCGATATTAAGGGACTGAGCGACAATAGCAACCGGTGAAAATGCATGATGGCCAGATAGCCATCATCTAAACGTCGTAAATAGCTTTTTAAAATCAAAGGGTTACAAATGTAACTTTTTGATTCAATCGTTGTTCGCCTTGGGTTTCGCTGGCATTGCTTACATCTCCTGTAAGTGAAGGCTTACAAAAACACGAGCAATCTCGGCATCGGTGAAAACCTTGGGTTAAGCCGTTGTGCTCAATCCCAACATGCCGACGGCCGGAGACACTAAAGAATCAAGAGATAGACCCCTGTCAGACAGGGGTCCTCGAGAAATCAGCGAAACAGGGATTCGCTGGACAGTCCGTTGCGTTCGAGAATCTCACGCAAGCGCTTCAGTGCCTCGACCTGGATCTGCCTGACCCTCTCACGAGTCAAGCCGATTTCCTGACCCACCTCCTCCAGCGTACAGCTCTCATGGCCGCGCAGACCAAACCGGCGAATCACCACTTCTCGCTGCTTTTCGGTCAGATCCGACAGCCACTGATCAATGCTCTCGGACAGATCGTCATCCAGCAGAAGATCACAGGGGTCACTTGGCCGATCATCGGTCAACGTATCAAGCAGGGTCTTGTCGGTATCCGGGCCAAGGGACACGTCAACCGAAGTGACGCGCTCATTCAACCCAAGCATTCTCTTGACCTCAGCCACCGGCTTCTCCAGCAGGTTGGCAATCTCCTCCGGGCTGGGCTCGTGGTCGAGCTTCTGGGTCAGCTCACGCGCTGCACGTAGGTAGACGTTCAGTTCCTTGACCACATGAATCGGCAAGCGAATGGTACGGGTCTGATTCATGATCGCCCGTTCTATCGTCTGCCTGATCCACCATGTCGCGTAGGTCGAAAAACGGAAACCCCGCTCGGGGTCGAACTTCTCGACAGCCCGTATGAGCCCCAGGTTGCCTTCCTCGACCAGGTCCAGCAAAGACAGACCTCGGTTGACGTAGCGTCGAGCGATCTTCACGACCAGCCGCAGATTGCTTTCGATCATGCGCTTGCGCCCCGCCGGATCGCCCTTTTGCGCGAGGCGCGCAAAATGCACTTCCTGCTCGGGGGTCAGCAGCGGAGAGAAACCGATTTCGTTGAGGTAGAGCTGAGTGGCGTCGAGCGCGCGGGTGTAATCGACGAACTTGTGTTGCTTGACCGTTGCGGCCTTGGACTTGGTGCCAGCTGAACCGGCGCGGGAGATATCGGCGATCTTGTCAATTTCCGCGGACGGCTCCGTGAGTAGGACGGCATCGTCTACGTCAAACTCCGGCACTTCTTTTTTGAGAGCCATTATTGTTTTCCTGTTCTGAGTTCGACAACAGGCTCGGGCGGCACACGTTCCCTGGTATCGCTCAAGCCCCTCCTAGTGCCAGAACAGGCAGCAGCAAATCAACGCTTGGGCAGGTATTGCAACGGATCAACAGGCTTGCCTTGGCGGCGAATCTCGAAGTGCAGCTTCACCCGGTCAGTACCAGTCGATCCCATCTCGGCAATGGTTTGCCCAGCTTTGACTTGTTGACCCTCCTGAACCAGCAGCCTGCGGTTGTGGCCGTAGGCACTTACATAGGTATCGCTGTGCTTGATGATCACAAGTTCGCCGTAACCCCGTAAACCACTGCCGGCGTACACAACAGCCCCATCAGAAGCAGCTAAAACAGGCTGTCCTAATTCCCCCGCGATATCAATTCCTTTATTCAAACTCCCGTTTGAGGAAAATCGACCAATCACAGTACCCCCTGCAGGCCAGGCCCAACCGCTTGCAGAACGGGCGACGGGTTTCACCGGAGTGCTCTGCACAGGAGGCTTGGCCACCGGTGCGGTCGGCCGCGTCAGGGGCGGTGGGGTGGGCACGGGGTTGGTAACGATGGTCGGCGTGCTGGGTGTTGCGGCCGGCGGCGGAGTTACCGGACGAGCGGCAACGCCACGAGAGCTTTGACCGCTGAAGCGAATCGTCTGTCCCGGATAGATGACATGAGGAGGCTGTATGTTGTTGACCCGCGCCAGATCACGCCAATCCCAGCCAAAGCGAAACGCAATGGCCCAGAGAGTATCGCCACGGCGGACGACATACTGGCCGCTGGTTACACGCTCGCGGCTATTGCGATCGACAACGCTCACCCCACCTGACGGCGAACTGGCGCACCCTGCCAGTAACGTCCCCGCGAGCATGACGACAAGCGCGCAGCGGCCTGAGGACCCGCATATCTGCCGCATGCTGACTCTGAGCTTCAATGCTCGCTCCCTAATCGACATGACTGTCAGGCACTTTGTGTGACTGGCTGGTGACGTCCGGCAAACCACTCCAGCCCCAGCACCAGAGCGATACCGGCAACCGCAAGAACGATGGCAAGCAGCACCTGCGGATCCTGCCCGGTCAGGTCGCCATAGGCACCCGGCAGCAGATTCTGCTCCAACAGCGGAACGCGCTCGCCATGCGAGTTGACGCGCCAGGTCAGCGTCTCTTTCCAGGGCCAGACCTTGTTCAGCGAGCCGAGCATCAAGCCGGTCAGAAATGCCAGTGTTAGGTCACGCCAGCGGCGCAGAACCAAACTCAGGACTCGCGCGAAGCTAAGCAATCCGACCAGGCAGCCCGCCGCGAACGTAAGCATGATGCCTAGATCCAGTGCTTTTACCGCGCCCAGCACCACGGGATATAGGCCGAGAAGAACCAGAATGAAGCTACCGGATATCCCTGGCAGGATCATTGCGCAAACTGCAATGGCGCCGGCAAAGAACAGGCTGATGCTACTTGCACTCCACTGCATGGGAGCTGCAACGGTAATCCAGTATGCCAAGCCAATGCCCAGGCAAAGGCTGACCAACCGCGACAGGTTACGACGCTGAATATCCTTGCTGACCAGATGCACGGAAACCAGAATCAGACCGAAAAAGAACGACCACACCGGAATCGGGTGCTGTTCCAGCAGGTAGGTGATCACCTTCGCCAGACTCAGCACGCTGGTGAGAATGCCGGCAAATAGAATCAGCAGGAAGCTTGCGTTGGCTGTGCGCCAAGCCTCTGTGACGCGACCTTTGAGCAGTGGCGCGATAGCGTTCGGTACCGCGCCGATGGAGCGCAGGAGCTCATCATAGATGCCCGTAATGAACGCCACGGTTCCACCGGAGACGCCAGGCACAACATCCGCTGCGCCCATGGCCATGCCCTTGGCGTACAGCAACAACGCGTTTTTCATGCTTCCTTCCGCTTGATCAAACTACAGGTCCATTGAGCAGCGGCACGAAGCGCACGGTATCCAGCAGATGGCGGGAAAAACCGTCTTCCTCTCGAATGATCAGCATCAGTTGCTGGACTTCGCCAACCCCGACCGGGATCACCAGCCGCCCGCCGGGAGCCAGTTGATCGAGCAGAGCCTGGGGTACGTCGGCTGCCGCCGCGGTAACGATGATGCCGTTATAAGGAGCCAGTGCAGGCCACCCTTCCCAGCCATCACCCCAGCGAAAGACCACGTTGCGCAACTTGAGTTCGACCAGGCGCTCCTTTGCTCGATCCTGCAGTGCCTGGATACGCTCCACCGAAAACACCCGCTCGACCAGCTGCGCCAGCACTGCGGTCTGGTATCCGGATCCGGTGCCGATCTCCAGCACCTTGTCCAAAGGACCGTCGGCGAGCAACAACTCGCTCATTCGCGCCACCATGAAGGGCTGCGAAATCGTCTGGTTATGCCCGATGGGCAATGCGGTGTCTTCATAGGCGCGATGAGACAACGCTTCATCGACGAACAAATGGCGCGGGGTGCGCCGGATCACTTCTAATACGCGAGGGTCGGAGAGCCCTTCTTCGTAGAGTCGCTGGATGAGTCGGTCGCGGGTGCGTTGCGAAGTCATCCCGGTGCCGTGGCGCAGCAGGTCATCGGATCCGCGGTTCACAGCACGCCCTCCAGCCAGCTGTCGAGGCCGCCGAAGGCCTCATGAAAGGTTCGGTCCAGCTGCAGGGGCGTAATCGAGACGTAGCCCTGCATGACCGCATGAAAGTCGGTGCCTGGCCCGCCATCTTCAAGGTCGCCGGCCACCGAAATCCAGTAACCGTCCTTGCCACGCGGATTCGCCTGCTTCACCGGCGGCTTGGCCCTGCTGCGATGGCCCAGGCGGGTCAGCTGAATGCCGCGGATGTGGTCCAGCGGCAGGTTCGGAACGTTCACACTCAATACAGTACGCGGCGGCAGCTCGAGCGACCCTTGGTGCTCGACCAGCTTGCGGGCTACATAAGCCGCAGTCGGCAGATTATCGGTCAACCGCGACACCAGAGAAAAAGCGAAGGCGGGCCTGCCGGTGAATCTGCCTTCGATGGCCGCAGCAACCGTGCCGGAATACAGCACGTCGTCACCCAGGTTGGCGCCCAGATTGATACCGGAGACCACCATGTCGGGCGCGTCTTCCAGCAAGCCGTTCATGCCCAGATGGACACAATCGGTAGGTGTGCCGTTCACGCCGATAAAACCGTTCGGCATGGTTGTGGGATGGAGTGGGCGATCCAGGGTCAGCGCACTGCTGGCGCCACTCATGTCCTGGATTGGAGCTACCACCCTGCACTCGGCGTAATCCGCCAGCGCGTCATACAGCGCGGCGAGCCCGGATGCATACACCCCGTCGTCGTTGGCGATCAGAATACGCATCAGATGTCCGTCTGCCCTGCCAGGCTGACCAGTTCACGCACCACAGCAGTGGCGAAGCATCCGGTCGGCAGGACGAATTCAAGTTGCAGAATGTCAGGCTCGGGATAATGCCACGACAAGCCGCCAATGGGGAGGCGAAGAATGCGCCGTTCATGCTTCATTCCGGCTTCTGCGAGCCACTTGGCGATTGACGGCTCGGCGGCAGCGACGGCAGCTTCCAGCTCCTGAATCTTTCCGCTTGCCGGCGATACACCCTCTCCCCACTGCGGGCCGGTGGGGTGCAGATCCAGTATCTCGAGCCGAGGGTCGCTGCATTCAGCCTCACCGGCGGGAAAGAAGCTGCGGCTGTCAGTAAATGCCAGCAGATCGCCAACACAGGCCTGGTCCCAACTGCCCGCGGCGACTCGCTGAGCCAACACCCGATTGAACAAATAGCTGCGTCCGGCTGAGAGCAGACGCGAGCGGAGGTTGCGCTGCACCGGCAGCTCCTGACGCTCGGCATAATCGCGGGCGCCAAGGACGTTGCCACCTTCGAACCCAAACCGTTGCAGACCGAAATAGTTGGGCACCCCGTGCCTCTTGATCTGCTCGAGGCGAGCTTCGAGTATCCCGCGATCGGCCTGCAACTCGGTCAGGCGCAAGGTGAAGCCATTTGCAGAATGCGCTCCGCGTTGCAGTTTGCGCTGGTGCCGGCCGCTTTTGAGAATCCTCAGGGCTTGGTCTTCAGCTTTCTCCAGGACAGGATCGGCTTTGCCGGGCATATGAAGGCTGAACCACTGGCGAGTCAGGGCATGACGATCCTTCAAACCGGCATAACTGATGTTGCGCACCGGAACGCCGGCTGCCCGTGCGATACGTCGTGCGGCTTCCTCGGTGTTCAGGTTGCGCTTTTCAACCCAGAGCCAGAGGTGTTCGCCGGCACCTGAAAGTGGAATGTCGAGCACCTCGTCAACCTGAAAGTCCTCCGGCACTGCCTTGAGCAGCGCCGAGCCGCAAGCGCCGCCGTGCGCACAGGGACCAAGCAACTGATCTTCGGTCATGCGCCGACCAGCAGGGCCACGGCGTGGACGGCAATCCCCTCCTCGCGTCCAACAAAACCGAGCTTTTCGGTGGTAGTAGCCTTGACGTTGACCTGATCCAGTTCGACCTGCAGGTCCTTGGCGATCAGGCAGCGCATCGATTCGATATGCGGGGCCATCTTCGGCGCCTGGGCGACGATCGTGGCGTCGACATTGCCAACCTTCCACCCCTTCGCCTGCACCTGCTCCAGCACGTGACGCAACAGCACGCGACTGTCGGCGCCCTTGAAGGCCGGGTCGGTGTCCGGGAAGTGCTTGCCGATGTCGCCAAGTGCCGCTGCACCGAGCAGCGCATCGCTCAAGGCATGAAGCAACACATCGCCGTCTGAATGCGCGAGCAGGCCGAACCTGTGCGGAATCCGCACCCCGCCGAGGGTGACGAAATCGCCCTCGCCGAAACGGTGCACGTCATAGCCATGACCGATACGCATAGTCACATACCCCAGTAGAGATCAGGCCGCGATTCTACAGGACAGCGCCACCTGTTGAAGCCGCAGCCATGACAACGCTGCGAATCAACGCAGGCGATAAGCACCATCAACCGAATCGATCTCGCATCGCCTCGAGGCGATATATAGTTCGCTTCATCTCGATATACGGACCGGCCAAGGCAATGCCCGACCAACTCGACGACATCCTCAAGGCAATCGCCCACCCGTTGCGGCGGGACATCCTGAGATGGCTGAAGGAACCGCAACGCTATTTCTCCGAACAACACCACTCGCTCGATAACGGTGTGTGTGCCGGGCAGATCGACCAGCGCGCCGGGTTGTCGCAATCCACCGTATCGGCACACCTGGCAACCCTGCAACGAGCGGGACTTGTCACCAACCGCAAGGTTGGCCAGTGGCATTTCTTCAAACGCAATGAACCGGCCATCGAAGCCTTCGTCGCCCGACTTGGACACGAACTCTGAGCTTCACAGCCCTCACCGTGCAAAAGGAGCAGCATCGCTATGCCTACACTTTTCGACCCGATCAAGATTGGCGAACTCGAACTGGCCAACCGCATCATCATGGCGCCGCTGACACGCTGCCGCGCCGAGCCGGGCCGTGTTCCCGGGGATCTAATGGCCGATTACTACGCACAGCGGGCCGAGGCCGGCCTGATAATCAGCGAAGCCACATCGGTGACGCCGATGGGCGTCGGTTACCCGGACACCCCCGGTATCTGGTCCGCCGAACAGGTTCAGGGCTGGAAGAAGATTACCGATGCAGTGCACGCCAAGGGCGGCAAGATCGTGCTGCAGCTCTGGCACGTTGGCCGAATTTCCGACCCGATCTACCTTGACGGCCAGCTACCGGTCGCGCCAAGCGCCATCAAACCAGACGGCCACGTCAGCCTGGTACGGCCGATGAAGGGCTACGAAACACCTCGCGCCCTCGCTACAGAGGAAATAGCGGGCATCGTCGAGGCATACCGCAAGGGCGCCGAAAACGCGCGTGAAGCCGGTTTCGACGGTGTCGAGATTCATGGTGCCAATGGCTACCTGCTCGACCAGTTCCTGCAGGACAGCACCAACAAGCGCGCCGATCAATATGGTGGCTCGCTGGAAAACCGGGCGCGTTTGTTATTGGAGGTAACGGACGCTGCAGTCGAGGTCTGGGGTGCTGGCCGCGTAGGTGTACATCTGGCACCACGCGCCGACGCTCACGACATGGGCGACTCTAACCGTGCCGAGACCTTCGGGTATGTCGCACGGGAGCTGGGCAAGCGCGGTATCGCCTTTATCTGCACCCGAGAAAAGGCGGGCGAAGACAGTCTTGGTCCGCAACTGAAGGAAATCTTTGGAGGCGTCTATATCGCCAACGAGGGCTTCACCAAGGAGCAAGCCAACGCCTGGCTGGCTGAAGGCAAAGCAGACGCCGTAGCGTTTGGCATCCCCTACATCGCCAATCCCGACCTGGTTCAGCGACTGCGTCAAGATGCGCCGCTCAACGAGCCGCGCCCTGAACTGTTCTACGCCAAAGGTGCAGAGGGCTATACCGATTATCCGTCGCTCTAGCTCCTTGCGATGGAAGGCCCGACCGGGTGTCCGGTCGGGCCTTTTTTGTTCGGCTCAGGCAGGGTTGAGCAATACGTCTGATGACCTGGCCGAGGTTTCTACTGATCACCCATCGTGCAAACGGCCCCGTGCCCGACGTGCGAGTGAGGCTTCGCCGGCATCCACCTAGGCCTTCAACGCTTCGGCGTGGTGTCGCAGATGGTCGTCAATAAAACTGCTGATGAAGTAGTAGCTGTGATCGTAGCCTGGCTGGATACGCAGCGTCAGCGGATGCTCAGCAGCTGTGGCAGCCGCTTCGAGCGCCTCGGGCTTGAGCTGGTTGGCCATGAAGTCGTCGCGATCTCCCTGATCGACCAGTATCGGCAGCTTCTCCTGCGCCTTGGCGAGAAGCGCGCAGGCATCCCAATCGCGCCAGCGTGAACGGTCCTCACCCAGGTAACCGGAGAATGCCTTTTCGCCCCAGGGACAATCGGCCGGATTGGTGATCGGCGCGAAGGCCGACACCGATTGATAACGCCCCGGGTTTCTCAAGGCACAAATCAGGGCTCCGTGGCCGCCCATGGAATGCCCGCTGACGCCGCGTTTGTCCGATACCGGAAAATTCGCTTCGATCAGCGCCGGCAGCTCGTCAACCACGTAGTCATGCATGCGGTAGTGCCGGGCCCAGGGTTCCTGCGTAGCGTTGAGGTAAAAGCCCGCTCCGAGCCCGAAGTCATAGGCGGCTTGCGGATCGTCGGGGACGCCCTCCCCCCGGGGGCTGGTGTCCGGCGCGACGATGATCAGCCCCAGCTCGGCCGCCAGGCGATGTGCCCCGGCCTTCTGCATGAAATTTTCGTCGGTACAGGTCAGCCCCGACAGCCAGTAGAGCACCGGCAGTTTCTTGCCCTGCTCTGCCTGGGGCGGCAAGTACACAGCGAACACCATGTCGCAGTTCAACGTAGACGAGCGGTGCCGATAACGTTTGTGCCAGCCGCCAAAGCTTTTCTGGCTGGCGATGATTTCGAGAGTCATAGGAAACCCTTTGGAAGTTGGAAGCTGGAAGCTGGAAGCTTTAGTCACGTTGATCGCCGCGTCGGCGCCGTTCACTTTCAGCTTCCGGTTTCAAGCCTCCAGCTGCTCCTTAAAAATGGATGACGGTTCGAATGCTCTTGCCTTCGTGCATCAAGTCGAAGGCCTGATTTATCTCATTCAGCCCCATGTTATGGGTGATGAAGGTATCCAGCGGGATCTCGCCGGACTGAGCCTTCTCGACGTAGCCCGGCAATTCGGTACGGCCCTTGACGCCACCGAACGCGCTGCCTCGCCAGACGCGACCGGTCACCAGCTGGAACGGGCGGGTGCTGATTTCCTGACCCGCACCGGCCACACCGATGATCACCGATTCGCCCCAACCCTTGTGGGCGCATTCCAGAGCCGCGCGCATCAGCTGGACGTTGCCGACACATTCGAAGGAATAATCCACGCCGCCATCGGTCATTTCGACGATCACTTCCTGGATCGGCTTGTCGTGTTCCTTGGGATTGACGAAGTCTGTTGCGCCCAGCTCTTCGGCGATGGCGAACTTCGATGGATTGATGTCGATGGCGATGATCCGGCTGGCCTTGGCCATCTTGGCACCTATGATCGCTGCCAGACCAATGCCCCCGAGGCCAAAGATCGCAACGGTCGCGCCCTCCTCCACCTTGGCAGTATTGAGCACCGCACCGATGCCGGTGGTTACGCCGCAGCCGAGCAGGCAGACCTTGTCCAGCGGAGCTTCCTTGGGGATCTTCGCCACGGAGACTTCGGGCAACACGGTGTATTCGGAAAAGGTCGAAGTGCCCATGTAGTGATAGATCGGCTCGCCGTTGTAGGAGAAGCGCGTGGTGCCGTCCGGCATCAGGCCCTTGCCCTGGGTCGCGCGGACCGAGCTGCACAGATTGGTCTTGCCAGATTTGCAGAACTTGCACTGGCGGCATTCGGCTGTGTACAGCGGGATCACATGGTCGCCAACGGCAACGGTTGTCACCCCTTCACCAACCGCCTCGACGATGCCGCCGCCTTCGTGTCCGAGAATGCAGGGAAACACGCCCTCGGAATCTTCGCCGGAAAGCGTATAGGCATCGGTATGGCAGACACCGGTTGCGACTATGCGCACCAGTACCTCGCCGGCCTTCGGCGGCTCGACGTCCACCTCGACGATCTGCAGGGGCTGGTTGGGGGCAAAGGCGACTGCCGCGCGGGACTTGATGGTCATGGAGTCTTTACTCGCGATGGGAAAGTATCACCCGAAGTGTAGTTTCTATTGTGGGCAGGGTTAATAAGCCATTTATGGAAACATTAATGCTCTGCAGGGATAATCCCGTTCTGTGAGATCTGTTGCCTGGAGCTTGAATGAATCGCTGGGAAGGCCTCGATGAGTTCGTCGCCGTGGCCGAATGTGGAAGTTTCATGCGCGCAGCCGAGCAGCTGCGTGTCTCTTCATCACACGTCAGCCGGCAAGTAGCGCGTCTCGAAGAACGCATGCAGGCACGCCTGCTCTACCGCACGACCCGGCGAGTCTCGCTGACCGAGGCGGGCCACACCTTTCTGGCCCGCTGCCAACGGCTCATCGAGGAGCGCGACGAGGCCTTCAATGCCGTCAGCGATCTGCATGCCGCGCCGACCGGGCTGCTGCGCATGACTGCAGCGGTGACATACGGAGAGCGCTTCATCGTTCCGCTGGTGAACGAATTCATGGCGCAGCACCCGCAGCTACGGGTGGATATCGAACTGTCCAACCGCCCCTTGGACCTGGTTCAGGAAGGCTACGACCTTGCCATACGTCTCGGTCGTCTGGGCGAATCCAGATTGGTCGCCACACGCATCGCCCCGCGCGCCATGTATCTGTGCGCCGCGCCAAGCTATCTGGAACGCTACGGGAGGCCGCACACGCTCTCGGAGCTGGCGCGTCACAACTGCCTGGTGGGCACCGGGGATAGCTGGGTGTTGCAGGTCGATGGCCGCGAGCAGCTGTTCAAGCCATCCGGAAACTGGCGCTGCAACAGTGGTCAGGCGGTGCTGGACGCTGCGCTTCGGGGCTTTGGCCTCTGTCAGCTACCGGATTATTACGTTCAGGGCCCGCTGCTCCGCGGTGAGCTTGTGTCTCTGCTGGAAACCCACCAGCCACCGAATACGGCAGTCTGGGCGGTCTATCCGCAACGACGATACCCGTTGCCTAAGGTCAGGCTTCTGGTCCATGCCCTGAAGGAAGGCCTCGCAATCCGCCCCGAATACCGCACAGAACGCGATTGAGTTGCGACTGCGCCGCGCGTCCGACTGCCAAGTTCAGGCGGAACCCGGCTTAACCCACCACGTCGAAATTTTGAAGCCGGTGCCTCCGGCCCTCTGCTTGAGCGAGCCGGCGATCCAATCAGGAGGACATCATGCAGATTCTGGTGAACAGCAATCACAGCGTCGACGTGACCAGCAGCCTTGAAGAGCACGTGAAAGCGACGGTCGAGAGCGAACTGGAACGCTTCGACGATCAGCTGACCCGAGTCGAAGTTCATCTCAACGACGAAAACAGTGGAAAAAGCGGCCCACAGGACAAGCGCTGTCAGATGGAGGCTCGGGTCAAGGGCCACGAACCCATCTCAACAAGCCACAAGGCTGACTCGCTCAACCTGGCCATCGAGGGTGCCGCCGAAAAGCTCAGCCATGCACTGGCTCATGCATTGGATAAAAAACTCAACCATCACTGATAGCCACCCGACACGACCTGCCCAAGCGGGCCGATGGAAACCCATGAGGGACCGCACCATTCAATAAACGAGAGGCCGTACATGAACAGATTGCTCGATCGTGAAACCATGTCGCAACTACTGGCAAAGCGTGAAGCCCCCTGCCTGTCGCTGTATCAGCCTACGCACCGCAGCTTTCCCGAGCGTCAGCAGGATCCCATTCGATTCAAACACCTGGTCCGCGAGCTGGAAGACTCGCTTAAACAGCAGGGCCGCGCAGAACAAGCCAAGACCCTGCTCAAGCCTTTCCATGACCTGATCGATGACGTCAATTTCTGGAATTCCAGCCGTGACGGGCTTGCAGTGTTCGGTGCCGCCGACTACTTCGAGGTCTTCCGACTGCAGCGCAGCGTGCCAGAGCTGGCTGTCGCCAACGATCGCATGCACCTTAAGCCTCTGCTGCGCATCGCCCAGTCCGCTGACCGTTACCAGATACTGGCGATCACGCTTGATGCGGTACGCCTGTTCGAGGGCAACCGCGACGGCATAGACGAAGTCAAGCTGGGTGAAGGCGTTCCAAAGACAGTCGAGGAGGCCCTGGGGCGTGAGCTCACCGAAAAGGGACAAACCGGTTTTCCGCAGGGCTACAGCCGCGCCAGCGAGCGTGGCGACCCGATGCAGGTTGAAAGCGGGGGCGCCGGGCGCCAGGATGAAATCGACCGAGACCGCGAACGCTTCTTTCGCGAAGTGGACCGTGCGATCCTCGAACACCACAGCCGCAAGTCACGACTGCCATTGATTCTCGCTGCACTGCCCGAACACCAGTTCCATTTCCGCAAGCTGAGTCACAACGAATTCCTGTTACCTGAAGGCATCGAGAACGACGCCTCTCTGCTGAGCCATGACGACCTTCGGCAAAAGAGCTGGATGGTGATGCAGCCGCGCTATATCAAGCGGCTCGAAGGCTTCATCAACCAATACGGGGAGTCGCGCGGCCAAGGGCTGGCCACGGATCAGCTGGACCAGATCGGCAAAGCTACGCTTGAAGGCCGGGTCGCAACGCTGCTGGTAGAAGCCGAGCGGCAGATTCCAGGCGTGGCAAACAGAGAAGAAGGCAAGGCAATCGCCGTGGAAGACGATTCGGCCACCACTCCCGACCTGCTCGACGAACTCACCATCTGGACCCTGGAACAAGGGGGGGAAGTCATTTCGGTGCCTACCGAACGCATGCCGACCGAAAACGGCGCCGCCGCAATCTATAGGTACTGATCTGCCACTCGCCACTGCAAGCTCTGCAGGGCGTACTGACGCTCTGCAGAGTATGAGAGCGTCAGGATTTCCAGTGCCGTTCCAGCCACTGAAGATCTTCGGGCCGGGTAATTTTCAGGTTATCGGCCCGTCCTTCCACCAGACGCGGATGATGCCCGGCATGCTCGAGCGCTGATGCTTCGTCAGTCACGGCGATGCCCCTGCCCAGCGCATTGGCCAGCGCCTCGCGAAGCGGTCCGAGCCGGAACATCTGTGGGGTGAATGCCTGCCAGATAAGGCTTCGATCGACCGTCTCCTTGACCCGCCCGTCCGGACCGGCACATTTGAGTGTATCGCGCGCCGGAACAGCGAGGAGACCGCCGACAGGATCGTCTGCGAGCTTCGCTAACAGAAGATTCAGATCATCGACCGCCAGATTGGGCCTCGCGGCATCGTGTACCAGCACCCAGTCGGAATCATTCGCCCCCAACTCGGACAGTCTTCGAAGCCCGCCGAGCACAGAGTCGGCTCGCTCGCTGCCGCCCTGTGCACGATAGACCCGCGCGTCGACCGCACAAGGGAGATGAGGCCAGTAAGAATCGTCACTCGCCACGCAGACGACCAGACCCTGCAGTCGGGCGTGGCCCAGAAAGCAATCGAGGGTGTGTTCGAGTATGGTCTTGCCCGCCAACTGCAGATACTGCTTGGGCCTATCGGCCCGCATGCGAGTACCGATGCCCGCGGCCGGGATGACCACCCAGAACGGTGGAAGCGCGGGACCATTCATTCGGTGAGCTGAAAGAGAGTTTCGCCCTCTTTGACCATTCCCAGTTCGTGGCGGGCGCGCTCCTCCACCGTCTCCATGCCTTGTTTGAGCTCCTTGACCTCGGCCTCGAGGATTCGGTTGCGCTCGAGCAAACGCTTATTTTCGCCCTGCTGTTCGGCGATCTGCTTGTTCAGCCCGCTGACCTGGGCGAGGCTGCCCTCACCAACCCACAGACGATACTGCAAGCCACCCAGTAGCAAAATCAGGACAACAAACAACCAGTAGGGACTGCGCATGGACGGCATGGATCGAATTCGCTTGGTTTCCAAAGACGTTACTTCAATAGCGGTCAACGACATGCCCTGGCTTTCCTTTGCTGACTAGCGCATCGCCCTGCGGCGACCTTAACAGCGCTGACCGATATCCACAAAAAAGGGCGACTAACGCCGCCCCTTTTCTAGCATGCCTCGCCTTTTCTAGCGAGCCCGGTTAGCCACGGAACTCGGCACGGCCTTTATAAGCAGCTTTTCCGCCGAGCTGCTCTTCGATACGCAGCAGCTGGTTGTACTTTGAGACGCGATCCGAACGGCACAGCGAACCAGTCTTGATCTGGCCTGCGGCAGTTCCCACCGCCAGGTCGGCAATGGTGCTGTCTTCGGTTTCACCGGAACGGTGAGAAATCACCGCGGTGTAACCGGCGGCCTTGGCCATCTGGATAGCTTCCAGGGTTTCGGTCAAGGAGCCGATCTGGTTGAACTTGATCAGGATCGAGTTACCGATGCCCTTCTCGATGCCTTCCTTGAGGATCTTGGTGTTGGTAACGAACAAATCGTCGCCCACCAATTGAACCTTGCTGCCGATCTTGTCAGTCAGAACCTTCCAACCGTCCCAATCGGACTCGTCCATGCCGTCTTCGATGGAAATGATCGGATAGCGC
Organism: Stutzerimonas stutzeri; assembly: GCA_002387205.1. Lineage (GTDB taxonomy): Bacteria > Pseudomonadota > Gammaproteobacteria > Pseudomonadales > Pseudomonadaceae > Stutzerimonas > Stutzerimonas stutzeri_N. Next base: position 142,387 of record DGLA01000016.1, on the reverse strand, counting down.
TCGGCCAGGCCGGCCAGATAATCGGCGAAACCTGCGGCATCGAATACCTTGCCCTCACCGGCCAGGTCGTACTTGCCGTCTTCGAAGAACTCGCTGGATGCACAATCGAGCGCCAGGGTAACGTCGTCACCAAGTTTGTAGCCGGCGTTAGCCACTGCTTCGGCGATGGCTGCCAGGGCGTCTTCGTTTGAAGCCAGGTTCGGCGCGAAGCCACCTTCATCACCGACCGAAGTGCTCAGGCCGCGGGCCTTCAAGACGGCCTTCAAGTGGTGAAAGATTTCAGCACCCATGCGCAGGGCATCGGCAAAGGTCTTGGCACCCACCGGCTGGACCATGAATTCCTGGATATCTACGTTGTTGTCGGCATGCTCGCCGCCGTTGATGATGTTCATCATCGGAACCGGCATTGAATACTGGCCCGGCGTGCCGTTGAGATTGGCAATATGCGCATACAGCGGCAGATCCTGGTCCTGCGCGGCGGCCTTGGCAGCAGCCAGCGACACAGCGAGAATGGCGTTTGCGCCCAGCGATGCCTTGTTTTCGGTGCCGTCCAGCTCGATCATCGCGCGATCCAGCGCTTTCTGATCGACCGGGTCCTTGCCCAGCAGCAGCTCACGGATCGGACCATTGATGTTGCTGACAGCCTTCAGCACGCCTTTGCCTAGGTAACGGCTCTTGTCGCCATCGCGCAGTTCCAGCGCCTCGCGGGAACCGGTGGAAGCACCGGACGGCGCACAGGCGCTACCGATAATGCCGTTATCCAGGATAACGTCCGCTTCCACTGTCGGGTTGCCACGGGAGTCGAGAACCTCACGCCCTTTGATGTCGACGATCTTTGCCATTTTTATTAACACTCCGTAGATAGCTTCAAGGCTTCAAGCAGTTTCGATTGGCGCAAAATTCTTGATCAGCTCATCCAGCTGCTTGAGCTGGGTGAGGAAAGGTTCGAGCTTGTCCAGACGCAGGGCGCAGGGTCCGTCGCACTTGGCTTTTTCCGGATCGGGATGAGCTTCAAGGAACAGACCGGCAAGCCCCTGGCTGAGACCGGCCTTGGCCAGATCCGTGACCTGGGCACGGCGACCACCAGCCGAATCGGCACGGCCGCCGGGCATCTGCAGCGCATGTGTGACATCAAAAATCACCGGATATTGCATCCGCTTCATGATGTCGAAGCCGAGCATGTCGACCACCAGATTGTTGTAGCCGAACGAGGAGCCACGTTCGCAGAGGATCAGCTGATCGTTACCGGCTTCCTCGCACTTGGTGAGGATGTGCTTCATTTCCTGCGGCGCGAGGAACTGCGCCTTCTTGATATTGATCACCGCACCGGTCTTGGCCATGGCAACGACCAGATCCGTCTGGCGCGAAAGGAAAGCCGGGAGCTGAATGATGTCGCACACTTCCGCCACCGGCTGCGCCTGGTGCGGCTCGTGCACATCGGTAATCACGGGGACACCGAAGGTCTTCTTCACGTCTTCAAAGATGCGCATCCCCTCTTCCAGGCCCGGGCCGCGGAAGGAGTTGATCGAGGAGCGGTTGGCCTTGTCGAAACTGGCCTTGAAGATATAAGGGATACCGAGCTTCTCGGTGACCTTTACATAGGTTTCGCAGATCTGCAGAGCCAGATCCCGAGACTCGAGAACGTTCATGCCACCGAAGAGCACGAACGGCTTGTCGTTGCCGATCTCGATATTGCCGACGCGGATAATCTTCTGGGTCATGCCTTGCCCGCCTTGTAATCGAGCGCAGCTTTGACGAAACCGCTGAACAGCGGATGACCGTCACGCGGCGTGGAGGTGAATTCGGGGTGGAACTGGCAGGCTACGAACCAGGGATGGTCCGGCGCCTCGACCACCTCGACCAACGCGCCGTCGCCGGAGCGCCCCGTAATTTTCAGGCCGGCCGCCTGCAGCTGCGGCAACAGGTTGTTGTTCACTTCGTAACGATGGCGGTGGCGCTCGACGATACGCTCCTTTCCATAGCAGGCGAACACGTTGGAGCCAGCTTCGAGGCCACATTCCTGGGCTCCCAGGCGCATGGTTCCGCCCAGATCAGAGGCGTCGCTGCGGGTTTCCACTGCACCAGTGGCATCTTCCCATTCGGTGATCAGGCCCACGACCGGGTGACTGCTGTTCTTGTCGAATTCGGTGGAGTTGGCATCGGTCCAGCCCAGCACGTCACGGGCGAACTCGATGACCGCCACCTGCATGCCAAGGCAGATACCCAGATAAGGAATCTTGTTCTCGCGGGCGTACCTGACGGTGGCAATCTTGCCTTCCACGCCGCGCAGACCGAAACCACCGGGAACCAGAATCGCATCCATGCCCTCAAGCAGGCTGGTGCCCTGGTTCTCGATGTCTTCGGAGTCGATGTAACGAAGGTTCACTTTGGTACGGCTCTGGATGCCGGCGTGGCTCATGGCCTCGATCAGAGATTTGTACGCATCCAGAAGTTCCATGTACTTGCCGACCATGGCGATGGTCACTTCTTTCTCGGGGTTCAGCTTGGCATCTACCACGCGGTCCCACTCGGACAGATCGGCACCTCCGCACTCCAGGCCAAAACGCTCGACCACGAAGTCATCCAGTCCCTGGGCATGCAGTACGCCCGGGATCTTGTAAATGGTATCGACGTCTTCCAGGCTGATCACCGCACGCTCTTCGACGTTGGTAAACAGGGCAATCTTGCGACGCGAGGAGACGTCGATCGGGTGATCTGAGCGGCAAACCAATACATCCGGCTGCAGGCCGATGGAGCGCAGCTCCTTGACCGAATGCTGGGTTGGCTTGGTCTTGGTTTCGCCAGCGGTGGCGATATAGGGCACCAGCGTCAGATGCATCAGCATGGCCCGCTTGGCGCCGACTTCGACGCGCAACTGACGGATCGCTTCGAGGAAAGGCTGCGACTCGATATCGCCTACCGTGCCGCCGACTTCCACCAGAGCGACGTCAGCGTCACCGGCACCCTTGATGATCCGGCGTTTGATCTCGTCAGTGATGTGCGGAATCACCTGGATGGTCGCGCCAAGGTAGTCGCCGCGACGCTCACGACGCAGCACGTCTTCGTAGACGCGGCCGGTGGTGAAGTTGTTGCTCTTGGTCATCGTGGTGCGGATGAACCGCTCGTAATGACCCAGGTCAAGATCGGTCTCGGCTCCGTCATGAGTGACGAACACCTCACCGTGCTGGAACGGGCTCATGGTGCCCGGATCGACGTTGATATAAGGGTCAAGCTTGAGCATCGTGACCTTCAGGCCCCGCGCCTCCAGGATGGCCGCCAATGAAGCCGAGGCGATGCCTTTCCCCAATGAAGAAACAACACCACCCGTGACGAAGATGTAGCGCGTCATGAAAAACCCTAGAAGTCTGCGTTAAGCGGCTAGCGCCGCCGGGGGAAAGCGAAGGTGCCATTGCGCCGATAGCGGCAATAGCGCAACTGCCACGGTTTTCGAAGAAAGCCGCAGAAGCTGTATTGAGACGGGAGCGTAGTCTACTCGAAAGACCCCATCAGCTCAAACCTGCCATCCTCCGGCGGGGTCCAGATCAAAGACAGCCCCAGACAATCGAACTGTGGCAGGTTGGCTACCGCAACGAGCGCGTCGTCGAGAAACAGCAAAGGCAGACGCGTGCGGACGAAGCCCGGCACGCCGGTCTCATTGAGAAGCCTCTTGAGATCGCGTCGCCCTCGACCAGGCAGCACCATAACCTCCCCACCACGGCGATAGCGCACCTGCAGCGGCCCCTTGTCAGCGCAACCCACCAGGCGCAGGCAGCCGTTCCCCGGCAGCTGCAGGTCGGTGGCCGGATCCGACCAGTCCACCGCAGCTGTTGGCGTGACCAGCCAGGCGCCAGAAAGCCACCAGATTCGCTCATTCCCTCGATGCAGCTCACCCTTAGCCAGGCGCCAGACCGGTGCGGCATCCAGTGCAGCATCGCGCAACGCCTCCCAACCGGCCCAATGCTCACTGTCTGGAAGCGGCGTCATGCCCGCCAACCAGTGACGCATTGCATTGCGCTGACGCGCAGGACTAAGCGCTTTCAGAGATGGCAGACAGAGACTGGGCACCTTCAGCCATTGATGGTCCCCTCCCAGCCGCGCGGACTGAAGATCGGCATCGGCAAGCTCATCCAGCAAATGCTGCGCCTCGGCCAGATGCCCTGCGGCGCGAACCATGCTGCCCGACGCGCCCGGCCAGCGCTGCCTGATCATCGGCATGACATGGTGACGAAGGTAGTTTCGTGCGTGTTCAATGCTCTGGTTGCTTGGATCCTCTATCCAGGCAAGCCCCTGCTCCCGCGCATAGACCTCAAGCTCGTGGCGACCGACATCCAGCAGTGGCCGAACCAGCCAGCCATCGCCCAGCGGCCGCGCGGCCGGCATGCCAGCAAGCCCGCGTACGCCCGCACCACGAAAAAGACGGAACAGCAGGGTTTCCGCCTGATCGTCACGATGTTGCCCGGTTAACATTACCTCCAAGGAGCCCAGCAGTTCGCTGAACGCGGCATACCGCGCGTTTCGGGCAGCGCGTTCCAGGCTCGGACCTGCCTCGACCTGAACGCGCACGACCTGCAGCTGCACACCCAGCGCGTCGCAGATCGACAGACAGTGCGCCGGCCACTGGTCCGCGACAGGTTGCAAGCCATGATGAACATGGACCGCAGTAATCGGAGGGAGCTGCTCGCGACTGGATAGCCTGGCCAACGCATGCAACAGCACGGTCGAATCGAGTCCGCCGGAGAACGCCACGTGCCAGCGCGGCGCCCTACGCCAGGATTGCAATACGTCGAACAGGCGAGACTCGAGTGACATCGTTGGGAGCTCAGGAAATGCAGACATCAGCATAAACCGGGACAGGCCAGGCGCCAGCAGCGATTCCACCCCGTGTACGAAGCGGGCGGGCACCCGTAGCGACCATTCTCAAGACACAAAAAAAAACGGCGGGAGGCCCGCCGTTCCTGTTGCTCGCCCGGAGATGATCAGGCGATACCGTAGCTCATCAGCCGCTCATAGCGCCGCGCCAGCAAAGCATCGGTATCGAGCCCTTTGAGCATCTCGAGCTGCGCGGTCAGCTCTTCGCGCATTGAGGCAGCGGTTGCCGCGGGATTGCGGTGGGCCCCACCCAGCGGCTCGGAGATGACCTTATCGACGATCCCCAGATTCTTCAGCCGCTCGGCAGTCACACCCATGGCCTCGGCTGCTTCGGGTGCCTTGTCGGCGGTGCGCCAGAGAATCGAGGCGCAGCCTTCAGGCGAGATCACAGCGTAGGTGGAGTACTGCAACATGTTCAGCTGGTCACAGACACCGATGGCCAGCGCTCCGCCCGAACCCCCTTCGCCGATCACGGTGGCAATGATGGGGGTCTTCAGGCGCGCCATCACGCGCAGGTTCCAGGCAATGGCTTCGCTCTGGTTGCGCTCTTCGGCGTCAATACCGGGATAGGCGCCAGGTGTGTCAATGAAGGTAAGAATCGGCATCTTGAACCGCTCAGCCATTTCCATCAGGCGGCAGGCCTTGCGATAACCCTCGGGACGCGGCATACCGAAGTTGCGACGCACCTTCTCGCGGACCTCCCGACCCTTCTGGTGACCGATGACCATCACCGGTTCACCGTTCAGCCGGGCGGTACCGCCAACGATCGCAGCGTCATCGGAAAAATGGCGATCACCGTGCAGCTCTTCGAACTCGGTGAACAGATGGCTGATGTAGTCCAGCGTATATGGTCGCTGAGGGTGGCGAGCCAAGCGCGCAATCTGCCAGCTGGTCAAGTTGCCGAAGATGCTCTCGGTGAGCGACTCGCTCTTATCCTTGAGGCGGGCGATCTCATCGCCGATGTTCAGCGAGTTGTCGTTACCAACCAGGCGCAATTCTTCGATCTTGGCTTGCAGGTCGGCGATCGGCTGTTCGAAATCGAGAAAATTCGGGTTCATAGGCATCCGTCATGCGTCGACGGCCAGGCGGCCGGGAGCTGTTCCGTTTTTTGCGCCCTACCTTACGGGACGGACGCATTCAGGTCGAACAAAATGTTCAGATCAGACCCGATCCACGATCGGGCCGATTCGGAACGTAATCTGGATCACACGGCATCCCGCAGATCCGCCACGTCCCGCTATCGGTATTGCAGAAAGACGTTGTCGCGGCCGAACTGGTCACGCAACGCCTGAATCAAGTTGTCGGCAGGGTCGATTCGCCAGCTTTCGCCGAACTGCAACAGAGCCCTAGCGTCAGCGCCAGTGTATTCCAGCGTGATCGGGCATGCGCCACGATGCCGACCACAGACATCAGCCAGCCAGCGTACCCGGTCGCCCTTTAGCGCATCACTGGCAACCTTCACCCTCAGGCTCTCTGCCAGCCCCGTGCGCGCTTCCTCCAGGCTCATCACTCGCTTGGCTCGCAGGCGCAGGCCGCCCGAGAAGTCATCATTGCTCACCTCGCCCTCGACAACCACCAGAGCATCGGTCTGCAACAGGGCCTGGGCACTGTTGAAGGCTTCGGCAAATAGCGAGGCCTCGATGCGCCCCGAACGGTCATCAAGCGTAATGAAGCCCATCTTGTCGCCTTTCTTGTTTTTCATTACCCGCAGGTTGACGATCAGGCCAGCAATGGTCTGTTCGCCACGAGCAGGGCGCAGGTCGATGATCCGCTGGCGGGCGAAGCGGCGTACCTCACCCTCGTACTCGTCGATCGGATGACCTGTGAGATACAGCCCCAGCGTGTCCTTTTCCCCTTTCAGGCGCTCCTTCAAGGACAACTCGCGGGCTTTACGATGGTTGGCATAAACGTCCGCCTCCGGCTCGGCGAACAGTCCACCGAACAGGTCCGCATGGCCACTGTCCAGACTACGCGCCGTCTGTTCGGCGGCCTGGATGGCTTCTTCCATTGCCGACAGCAGCACCGCACGGTTACGGTCGATGTTGGCCTGGTAGGCCTTGGGCTCATCGGAGAAGTAAGGTCCCAGGCGGTCCAGCGCGCCGCCTCGGATCAACGCTTCAAGGGTGCGCTTGTTGATGCGTTTCAGATCCACTCGGCCGCAGAAATCAAACAGGTCCTTGAACGGTCCGCCCTCATTGCGGCATTCACAGATGGCCTCCACCGGCCCTTCGCCCACGCCCTTGATGGCACCGAGACCGTAGATGATCCGGCCTTCGTCGTTGACCGTGAACTTGAATTCGGAATTGTTCACATCCGGCGCGTCGATGCGCAGCTTCATGCTGCGGCACTCTTCGATCAGCGTGACCACCTTGTCTGTGTTGTGCATATCCGCAGACAGCACGGCGGCCATGAAGGGGGATGGATGATGTGCCTTGAGCCATGCAGTCTGGTACGAGACCAGGCCATAGGCCGCCGAGTGCGACTTGTTGAAGCCATAACCCGCGAATTTTTCCACCAGGTCAAAGATGTTGCCCGCAAGATCCGCATCAATGCCGTTGCTGGCACAGCCCTCGATGAAGCCACCGCGTTGCTTGGCCATTTCCTCCGGCTTTTTCTTACCCATGGCGCGGCGCAGCATGTCCGCCTGGCCGAGGGTATAGCCGCCCATGACCTGGGCGATCTGCATCACTTGTTCCTGGTACAGGATGATGCCGTAGGTCGGAGCGAGCACTGGCTTGAGGCCTTCGTACTGGTAGTCCGAGTGCGGGTAGGAAATTTCCGCGCGGCCGTGCTTACGGTTGATGAAGTCGTCCACCATGCCCGACTGCAACGGGCCCGGACGGAACAGCGCCACGAGGGCGATCAGGTCTTCCAGGCAGTCCGGCTTGAGCTTCTTGATCAGCTCTTTCATGCCGCGGGATTCAAGCTGGAACACCGCCGTGGTTTCGGCCTTTTGCAGCAGCGAGAAGGTCGGCTTGTCATCCAATGGGATGAAGTCGATATTCAGCGGTTCCAGGCCCTTCTTGGCCTGCTCCCGATTGATCGTCTCCATCGCCCACTTGATGATGGTCAGGGTACGCAGACCGAGGAAGTCGAACTTGACCAGACCGGCCTGTTCGACGTCGTCCTTGTCGAACTGGGTCACCAGGCTGCCGCCCTCGTCATCGCAGGCGATCGGAGCGAAGTCCGTGAGCTTGGTGGGCGCAATCACCACGCCACCGGCATGCTTGCCGGTGCCTCGGGTGATGCCTTCGAGCTTGAGCGCCATCTCCCAGATTTCACGGGCATCTTCATCTACGGCCAGGAAGTCGCGCAGCGGCTCCTCCATCTCGTAGGCTTTTTCGAGTGTCATGCCGACCTCGAAGGGAATCATCTTCGAGAGGCGATCGGCCAGTCCGTAGGACTTGCCCTGAACCCGCGCCACATCGCGCACCACGGCCTTGGCCGCCATGGTGCCAAAGGTGATGATCTGACTGACCGCGTTGCGGCCATATTTTTCCGCAACGTAATCGATGACCCGGTCACGACCGTCCATGCAAAAGTCGACGTCGAAGTCGGGCATGGATACCCGTTCAGGATTGAGGAATCGCTCGAACAGCAGATCGTAGGCCAGCGGATCCAGGTCGGTGATCTTCTGCACGTAGGCGACCAGCGAACCTGCACCCGATCCCCGGCCAGGCCCCACCGGCACGCCGTTGTTCTTCGCCCACTGGATGAAGTCCATGACGATCAGGAAATAACCGGGGAAACCCATCTGGATGATGATGTCGAGCTCAAAATTGAGCCGGTCGACGTAGACCTGCTTCTTCGCCTCGTAGTCCGGCGTATCCTTGGGCAAGAGCACTTGGAGGCGCTCTTCGAGGCCGTCGAACGAGACCTTGCGAAAGTACTCATCCATGGTCATCCCGTCCGGCACCGGGAAGTCCGGGAGGAAGTAGGTGCCGAGCTGCACCTCGATGTTGCATCGCTTGGCGATTTCGACGGTGTTTTCCAGCGCCTCGGGAAGATCACTGAACAGTGCCCACATCTCTTCGGGCGTTTTCAGGTACTGCTGGTCGGAGTAGTTGCGCGGTCGCCGTGAATCATCGAGGGTACGGCTCTCACCGATACAGACACGTGTTTCGTGTGCTTCAAAATCTTCCTGCCTGAGGAATCGAACGTCGTTCGTGGCGACCAGTGGCACCCCGCAGCGTTGTGACAGAGCCACGGCGGCATGCAAATGCTCTTCGTCATTGACGCGGCTGGTGCGCTGTATTTCCAAGTAGAAGCGTTGCGGGAAGACCGCCTGCCATTCGGCCGCTAGTGCCTCGGCCAGCGCATCCTCACCATCAAGCAACGCATGACCGATCTCCCCCTCCTTGGCGCCGGAGAGTGCGATCAAACCCTCCGCGCCAGCCTTGACCCAGTCTCGCTCGATGATGATCTGATCGTTGCGCTGCCCCTCGGTCCAGCCGCGCGAGACCAGCTCGGTAAGGTTGCGATAACCCTTGGCATTCATCGCCAGCAGTGTCAGGCGGGTGAGCGGACCATCCTCATCACGGCCGGCCAACCAGATATCGGCACCACAGATCGGCTTGATACCGGCCCCCTGGGCCGCTTTGTAGAACTTGACCAGCGAACACATGTTGCTCTGGTCCGTCACGGCTACAGCCGGCATGCCGGCGCCTGCCACCGTCTTGACCAGCGGCTTGACGCGAACCAGCCCATCGACGAGGGAGTATTCGGTGTGCAAACGGAGATGGACAAAAGAAACGGGCATGGCGGGACCTGGGACTGGCGGAACGACGGGGCAGGATTGTAGCGGAATAAGTGAGGAGCTGAAGACCTCAGGCTTCAAGCTCAAAACCTTCAGCTGCTTGCTCGAGCAGGACACGCACCGGCGCGAAGGAACGACGGTGGATGATGTTCGGACCCAGTCGACGCAAGGCTTCAAGGTGGGCAGGCGTCGGATAGCCTTTGTGACCTGACAGCCCGTAACCGGGGTAGCAGAGATCCAGAGCACACATTTCACGGTCTCGACTGACCTTGGCCAGAATCGAGGCGGCAGCAATGGCGGGGACCTGACCATCACCCTGGATCACCGGCGCACTCGGAACCGATAGCTTGGGACAGCGGTTGCCGTCGATCAGCGCCATCCGCGGCGTTACGCTCAAGCCTTCGACTGCCCGCTGCATCGCCAGCATGGTGGCATGAAGAATGTTAAGCCGATCTATTTCGTCAACTTCTGCTCGGGCAATGCACCAGGCCAGCGCCTTTTCACAGATCTCGTCAAACAGCGCTTCGCGCCGTGCTTCAGTCAGCTTCTTCGAGTCGTTGAGGCCCTTGATCGGGCGCCTGGGATCGAGAATGACCGCCGCGGTCACCACCGGCCCGCAGAGAGGGCCCCGCCCCACCTCATCCACCCCCGCCACCAGGTCTTCGACCAGTTTGAAATCCAGCCCGATTTGCATCATTGCGTCCCAGCAAGCTCAAGCACGGCAGCGGCCGCCTGGGTGGACGCATCGCAACGAAGCGTGCGGTGAATGGCGTCAAACCCCTCCGTCTGGACATCACCATTATCCAGCAGGGAGGACAGTCGCTGCGCCATCGCGTCTGGCGTCGCAGCATCCTGAAGCAGTTCCGGCACCAGCTGCCGTTGAGCGAGCAAGTTGGGCAAGGCCACGTATGGGCTTTTGACCATGCTTCGGAGAATACGGAAGGTCAGCGGTGCGACGCTATAGGCGACCACCATGGGCCGTTTGTACAACAGCGCTTCGAGGGTCGCCGTACCGGACGCGATCAATACCGCGTTACATGCCGCCAACGCTTCATGCGAATGGCCGTCAAGCAAGGTCAATGGCAGATCTCGACCCGCCAGCATTTGTTCCAGCTGAAGCCGGCGCTCTGGAGTGGCACAGGGCAACACGAAGCGGATACCCAGTCGCATGGAGCGAAGTCGATCAGCCGCATCGAGAAACAGGGGCCCCAGCCGCGCAACCTCCCCACCCCGACTGCCAGGCATCAAAGCCACGATCAACCCGGTCTGAGGCAGACCCAGCGCCTGGCGCGCAGCAGCTCGGTCAGTCGTCAGCGCAATGGTATCGGCCAACGGATGCCCCACAAAACGCACCTTTACCTGATGTTCGTCGTAGAACTTCGCCTCGAATGGGAACAGCGTCAACATGAGGTCACAGGCGTCGCGGATCTTCAGGACACGCTTCTGTCGCCACGCCCACACCGAGGGACTGACGTAATGTACGGTCTTGATTCCGGCGCGACGCAGCTTGTGCGCCAGATCGAGGTTGAAGTCCGGTGCATCAATGCCAACAAACACGTCGGGGCGCACCTCGAGCAGCGTACGCACCAGGCGCTTACGGCGAGCCAGCAACTCCGGCAAGCGTCCGAGCACCTCGACCAGCCCCATGACGGCGAGGCGTTCGAGGGGAAAGTAGGATTTGAGCCCCAGGGCCTCCATTCGCGGACCACCCACGCCAACGAATTCGACATCCGGCCTCTGGGCTCTGATGGCCTGCATCAGCCCCGCACCCAGGATATCGCCGGACGCCTCGCCAGCTACCAGTGCAACCGTCAATGGCCTGGACATGATCAGCGGGTGATGCCGCGGTTGGACGCCTGTATCGAGTCGCGAAACAGAGCGACCTCGGTGAAGATCCTTGCGTCGTCGGCCAATTCGGCAAGCGCCACGTCAACGGTCAATCCCCGGCGATACACGACCTTGTATGCGTTACGCAGTGCCATGATCGCCTCGGCACTGAACCCGCGCCGGCGCATACCTTCGAAGTTCATGCCGCGTGCCTCGGCCGGATTGCCAAATACCGTGACGAATGCAGGAACGTCCTTGCCAATTGCAGTCCCCATTCCGGAGAAACTGTAAGCGCCGATATGACAATACTGATGGACCAGCGTATAGCCGGACAGTATGGCCCAATCACCAACATGCACATGCCCGGCCAGAGCAGTGTTATTGACGAGGATGCAGTGATTGGCGATAACGCTGTCGTGGCCGATATGGGCATACGCCATGATCAGGTTGTGGTCGCCAATGGTGGTTTCACTTCGATCCTGTACGGTACCCCGATGGATTGTCACGCCTTCGCGGATAACGTTGTGATCTCCAATGACCAGCCGAGTCGGCTCGCCCTTGTACTTGAGATCCGGCGTGTCCTCGCCGACCGAGGAAAACTGAAAAATGCGGTTATGACGACCGATGCGCGTCGGCCCCTTGAGGACCACGTGGGAGGCGATCACTGTTCCCTCGCCTATTTCGACGTCCGGGCCGATGATCGACCATGGCCCGACCTGAACGTTATCAGCCAGTCGGGCAGCCGGATCGACGATCGCACGAGGGTCGATCAAACTCATATCTTCTGTTCCGCACAGATGATTTCTGCCGAGCAGACCGTCTTGCCGTCGACGCTGGCGCGACAGTCGAATTTCCAGATTCCGCGCTTGGCACTGATGAAGGAAGCCTCGAGAATCAGCTGATCACCTGGCACTACCGGCTGCCGGAAACGCAACTTGTCTGACCCGACAAAATAATAGAGCGTACCGTCGGCTGGCTTGACTCCCATCATCTTGAAACCGAGCAGCCCGGCAGCCTGGGCCATGGCTTCGATAATAAGAACGCCGGGCATGATGGGATGCTGCGGAAAGTGCCCGTTGAAAAAAGGCTCGTTGATGGTGACATTCTTATAGGCGCGAACCCGCTTGACTTCTATATCAAGCTCCACCACCCGATCAACCAGCAAGAACGGGTAACGGTGAGGAAGGTATTCGCGAATCTCGTTGATATCCATCATGGGATGAAAAAGCCTGTAATGAGTAGGAAGTGCTGGCACGCCATCAAAGCGGCAACTCGCCGGTCATGATGACCGGCGAGTAATCAGACGATAAGGTCAGGCATCTGAAGACGAATCCCCGCTCGAGGTCACGGCGGACAGGCGTTTTTCTACGCTCTGCAGGCGACGCGCCATGTCGTCAAGATGACGAATGCGAGCAGCGCTCTTGCGCCACTCGGAGGCTGGTTGCATGGCGGTGCCCGACGAATAACTACCGGGCTCCGTGATGGACCGGGTAACCATGGTCATCCCGGTAATGAATACGTTATCGCACACCTCGATATGCCCAACGAGCCCAACCCCCCCGGCGATCATGCAGTTGCGCCCGATCTTGGTGCTCCCGGAGATGCCCGTACAGCCAGCCATCGCCGTGTTGTCACCGATCTGCACGTTGTGGGCAATCATGATCTGGTTGTCCAGTTTCACGCCGTTTCCAATCAAGGTGTCGGAAAGTGCGCCCCGATCGATGGTGGTGTTCGCACCAATTTCCACATCATCACCGATACGCACCCCGCCTAGCTGGGCAATCTTCTCCCAGCTGCCTTGCTGATTGGCAAAACCGAATCCTTCGCCACCGATCACCGCGCCCGGCTGAATCACTACGCGCTCGCCTATCCAGACGTCGTGACAGAGGGTCACACGTGGCGAAAGGCGTCCGCCTGCACCAATCCGGCTGCGAGCCCCGACATAACATTGAGCACCAACGATTACATCAGGACCAATCCACGCCCCTGCCTCGATTACCGACTGAGCGCCGATAGTGGCCGAAGGATCAACATCAGCGCTGGCATCTACGATAGCGCTGGGGTGGACACCGGCAGCGGGCCGGGGTCTCGTTTCGAAGACGTGAGATATCTGCGCATAGGCAAGGTACGGATTGGCAACAATGAGCGCAGTGCCAGCGTAGTCTTCGGCATCTTTCTGGGTAAGCAGAACGGCGCCGGCGCGCGTGCTCTGGAGAAACTTGCGGTACTGGGCGTTGGCCAAGAAGGTCAGCTGGTCTGGGCCCGCGTCCTGCAGCGTTGCCAGGCCTGATACCCGCTGGCCTGCTTCGCCTCGCAAGGTGGCACCTAGCCGCTCAGCCAGGTCACCAAGGGTATAAGACACCTGCTCCATCAGCGCAGCTGATTCATGCGCTCGATGACCTGGCGAGTGATGTCGTACTGCGGCTTGACATCAACTACCGCACCGCGCTCGAGCACCAGATCGTAGTCGCCTTTCTTGATGACTTCTTCTACAGCCTTGTCGAGCTTCGGCTTGAGTTGCTTGAGCATGTCCCGGTCAGCGGAAGCCTTGGATTCGTTCAGCTCCTTTGACAAGAACTGGAAGTCACGTGCTTTTTGCTTGAATTCGAGCTCTAGACGCTCACGCTCGGCTTGCTGCATCTTATCACCGTCCTTGCCCAGGCGGTCCTGGATACGCTTGGCATCACTTTCCAGCCCCTTGAGTTTTTCCAGCTGCGGGCCGAATTTCTTTTCTGCGTCAACCGAGTAGCGTTTGGCAGCGTCAGATTCAAGCAAAGCCATCTGATAATTCATAACTGCGATTTTCATTTCCGCGAATGCGGGGGTCGCCACTAGAGCAGCGGCAACAACAAGCAGTTGGGTCAACTTACGCACGGTAAATACCACTCTTCATGAATGCGCTGGAGCAAGGCTCCAGATGATTAAAAGGTTTGGCCAAGCGAGAACTGGAATACCTGGGTATCAGCATCGTCCGGCTTCATTACTGGCATGGCCAAGCTGAAGCTCAAGGGTCCCATGGCCGTAATCCAGGTAAGGCCCACACCAACCGAGCTGGCCATGTCGCCGATATCTATGTCACTGCACTTGGCTGAGTCCGATGGGCAGTTCGTATCGTAGACGTTACCGACGTCCCAGAACACCGAAGTCCGCAACGAACGTTGATCCTTGACGAACGGCATGGGGAAAAGCACTTCGACGCCGCCCTGGATCAGCACGTTTCCGCCGAATGGAAGCGCATCTTGGTCCGGGTCAGCAATAGTTCCGGGCCTTCCGCCAGGATTACCCTCTCCCCGGCTAGGAGTACTGCGCGGACCGAGACTACTGTCTTCGAACCCACGAACCGAATTAAAGCCGCCGGCGTAGTAATGCTCATAGAACGGCAAGCGGGACGTCGAGCCATATGCATCGCCATAACCCAACTGGGTATGCAAGCGCATGGTGTAAGTTTGGGTCACTGGCAGGAACAACTGGGCGTTGTAATCCAGCTTGTAGAAGGATAAATCGCTGCCTGGAATGGTTGTTTCAAGGGAAAGGCTTTGCGAATGTCCCCGAGTTGCCAGAACGCCGCGGTTCAAAGTCGACTCAGACCACCCCACGGACGCCTTGAAATTGAGATAACTGTCGCCTTCTGCCTCCATGAAATCGAAGATTTCGTCGACCGTGTAACGGCCTGTATCAATCGTGTCTTGTTGTGCAGATAGACCAAACGACAACCGCGAAGTCTCGCTGATCGGATAGCCGATATTCACACCACCGCCCAAGCTGTCGACCGAGTAGCTGGAAACGTCGTAGTCCAGCTCGTCGTAATCGGTGGTTCGATAGAAGGCGTTATAGCCGAGGCTGACGCCGTCTTCGGTCCAGTAGGGGTCGACGAAACCGAAGTTGTAGCGCGACTGGTATTCGCTGCGCGTCAGTCCCAGGCTGACCCGGTTGCCGGTACCAAGGAAGTTATTCTGACTGATCGATCCACCGAGGATCAGGCCGGCGTTCTGGGCAAAACCGATACTCGCCATGATCGAACCAGAAGGCTGTTCTTCGACGCTATAGTTCACATCGATCTGGTCGTCGGTGCCCGGGACCTGTGGCGTTTCGACGTTAACTTCCTTGAAAAACCCCAACCGCTCGAGGCGCGTCTTGGACTGATCGATCAGGTAGGTCGACGCCCAGCCGCCTTCCATCTGGCGCATTTCGCGACGAAGCACTTCATCCTCAGTCTTGGTGTTGCCGCGGAAATTAATGCGATTTACGTAGGCGCGCTTGCCAGGATCAACAACGAAGGTGATCGAGACAGTATTGTTTTCATCGTTGGTTTCGGGCACGCCGTTGACGTTGGCGAAGGTATAACCCTCATTACCCAGGCGTCGCGTGATCAGCTCCGACGTGGTGGTCATGACTTTTCGCGAAAAAACCTGACCTCCCTTCGCCAGCAGCAGCGATTGCAGCTCTTCCTGCGGAACCTTGAGATCCCCGCTCAGCTTGACATCACTGACCGTGTAACGATCCCCTTCGGCAATGTTGACCGTAACATAGACGTCTTTCTTGTCCGGGGTAATGGAGACCTGGGTGGAGGTGATGTCCATGTTGATATAACCGCGATCCAGATAGTAGGAACGCAGGCGTTCAAGGTCGCCTGAGAGCTTTTCCCGGGCGTACTTGTCATCATTGCGGAAGAACGACAGCCAGTTGCTGGTCTTGAGTTCGAATAGATCAGTCAGATCTTCATCGGGGAAGACTGAATTTCCCACGACATTGATGTGCTTGATCGCAGCAACCGACCCTTCGTTGATATCTATCTTCAGGGCGACGCGGTTACGCGGCTGTGGCACCACTTCTGTCTCGATGGTGGCCGAATAACGTCCCTGGGCAACATACTGCCGCTGCAACTCGTTGCGCACACCTTCAAGGGTGGCCTGCTGGAATATTTCGCCCTCGGCAAGGCCGGACTGTTGCAGACCGGAAAGCAGATCTTCGGTCTTGATCGCCTTGTTGCCATCGATTTCGATGCCTGAGATCGAGGGGCGCTCGACAACGTTGATCACCAGCACGTCACCTTCACGACCGAGCTGAATGTCTTCGAAAAAACCCGTACGGAACAGAGCGCGGGTAGCATCGACCAGGCGACTGTCATCGGCAGCCTGGCCCACGTTCAACGGCAGCGCACCGAAAACACTGCCAGCAGAGACACGCTGCAGACCGTTGACACGTATATCGGAGATGGTGAAGGACTCGGCGTGAACTTCGGCAATCATCAGTGCGGAAATAACCGCAGGTAGCAGCAGACGTTTCATGAAGTCCTTTCTTTTCAAACCTGATAATTGAACCTGCGCTTGGCGCGGCGACATCAAGGTAAATGGCGGTTAAAGGCGGCCAAGGTCGTTGACCAACGCAAGCAGCATCACGCCGACAACCAGGCTGATACCGATCTGTACGCCCCATCCCTGAACTCTGTCCGACAAGGGACGTCCACGGACCCACTCGACCAGATAGAAGAGCAGATGCCCTCCATCCAGAACGGGGATAGGCAATAGATTGAGTACCCCAAGACTTATGCTCAGGTAGGCGAGGAAGTTCAGGAAGTCGCCCACGCCGGACTGTGCAGAAGCGCCCGCCACTTTAGCAATGGTTATCGGGCCGCTCAAGTTTTTTACCGAGAGCTCCCCAAAGAGCATTTTCTTCAGTGAATCCAGCGTCAGGATGCTCATTGTCCAAGTGCGGCGCAGCCCTTCACCGATGGCTTCGACCGGCCCGAAGCTGACGTTTCGAAGCATTTCATCCGGCCATTCACCTGCTGATACGCCCGCCCCCAGATAGCCTCTACGGTTTTCGCCGTCGCCGCGCTCAGCTAATGTCACTGGCAGCTCAAGGCGCTGCCCATCACGTTCAATCCCCAGCATCACTGACTGGCCGTGCAAGGGCCTGACCTGATCGATCACTTCCTGCCATTCACCAAGTGGTCTGCCGTTCAGTGTGGCGAGACGATCACCAAGAAGAACCCCGGCAGCCTGCGCCGGCCCTTCGGGGTCAAGCTGAGCTACGACAGGTTCGACAACCGGGCGCCACGGGCGGATACCCAGCGACTTGATCGGATCAGGCTCTTCGGCGCCTTTGAGCCAGTCGACCAGTTCGAGCTCGACGCTCTGCGCCTCACCTCCCTCTACGCTACGGACAAGCAGGCTCAGGGACCCGCTTTCACCGAGACGACGCACCAGCTGCAGGTTGACGTCAGCCCAACCCGAAATGGTCTTGCCATTGATTTCAAGAATTTCCTGGCCTGCCGCAAGACCGCCGCGTTCCGCGAGGCTGCCTACCTCGACCGCGCCAACCACCGGCCGAACCTGCTCGCTGCCCAGCATGGCAAGCGCCCAGAAGAACAACAGCGCGAGCAGGAAGTTGGCAATGGGTCCGGCCGAGACGATGGCAAACCGCTGTTTGACAGTCTTACGGTTGAAGGCCTGATCCATCAGCGCAGGCGGAACGTCGCCCTCGCGCTCGTCAAGCATCTTCACGTAACCGCCGAGAGGAATGGCTGCGACGACAAATTCGGTCCCCTGCCTGTCATGCCAACGAAGCAAGGGCCGACCGAACCCAACCGAAAAACGCAGCACCTTGACACCACAACGGCGCGCGACCCAGAAATGCCCGTACTCGTGGAAGGTAACCAGAACACCCAGCGCAACGAGGGTGCCAACGATCATGTACAACGCGCCCATAATGTCCTCTGCCCAAAAAGGCGGTTTATAAGCTGCAGGCTTCAGGCCCTGTCGAATCCGCCAAGGCGTCTTAGCTGAACGACGCGCGTAGCCTCTCTCTACCTATCGCGACGCTGCAACCAGCTACAAGCCAGTCGGCGAGCCTGCTGGTCCGCAGCAAGAACATCATCCAGGCAGCGAACCGGGACGGAAGCCTGGGCCTCAAGAGTGTCCTGGATCATACTCGCGATTTCAGTAAAGCGAATGCGGCCATCGAGGAAAGCGTCCACTGCCACTTCATTCGCTGCATTGAGCATGGCGGGCGCCGTCCCGCCCACCTCTGCTGCTTGCCTGGCGATGCGCAGGCAGGGAAACCGCTGCGGGTCAGGGGCCTCGAAATCCAGGCGCCCGATTTGCAGCAGATCCAATGCTGACACACCCGAATCGATACGTTCCGGCCAGGCGAGCGCATGAGCGATCGGCGTGCGCATGTCGGGATTGCCCAGCTGGGCAAGAACAGACCCATCGATGTAGTCGACCATCGAATGGATGACGCTCTGTGGGTGGACGACTACCTCCACCTGATCGGGCCGCGCATCGAACAGCCAGCATGCCTCGATCAGCTCAAGCCCCTTGTTCATCATGCTCGCCGAGTCGACAGATATCTTGCGTCCCATGGACCAGTTCGGGTGAGCACAGGCCTGCTCGACGGTGACAGTGGCCAGCTGGTCCTGAGGCATACCGCGAAACGGCCCGCCGGAGGCGGTCAGAAGGATCCGCCTGACACCGACCTTGGCGAGTCCTTGGGAATAATCGCCGGGCAGGCACTGGAATATCGCATTGTGCTCGCTGTCGATCGGTAGCAACACCGCCTTGCTCTCACGCAAGGCCTGCATGAAGAGCGCACCAGACATGACCAGCGCTTCCTTGTTGGCCAGCAGCACGCGCTTACCCGCTTGCACCGCAGACAGCGTTGGGCGCAAGCCTGCAGCACCTACGATGGCAGCCATCACTGCATCGACATCAGGGTGTGCGGCCACCTCGCTTAGCCCCGCCTCACCTATCAGCACCTCGGTTGCCAAGCCGTCTTCCTTCAGCTGGCCTTGCAGCATTAACGCCTGATCGCTTTCAGCAACCACCGCATACCGTGGTTGATAACGCCGGCATAGGTCGCGAAGCTCTGGAACCCGGCTGTAGGCGGTCAGCGCGAAAGCCTGATAGCGGTCGGGATGACGCGATATGACATCCAGAGTACTCAGGCCGATCGAGCCTGTGGCGCCTAGCACCGTGACCTGCAGGGGAGCTCTCACCACACGCCCCACCCAGCGAGCCACAGCAGAACGGTGAACACCGGAACGGCAGCGGTCAGACTGTCGATGCGATCCAGCACACCACCATGCCCGGGCAGCAAGTGACTACTGTCCTTGACCCCCGAACTGCGCTTGAACATGCTTTCTGTCAAGTCACCTACCACGGAAATCACCACCACCAAGGCGGCGCCCAGCAGGGCAAGTACCAATTCCCGTGCAGACCAGCCGTGATAGAGCCCGACGCCCGCAGTGATGAGCAGACTAGCGATCAGGCCGCCGATCAGCCCTTCCCAGCTCTTGCCGGGGCTGACCCGAGCCGCGAGTTTGCGCCTACCAAAGGTCTTGCCAGCGGCATAGGCGCCGATATCAGCCCCCCAGACCAGGACCATGACCGCAACGATCAACCAGTTGCCCTGAGGCCACTGCTTGAGCAGAACCAACCCTTGCCACGCGGGCAACAGAACCAGCAAGCCAATACCCAGACTGCCGAGACGACCACCCCAATGGCGCTGGCTCTCGGGGTAACCGAGGACCAAGGCCAACGCAAACAACCACCACAGCACACTGATTGCCAGCAGCCAAGGCGCCCATGAAGGGGCCAGATACAGCCCAGCCAGCAGTAAGGCGACAGCCAGCGCATACAGGACCCGCACCATCTGGTCGGTGAATCCCGCCAGACGCGCCCATTCCCATGCCCCCAGCACCACGACGACGCCGATGAACAGAGCGAAAGCCAGCCCTTCCAGAAGGAAGAAGCCAATCAGTGCGATCGGCAGAAGAATGGCCGCAGTGATGATGCGTTGCTTCAGCATTCTGCACGAACCTCGATTGCGACCTGGTCACCCGTCTTCCCGAAACGGCGCTGCCGACGGGCGAAGTCTGCTAGCGCCGTGCGCATCGCGTCGTGCTTGAAATCTGGCCAGAACAGATCGGAGAAATACAACTCGGCATAGGCAAGCTGCCACAACAGAAAGTTGCTGATGCGGTGCTCACCGCCGGTACGAATACACAGGTCAGGTAACGGCATGCCCCCGGTGGCAAGATATTCCTGGAATAACGCCGGCGTGACTTGGTCCGGATTCAAACGCCCCGCTTGCGCCTCTCGGGCCATTCGCTGCGCAGCCTGGAGAATGTCCCACTGCCCGCCATAGTTGGCTGCCACCTGCAGCACGAAACGACCGCTGCCTGCCGTCATCTCTTCAGCTTCAAGCATGGCGGCTTGCAGTTCGGGATGAAAGCGGGAACGGTCACCAATGATGCGCAAGCTGATGTCGTTATCATTCAGCTTCCGTGCTTCGCGCCTGAGGGCACTGAGGAAAAGCTCCATCAAGGCGCCTACTTCGTCGGCTGGCCGCTGCCAGTTTTCACTGGAGAACGCGAAAAGAGTCAGCACCTCGACTCCCGCTTCAGCGCAAACTTCGATCACCGCACGAACCGCGTCCACACCAGCCTTGTGTCCGGCCACACCAGGCAATAGGCGCCGTTTTGCCCAGCGATTGTTGCCATCCATGATGATTGCGACATGACGGGGTACATTCCGCCCGGCAATCTGCCTGACCTTTTCCATGAAACGACTCTACCTGCGCTCAAACACGCTGCGAACAATAGGA
Organism: Stutzerimonas stutzeri; assembly: GCA_002387205.1. GTDB lineage: Bacteria > Pseudomonadota > Gammaproteobacteria > Pseudomonadales > Pseudomonadaceae > Stutzerimonas > Stutzerimonas stutzeri_N. Next base: position 121,326 of record DGLA01000016.1, on the reverse strand, counting down.
GCAACTGCCAATGACAGTTCCCGGGGATACAGCTGGTTAACCCCTTGCGTGCCAGCTCCTGAACTGCTGACCCGCCCCGACATGAGCGATACGAACATGACCTGACGAAGCAATGTCAAACGGCCATCAGGTCGCTTTCTTTGCCTTCCAATGCCTTGTCGATCTCCGCAACGTACTTGTCAGTCAGCTTTTGAACGTCATCCTGACCGCGACGTTCCTCGTCTTCGCTGATTTCCTTCTCTTTCACCAGGTCCTTGAGCTGTGCGATGGCATCACGGCGAATGTTGCGCACGGCGACCCGGGCGTTTTCAGCTTCGGCGCGGGCCTGCTTGGTGTAGCCCTTGCGCGTCTCCTCGGTCAGCGCCGGCATCGGCACTCGAATGGTAGTACCAGCAGTGGCCGGATTAAGGCCGAGGTCGGAAGTCATGATGGCTTTCTCGACCGCCTGGATCATGCTGCGATCAAAAATCGTCAGCGCCAGGGTCCGCGAGTCTTCGGCTGTCACGTTGGCGATCTGGCGCAGCGGAGTATCGCTGCCGTAGTAGGACACCATCACACCATCCAGAATGCTTGGATGAGCCCGGCCGGTACGGATCTTGGCAAAGGCGTGACCCAGCGACTCCAGCGTTTTTTTCATGCGCTCCTGCGCATCCTGCTTGATCTCGTTGATCATTGTTTAGGTTCCTCGATCAGGGTTCCTTCAGCGCCACCGAGCACGATATTGAGCAGGGCGCCTGGCTTGTTCATGTTGAAGACCCGTAGCGGCATGTCGTGGTCACGACACAGGCAGATGGCCGTCAGATCCATCACGCCGAGCTTGCGGTCGAGTACGTCGTCGTATGTCAGCTGCTCGAATTTCTCCGCGTTCGGATCCTTGAACGGGTCAGCAGTATAAACACCGTCGACCTTCGTGGCCTTCAGCACGACGTCGGCATGTATTTCAATGGCGCGCAGACACGCTGCCGAATCGGTAGTAAAGAATGGATTGCCGGTACCGGCAGAGAAAATCACCACCTCACCACTTTTCAGGTGACGCATAGCCTTGCGACGATCGTAGTGATCGGTGACGCCTACCATGGATATGGCCGACATGACGAGTGCCGGAATATTCGAACGCTCCAGCGCGTCGCGCATGGCGAGGGAGTTCATGACCGTAGCCAGCATTCCCATGTGATCGCCCGTGACACGATCCATGCCGGCAGCCGACAGCGCCGCGCCACGGAACAGGTTTCCGCCGCCGATGACAAGCCCTACCTCCACGCCGATTCCGACCAACTGGCCGACTTCAAGGGCCATGCGATCCAGTACCTTGGGGTCTATGCCGAAGTCTTCCGAGCCCATCAGGGCTTCGCCGCTTAATTTGAGCAGAATGCGTTTGTAGCGAGGATTGCGTGCACTCATCTGCTGAGCCATTGGCGTTGTTTCTCCTGCGGCGTTTGTATGACTGACCTGGCCGTACAGCCAGAAAATATCTGCGCTATGACAGCGAAGCTGCGGCTTGGTGCCGAGCGATGACTATATCGTGACAAATAAACAATTTCCGGGCTTCAGTTCGACAAAGAGGCCGCGCGCGTGAGCGGGCAGCCTCTTCGAGGTCAACTAAGCGTATTACTGCTTGGTAGCAGCTACCTGAGCAGCAACTTCTGCAGCGAAGTCAACTTCAGCGCGCTCGATACCTTCGCCTACTTCGTAACGAACGAAGGAAACGATTTCGGCACCGGCCTTCTTCGCCAGCTCACCAACCTTGATTTCCGGGTCCTTGACGAAGGCCTGCTCGACAAGGCTGGCTTCAGCCAGGAACTTGCTGATGCGACCGGCGACCATCTTCTCGACGATTTCCGCTGGCTTGCCCTTGATCTTGTCCTCGTTCAGGGCCAGGAAGATTTCCTTCTCCTTGGCAACGGCCTCCTCAGATACCTGCGACGGATCCAGGAACTGGGGGTTGCTGGCCGCGACGTGCATGGCGATCTCCTTGGCCAACTCGACGCTGCCGCCCTTCAGGGCTACCAGCACACCGATGCGATGGCCATGCAGGTAGGCACCGACCAGATCGGCTTCAACGGTGGTCAGCCGGCGGATGTTGACGTTTTCGCCACACTTGGCCACCAGCGCTTCACGATCCGCTTCCTGGGCGGCGATCAGCGGAGCTGCATCGGTCATCTTCTCGGCGAAGGCTTTCTCGACACTGTTGCTGACGAAGTTCTTGAAGTCGTCCTGCAGAGCCAGGAAGTCGGTCTGCGAGTTGACTTCGATAATCACGGCGCGCTTATTGTCATCAGCGACCTTGACTGCAATGGCGCCTTCGGCAGCAATGTTGCCCGCCTTCTTGGCTGCCTTGATCGCGCCAGCGGCACGCATGTCATCAATGGCTTTTTCGATGTCGCCGCCAGCAGCGGTGAGTGCCTTTTTGCAATCCATCATGCCTTGGCCAGTGCGCTCGCGCAGTTCTTTAACCAGGGCTGCAGTGATCTCTGCCATGTTCGCAAATCCTCTCGATTCGATTTTCGATCATCGCCTCTTGGTCAGGCGATCAATTCGGAAGTGGCAAAAAGGGGGCATAGCCCCCTTCTTGTTCAACGGGTATCAGCTAGGCGACAGTCTCGCTCAGCCTTGTGCGGCCTCGGGAGCTGCCTCTTCGACGAACTCGTCAGCACCGCCAGCGCCATTCTGGCGACCGCGCAGGACTGCATCAGCCATCGAGCTCAGATAGAGTTGCACGGCGCGGATGGCATCATCGTTACCGGGAATGATGTAGTCGACGCCTTCCGGGCTGCTGTTGGTGTCGACGATACCAATGACCGGAATACCGAGCTTGTTGGCTTCGGAGATGGCAATGCGCTCATGATCGACGTCGACTACGAACATCGCGTCGGGCAGACCACCCATATCCTTGATGCCGCCCAGGCTGCGATCCAGTTTTTCCAGATCACGGGTACGCATCAGCGCTTCTTTCTTGGTCAGCTTCTCGAAGGTACCGTCCTGAGACTGGGTTTCCAGCTCACGCAGGCGCTTGATCGAGGCGCGAATGGTCTTGTAGTTGGTCAGCATGCCGCCCAACCAGCGATGATCGACGTACGGAGAGCCGCAACGCGTGGCTTCTTCGCGAACGATCTTGCCAGCGGAACGCTTGGTGCCAACGAACAGAATCTTGTTCTTGCCGGCCGCCAGCTTCTCAACGAAACGCAGCGCGTCGTTGAACATCGGCAGGGTTTTTTCAAGGTTGACGATATGAATCTTGTTGCGCGCACCGAAAATGTACTTGTTCATTTTCGGGTTCCAGTAACGGGTCTGGTGGCCGAAGTGCACACCGGCCTTCAGCATATCGCGCATGGTGACTTGAGACATGGGACTTCCTCAGAATAAGTCGGGTTAGGCCTCCACGCGTCCCGATATCCAACTCTTTCGAGCACCCAGGATACCGTGCCGACACGTGTGTGGGGTCAGGCTCGGCGGGTAGTCCCGCAGAGCGGCGCGTTTTATAGCACAAAGACCGGCAAGAGGCTAGCGCGGCCAACCATAACCGGCTCGCAACCACCAGAAGCAACGCATCGCATCGACTGATCAGCCTCCCCGGCCGCCTGCAGCTGCAGGGCTGTTTGGTTTATCATCTGCTCAATTTTTTCAGCCAGCGCCTCTTGGCGCCAAGAGAATTGCATGACCGTTTCCATCAAGACCCCTGAAGATATCGAGAAGATGCGCATCGCAGGCCGCCTGGCTGCAGAGGTGCTCGAAATGATTGGTGAGTACGTCAAGCCGGGTGTGACTACCGAAGAGCTGGACCGCCGCTGCCACGACCACATCGTCAACGTACAACAGGCCATCCCCGCCCCGCTCAATTACAAGGGCTATCCAAAGTCGATCTGTACGTCCATCAATCATGTGGTCTGCCATGGCATTCCCAACGACAAACCATTGAAGGATGGCGACATTCTTAACATCGACATTACCGTCATCAAGGATGGCTATCATGGGGACACCAGCAAGATGTTCCTGGTGGGCAAAGCGCCCGAGTGGGCAGAGCGCCTGTGCAAGGTCACTCAGGAATGCCTCTATAAAGGTATCGAGATCGTCCGGCCCGGCGCGCGGCTTGGCGATATCGGCGAAGTCATTCAGAAGCACGCCGAAAAGAATGGCTTCTCCGTTGTTCGTGAATATTGTGGCCACGGTATTGGCAAGGTCTTCCACGAAGAACCTCAGGTTCTCCACTATGGCCGTGCCGGGACCGGACTGGAGCTGGCGGAAGGCATGACCTTCACCATCGAGCCGATGATCAACCAGGGTCGGTCCGAGACCCGACTGCTGGGAGACGGCTGGACGGCCATCACCAAGGACCGCAAGCTGTCAGCTCAGTGGGAGCACACCATTGTGGTCACCTCCGACGGGTATGAAATCCTGACCCTGCGCAGCGACGATACCATTGCTCGCACTTCGGCCTGATCGCCTACCCGTTTCGCTGCTATGAAGGAGGGGCCTACCCATGCCTCAGGTTGACCCCGAGCTCTTCGACCCTAGCCAGTTCCAGGCGGAGCTTGCCCTCAAGGCCAGCCCTATTGCCGCGTTCAAGAAGGTTATCCGCAAGGCGCGCGAAGCACTCGATGCACGCTTCCTTGCCGGCGGAGATATTCGTCGACTGATCGAGGACCGGGCCTGGTTCGTTGACCAGATTCTTTGCGCGGCCTGGGAACGATTCAACCGGAGTGCCGATACCGATATCGCCCTGGTTGCCGTGGGCGGCTACGGCCGCGGCGAGCTGCATCCCTACTCCGATATCGATCTGCTGATTCTGCTTGAAGAAAGTGATCACGAGGTATTCCGCAACGCAATCGAAGGGTTCCTGACCCTGCTCTGGGACATCGGTCTGGAAGTTGGCCAGAGCGTACGCACGGTAGCCGAATGCGCCGAGGAAGCCCGCGCGGACCTGACCGTCATCACCAACCTGATGGAAAGTCGCACCATTGCAGGGCCCGAGCGGTTGCGCCAAAGCATGCTCCAGGTCACCGGCCCGTCCGAGATGTGGAGCAGCAAGGAATTCTTCCTGGCCAAGCGTAACGAGCAGGCGGCCCGGCATTCGAAATACAACAACACCGAATACAACCTCGAACCCAACGTAAAAGGCTCGCCAGGGGGGCTCCGCGATATCCAGACCATTCTCTGGATCGCACGGCGGCAGTTTGGCAGCCTCAACCTGAGCGCCATCGTCGACCAGGGGTTTCTCACCGAGGGCGAGTACGCCCTGCTGGTGTCCAGCCAGGAATTTATCTGGCGGGTTCGCTACGGTCTCCACATGCTTGCTGGACGCGCCGAAGACCGCCTGTTGTTCGACCATCAGCGAAGCCTGGCCGCCCTCCTCGGTTATGAGGACAGCGACGCCAAACTCGCCATCGAACGTTTCATGCAGAAGTATTACCGTGTGGTGATGAGCATCTCCGAGCTCAGCGACCTGGTCGGCCAGCATTTTGCCGAGGTGATCCTCTGGGACGGCGAGACCGGACCGGCCGTCTCGCTCAACAGCCGTTTTCTGCTACGCGATGGCTACCTCGAAGTCGCCGATGACTCGGTGTTCAAGCGTCGGCCCTTTGCGATTCTCGAGATATTCGTGCTGCTCGCACAGCACCCGGAAATACAAGGTGTCCGAGCCGAAACCATTCGCCTGCTGCGCGACCATCGCCACCTGATCGACGATGAGTTCCGCAGCGACATACGCAACACCAGCCTGTTCATCGAGCTGTTCAAGTGCAAGGAAGGCATCCATCGCAACCTGCGTCGAATGAACCGCTACGGGATTCTCGGGCGCTACCTTCCCGAGTTCGGCCACATCGTCGGCCAGATGCAACACGACCTTTTTCACATCTATACCGTCGACGCGCACACACTCAACGTCATCAAATATCTGCGCAAGCTCGGCAAGCCTGGCGTGGCGGAAAAATATCCGTTGGCCAGCAAGCTGGTCGAACGACTGCCCAAGCCGGAGCTCATCTATATAGCCGGCCTTTACCACGACATCGCCAAGGGCCGTGGGGGCGACCACTCCGAGCTTGGCGCTGTGGATGCCCAGGCCTTCTGTGCACGCCACAAGCTTCCAGCCTGGGACACCCGCCTGGTGGTCTGGCTGGTCGAGAACCATCTGGCAATGTCCACCACTGCGCAGCGCAAGGATCTGTCGGATCCCCAGGTGATCAATGATTTTGCCCAGCAAGTCGGCGACGAGACGCACCTGGATTATCTCTATGTACTGACTGTGGCGGACATCAACGCCACCAACCCGACCCTGTGGAATTCGTGGCGAGCAAGCTTGTTGCGCCAGCTCTACACCGAGACCAAGCGCGCCCTCAAACGCGGATTGGAAAACCCTCTGGATCGGGAAGAGCAGATCCGCCAGACCCAGCGTGCCGCGCTCGACAACCTGGTTCGCAATGGCACCGACCCGGACGACGCCGAGCAGCTCTGGTCGCAACTGGGCGACGATTACTTCATGCGTCACTCGTCTGCCGATGTGGCCTGGCATACCGAGGCCATCATCGAACATCCTGATGATGGCGGCCCGCTGGTATTGATCAAGGAGACCACCCAGCGGGAGTTCGAGGGTGGTACGCAGATATTCATCTATGCCCCGGACCAGCATGACTTCTTCGCCGTCACGGTGGCAGCCATGGACCAGTTGAACCTGAACATCCATGACGCGCGGATCATCACCTCAAGCAGCCAGTTCACGCTGGATACCTATATCGTGCTGGACGCCGACGGTAGCCCCATCGGCAACGATCCCGAGCGCACCGAGGAGATTCGCCAGGGGCTAATCGCCGCGCTACGCAACCCGGACGACTACCTGACGATCATCCAGAAGCGAGTGCCGCGGCAGTTGAAGCATTTCGCCTTTCCACCGCAAGTCACCATCCACAACGACATGCAACGGCCGCAGACCATCATCGAGGTCGTCGCCCCTGACCGGCCCGGTTTGCTGGCGCGCATCGGACAGTTGTTCCTGGACTTCGACCTTTCGGTGCAAAACGCCAAGATCGCCACCCTGGGCGAACGCGTCGAAGACGTATTTTTCGTGACCCAGGCCGACAACCAGCCACTGTCCGACCCGCAACTGTGCATCCAGCTGCAGCAGGCGATGATCAAGCAACTGTCCCAGGACAACGAGCATCAACCTTCCCCGAGCAGCATCGTCATCTGAGAGGTCTGTCCTGGCGGCATTGCGCCGCCAGGTTGGCTGTCAGTCCCAGGGTTTGCCGCGCGTCCTGGCCGTATAGGGCAGCTTTTGCTGCATCGCGGCCTTGGCCAGCACATGCGCGCTGACAGGCGCAGTGAGAAACAGGAAAAGAGTTATCAGCACTTCGTGCAGGCTAATGCCATCCCCCTGGTTGCTGAAGAAGATCATCGACGCCACGACAACCCCACCTACGCCCAAGGTTGTGGCCTTGGTCGGCCCGTGCAGACGCGTAAAGAAATCCGGCAGGCGGTAGAGCCCGATCGCGCCAATCAAAGCAAAGACGCTGCCTGTTATGAGAAACAGGCTAATCAACAATTCGGCCCAGAATGGCAATGGCATGGCAGATCCTTAGTCGATGATGTCGCCGTGGAGCAGGTGCTTGCCTACTGCCACGGTGCTGACGAAGCCCATGACCGCGATGAGCAGCGCAGCTTCGAAGAAGAGATCGGAAGCCAACCAGATCCCGAACAGAACAATCATTGCCAACGCATTGATGTACAGCGTATCGAGGGCCAGCACCCGGTCGGGCATGTCGGGCCCTTGAACCAGACGGACCACGTTCAATAGCGCCGCAAGTCCGATGATTGCCATGCACAGGGGAATCACGTACGAGAGCATTCGAATATCTCCAGCAACGGCGTTTCGTAACGGTTCTTCACCTCGGCCACTACGGCTTCGATATCGGGGGCGTCCAGCGCGTGTATCAACAGCACCCTGTGGTCGGCTCGCAACGAGGCGGATACCGTACCCGGGGTCAGCGAGATGATGCTGGTCAGCACCGCCAGGACGAAAGGATGCTCGATAGCCATCGGTACCTCGATGAAAGCCGGCTGCAGATTTCCGCGCGGGCCGAGCACCAGCTTCGCCACATGAAGGTTGGCCACGGCAATATCGTAGAAGACCTTTGCCGTGAAGCGGCAGAGCATCATCGGGCGACGTACCGCAGGGACATCGATGAGAAAGCCGCCAACCAGCAGCGGAATGGCCCAACCCAGGAACAGGCCGAGCAAGATGTGGCCCAGGCTGACGGTGTTGTTAAGCAGCAACCAGAGCGCCGCAAGCAGAAGCGTCAAAGGCAGGTTGGGCAGGATGCGTGACTTCAAGCGGCACCTCCCTGGATGATCTGCAGGTAGGGACCAAGATCGAACAACTGTGCGGCTGTCGCCTGGACATAGACGTGGATCGGATTGGCTGCGAGTACAAGCAACACGCTACCAAACAACAGACCAAAGCTCGCTGCCAAACGGACAGGATCTGCCGGCTTGCCGACGCTTGCCGCGTCACTCGAGCGCCAGAAGATCATGCTTCCGGCACGCCCCAGGGCGAGCACCATACCCAGCCCACCAATCAATACCACCGGCCAGAGCAGGCTGGCATCGACGCCGGGAGGGACAGCGCGTAGCAACATCACCTTGCCAAGAAACCCCGAGAAAGGTGGCAGCCCGGCCACCGATATCGCCCCGGCAAAAAACAAGGCGCCGAGCATCAGCGGCTGTCGCAGCGCGGGCGCCGAGATCAGTTCCGCAGCGCTATCGCCCCGCTGCCTGGCAATGACATCAGCAAGAAGAAACAGACCGCCGGCGACCAAGGTGCTATGGATGAGGTAATACAGGGCGGCGGCAAGGCCTTCCAGCGTTCCCAGCGCAACCCCTGCCAGCAGCGTGCCTACCGACACCACAACAAGATAGGAAAGGAGTATCTGCAGGTTGCGAGCCGCAAGCGCTCCCAGAACGCCGCCGGCCAGGGTGAGCATCGAAAGTGGCCATAGCCAGTCGAGCGCCATGTCGGTCAGCACACCTGCCTGGCTGCCATAAACAAGCGTGAACACCCGCACAATCGCATACAGGCCAAGCTTGGTCATGATCGCAAAAAGCGCGGCGACGGGAGCCGTGGCACTGGCATAGGCTCGCGGCAGCCAGAAGTACAACGGCAAGATGGCTGCCTTCAACGCAAAGACCACCAACAGCAGATAACCCGCCGCAGCCAAAAGAGGCGCTTCGGCAGGATCGGCCGCACCCACCCGAACCGCCAGGTCGGCCATGTTCAAGGTCCCGGTCAGCCCATAGAGCATGCTGACGCCGATGAGAAAAAGTGAGGAGCCCAGCAGGTTCAACACGACGTAATGGATCCCCGCCTGGACCCGTTTCGCACCGTGCCCGTGCAGGAGCAAGGCGTAGGACGAAATCAGCAGGATCTCGAAGAAGACGAACAGGTTGAACAGATCGCCGGTGAGAAAAGCGCCATTGATTCCTGCGAGCTGAAACTGGAACAAAGCGTGAAAGTTAGGCCCGCGCCCGTCATCACCTCGTGAGGCATACAGCACTGCAAAGGCAGCGAGGATAGCAGTCACCAGCAACATCAGCGCACTCAGACGATCAAGCAGCAGCATGATGCCGAACGGTGGCGGCCAGTCGCCCAGGCGATACACAGACAGCACACCGGAATCGGCTTGCGTCAGCAACCAGAGCGTCAGTGGCAAGAGCAGCCAGGTCGCACTGACGGAAAGCACGCGCTTGAACTGCTCAGCTCGGCGATGAGTCAACAGCAGCACACAACCGGCAAACAGCGGCAACAGGATCGGAAGGATCAACGCATGATTCATTCGCGCGGCTCCCGCCCGTCTACATGATCGGTCCGCAGCTCGCCTAGACCACGCAACGCCAAAATCACCACGAAGGCGGTCATCGCGAAACCGATGACAATCGCCGTCAATACCAATGCCTGCGGCAAGGGATCACCGTACTCGGCGCTCTGTCCGATTACCGCCGGCGCACCGGTACTGAGACGCCCCATGGCGAAGATGAAAAGGTTCACTGCGTATGAAATCAGGGTCAGCCCCATAACAACTGGAAAGATGCGCGCCCGCAGCAGCAGATACACACCACTGGTCATCATCACGCCCAGGGTAATCGCAAACACAGCCTCCATCAGAGCACCTCCTTGCACGACTCGTCCTGACTGACATGGGCGATGTTGGCGAGAATCAACAACGTTGCCCCCACCACCGTCATGTAAACGCCCAGGTCAAAGATCATCGCGGTAGCCAGCTCGAACTCACCGATCAGCGGAAGATGGAAATGGCCGAAGGCCGACGTCAGGAACGGGCGGCCGAATACCCAGCTACCCAGTCCGGTCAGTCCAGCGATCAGCACGCCCAGCCCCGCCATGCCGTGGTAGCTGAACGGCTGACGCTGCTGCGCCCAGACGACACCGTGCGAGATGTACTGCAGTATCAATGCGACTGCAGTGATCAGGCCGGCAATGAAACCGCCACCGGGCAGGTTATGCCCACGCAGGAAGATGAATACCGAGACCAGCAATGCCATCGGCAAGAGCGCACGCGACAGCGTGTCCAGCACCATGGGATGCCGATCCGTCGACCACAGCCGGCCACCGTAATCGCGGACCGGGTGGGGCAAGCGCAACCCGTGCAACAGGCCGTAGATCCCTACCGCAGCTATCGCCAGCACAGCGATTTCACCCAGCGTATCGAAGCCGCGGAAGTCCACCAGAATGACGTTTACCACATTGGTCCCGCCGCCCCCGGACACGCTGTTCTCGAGGAAGAACGACGCGATGCTGTCGTAGGGACGCGTAAGTACTGCGTAGGCCAGCAAGGCGACCATGGTGCCGAAGGTCGCGGCCAGTACCAGGTCGCGGAAGCTGCGCAGGCTACTGGATTCAACGGGTGTACGGTCCGGCATGAAGAACAGTGCGAGAATCAGCAGGATGATCGTCACCACCTCGACAGACAGCTGGGTCAGGGCCAGATCGGGAGCGGAAAAACGAGCAAACACCAGCGAAACCAACAGCCCCACCACACTGAGCACCATCAGTGCCATCAGACGCCTGCGGTGGAAGATCACGGTCAGCACCGAGGACAATCCTAGGAGCGCCAGGCCCAATACCGTAATACCATCCAGCGGTGTGAGCCCGACGGGTCCGTGCAGCGCTTCGAGTGGGGTCAGGGCGTAAACCACCAGTATCAGTGAGCTCAGCAGCATCAATGCCAGATAGCGCTGCAGAGACCCATTTTCGAGCCGCTCGGTAACCCAGCGGGCGACACCAGCAATGTCGCTGACAACGCGGGCAAACACCTGCAGCGAATCGACACGCGGCAAGCCCTCGTACCAGCGAAACGCATACTTGCGCATCGAATAGATAAGCAGGCCACCACCCAGGGCGACAAAGCTCATGGCCAGCGGCAGGTTGAAGCCGTGCCAGATGGCCAGGCTGTACTCGGGCACCGGTCCGTTGAGGCTGCCCGCGACTGCCGCGGCCAGCAATGGCGCCACCGTGTAGGCTGGCAGAGTGCCGACCAGCAGGCAGAGCAGGACAAGGATCTCCACCGGGATCTTCATGTAGCGTGCCGGCTCATGGGGCGGATACTTGGGCAGGTCGACCGGCTCGCCATTGAAGAATACGTCATGTACGAAACGCAGCGAGTAGGCCACCGAGAAAGCGCTGGCGAGCGTTGCGAGCGCGGGAATCGTCCAGTAGAAGCTGCCGAGCAGATGCTGATCGAGCGTTTCCGCAAAGAACATTTCCTTGCTCAGGAAGCCGTTGAGCAGCGGCACGCCTGCCATCGCCAACGACGCAACCATGGCCAACGCAGCCGTGTGCGGCATGTATTTGAGCATCCCGTTGATGCGTCGCATGTCCCGCGTTCCGGTCTCATGATCGATAATCCCCGCAGCCATGAACAACGAGGCCTTGAACGTTGCGTGGTTGATGATGTGGAAGATGGCCGCCACCGCACCCATCTCCGAATCGAGACCGAACAGCAGCGTGATCAGCCCCAGGTGGCTGATGGTCGAATAGGCCAGCAAGCCTTTCAGATCATGTTGAAAAAGCGCCATCACAGCGCCCAGCAGCAAGGTCGAAAGTCCGGTCAGGCTGACCAGATAGAACCACCATTCCGAATCCGCCAATGCCGGGTACAGCCGCGCCAGCAGGAACACGCCTGCCTTGACCATGGTTGCCGAGTGTAGAAAGGCGGAAACTGGCGTCGGGGCCGCCATGGCCTGTGGCAACCAGAAGTGAAAAGGAAACTGCGCCGACTTGGTAAAAACGCCCAGCAATACCAGGATCAAGGTGATCGGGTAGAGCGCGCTGGAGCGGATCAGATCGCCAGATGCAAGCACGGCGCTCAGTTCGAAGCTACCCACGATATGACCGATCAGCAGAATTCCGGCCAGCAGGGCCAGACCGCCACCGCCGGTAATCGCGAGCGCCATCCGCGCACCCTGTCGCGCATCCGAGCGGTGATTCCAGAAGCCGATCAGCAGGAACGACGAAAGACTGGTCAGCTCCCAGAACATCAACATCAACAGCAGGTTTTCAGCAAGCACTACACCAAGCATGGCGCCCATGAACATCAGGAAGAAGCCGAAAAATCGGCCCATGGGCTCGCTCTTTGACAGGTAGTAACGCGCGTAAAGGATGACAAGCAGGCCGATCCCAAGGATCAACAGGGCGAAGAGAAAGCCCAGGCCGTCCAGCCTGAGGCTAAGGTTCAACCCCAACTCGGGAAGCCAGGGCAACACCAGTACTTCGGTGTCTCCGCCAAATACGGCCTCGCGTTTGGATAACAGCAGTACCAATGCGATCAATGGCGCCAGGCCCGCACCAAATGCGCAGGCGGATCTTCCGAAACGCTCAAGCAACAGCGGCAGGCTGATCCCCAGAAACGGCAGAGCAATTATCAGCGCAAGCGCCATGAGCAAAAACCCCTATAGCCGCGCAAGAGCACGGCAGTTATATCCCTTGGTACACCTCATTTCAGCCCAAAGAGGCACGGCGGTGTGCGTGGATTATCCATGCCGACCGCTCTAACGTCATGATTTGATGTATTTCCAAACACGAAAAAGACGCGGCTCCAGCTGCCTTCCGGCGGCAGCCAGGCTACGCCTACACTCACGCCTGGCTCCAAGGGGGCTCGGCAAGCAGCTGTCGCAGGATGCAGCTCACTCTGCTTCGCAAGCGGACATCTCCCCGGTGATGGCCGCGTTTGCCGCCCGCACGTCAGGGTGCGATACGACTGGTGCCGTTCACAGTCATGATTCGCACACGCTGCCCAACCTGGAACACCTGATTAGGCTCTACTTCCTGCACGTAGGCGCGCATATTGCCATCATCCTCTCGAACGGTGATTTCTACGCCCTGGGTGCGGGTGATGCCCTCTTCAGCTGCCGAGCCGAGCATGCCACCAGCAAGCGCACCGATTACGGCCGCAACGGCACTGCCTCGACCGCCACCAACCCCGCTACCGGCAATACCGCCGACGACAGCACCCGCCCCCGTACCGATCGGAGTCTTGGTGCCCTCGAGCTTGACCGGACGCAAGGATTCAATCGTGCCATAACGCACCGTCTGGACAGTTCGGGCCTCATCACGCGAATAGCTATCGCCCGTAAGATTTGATGTGCAGCCGCTCACGGCAAGCGTCACGGCGATAAACGAAACAGCAACGATGGAGTTGCGCATCTGTACCCTCCAGGGAAACGAGTAGTGATCCCGACGGTGTAGTCGGCCGCGGCAATTGATTGCTTGGCAACCACCTCGGCCTGACTCAGCATTCAGTAACTAGGACCGTACTTTACGCGAGGCTATCCCGCATCGCATGCAGTAAGCCTGTTCAAACCGCACAGAGACCCATACATGGATTACTTCATCATCGCTGTCACCACCCTTGCTGGGTTGGCATTTCATGGCTGGCTGTTTGTCCGCTTCAGGCGCTGGGCTGATCGTGACCTGGCCCTGTCACTGGCAGGGAAGGATCCGGACAGGCGCGACTGGGTACTGCAGCGACTGGGACAAGCTCGAGCAGCAAACGTCAAGCGGCGCGATCTTCAGGCCTGGCTGGAGCGCGAGCTGGAGCAATACGAAGCCAATCGATAAGGAGGCGGAGGCCAGGAGTCCAGCCTCCAGGTGCAGATTTACCAACAGGGCTGGCCGACGTTCAGGGCGCCAGGCGCTCGCGCTGCCAAGCGCTGGCAACCCGCCGGTAATTGAGTCGATCATGCAGACGACTCGGGCGCCCTTGCCAGAATTCGATCCGGTCGGGCAACAAGCGATACCCGCCCCAGTGCGGCGGGCAGTGTGGAGCCGTGTCGAGAAAACGCTGCTCAGTCTCGGCAAGCAGTCGCTCGAGCTCGGCGCGGTCGCGAATCACTCGGCTTTGCGGTGATGCCCAGGCCCCGAGACGACTGCCTAGCGGGCGCATTTGGTAATAGGCGTCCGACTCAGCGGCACTGACCTTTTCCATTCGCCCTTCGATGCGCACCTGGCGCTCGAGACTAGGCCAGAAGAACGTCATCGCCCCAAACGGGCAGGCTTCCAGCTGCTCTGCTTTGGCGCTGTCGTAGTTGCTGAAAAAAGTAAACCCATGCTCATCCAGCGCCTTGAGCAACAACACTCGACAGTGCGGCCGTCCTTCGGCGTCGACGGTTGCCAGCGTCATGGCATTCGGCTCGACAGGCGATTGCTCGGTCTGCAGGGCATCGTCGAACCATTGCCGGAAAAGGCTGAACGGCTCGTCCGGTGCATTCGCTTCGCTGAGTCCTTCACGGGTGTAATCGCGGCGCATGTCCGCCAGGGTCTGTGTCATCGCAGGGCTTCCTGTATCAGTCGATACATGAGCTTAACCGCTTTGTTGCTCGTCCTTGCTTGATTCAGCGCAAAGCTGATCGGTGCCGGTGATTCACTTGGCCTTGGCTACTTCCGCAGTGGCGACCTGGGTCGGTGTGGCTGGCGTCTCGCTGTATTGAGCTATCAGCGACAGCAGCGTTGCCTGAGGGGCCAGCACCATCTCCACCCTGCGATTCAAAGCGCGCCCTTCTTCATGCTCGTTGGAGGCGCGCGGCATATCCGAACCCAAGCCGCGAATCCGCAGCCGGTCGTGTTTCAAACCGCTAAGACGAAAGATCGCCGCGATCGCACCGGCCCGCTTACGGCTGATGTCACGGTTGATATCCACCGAGCCGGTGCTGTCGGCGTGCCCCAACACCACCACGGCGGTCTTTTCGTCGTTTTCGACGAGCTTCGCTACCCGGCTGATCGGGCCCAGCGTAACAGGCAGAAGCATGCCAGGACGATCAGGATTGAAAGAGGCATCGACCGGCGCGGTGACGATCAGCAATCCATCACGACGCTCAAGTTCGAAACTGCTGTTTTTCACCGCATCGCGCAGGCGCGGCTCATAGTCATCGAGCCAGGCCTGATCGACTATCGGCTGCGCAGGCACCACCACTTCGACCGGCTTCTCGCTTGTTGAACTACAGCCAGCAATGGCCATGCAAAGGATCAGGGAGGCGCGCTTCAGCAGGTTCATGCAACAGGTTCCGTTAATGAAAGGTTACGCCAGGCAGGCCACGTCGGATCGGTCTGCAGCTTAAAGCAAGGATTCGCTTGAAATTGTGGACGCAGGTCATTGTTATGAAAAGTCGCCGCATGGCAATTAGACGAGCGGTTCAGCCCAGGCAGGTCTTTACCGAGCGTGCCAGCGCCTGGGCCCGAGGGTCCATCAGCACATAGGGTCCCAGGGTGTTGGTGACAAACCCAAACGCAAGGTCGCGCTGCGGATCAGCGAAACCGATGCAGCCACCTGCTCCGGGATGACCAAAGCTGCCCACGCCCATGCCGAAGGTTGCGTTCTCCACATCCGGCTGGTCCAACCAGCAGCCAAGGGCAAAGCGTGTCCGCGTGAGCAGGGTGCGATCCTCGCCCAAGCAGTGTTCGCGTGTCATTTCCATCAGCAGTGCCGGGTCGAGCAGCTCGCCTTTGAGCAGCCCGTCATAGAAGCCCGCCAACGAGCGTGCGTTACCGTGCCCGTTGGCAGCAGGTTGCGACATGCGCCGCCATTCCGGCTTGTTGCCGCTGTTCATGATCGAGGGCGGGTTGGTGAATGCCTGAGCAGTCAGCGAGGCTGGATCACCAGTCATCGCGCGGAACAGGCGCTGCGCAGCCGCGTCGCCAAAATTGTTCTTTTGCCGGGTCAGGTAGCCGACCCTATCGAACTCGGAATCGGCCAGACCGATATGAAAGTCGAGCCCCAGCGGCCGGGCAGTTCGAGCAACGATGGCTTGCCCCGGCTCGCGTCCATCGGCACGGCGAATCACCTCGCCCAGCAGCCAACCGTAGGTGATCGCCGCATAACCATGGCTCTCGCCCGGGGTCCACCATGGGTTTTCCGCGGCCAGCGCAGCCGTCATGACGTCCCAGTCATACAGGGCCTCGGCGGGCAGTGGCTGACGGATCGCCGGGAGGCCTGCCTGATGGCTGAGCAATTGCCGCAGCGTGACGGCCTGTTTGCCATTGGCCGCGAACTCGGGCCAGATCCGCGCGATGGGTTCATCGAGCTGCAGCTTGCCTTCGTCCACCAGCTGCAATGCCGCGACGGCGGTAAAGGTCTTGGTGCAGGAGAACAGATTGACAAGGGTGTCAGTTTCCCAGAGCTGCTCGCCAGCGTTGTCAGCTACGCCTGCCCAGAGGTCGATTACCGTTTCACCGGCAATCTTTACGCACAGCGCGGCGCCCCGCTGCTGTGTCTGTTCGAATAGTTCGGCGAACCTGTCCCTGACCTGCTCGAAACGAAGATCGAAGTAACCCTGGATCTGCACGTTCACGCCCTTTTGGAAGTTGTTGTTCCCGGTATCTTCCTCGCCACAACGGGCCAAGGGAACCGTTAGGAAGACGATGGGCAATCCCATCAGTCAACCGAATGGTGATTGAAAGCGGCAAGGAGTTTAGGCGCTAGCCGATCTCTCGTCGAAAGGGTGGCAACGCGTTGAGGATAGCCTTGCCGTAGCGCTGGGTGACGACGCGGCGATCCAGCAACGTAATGGAACCCCGATCTTCTTCGGTACGCAGCAACCGCCCGCATGCCTGTACCAACCGCAGCGATGCATCCGGCACGGCGATTTCCATGAACGGATTGCCACCACGCGCCTCGATCCATTCGGCAAGCGCCGCCTCGACCGGATCGTCCGGTACCGCAAAGGGAATCTTGGCGATCACCACATGTTCACAATATGCGCCTGGCAGATCGACGCCTTCAGCGAAACTGGCCAGCCCGAACAATACGCTTTCCTGGCCGTCATCGACCCGGGCCTTGTGCTTGTTCAGCGTCTCCTGTTTCGACAGATTGCCCTGGATCAGCACCCGCCTTCGCCATTCGCGCTCCAGTCCATCGAAGACGTCCTGCATCTGCTTGCGCGACGAGAACAGCACCAGCGTGCCACGTGAGCCTTCGACCAGGTGCGGTAGATCTCGCACAATCGCAGCGGTGTGCGCGGCTGCATCACGCGGATCGGCGTTGAGATTGGGAACCCGCAGCACGCCGGCGTCGGCATGATGGAACGGGCTCGGCACAACCGCCGTCACCGCACAGCGGGGCAACCCAGCCCGCATCCGGTAACGGTCGAAGCTGTTCAGTGCCGTGAGGGTTGCAGAGGTCACCAGCGCGCCATAGCAGACGTTCCACAGGTTTCGCCGCAATGTCTCGGCGGCGAGAATCGGGCTGGCGTTGACCTCGATATCGAACAGCGCTCCGCCGTCGGCCAGGGTCAGCCAGCGTGCCATGGGCGGGCTGTCCTCCGGATCATCGACGGTAAACGCTGTCCACAACTCCCAGTTGCCTTGCGCGCGGGTGAGCAGACTGCCGAACAGTGGATACCATTCCTCCGCCTGATGGCTGGCGATGCCGACACCCGCCTCGCCATCCATGGCCTCCTTGAGCAGCTCTGCCAGACGCGTGAACAGATCTGTCAGTCTGGCAAAACCTTTCTTCAGCTCGACGCCAAGTTCGATCAGGTGCTCCGGCACGACACCGCCGACAAACCGGTGGCGTGGCCTCTCCCTGCCCTCCATGTCTTCGCCAGCCTTGAAGTCGGCCAGTTGCTCGCAGGCGCTGAACATGAACTGCTGCTGGCTTCGCAAATCGCGAGCGATTTCAGGAACGGCCTCGATCAGGCGCCCCAGGTCACCTGGCAGAGGATGTTGCGCTAGTAGCTTGGTCAGGTTCTTTTCTACTTGCGCGAGCCAGTCAGCAGTAGAGCGCAGCCGTGTGAAGTGGGCAAAATGGCCGATGGCCTTGTCCGGAAGGTGGTGCCCTTCATCGAACACATAAAGTGTGTCGCGCGGGTCAGGCAGGACAGCACCGCCACCGAGGGCAAGATCGGCAAGCACCATGTCATGGTTGGTGACGATGACGTCGACCTTGGTCATCCCTTCCCGCGCCTTGTAGAACGCACATTGCTGGAAGTTTGGGCAATGCCGTCCGGTGCACTGGCTATGGTCTGTCGTCAGCCTTGCCCAATCAGGATCGGCAAGCTCTTCGGGCCAGCTGTCGCGATCTCCGTCCCAGCGATTGCCGGCAAGCTTTTCGATCATGCTGCCAAACAGCTTCTGGCTGCGCTCATCCACATCGAGGCGAAACCCCTCTTCCTCGAAAAGCTGAGCCGTAGCGCTTTGCGCCTGGCCTTCCTGCAACAGTACATCGAGTTTGGACAAGCAGAGGTAGCGACCACGACCCTTGGCCAGCGCAAAAGAAAAACTCAGCCCGCTGTTGCGCATCAGGTCCGGCAGATCCTTGTGGACGATCTGCTCCTGCAACGCGACAGTTGCAGTGGCGATGACCAGGCGCTTGCCGGCAGCCTTGGCCGTCGGAATGGCCGCCAGGCTGTAGGCGACCGTCTTGCCGGTGCCGGTGCTCGCCTCGACAGCCACCACAGCGGGCTCCCCGTCGCGGCGCCCTTCGTCGTCGGCCTTTATCGCACCGAGAACTTTCGCGATTTCCGCAATCATCAGGCGCTGGCCATAACGAGGTTTCAACCCCTTGGCCTCGAGAAAGCTTGAATAGGCGCCCTGGATCTGGGTCTTGAGTTCGGTGCTAAGCATGGGCGCGAGCTGTATATATTTTCAGTATTCCGAGCGGGTGGCTATGATAACGCGCGCTCAGCCATCCGCCACCGGAGATTTCCTAGATGACCCCTTTCGCTCTGCTCTACTCGCTTCACGTACTGGCCTCTGTGGTCTGGGTGGGCGGTATGTTCTTCGCCTGGATGGTGCTGCGCCCCGCCGCCGTTTCGGGACTTCAGGCGCCTGAGCGGCTGACGCTTTGGGTCGAAGTATTTCGCCGGTTCTTTGCGTGGGTCTGGGCGACGCTTCTGGTTCTGCCGATAAGCGGTATCGGCATGTGGCACATCAAATTCGGCAGCATGGAGGCTGCACCGCGCTACGTGCACGTCATGGCGGGTTTGTTCGTAGTGATGCTGGCACTTTTTCTTCGCATCCAGCTGTTGCATCTGCCGCCGCTGAAGCGCGCCGTTGCGGCGCAGAACTGGCCGGATGGTGGTGCCGCTCTCGGACAGATCCGAAAGCTGGTTGGCGTGAATCTATTGCTGGGGATGGCTGTAGTGGTTCTGGCGAGCGCTCGTCCCTTGTTCTGATAACCGCGAAAAAACCGGGCTGTCGCCCGGTTCATTTGTTTCCAACCAGCCGTTAAGGACGAGCTTCGACCGAAGCCTCAACGCGACGGTTGATGGCTCGACCCAGCTCAGTCGAGTTGTCAGCGACTGGCCGCGACTCACCGTAGCCAATGGCTTCTAGACGGTTGGCCTCGACACCGTAGCGCTCAACCAGTGCGTCACGAACCGCCTGGGCCCGGCGCTGGGAAAGGCGCTGGTTGTAGGCATCGGTACCAACAGAGTCGGTATGGCCTTCCACGGTCGTCGAAGTTTGCCCGTACTGCTTCATGAAATCGGCAAGTACTTCGATATCGTCGTAGGCGTCCTCACGGACGGTAGCCTTGTCGAAGTCGAACTTCACGTCCAGCTCGACCCGTACCGCTTCCAGGACTGGCTCAGGCTCGGGCTCGGTCACCGGTGCTGGCTCCACGGTCTCTACCACGGCCACCGTTTCCTGCTCGGTACCGTTAGCCCAGCAATACGCCGCAGCCATACCGCCACCAATCAACGCGCCATAACCGGTATAGGTGCTGCTTTCAATCGCACCCAGCGCGGCACCGGTTACACCGCCGACAGCCGCACAGCTGGGCCAATCCTGCTTCTGCACCCCTGCACAGCCTGCCAGAAAGGTGGTCATTACAATCACGGGTACTGCTGTCCGTAAGCTACTCATCGGTAAAGCCTCCTAAAGTGGGATCGGCCAGAGCGCCATGCGGACGAGCATAAGCGACTCCAGTTATATCGAGACTAGGCCGGCACGCGTCGCCGCGCTAGTCTTTACGCTTTGGCCAGGCAACTTGGCACTGCTCGAACCCGTGCTCTGCGCCTGACAATGAGGATCCCGGCTTGATCGCAACCTTCTCACCCGAAAGTCCACAACAGGCACTAGCCGTGCTTCTGCAGCAATATGCTCCGGCACGGCTGCTGCACGTTGGCTATAGTGACTTGCCTGCCGTCGATGCCTTCTCCCGCAGCCACCCTGGCAGCGAGGTCACTCGAGCGCAAACTGCCCCGCTCCCCGATGGCCTGACGAGTCGCCGGTACGACCTTGCACTGATAGCCGATTGCCTGGAACAGCTGCCCAAGCGAGACGGCCTGCAGCTGCTGGGCGGACTCCGCAACCTCAATGCCAGTCGCATGGCGGTTCTGGTTGATCTGGATGCTTGCGACTGGCAGGCGACGGATTTTTACGCCCTGGCCCTGCAGGTCAGTGCTCGGTTTGAACGTGACGAACAGACCTTGACCCTCTTCACCTACGACCTGCTGGATTACAAGCAGGTTCCGGACTGGCTTAATGCGAAGTTCTGGGCCAATCCGCAGATGTTTGGCAAATACTGGTGGTGACTCGACCGTGATCAGCGAACCCTTCCAAGCGACCAGCTGCCCGTGCGGTAGTGGGAACCTGCTTTCGCAGTGCTGTGGCCGGTATCACGCCGGGCTTCCAGCCCCGAGCGCAGAGCAGCTGATGCGCTCACGCTATAGCGCCTATGTGCTGGGTCTGGTTGATTACCTGCGAGCAACGACCCTGCCCGCCCAGCAAGATGCTCTGGATCTGCAGTCGATGAGGGACTGGAGCGTGACAAGTACCTGGCTAGGGTTGGAGGTCGAAAGCAGCCAGCTGCTGGGTGGCCAGCCGGAGCATGCGTTGGTCAGCTTTACGGCCCGCTGGCATGATCGGGCGGGTGAGCATGCTCAGCACGAGCGTTCAGCGTTCGTGCAGCAAGACGGGCGCTGGTACTTCATCGACCCGACCGTCCCGCTTAAAGCCAGCCGTAACGACCCTTGTCCCTGTGGCAGCGGCCAGAAATTCAAGAAGTGCTGTAGCGTCTATATATGAAAAAGGCCGGCAGGCGCATCGCGCCAACCGGCCTGGCTTTGTCACTGACTACCTATTTCTCGACAAAGGCTCGTTCGATCAGGTAATGCCCCGGATCACCCATCCGCGGCGAAGCCTTGAGTCCAAAACTGTCCAGTACTTCACTGGTTTCAGACAGCATGCTTGGACTCCCACAGATCATGGCGCGGTCGTCCGCGGGATTGATCGGCGGCAAGCCGATGTCGGCGAACAGTTTGCCACTGCGCATCAGATCGGTCAGCCGCCCCTGATTCCTGAATGGCTCTCGAGTAACCGTCGGGTAGTAAATCAGCTTTTCCTTCACCGCTTCGCCAAAGAACTCGTTCTGTGGCAGATGCTCGGTAATGAATTCCTGATAGGCCACCTCGTTCACGTAGCGCACGCCGTGAACCAGTATGACCTTATCGAAGCGCTCGTAGGTTTCCGGGTCCTGGATCACGCTCATGAACGGCGCCAGACCGGTTCCCGTACTCAAGAGATAGAGATGCTTGCCTGGCAGCAGGTCGCCCAGCACCAGGGTGCCGGTTGGCTTGCGGCTGACCATCAAGGAGTCGCCTTCCTTGAGGTGCTGCAGCCGTGACGTCAAGGGTCCGTCCTGAACTTTGATGCTGAAGAACTCGAGATGCTCCTCGTAGTTGGGGCTGGCAATGCTGTACGCACGCATCAGGGGTCGCCCCTCGACTTCCAGGCCGATCATCACGAACTGGCCATTTTCAAAGCGCAGGCCCGGGTTGCGGGTGGTCTTGAAACTGAACAGCGTGTCGTTCCAGTGATGCACACTGAGGACTCGCTCGACGTTCAGGTTGCTCATGTAGGTGTTCCCCTTCTAGCGCGCGTTCCGCGCGTCGACATTTGCGGCAGTGTATAGTCACCGTTAATATCCGTTAAACGAATATTAACGATATATGTTATCGGTTATATAGATATGCATTTCACTTTACGCCAGCTTCAGGTGTTCGTCGCGTTCGCGCGCCATGAAAGCGTCTCACGTGCTGCGGAGAGTCTCGCCTTGTCACAATCGGCGACCAGTACATCCCTGGCCGAGCTCGAACGACAATCCGGTTGCCAACTGTTCGACCGCGCCGGCAAGCGGTTGTGGCTGAATGCAATGGGTCACCTTCTATTGCCTCAGGCGGTTGGCCTGCTAGACCAGGCCAAAGCCATAGAGGACCTGCTGGCGGGCAAGACCGGGTTCGGCTCACTCAGCGTCGGCGCGACGCTCACCATAGGCAACTATCTGGCAACCCTGCTGATAGGCAGCTTTATGCAACGCCATCCGGAATGCAGGGTAAAGCTCCACGTCCAGAACACCGCACATATTGTCCAGCAGGTTGCGCAACATGAACTTGATCTAGGTCTGATCGAGGGAGATTGCCGCCACCCCGATATCGAAGTGTCGCCCTGGATCGAGGACGAGCTGGTAGTGTTCTGCGCTCCCCAGCATCCGCTCGCCGGCCGGAAGGATGTGAGCCTGGATGCGCTTTTGCGCGAAGCCTGGATCCTTCGAGAGCAAGGATCGGGGACTCGGCTGACGTTTGATCATGCCATGCGCCATCATCCGGCAAAGCTCAACATTCGGCTTGAACTGGAACACACCGAAGCGATCAAGCGGGCAGTCGAATCGGGACTGGGGATCAGTTGCATCTCGCGCCTGGCTCTGCGCGACGCGTTCCGCCGGGGCAGCCTCGTGGCAGTCGAAACACCCGAACTGGACCTGACCCGACAGTTCTACTTCATCTGGCACTCGCTGAAATACCGGACCGCCGCGATGCGTGAATTTATTGAGCAGTGTCGCGCGTTGACTGCAGGCGTTCGCCGCAGCGACCAGATCGTATTGCCGACCATCGCCTGATAAGGCGCCTCAACCGACTGGAATGGAACCCATCTGCTGCAATAACAACGCCGCCTGGGTGCGCGTACGTACGCCCAGTTTGCGGAAGATCGCCGTCACGTGTGCCTTGATGGTCGCCTCGGAGACGTTCAGCTCGTAGGCGATCTGCTTGTTCAACAGGCCATCACAGACCATCGTCAGGACGCGGAACTGCTGGGGTGTAAGACTGGCGAGGCCCTCGCTGGCGGCTTTGGCCTCCGGGCTCACATAAGCCACGTCCTGAATGTTGCTGGGCCACCAGGCATCGCCGTCGAGCACTGCCCGCACGGCTTGCTGAATGGTTTCCAACGAACTGGACTTGGGAATGAAACCACTGGCACCGAACTCCCGTGAGCGGGCAACCACGGCAGCATCCTCCTGAGCCGAGATCATGACCACCGGCAACTGCGGGTACTGTCCCCGGAGCAGCACCAGCCCGGAAAAGCCGTACGCGCCCGGCATGTTCAGATCCAACAGGACCAGATCCCACTCTGACGTCTGATTAAGGAGCGCCTCCAGCTCGGCGATGCTGGCTGCTTCCGACAACCGAACGCCGTCGCCCAGCCCAAGCGTCAAGGCTTGCTGTAACGCGCTGCGAAAAAGGGGGTGATCATCGGCAATGAGGATTTCGTAAGCAGCCATGGGCAGACCTATAGTTTTTATTGGCGCTTGCATCGGCAGAGCCGATCCCGACGACGTCGGCAAGAACCCGAACCATAGCTCGGGGCCGATGTGATGATATCGCGCCACCACCCGAATTTCGATCGCCGGCCTACAAAAAGAGCGGCGCAAGCATGGCGCCCATGCAAAAGGTGGTCAAGCACGTCGGTTTGGTGCAAAGTTTCCGGCTGCCCTCCGCCGAGCATCCTCCATGCGTAACCAAGCCCTTCGCGCCGACTTTCTGATGCTACTGACCGCCATGATATGGGGGTCCGGCTTCGTCGCTCAGCGAATTGGCATGGACTATATCGGGCCCTATCTGTTTACCGGCCTGCGCTTCATGCTGGGTGCGATCGTCCTGCTGCCACTGGTGCTGCGCCAGGGCCGCGGCGCGGCCCGACACGAACCCTTCTTGCAGCGCAGCCTACTGCTGGGCGGCCTGTGCATGGGCCTGGCCCTGACCCTGGGCATCAATCTGCAGCAGGTTGGCCTGCTGTTTACCAGTGTCACCAACTCAGGCTTCATCACCGGTCTCTACGTCATCGTCGTCCCCCTGCTGGGTTTGATCATTGGGCAGAGGACCGGCCTGGGAACCTGGCTCGGCGCCATCCTCGCCGTACTTGGCATGGCGCTGCTGAGCATCGATGAAGACTTCCAGGTGGCCTCCGGGGACTGGATCCAGCTTGCCGGAGCCTTTGTCTGGGGCCTTCATGTTTTGCTTGTGAGCTTTTTCGTGGGACGGCATGACGCGATCCGTCTGGCCTTCATTCAATTCGTAACCTGCGCCGTGATCAGCCTGATGCTTGCAGCGCTGTTCGAGGAGGCGAGCCTCAACGCAATCTGGCTGGCTGTCCCGGCGTTGATCTATGGCGGCGTGTTTGCGGTAAGTGTGGGTTACACCCTGCAAGTGGTTGCGCAAAAGCATGCGATCGCCTCGCACGCTGCGATCATCCTGTCGCTCGAAGCAGTGTTCGCAGCCATCGCGGGCGCCCTGTTTCTTGATGAAAGCCTTAGCCTGCGAGGCTACATAGGCTGTGCGCTGATGTTATGTGGAATGCTCGCTGCCCAACTCTGGCCGCGCCAGCCAGCCGCTGTTCTGGCAGCCGAAAAAGCTCAACCCGCCAAGCCCTAGCACTGGCCGCTCAGCAGGTTGCAAACGCCGCCAGCGTCTGATGCACGACATCGTTCGGATCGGGCTGGCGTTGATGCTTGGCGCCCAGGTAATGATCGGTGAAGGCATCGAGCCAGGCATCGAGCGCTGCGGAAGCCTTTGCGTCCCCAGCCAGGCCAAGGCACAGTGCGGCCACCTCAGCGGTGCACAAATGCTCGCTGCGCGTGGACCGCCGCAAGCGGTAACGGGACAGCACCTCGGCCTGCAAGCTCAGCACGGGCAGATGTTTGAGATAAGGACTCTTGCGAAACATCTTGCGCGCTTCGGTCCAGGTGGCATCGAGCAGAATGAACAGGGGCCGCGTTTGAATCTCCGGGGTTACGGAACAGACCACGCGCTCGGGTTGCGCATATTCGCCGGGAAATACCACGTACGGCTGGTATTGCGGGTCAGCCAGCAATGCCAGCAAGGCTGGATCGACACCCGTGCGCGCCCAGGTGAACGCATGTGTGTCCGTCACGATATCCGCGATCAACCAGCCCGTATTGCTCGGCTTCAACGGTTCGATGTCGTGCATGATCAGGCACACCGCACTGCTGGCTTCAACTTCCGGACGCAAATTGCACAGGCAATGGCTGATGGCAACACGGCAGCGTCCGCAACGAGGCGTGCGTGAACCACGGGCAATGAACGGCTTGGTGCTACGCGCGAGACGCGCTTCCCGCAACCGGGCTACAGCATGAGGCATGGCGGTGGCGGCTCATTGCGAATGGGCAGGCAGTCTACCAGCCTTCCCGCGGCGCGAAGCAGGTCACTGAACCGCCCTGTCAGTGGTCGGTCGAACGACGGCAGTCACCAGGAGATCACCATGCACCGTCTGATACCGTTCGTCCCGCTTTGCCTCGCTCTGTCTTTCGTCCACAACGCCTCTGCACAGGACCAGCCGCTCGACCAGTTGCTGGAAAAGGTCGCACGCGAAAGCAGCATCGGCACGCCACGCGCCATCAATTCGGACTTGCTTGACGAAGGTTACAGCGTCGATGGCAACCAGTTGGTCAATCATCTAAGCGTGCAGCCCCGGCATGCGGCACAGATGCGTGACAATCCAAAGCAGGTCCGCTCGCAACTGGCTGCCAGCGTCTGCAACAATCAAGGACTACGCGAACTGATGAGCCAAGGCGCAGTGCTGCGCTTCGAGTTCAGCGAGTACCAAAGCAAGAAGCCCATCACCACCGAGCGCTACCGCGCTAGCGATTGTTGATCGAGGGTCGCAGACCGATACCTTCCAAAGGCGTTGGGCCGGAGATAGCCGATCAGGTCGTCACTGCGCTCATCGCCCCGGTCATGGGCAACCTTGTCCTGCGCCTTGCCTGATGCCCTCCTCGCAACCACGCGATCGCAGCAAGACAGGCACTGAAGCCAGGCCAACAACCAGCGACGCTTCCTGATATGCGTCAAGACGCGAACATAGCCGAACCGGCACCCTGAACCTATTCGTAAAGGTGGGGACGTTTATGGCTTTGCTCAGTTTTCTCGGTGCCATCCAGCAGGTCACCGGCTCGTGCTACCTGATCGAGACCCATGGCGGCGCACGCGTACTGCTGGACTGCGGCATGCATCAAGGGCGGCGGGAAGAAGAAGCAGGCAACCGGGCCGCTTTTGCTTTTGATCCTGCAGCCATCGACGCCGTGGTGATTTCTCATGCCCATATCGACCATAGCGGACTTCTCCCAAGGCTGGTCGCAGCTGGCTATCGGGGACCGATCCACGCCACGGCTGCTACCTGCCAATTACTCGAGCTGATGCTTCTGGATTCGGCGAGCATTCAGGAAAAGGATGCCGAATGGGAAAACAAGTGGCGTGCGCGGCTCGGCAAGCCGGCAGTCAAGCCGCTTTATACACGCGTGGACACCGAGCGCATGCTGAAACAGCGCACCCCGCACGCGTATGCTGAGGTTTTCGAGGCAGCACCGGGTATCACCGTGACCTTCTTCGATGCAGGGCATATTCTCGGGTCGGCGATCGTTCAGATGGATATCGTCGACTTCGACCGGCAGAGTCGACTGGTATTTTCAGGCGACCTGGGCAATGACACCTCGCCCCTGATGCATGCGCCAACAGCGCTACGCGAAGCAGATGTGGTACTGATGGAATCCACCTATGGCGATCGGGATCATCGTGACCACGAGGCGACCATTGAAGAGCTCGCGGGAATACTTCAGCAAGCACACAAAGACGGCGGAAACGTGCTGATGCCGTCTTTTGCCGTTGGTCGCACTCAAGACCTGATCTACTATCTAGGGCAGCTCTATCAGCAAGGCCGCTTGCCTCAACAGGCCGTTTTCCTCGACAGCCCAATGGCGATCGGCGCCAATTCCATCTATTCATCGTTTAGCGAACAGCTGGACATCAGCCTTACCAGCCCGGAGCAGGACGGCTGCCGTCGCCTCGAGAAATGGCTTCCCATACTCAAAACTACCCCCACCCCCGAAGAATCGATGACCATCAATCGCTTCAAGAGCGGCGCGATCATCATTGCCGGGAGCGGCATGTGCAGTGGCGGTAGAATTCTCCACCACTTCAAGCACAACCTCTGGCGCACGGAATGCCATGTGGTGATACCGGGGTTTCAGGCTAGTGGCACCCTGGGACGAGCACTGGTCGACGGAGCAAAGACCGTCAAGTTGCTGCATCAGCGCATCGCCGTTGGGGCCCGGATTCATACGCTCGGCGGGTTCTCAGCCCATGCAGGTCAGTCTCAGCTGATCGAATGGATCGACAATTTCCAACCGCAGCCTGAGCTCTACCTGGTCCACGGCGAGCTCGAAAAAATGCTGGTATTGCAGCAAGCCCTGAAGGAACGTCAGGGACTGAATGCCCAGATTCCGGAACCTGGCGATCGCATCGCGCTCTGAAGCGCAGGCGCAACAGCGAGTAGGTGAGCCGCATGACGGCATCTACAGCCGCGTCGTAACCGGAGATCTTCGCTAAAGGTTCCTGCGGCCCCGCTGAACGCTGGGACGTCCGACTGTTTTACGCATGCCCAGTGCAAAATGGCACCAAGGCCGAGCAGCTCGAAACCACCTGCTTTGCCGGACATCGCTTTCAACGGCCTGCTAATCGATGGCCAGGTCCATGATGAAAAAAGAGAACCTGATATGCCTTTTGAACCGGACCATTATCTGTCGAGACATTTCAAGACCAGCAGTGCTGACCTGAACCAAAAACTCGACGAGCTGGTTGCGCTTGTTGTCCCTCCGGCCAGTCAGAACCAGCCCCTCTATCGCGAGATGCTCGTGACCGTCATGCGCATGGCCCAGGCGGATCGGAGCCGTTGGGATGCCAAGATCCTCTTGCAGACCATGCGGGAAATGGAGCATGCGTTCGGCCGACTCGATCAATTCAAGCGACGCCGCAAGGTCACTGTTTTTGGCTCGGCGCGCACGCCGGTTGAGCACCCACTCTATGGCCTCGCCCGTGAACTCGGACAGACGCTGGCACGATACGACCTCATGGTCATCACCGGCGCAGGTGGAGGCATCATGGCGGCTGCGCACGAAGGCGCCGGCACAGATAACAGCCTCGGCCTGAACATCACCCTACCCTTCGAGCAACACGCCAATTCCACCGTGGACGGCACCGACCATCTGCTGTCTTTTCACTTCTTTTTCGTGCGCAAACTTTTTTTCATCAAGGAAGCCGATGCGCTAGTGCTATGCCCGGGTGGGTTCGGCACGCTGGACGAGACCCTTGAGGTTCTGACCCTGGTCCAGACGGGCAAGAGCCCGCTCGTGCCCATCGTCCTGCTGGACGAACCAGGCGGCTCGTTCTGGAAGGACATGCTGGACTTCGTACGCAATCAGCTACAAGACAACCGCTACATCCTCCCCAGCGACATGGGGCTGGTACGCCTGGTTGATAACGCCGAGGACGCTGCAGCTGAGATCAATCATTTCTACGGGAATTTCCATTCGAGCCGCTGGCTCAAGGACCGCTTTGTCATGCGCATGAACCATGTGCTGACCGACGCTGCAATGACGTTCATGAACGAAAGCTTTGCTGACCTGTGCCTGGAGGGCCATTTCGAGCAGCAGGCGTGCTGTGAAATGGAACTGGATGAGCCGGAGCTGCAGGCGCTACCACGGCTGAGCTTTGTATTCAATGGCAGGGACCATGGCCGCCTGCGACAGCTCACCGACTTCATCAACGCGAAAGAACACTGGGCAGCGTCACTGCGGCCAGATGATTGAATCTCAGCTAGGGCGAGCGAGTTTCTAGTGCCCAAGCGAAGGTGAACGCTGGTGCGGCCAGATCAATCGATCGAGCCGCCCCGCAAAAGACGACCGATGAGCTCCAGGGGATAGCCGCGATAACTGAGAAAGCGGCCCTGTCGGGCTCTTTCGCGCTGATCGCCAGGTAATTCGCCGAACTTGCGCAACCAGACCTCATGCAGCTGGACGTTCCAGTCATAACCGCTGCTACGCAATGCCTGCTCGACCATTTCCCGGGGCACGCCACGCCGGACCAACTCCTCACGTATTCGAAGGGGGCCGTAGCCGGCATTCGCACGCATCCGAACGAAGCTTTCCAGATAGCGAGCCTCGCTGAGCAGCCCCTCATCAGCCAGCTTGTCCAGTGCAGGCTCGATGAGTTCGTCCGGTGCGCCGCGTGAACGCAGCTTGCGGCTCAGCTCGATGCGACCATGCTCGCGACGGGCTAGGAGATCCATTGCAGCCCGCCGCACAGCGGCCGGGCTATCAAGCACAACCGGCATACAGATTAGAGATCGGCTTCGGCCAGGTCTTCAGTCACAGGGTTGGCCTTGGTATTGGCCGCAACCACCAGCAGCTTGTCGCGGATCTGCTGCTCGATCTCCCGACCGATTTCCGGGTTCTCCTCGAGGTACTTGGCAGCGTTGGCCTTGCCCTGGCCGATCTTGCTGCCCTTGTAGGCATACCAGGCACCCGACTTCTCGACCAGGCCCTGCTGTACACCCAGATCGATAACCTCACCATTACGGTAGATGCCCTTACCGTACAGGATCTGGAATTCGGCCTGACGGAACGGTGGCGCCACCTTGTTCTTGACTACCTTGACGCGGGTTTCGCTACCAACCACTTCGTCGCCCTCCTTCACCGCACCGGTACGGCGGATGTCGAGACGGACCGAGGCGTAGAACTTCAACGCATTACCGCCGGTGGTGGTTTCCGGGCTACCGAACATCACGCCGATCTTCATGCGGATCTGGTTGATGAAGATGACCAGGCAATTGGCGTTCTTGATGTTACCGGTGATCTTGCGCAACGCCTGGGACATCAGGCGGGCCTGCAGACCCACATGGGTGTCGCCCATCTCGCCTTCGATTTCCGCCTTGGGCACCAGGGCCGCCACGGAGTCGACGATGATCACGTCAACGGCATTGGAGCGCACCAGCATGTCGGTGATTTCCAGCGCCTGTTCACCGGTATCCGGCTGCGAAACCAGCAGGTCGTCAACGTTGACGCCGAGCTTGCCGGCGTAGTCCGGATCAAGCGCGTGCTCGGCGTCGACGAAGGCGCAGGTGGCGCCCAGCTTCTGGGCTTCGGCAATGACTGACAGGGTCAAGGTGGTCTTACCCGACGATTCCGGACCGTAGATTTCAACGATTCGGCCTTTCGGCAAGCCGCCGATGCCAAGCGCGATGTCCAGGCCCAACGAGCCGGTGGAGATGGAGGGGATCGCCTGACGATCATGATCGCCCATGCGCATGACCGCGCCCTTACCGAACTGCTTTTCGATCTGGCCCAAAGCCGCTGACAAGGCACGCTTCTTGTTCTCGTCCATTACAATCCTCACTTGATCAAGAGGGCCAGAGGCCACGACAACTGTATAAGTAGACAGTATTAGAGCATAGGCAAAATCGAGCGCCTAGTCCTCCAACGGATTTTCTCCTGCTGCCAACCGGATCAATCCGACGAGCGCGGCCTCTATGCTCTGTTCACGGATGGCCTGCCTATTGCCGTCGAAATTGAACCGCTTGGCGAATCGCTCCTTACCAGAGGCCCAGGCCAGCCACACGGTGCCGACCGGCTTTTCCGGCGATCCGCCTCCCGGCCCGGCAACGCCGCTGACGGCCACCGCATATTGGGCACCACTGGCCTGCTGCGCGCCGCGCACCATTGCCTCGACCACCTCGCGGCTGACCGCTCCCACCTCGGCGAACAGGCTTGCCGGCACCTGGAGCTGACGGGTTTTCTGCGCATTGGAATAGGTGACGAAACCGGCCTCGAACCAGGCCGAGCTGCCGGCGACACGGGTGATGGCCTCGGCGATGCCTCCGCCAGTACAGGATTCGGCAGTGCTTACCTGTGCCGACTGTTGCTGTAGTGCGCGGCCCAGCTGCGCGGCAAGATCGGTCACGCGGGACATGGCAGCTCCAGATTTGGATGTTGGATGTTGGATGCCTACCTTAGCAGCCCGGCCTCCAGCAGGTCAGCACATCCAGCCGCAGGCCCACCTGGATGGATTCAACGGACCTTCCAGTGGCGCTGCATTTCCAGAAACAGAAACGAGGCGGTCCAGGTAATCAGCACCAGCCCAGTAAGGGCCTCGATACCGGTCAGGAACCGAATAGGCCCGACGGGGTGGATATCCCCGAAACCGACCGTGGTGAACGTGGTGAAGGAAAAGTAGGCGCAGTCCAGCAGGCTGCCACCGAATTCGCCGGCCAGCTCGCCCCAGCCGGGCGTGTGATGCATGAAGTAGTAGGCGAAGGCAAATACCCAGACCTCGACGGCATGCGCCGTGAGAGCCCCAAAAACACCGAAGACGATTCCTACTCGGTGCTGAAAGTGCGGGCTCGGCTTGTAGGCTGAGAGCCGGGACAGAAACTCATAGTGAATGGCCACCGCTACCGCAACGACGAGGATATTGGCCACGACCACAACCAGCAGGTTTGTCGGTGCGCCCGGCGCACCTTGCAGAGCAGTCATCAGTTACTCCCTGAGCGCTATTCAATCCGATCGCTACGCAGGCGCCAGCTGCCAAGATGCCGCATCGCTCCCTGCGTGGCCCATGATAACCTTCCCGGTTTGTTTCGTTCGGCGCATCGACCACCCGCCTCTGCCAATTACATCGCCCGGATAGAGCCTCGCCTGCGCCCATCTCCTCCAAGTATCGAGCCATATGTCACACGATCTGTCCCATCACACACCCATGATGCAGCAATACTGGAAGCTCAAGCGCGAGCATCCAGACCAGTTGATGTTCTATCGCATGGGTGATTTCTACGAGCTGTTCTACGAAGATGCAAAGAAGGCTGCCAAGCTGCTGGACATCACGCTGACCGCGCGCGGCCAGTCCGGGGGTAACGCCATCCCCATGGCGGGGATTCCGTTCCACTCGGCCGAGGGCTATCTCAGCCGACTGGTCAAGCTTGGCGAGTCGGTGGTGATATGCGAGCAGATCGGCGATCCGGCCACGAGCAAGGGCCCGGTAGAACGCCAGGTGGTACGAATCATCACGCCAGGGACGGTCAGTGACGAGGCACTGCTCGACGAGCATCGCGACAACCTCCTCGCAGCTCTGGTCGGCGATGAAAAGCTGTTCGGACTGGCTGTACTGGACATTACCAGCGGCCGCTTCAGCGTCCAGGAGTTCGGCGGCTGGGAAACCCTGCTGGCCGAGGTGGAACGCCTAAATCCAGCTGAACTGATGATCCCTGATGACTGGCCGGCCAACCTTCCGCTCGAAAAGCGTCGTGGCGTGCGGCGCCGTGCACCCTGGGACTTCGACCGCGACAGTGCCTCTAAGGGCCTCTGCCAGCAATTTGGCACGCAGGACCTGAAAGGCTTCGGCTGCGAGAAGCTGACCCTGGCGATCGGTGCTGCAGGTTGCCTGCTGACCTATGCCAAGGAGACCCAACGCACCGCCCTGCACCACTTGCGCAGCCTGCGCCACGAGCGCCTCGACGACACCGTCATCCTTGACGGCGCAACCCGACGCAACCTGGAGCTGGACATCAACCTTGGAGGCGGACGCGACAACACCCTGCAATCGGTGGTCGACCGCTGCCAGACTGCCATGGGTAGTCGACTACTCAGCCGCTGGCTGAACCGCCCGCTGCGGGACCGCAGCGTTCTCGAAGCCCGTCAGGATTCGATCACCTGCCTGCTCGATCATTACCGCTTCGAGCAGATCCAGCCACAGCTGAAGGACATCGGCGATCTCGAACGCATCCTTGCCCGCATCGGCCTGCGCAATGCCCGTCCACGCGACCTGGCACGCCTGCGGGATGCGCTCGCAGCCCTGCCACAGCTTCAGGAGGGGCTGCGCGAACTGGTGGCACCGCACCTCAACCAGCTGGCGACGATCATCCGCACCTACCCGGAGCTCGCGGCGCTGCTCGCAAGGGCGATCACAGACAATCCGCCTGCCGTGATTCGCGACGGCGGCGTCCTGAAAACCGGTTACGACGCCGAGCTGGACGAGCTGCAGTCGCTTTCGGAGAACGCTGGCCAATACCTCATGGACCTGGAGACGCGGGAAAAAGCCCGTACCGGCCTGGCCAATCTCAAGGTTGGCTACAACCGCGTGCACGGTTATTTCATCGAGCTGCCAAGCAAGCAGGCAGAATCCGCCCCGGCCGACTACATCCGCCGCCAGACACTCAAGGGTGCCGAGCGCTTCATTACGCCGGAACTGAAAGAATTCGAAGACAAGGCGCTATCGGCCAAGAGCCGTGCCCTGGCCCGTGAAAAGCAACTCTACGAAGAATTGCTGGAGCAGCTTATCGAGCACCTCGCCCCGCTGCAGGACAGTGCCGCAGCACTGGCTGAACTGGACGTGCTGAGCAACCTGGCCGAACGGGCATTGGCGCTGGACCTGAACCGTCCGCGCTTCGTCGAGCATCCATGCCTTGTAATCGAGCAGGGCCGCCATCCGGTAGTCGAGCAGGTGCTGCAAACGCCTTTCGTTGGCAACGATCTCCAGCTCGACGATGACACCCGCATGCTGGTCATCACCGGCCCGAACATGGGCGGCAAGTCGACCTACATGCGCCAAACGGCGCTAATCGTGCTGCTGGCGCAGATCGGCAGCTTCGTGCCGGCCAAGACCTGCGAACTGTCGCTGGTCGACCGCATCTTTACCCGTATCGGTTCGTCGGACGACCTGGCCGGCGGCCGCTCCACCTTCATGGTGGAGATGAGCGAAACCGCCAACATCCTGCACAACGCAAGCGATCGCAGCCTGGTGCTGATGGATGAAGTCGGCCGCGGCACCAGCACCTTCGACGGCCTTTCCCTGGCCTGGGCCGCCGCCGAGCATCTGGCCAAGCTGCGCGCCTTTACTCTCTTCGCCACCCACTACTTCGAGCTGACCGTGCTGCCGGAAAGCGAGCCGGTTGTGGCCAATGTGCATCTGTCGGCTACCGAGCACAACGAGCGGATCGTTTTTCTGCATCACGTCTTGCCGGGCCCGGCGAGCCAGAGCTACGGACTGGCAGTGGCACAGCTGGCCGGCGTCCCTGGCGAGGTCATTCAGCGCGCACGCGACCATCTGTCGCGGCTGGAAACCACCAGCCTGGCACATGAAAAACCGAAAATAGCTGCCGGCGAACCTGCACCACCCATGCAGAACGACCTGTTTGCAAGCCTGCCGCATCCGGTCGTAGAGGAATTGGGGCGGATCAATCCCGATGATATGACCCCGCGCCAGGCGCTGGACCTGCTATACAACCTGAAAACGCGAGTCTGACCGCTGCAAAAGCTGATAGAATCGCGCGCATTTTTGGATATGTGCGGCATTTGCCTGGTGCCGCCATAGCCCCGCCGAACGGGGGCGTCATTGCAACGCCACCTGACACGCCCGAGGAGATAGCTAGAAATGACCTTCGTCGTCACCGACAACTGCATCAAGTGCAAATACACCGACTGCGTGGAAGTCTGCCCAGTCGATTGCTTCTACGAAGGCCCGAACTTCCTGGTAATCCATCCGGATGAGTGCATCGACTGTGCGCTCTGTGAACCCGAATGCCCTGCCCAGGCGATCTTCTCGGAGGACGAGGTGCCAGATGATCAGCAGGAATACATCCAGCTGAACGCCGACCTGGCGGATATCTGGCCGAACATTACCGAGAAGAAGGACTCGCTGCCCGATGCTGAAGAGTGGGATGGCGTGAAGGACAAGCTGCAGTATCTGGAGCGCTAACGTCCAAAAAAATGCCCGCACGAAGCGGGCATTTTTTATTCCAGTCAATCAGACGCCATCGACGCCTTTCTTTACCGTATCTTTGGCTTCGCCTTTGACTTGCTGAGCGTCACCTTTGACTTCTTGACGCTGGCCTTCGCCCTTCATGCGCTCATTGTCGGTCGCCTCGCCCAGACCCTGCTTGGCCTTGCCGACAGCTTCATTGAGGTTGCCTTTCATCTTGTCTTCGGTACTGCTCATGGCGTTTCCTCTTTTCCGTTGGTTACGTTAAGTGGACCAAGCGAACCGCTGGATAGTTTCGCTTTCCCGAGGAGCGGTAGCCGTTCAGATGTCGATATAGGCGGGACGCTCAACCCTTGCGGGCCTGCACCAGATGATTGAACAGCGGGCGTCCGGCAAGGTGCAGAAACACCGGCGCGCCAGCGATGAGATAGAAGTAGAAGGTCACGAAACGCCAGATCATGATAGCCGCCGCAGCGGTCGGTTTGCCTACCAGTGGTGCAAGCAAGGCCGCGGACGCCAGCTCTGCACTCCCCGCCCCACCGGGCAGCAGGCTCAACTGTCCTGCGGTCAGTGCCAGCAACTGCACGATAAAGGTCCACGCCCAGGCAAGCTGGCTTCCAAGCCCATACAACGTGAGATAAAGCACGCTGTAGCGCAGCAGCCAGTGCAGCGTGGTGAGCAGGAACACCCAGAGCAGAATCGACTTTGGCAGTCGGAAACACTCCAGTAACGCATTGCGGAAACTCAGTACCTTCCGCGCCCAGTAGCGTTTGCGAGGGGCTTTCATGCCCAGACGGCCGATCAGCCAGCCGTTGAGCAGAAACACCTGACGATGAAAGCGCCCGAGCAATGCCAGCAGCACCATGACTCCGACCAGCAGGGCCGCGCTGAAGCCCAGCAGGCTGCCGATGTAGGCGTTCAGCGAATGGGTCACTGCATAGATCAGTACCCCCGCCAGCGCGCAGAAAAAAAACAGCAGGTCCGCCAGCTGCTCGACGGCATAAGTCGCTGTGCCCTTTGCCGGTGCCACGCCCTGACGCAGCAGCAAGGCCATCAAGGTCAGCGGCCCGCCGGCGCCGCCGGGCGTGGCGCAGATGGCGAACTCAGTGGCGATCACGATACCGAATGCGCGCTGCTGACCGAGGCGACGGCGCCCAACCAGCAGCCGTAGCCGCAGTGCGTTGAGATACCAGCCCAGCATGATCATGCCAAGCATGAGCAGCAGCAGCCCCGGCGGAAAAGCAACGAGCCGCTCGAACAGGCCGCTGCCGCCCAACAGGATCGGAACCAGAGCCGCCATCAGCAATCCGCAGAACAACAGCCACCACCGCCCGCTCACGCCGCGATGCTCTCAATACGCCCATGGCGAATCAGCCAATCGATCTTGGTTACCGGTTCACGCCCGTCTTTGAGCAGCCGTATCAACAGATCAAGCCAGTATCGATGAGAGAATTCGTGGCGCATGTCGACCGGATGCAAACCCAGCCTCAGTAGCGGTCCCTGCCGATGCCGGTTGAGCATCTTCTCGCTGACCAACCGCGACATGCCTCGGCGCCAGGCACTGCGTGCACTCCAGACCAGGCCCGGCGCATCGATTGCCCGGTAGTCTGGCAATAGATAGAAGTGTGCCGGATCGCTGGTATAGATCAAATCGGTCGCTGCCAGGGCCTGGCGAGCACCCGTGCCTAACAACCAGGCCGGTGCAACAAAGCCGTGTAACGGCCACCCGTTTCTCTCAAACAGCCCAATTCCCTGTTCGAGGCGCCTGGCCGACTCGTCCCGGTCCAGCGGGTAAAACTCGCCTTCATGGGTAAACACTCTACGCATGAACCAATCACGCGGGGTACGCGGCGCGGGCGCTTCATCTGCGTGGTAACAGCCATGAAGAATCAGTTCGTCACCACGAGCCAGCCGCCCCTCGAGCATGGCGCGAAACCTGACATGGTCTTCCAGCCGATTGCGGCGGTGAAAATCGGGCACCACCAGCCAGCAGATCGGTACCTGGCCAAGCGCATCGACCGCCTGGACGAAGGGTTCATAGTCGGGCCAGGTTTCCGGTGCCACATCATGCAGCACCAGCATCAGGCTGCGCTCAGCCATGCACGGCAACCGGCAGCTCGACGGTGCCCAGCACAGCGTGATAGTGCGCCAGCAGCCCGGCGACAACCGCATCCCAGGCATGATGCGCCTCGACATGCTGACGAGCCTGCATACCCAGCAGCCTCGGGTCGTCTTCGAACAGCTCGCGTACGGTCTGCGCCATCGCCAGCGGGTCCAGCGGCCGACAGAGCCGGCCAGTGTGAAACGGCACCAGCTCGGGAAGCGCACCGGCACGGGTGGCAATGACTGGAATACCGCTGGCCATGGCTTCGAGCGCCACCAGGCCAAAGGTTTCCTGATTGCCGGCATGCAGCAATACATCACTGCTGGCCATGTAGCGCGCAACATCGGCCGCTGGACAGAAGCGGTCGATCACCGACACGTTGGACGGCACGCGATGCGGCATGCTCGAGCCCACCAGCAGGAGGTGATAGGGCTTGCCAAGCAGTCGCGCGGTATCCAGCAGGACATCCAGGTTCTTTTCGCGCGAGCCCCTGCCGGCAAAGATCATCAGCCGGGTATCGTCATCCAGGCCCAGCTCGTGGCGGATCGCGGGGTCGCGCCGGCCAGGCTGGAAGGTATCCAGATCCACACCCAGCGGCTGGACATAGACGTTGTCGACTCCCAGCGAGAGCAATTTTTCCGCCATCACACGGCTTGGCGCCAGCACTCGGTCGAAGCTGCCATAGAGCCGCGAGACGTAGCCGTTCATGTTGGTACCCAGCCAGCCGCCGATACGGTTGCTGACCAGCAGCGGCAGGTCGGAATGGTAGAAGCCGATCACCGGCACATCCAGACGCCGGCCGGCATCCAGCGCTGCCCAGGCGGTCATGTAGGGGTCGCCGACTTCGATCACGTCAGGGCGCAAGGCGCGCAGCTGATTACGCCAAGGGGCACGCCGAACCGGGAAACGGTAACCCTTACCGAACGGCAGCGCCGGAGCCGGGATCTGGTAGATGCCGCCGTTATGGCTATAGCTGTCGCCAGGCACGAGGATGCTGTGGCGGACGCCTGCGTATTGCTGCAAACGGCGGTGCTTGGCTTCGAGATAGGTGCGCACACCGCCGCTGGCGGGTGCGTAGAACATGGTCATGTCAGCGATATGCAAAGTGGAGCGTCTCCGTGAGATCTCGATGCAGAACCTTGGGAGACGGTGTCAGCCAGCGGTGATCAGCCGCCTGCCTGGCGGACGGATGCCCGGCCACTGCCCGAAAGATTCTGCAATGAAATCAATGGACCACCGACCCAGGCGGTTGTTCGCCAGCGATATCAGCCTATTCGCTGACAGGCACCTTCACGACGCTAACCCTCCACGCGCTTTTCCCCATGGCCCTTGCCTTCGACCGAAGCATGCTCGATCACCGCGTTCATCTCTGCGCCAAATAGCAGTACTGCAGCGGAAATATAGAAATACAGCAGCAGTACGATGACCGCCCCGATGCTTCCATAGGTCGCGTCATAGTTGCCGAAATTCTGCACATAGATACCAAAGGCTACGGACGCGGCGATCCAGACGATCACAGCGAGGACGGACCCTGGCGTAATGAAGCGGAACTGCTGCTCCACGTCTGGCGTGACGTAATACAGCACCGCCAGGACCAGCATCATCAGGATCACGACAACCGGCCAGCGCAACCAGGTCCACAGCGTGACCACGATGTCCTTAAGCCCTACCTGGTCCGCCAGCCATTCGATCACCTGCGGGCCGATGATCATCAAGGCGGCGGTTGCCAACAGCACCAATGCAAGGCCAATGGTGTAAACGACCGACAGCAGGATCAGCTTCCAGGTCGGACGGCCCTCCTCGACATCGTAAGCCTTGTTCATCGCATTCATCAGCGATCGGATGCCTATGGACGCCGACCACAGCGCCACCAGTATCCCGAAGGAAAGGAAGCCGCTCTTCTGCTGTTGCATCTCGTCTATGACAGGATTGACGAGATCGAGGGCATCGGGTGGCAGCACCAGCGATACCTGCTCACGCAGCCAGGTAAAGAATTCCTGCAGATCCAGAAGCCCGAGCAGCGAGATCAGAAAAAGCAGGAAGGGAAAAAGCGAAAAGATGGCGCGGTAGGCCAATGCCGAGGCATAGGTGGTCATGTCGTCCTTGCTGAAGTCCTTGAAGGTGCGTTTCAGCAGCTCGAAGCCACCGATGCCACCCGTATTCAGCATGCCCATGCTTAGTCTCCCCGCGATGATTAAAGTCGAAGCCGTCAGAAGTGGGACGACCCGACCATGCAAGAGTTCGGCCCGCGCGACAGGATTCCTGGGGCAGTGATAGCCAACAGCGAATTAAGCCAGCGGGTGCGTCGGGGAGGAACTTTCGCGCCCTTCGACGCTCTTGATGGAGTCGCCATTGCACAGCCCGATGGCCGCTTGCACCAATCGGCCGCCCACCCGCGAATCGCTGACTCAGCACATTCACAACAACGGCAGCTGCAACCCGGACGCCAGATATGGTTCATGTCGCGATCAGCGGCAGCAGGAGCACCAGATGAAATCGGCCTACGCCACGGACGCACCCCAGCCAGGAATGAAAGCCGACCTCGTCAAGTACGCCAGACTCATCCTGACCAAAGGCAGTGGCGCTGGCGCTACGCTCGGCCTGAACATCCTGCTGGCTCGCCTGCTGGTCCCAGAGCTGGCCGGAACCGTGTTCTTTTGCGTGGCCCTTGGCATTTTTCTCTCACTGCTTGCAAGGCTCGGCCTCGACATTGCCTGTCTGAAGACGATTTCCTCGTTACAGGACGAGAGGCAACGCAGTTATTTCGACAGGGCCTTGATGCTCTGCGCCCTGATGAACATCCCGGCGTTTCTGATCGGTCTGGCGGTGGTGTACTTCTCGAAGACCACACAGCCCTATTTCGCTCACGCGGCTGTCCTGTTCGCGGTCACCGCGCTTAGCCTGTCGCTGTTGAGCATCGCCAGCGAGACCTTGAAAGCCAAACACAAGACCAGCGAAGGGCTGTTCTGGCAGACCGCATTCCAGCCGGCGCTGACCCTGCTTCTGGTGGCCATCACCGGGAACGACCTGACCACAGTGGTAACCTGCTTCGTGGCCAGCTATGGGTTGGCCATTCTCGGTTCGATCTGGCGTGCCCGCACCAGCCTACCCAGTTCGGGATCGGAGCCTGCACTCGGCTGGCGCACGATGCTCGTTCTTTGCGTACCACTGATGCTGATCGCCATCATGAACAGCATCATCGAGCTCTCCGACACCTTGCTGCTCGGGGTGTTGCGCTCGGCCAGCGAAGTCAGCGTCTACTACATCGCCGCCAAGATTGCGGCACTCTCGACCACGCTGCTGTTCATCATCAACGGCACCATTGCCCCGGATATATCCAAGCGTTGGGCACGAAACGATCGTGCCGGCGCCTTTGCCATCGTCCGCAAATACTCGCGCTTCATGCTGGCCCTGGCGCTGATGATCTTGCTCGCGATCGGCCTGCTGCGTGAGTACATCCTCGCCGTGTTCGGCCCTGAGTATCGAGAGCAAGGCGTCTATCCGCTGCTGGTACTGGCCGTTGGGTATTTCTTTGTGCTGGCGGCGGGTCCGCTGGGGATCTTCATGACCATGACCGGCAACCACCGGCGCTACCTGCATAACAACATCGCCGCCTGCGTGATCAATCTGGTCCTCAACCTGATCCTGATCCCACGTTACGGCGTCAACGGCGCCTGTTTCGCGACGGCTGTCGCGCTGGCGATCAAGAACACCCTGCTCTACGTGCAGTTCAAAAACATCGAAAGGAGTCCGACGCCATGACTGACCGGGTAAAGGTAATTGCTTACGGGGCCTATGACCGGCACAACTATGGCGACCTGCTCTTTGCAATCGTTCTCAAGCATTATCTGGAAGCGGATGGCCGTTTTTCCGTGCTGGTCGCCGCGACCAAGAAGTCCAACCTCTCGAGTTACGGTGCACTGCCCACCATTCCCTTGAAGAAGGCGCTGGAGGCCACCCGCCAGCAGTCGAAAACCATGCTTATCGTGGCCGGAGGCGAATGCCTGACGGCCCAATGGGAAAGCATCATTGGCTACCTGGCACCGCAGGCGATCTACTACCCGATCAAGGCCAGTCCCTATCTGATCGGCCACAAGGCGTTCATACGTCTCAGCCGAATGTTCACCTCGATTCCATCGGACATTCCGCTCGTTCTGGGCGAGCGCGACCTGCCCGGCTACAAGGTGATGTACAACAGCGTCGGCGGAAACGAGATCAGCCGCAAGAAGCCGCTGATCCATGACGCAATCGAGCGCAACCTCAAGGACTGCACCTATGTGTCGGTACGCGACCGGGAGACCTCGGCCGAACTGGACAAGCTCGGCGTCGAACACAACCTGGTGCCGGACAGCGCAATTCTCATATCCGATATCTTCGCGCAGCAGACCGATCCCGCCGAGCCCGGCCACATCGTTTTCCATATCTCGGATCATCACGCCAAGCGGCGCATCGAGGCCATTGCCCAGCAGCTGACCGAACTCAACGTCAATACCGGTCTGAAGATCGCATTGCTGACCATCGGCAAGGCTCCCGGTCACTCCGACGACGAACCACTCGACAAGCTGCACAGCCTGCTTGGCGATGAGCGTGCCTACCGTGTCGACAGCGGCAAGATCGAAGACATCATCCACTGCATAGCCACCAGCAAACTGTATTGCGGCACCAGCCTGCACGGCGCAATCACAGCGCTCGCCTATGCCGTTCCGCAGATCGCGTTGCTGCCGCAGCGTGTGGTGAAGTTGTCCAGCTTTCTAGAAACCTGGGTACCCAAGCAGTCCTGCGGATTTGCCGAGGTCCCTCAGATCAGCCAGATCGGTACCAACCTGATCAAGGTTTTCGGCGACACCCAACGGACCGAACTCCGCGCCGTTGTCGAAGCCATGAAGGGCCGCGTGAGGGCCAATCTTGATCATATGGTTGCGCTCTATGACGAGGTACCGACCTCTGACCCACAGCCTGATGCAGACGAACAAAAGCCATCGGCATTGATGGCACACTGATCTCGGATCGATGGGTTCTCTAGTACTTAGCGACCGCTGGGCAGATTATGGCGCCTAGAACGATGCAAGTTCCTTTTCGAACGGAACTGAATTCCAGGCGTACAATCTCAGCCCTGATCGTCAGAGCTATCCATACGTTCCTTGTGGAAAAGCCTGAAGGGAGCCGAGCACGACAGGAGAACGACGGCCAATGGCAAGCAACGTCCGGAGCAGGGACCTTGAAATAGAAACCATCAGGGGCCTGGCGCTGTTTCTGATGGTTGCGGGACATGTGATCGGCTATACATCGACGCGCGGTATGGAAGTAGCCGACGACTCGGCGCTTCGCTATCTGTACGACTCCCTGATCGACGTTCGCATGCCGCTATTCACGGCCATCTCCGGCTTCGTTTATGCCCTACGTCCGGTAGGCAAAGCTACCTCACTGTCGCACTTCTACTCAGGCAAGGTACGACGGATCATCGTCCCGTTGTTTGTCGTATCAACCCTGTTCTTCATTTCCCAGATGCTGGTGCCGGGTACCAACAACACACGCTCGTGGAGCGAACTGCCAGGCATCTACTTCTCCGGCTACGCTCACTTCTGGTTCCTGCAAGCCGTCTTTTGCATTTTCATCCTGGTCTCGCTGCTGGAGAAAATGGGTTGGCTCGACTCCCCCAAGGCACTGCTGGCCGCCCTCGCGATTGCAACTGGCACATCGCTCTATTCCGACGCCTTCCCTGGATTCTTCAGCCTGAGCAGCGCGGTGAGGCTGTTACCCTCCTTCCTGCTGGGCATGGCACTCTGCCGCTTCCCCAAGCAATACATCACCCCCTCGAGTCTCGCTGCGATCGGCGCGCTGCTAATCACGGTAGTACTCATCGACCAGGCAGAGCTTCTGGCAGCCATATCGCTCGACGAGATGGAAACTACGGCAGTCGGGACCCTGCTCGGCCTGGCGGCCATCTATCTGTTGATCGCTCGCCGCTTCTTCTTCGCGCCACTTGCTTGGCTGGGTTATTACTCTTTCGAGATCTACCTGTTCCACGTATTCGGAACTGCTGGCACCCGCATCGCCCTGAACAGGCTCTCGATCGATAGCCAGTGGCTGATGTTCGTCGCAAGCATGCTGGTCGGGATGACCTTGCCTGTGCTTTTGAAAAAGATGGTGGAACGCTACGGAAGACTCAATCTCATGCTGTTCGGTACGTTTTCGAAAAAAAAGAGAACAGCAGCGGATCTGGATATCGACGCAGCCAAGCCACCTATTGAACGCCCGTTAGGCTGACAGGGGCATTCGTCAGGCTGCTGGAAGCCGCTAACCAGACAGATGCCTTGTGGCGCGCCAACACAGCACCAAAAACGCCTCTATCTATTGCCCAGCCAGCAAACTTGATGGCTTCGGCCATCCCATTTATGCCTTGCCTGACGTAGAAGCCATACGCCGCACCACGTCGTAACAGCACAAATCGGGCCCTGGCCAACCGATCCCGATCTCGTGAACCCCGGCGTAGCCCCATTCAGAAACGAAAAAGGCCCGCATCGCTGCGAGCCTTGATATCAGTGGTGCCGGTGAGAGGAGTCGAACCCCCGACCTTCGCATTACGAATGCGCTGCTCTACCTACTGAGCTACACCGGCGCCGGGCGGCATATTATGAAATTTCGCCGGTACGGACTCAAGCCCGCACCGGCGATTGGCGCCTTATCGACCGAGGTCGAGCAGCGTGCAGCGTTTACATACCTGCCGAGGTCGAGCCCGAGGTGCCGGTGCCGGTCGAATTGGTATTCGAACGATTGCCGTCACTATTGCTCACGTCCTGCTTGACCTGGTTCGCGACTTCTTCACCTTTGGCGGAGACCTTCTGATAGCCCTCCTCCGCCTTGTGCCGAAGCTGATCGGTCATGCGGTCGCTTGCCTCTCCCAGCATTTCGTCTTCGCGACGCGAGGGTGGTACCGAAGCGGCAATCAGGGCACCAATGGCAATGCCAATCGCGCCAAGCGCCAACGGTTGCTCTTGCAGAAGCTGGTTGAATCCGCCACGTGCGCGATCAGCGCCACCACGCAGTCGCGTCGAAGCCTGGCGACCCGAGTCGCTGGCCCGAGTACGGGCATTGCCCAGCGACTCCGAAACGCTTTGAGTCATCTGGTTGGCTTTCTCTTTCAGCCCTGCCC
Organism: Stutzerimonas stutzeri; assembly: GCA_002387205.1. Lineage (GTDB taxonomy): Bacteria > Pseudomonadota > Gammaproteobacteria > Pseudomonadales > Pseudomonadaceae > Stutzerimonas > Stutzerimonas stutzeri_N. Next base: position 76,699 of record DGLA01000016.1, on the reverse strand, counting down.
CCTGTTGCTTCATGCCTGAAGTTTTGGCGGACAGCTTTTCGCTCATCGACGGCCCACTCGAGCCGGTGTTGTAACCAGTCGAGGTTACGTTCGAATGAGGCTGGCGATTCTGCCCGGCCATCATCCAGATCAAACCGATCGAGGTCAGCACGGTTGGTACCGGATTGGCTTTGACCGTGTTGCTCAGGTTGCCAAAGAACTCGCCGCCGCCACCCTTGACGTATCCCAACGCGGTATCGATCAGTTCACCGGGAGACAGCTTGTTTTCCAGCGCATGGACGATATTGCCGATCTCGGTGCGTGTCTGGTCGATCTCGCGCTCGAGCTCGTCCGGATCCTTCTGCGCTTCGGCATCAATCTGATTGCGTGTACTCATGATGTGTGCCCCTTGACAGCTTCTTTATCCTTGTTGACCGAATGGATGGTGCGCTCAGGCTTGAATGAAGAAGCCTGAAACTTCTTCTTGCCTGCCGACACCATGATCAATCCGATAACCACCACCACAGCGCCAACGATGAGTGCGGCAAGCCACGGTTCCACCACGTTGCTCAGGCCGTATACGGCGGACATCAGCAGAACGATGAAGCCGCCCAGAAGCACTGCACCACCAGTAGCGACGCTACCAGCGCCGGCCTTGGTCGCTCGGATCGACTCGCTCACTTCAGCTTTCGCCAGCGCCAGTTCCTTGGTGATCAGGGATGGCACCTCGTGGGTCAACTGACGAAGCAGCCCACCCACGGACGTATCGTCAGTGCGCACCCCTGGCTCGACGGTTGTTGTCGAAGTCGAGGTCGTTGTCTTACGTGCTTCACTCATGGGAAAAGTCCTCCGTCAGTACCCTTGCCATCGCGGCTGGTAGTTGTAGAACCAGTACTGGAGCCTGGATTGGAGCCAATGCCCAACCCATTGCTGGTATTGGCGCCTGTGCCAGTTCCCGTGCTGCTCGAGCCCGCACCGAGGCCGGAACCAACTCCGGTACCGGAGCCCGTTCCTATACCTGAGCCGGTGCCTGTTCCGGTTGTGGGTCGTGACGTGCTGGTTGCGGACGAACCCCCCGCATTGCTGACGCTACCGATTGTGCCGGGTCGCCCGGTATCCAAACGATCGTTGAGGTCAGCCTGCGCCGAGCTGTGGCTGCCTGTGCTCGCTACGCTGTTGGTGCTGTCAAAGTCGCTGGCGGTATCGTGATGGCCGTACTGCCCTTGAGCAGCTCGCTTGCCGGATGCCCGGGCGAACCGGGTCAGACCGAAGCCAAGCGCAATGCTCCCGGTGATAAACAGCGCGGGATTGTTGCGAGCCAGACGATTCACGTCCTGCAGGATCTCGTCGACATTCTTGCCGCGCAGATCGTCAGCAAACTGGCCCATGCTTTGAGCCATGCCCGAGACATAGCTGGACAGGCCAAGACGATCCTGGCCCTGCAGCTCATCAGCGGCGGCTTTTGCGCTCTGGGCAACCTTTTCAATCTCATCGGCAGCGGTTTCCCGATAGCCTTCCAATTGATTCTTGCCCTGAGTTTTGACCTGATCGCCAGCCTGTTTGGCCTTTGCTTTGGCGTCCTCGGCCGCATGCCCGGCCGAGCCTGTGCCGGAGCTGGAACCCGGGTTCGGTCCGGAAGAATGGCTACCGCTAGAACCGGTAGATGGGTTGGTCGAGCCTGTCGTGTTGCTCGTGGAGTTGGGGCCGGTCTTAGGTTGGCCACCGTAACCAGTGATTTCTTCGTCGGGTGTAGTCATTTGATTCACCTTTAATATGGCTTGGCCGGAAGACCACGGTCCGTAGGGACACAGCAGGAGCGGTTAGCCGCGAGCCGTGTATTTCGGTGCGCACATATAAGGTGACCGGGGGCAATTTTTTGAGTTCCGTACTTTCTGGATGGCGCCAAGCAGGGCATTACGGGAAATAGAAAGCCTGTACCCGAGCCAGTCGGCAGACGCCGGGTAGTGGCAATATGCACATTAAACGAGGGTACCCCGCATCACGCCTGTGTTTAAGCGCAACGGTACGATCAAACTAAACGGAGCAAGTTGCAGCTTGTGTATGTATCAATGCCAGGCATTCTTTTTTTCCCGGAAGAGCTGAGCGAAGCCGCAGCCGACGAACAGCATTGTTATGCCACGGCGGTAAATAGAAAAAACGGGCCCGAAGGCCCGTTAGATGTTCCAGCAATCTTTATTGCAGCGGACCAATAGTGGAGCAGGTCTTTGTCGTTGCGGCATGCTTTTGCAGCGGTGCCAACTGAGGTCGATGCTTACCACTGGTTACGTCCAGCGCCATGATGTTCTCACCCCAGCGTGGACCGGCTGCCCAGTAGGTGCTCGGAATGCAGTTCTGGTTCAGGTAGGCCAGCAGGTTATCGGTAGCGACAACGGCAGACGGAGAGAAATCCGGGATGCCATGCTCACCAAGGAAACCACGCAGCTTGTTCTGCTTCAGCCACTCGACCCACGGCTTGACCCGCTCGACACCCAGCATGGGTGCAAAGGTTTCAGTCTTGCTGCGATAGGTGCCCGAATAGTCGCTATCAAGATACTGGTGCGCTTCGTAGACCAGGTTGTTCTTCGGGTCACGCATCCAGGGATCGTTGATCAGCTGGGTGTTGTACTTCTGCCAATGGAAGGCACTGGAGTAGCGGTCTCCGGCAATCATGATCCACTTGCTAGGGTCGACCTTGCGGATGGCCTGGCCAGCGGCCTGCGCAGTCTGCGGCCAAAGGTTGTTACCCGTATTGTAGGGTTCGTTCATCAAGCCGTAGCCATACAGCGCCGGGTGCTTGGAAACCTGTACGGCGATCTTGCGCCAGGTTTCGGCGAACTGCGCGCGCGGTACTTCTGACGAATTGATGACCTTGCCGTAGTAACGGTAGTAGTTGTGCATATCAAGGATGACCTTGATGCCGTACTTCTGTGCATAGTCCAGCGATTGCTTGATGCGGCCCAGCTCTGCTGCGTCCAGCTCGGTACCGAGCTTGGGCTGAATGCGTTCCCAGAGGAAGCCCAGGCGTACCAGCTTGAAGCCAAGACCAGCGTGACGCTTGTAGTAAGACTCGTCAGCGTAGGTGTAGCCCTTGTTGTAGATGCCAGGAACGGTGCCCGGATCGAATACACCCGAACCAAAGTTGACGCCAACCAGGTCGATACCGCTTCCGCTGCCGACGACCGGTGTAGTGGGGGCCGGTGCTGGAGCGGGTGCCGTGACCACAGGAGCTGGCGTTGGGGCAGCGGCTACCGGCGTGCTGGCGGAAGTGCCGGAGACAACGCTGATGGTCTTCGGATAACCAACGCTGGCGGCTGAAAGTGTGGATCCGCTGAGCATCACCGAAAGATGGGCACCCACGTCATAGACGGCGGCGACCTTGCGTACCTGGCCGTCAGCCAACTTCACCGAAGCACCGACCACGAATGCGGCCTTGTTTGTAGTGGTATCCGGAATCGAGAAGCCCGCCGCCTTGCGGTAAATGCCGTTTTCCCAATCCGCGTTGGTAAAGCTGTTCATGGAAGCGGTGATGGTACTGCTGGCCGGAGCAGTAGTAGGCGCTGTCACTGCCGGGGCGGTAGTGACCGGCGCAGCCGTAGCAGGCGCACTGGGTGCTGCAGCGGTCGGTACAACCGTAGTGACCGTGCGAGGTGCGCCTACCTTGGAACCGTCAAGCAGTCCGCCGTCCACATACACACTGAGGTTGACGCCAACTTTGTAGACCCTGGTGATCTTGCGGACCTGCCCGTCGGCAAACTTGATCTGCACGCCCGGCTTCAATGCGGCGATGGAGGCTGAAGTGGCCGGCACGGACAGGCCGGCTGTACGGCGCCAGACACCATTAAGGAAATCGTTGCTGGTGAACTTGTTGATGGTCGAGGTAAAGGCAGTCGAGGTAGACGCGCTGACTGCAACAGCAGCGGTTGCTTCACCGGTAAGAACAACACCGCTGAAAAGCGCTGCGAGTGCGATGGAACGAACAAGTACCCGAGGGGCACCAGCAAATACAGTGATAGACATACAGTCTCTCCGGAACTTAATACTTCTAAAGGCCGGAGCCTTTAAAAAAGTAGCGGGAGGTTAATTAAGTCGTTCAGGCGCTTACTGGGCAGAAGTCTCACTACGCGCAACCGGACGAACCGTGTGGCAAAGGAGCCGGATTACCTGAGGGAGACCCGGCAATCCGTTGCGTGGCGTCTTTATAATAGGTTTAGAAACGGATTCAAAATCTTTATGTCGGGATTAGATCGCCAATGTACCGCCACAATTTTGACCGGCCATTGATGTGCTATTAAGAGATGGCAATCTGATATTGCGCTTAATAGCCGACGAGCCGCTTTAAATCGCTTCGATAGTTTTTAGTCGGCGTCATTTTTTTGTTTGCCAGGCATCTGGAACCGCCGGATCGCTATATCCGGAATCTGACGAACGGTAGCAGCAACAGCCCTTCATCTCCGGTCCGCTTAACCAGAGCAGGAGCGAAATCGTGCAGGCTTCGCCCAATCCCATCGAAGCGACGAGGGCAGCGATGACAGAGCAAAAATTCAAGGTGGGTGACCGCGTCCACTGGAACTCCGAAGCCGGACAGATCACAGGCCATATCACCAAGGTGCTGACCCAGGACACCGAATTCATGGGCCGCACTCGCCGGGCCAGTCCGGACGCGCCTCAGTACGAAGTGCGTAGCGACAAGACTGATCACCTGGCCATGCACAAGGAAAGCGCACTGACAAAGGCGGACTGAGCGGTGGCCCCACTTACCGTCTGGACCATCGGCCACTCGACACGTACCACGGAAGATTTCATTGCGCTGCTACAGCACTATCGGATCGCCGCAGTGGCCGATGTCAGGCGCTTTCCCGGTTCGAAGCGCCTGCCACAGTTCATGTCCGACACGCTGGAAGCGTCACTCGCTCGCTGCGGTATCGGTTATGAGTGGATCGAAGAGCTGGGTGGCCGACGCCGCGCACCACCAGAGCCATCGGCAAGCGCATGGCGTAACGCCTCGTTTCGCGGCTACGCAGCACACCTGGAAAGCGAAGAGTTCGAAACAGGTCTGCAGAAACTGCTCCGGCTGGCAGGCAACCAGCCAACCGCAATGATGTGTGCCGAGGTGCTCTGGTGGCGGTGTCATCGGTCCATGGTGTCGGACGTATTGAAGCTGCAAGGGATTGAAGTCCTGCATATCCAGGACGAAAAGCACCTGACGCCCCACCCTTATACTTCGCCGGCGCGACTGGATAACGGGCGACTGGCCTATGCGGATGCGGGAGTGCTTCTGAAAACAGGGCAAGGGAGCCAGCCAAGAAGCTGAAAAGCCCCGGATTCTGATAGCAGACACCAGCAACGCTCTGAGCAGCCCGATGTCTGGCTGCAGATCCGCCCGTCTCGCGCGTTTACTGGCATGGCCAACTGGAACTTTGAGCAGTAGCAGGCTTCTTACAATCCGAAACAATTCAGCCAAATGACATCACAGGCCCGACATGGTCGGGTTCGCACGGAATAGCGCGCGCTTTCAAGCGGCTCGCTCATAGGAGGAGCGTCCATTGTCTAGCCTAGGTTTCACGGGAAAGCTGATTGCAGCCAGACATCGCCTAACGGGCGGGTCGTCCGGCAGCGTCTTCAAGGGTATGGCGACCCTGGCGCTCGGCGGTGGGCTGGCAAAGGTTATAGGCCTGGTTTCGATTCAGGTTCTGACACGGATCTACAGCCCGGAACACTTCGGCGTCCTCTCGGTCTTCACCGCCCTGCTACTGATATTGACCCCGCTGATGACGCTGCGCTACGAGCTCGCCGTCCCGCTGCCCAGCAGGGACGGCACTGCCATGACGTTAATGGCGGTCTCTACCGTACTCCTCACTCTCATGACACTGTTATTAGGGCTGCTGCTCTGGCTGGCCGGCCCCACCCTGTTGGCCGTGATATCCATGGAGGCGATTGCACCCTACCGCGCCATGCTGATCATTGGCCTCTTCTGCACAGGTCTTTATGAGGTGTTGCTGATATGGGCAGTGCGCCGTCGCGCCTATCCGGCCATCGCACGCACACAGCTGCGCCAGAGTGTGGTGGGCGCGGTGGCGAAAATTGCGCTGGGGATGCTTGGGCTGATGCCGGGAGGTCTTCTGGCTGGCCAGGTCGTGGGGGCTGGTGCGGGAACAATGACGCTGATTCGTACATTCCGCGCCGATGTGAAACGCCATTGGCGGCAGGTCACGCTAAGACGTGCCTGGCGTATCTTGCGGCATTACAGGGCCTTTCCAGCCTATCGCCTGCCTTCGCAGCTCCTGCAGGTGTTCGCCAGTCAGTCACCCTTGTTGCTCACGGCGGCATTCTACGATGCCGAAACGACTGGACAGCTCGGCCTGGCACTGATGACCCTGGCCCTGCCCATGCAGCTGCTGGGCTACACGACGAGCAAGGCTTATTACGCCGAGATCGCCTCATTGGGACGCAAACGCCCCGTTGAGGTCCGTGCCGTTACCCGTTCGGTCATTAAACGACTGCTCGCACTTTCGATCGCACCTTCGCTGATACTGCTGGTGTTTGGCGAGGGGCTGTTTTCACTCGCATTCGGACGGCAGTGGGAGCTGGCGGGAGAACTGGCAGCGGTGCTGGCAATCTATCTGCTGTTCCAGTTCATCCATGCGCCGGCGTCTCACTTGCTGTCACTGTTCGACCGCCAGCGCTTGCTTCTGATGCTCAATGTGCAACGCACCGTCCTGACGGTTGCCTGCTTTGGCTCTGCGCAGCTTATCGATCTACCGATTACCTCGGTCGTGCTGCTCTATTCGGTTACGCTCTCGGCCCACTATCTGTTCAGCTTGCTGATGTCGCTACGGGTGATTCCGCGGTGACCGCTGCGTAGGCATCGATGCTTCAGTCCCGGCGCGCCATACCCGCATGGTTACTCACGGCTACTCTCGCTTGAGTTCGCTCCAGCCACCCATGCGGCGCGTCCCCGAGAACGCGTTGCGTAGCAGGTAATAAAAGAACACTGGTATCCCTACCGCGTAGCGCTTGAACAAGCGGCGTGGCTCGATGAGCATGCGAAACGCCCACTCCAGCCCGAACCTGCGAAAGAACAACGGGGCACGTGGGAAGCGCTGCGCAGAGAAGTCCAGGATGGCCCCTCCGCAAATCAGCAAGCCGCGGCAGTCCATCGCTTGTTGCAGATAAAGCGCCACCTGTTCCTGCTTGGGCATACCCATCGCCATGACGATGATCGGGAAACGCCCCGGTACGTGGTGCTTCTGATAGAACTCCAGATACTCCTCTTCACGCCTGAAGCCATCGATCGCGTGGAAGGTCCGGCCGCCGAAAAGCGTTCTGGCGCCGTCGCTAAGCCACGGCTCGCGCGTGCCCATGGCAAACAGCTCGTAGCGTTCCTCCGACTTGGCAACCAGCTCTTCGATGAGGTCCGGAATGAAGTCAGACCCGTTCAGATTGGCCTTCGGATCCACGCCGTTGAACAGACAGGCCACCTTGATGCCAATCCCGTCACGCAGCAGATAATTCACCTGCATGAAGCTTTTGAGGATCGTCGGATTACGTTGGGCAATGTTGTACCCGTGCTGGTTGAGGAAACCAAGAATTGTCGGAGACTCGCGTCCATGAAGCTCGGACATAAAAGCACCGGTATCAGCCTCATCCAGTAGCTCCAGCTTCCCTATGAGGGGATCCATTCTTCTGGCGAGCGGGTTTTTCATATAAAGCTTCTCTGTCTGCATATCAAAATTTTTAGCGGCGGTGCTGCCAGCCGCATCAGTCTGACGCCGCAAAATCGTGCCACTACAGATTCGCCCAGGCGCAGGGAACAATGCGTGCCGCTTTCGGACAAACGAAGCAGTGCGGTGATGGCACTTCTCTCCAACGGGTAAAACGGGATCTGAAATGACAGCGACACGTAATGGCTCGATTCGGTCAAAAGGAATGCTCCTCGGACTCCTGCTTTCACTCGGTAGTGCCGCAAGCGGGGCAGAAAATATCGATCTGATCGGGCTGAACATCGGCGGAGCCGGCTTTGCCAGCGGTCACATACCCGGCAAATACAATACAAATTATTTCTTCCCTGCCCCCAACTACCTGGAAAAGTGGAAGAAAGAAGGAATTCGGACCATTCGGTTTCCAATTCTCTGGGAACGCCTGCAAAGCGAACTGAACGGTGAGCTCGACAAAGACTATGCACAGCTGATCGAAAATACCCTGCAGCAGGCCGCCGATAACGACATGGGCGTGATTCTCGACATCCATAACTACGCGCGGTATCGCAAGCAAGTAATAGGAACTGATGCGGTCCCCATAGCGGCTTATCAGGACTTTCTGGAGCGTGTAGCCAAGCGCTGGAAAGACCATGAAGGACTTTACGCCTACGACATCATGAACGAGCCACATGGTGCTGCGAATGACTACTGGCCGGCTGCTGCACAGGCGGGCATCGATGCCATCAGAAAGCATGATCGCGAACGCCCCCTGCTAATCGAGGGAAAGTCATGGTCAAGCTCATATCGTTGGCCTAAATACAACGATCCATTGCTGCAATTGAAAGATCCCTCCGATAAGTTGATCTTCTCTGCCCATGTGTATCTCGACAAGGACAGCAGCGGACAGTACAAAGATCCGCTTGACAAGGATTTCGATACGATGCGTGGCGTCGAACGCATCAAACCCTTTGTTGAATGGCTGAAACGAAACGGAAAACAAGGCCATATTGGCGAGTTTGGTATACCCGCGGACGAGCCCCGCCTACTGGAGGCGATGGATCACATGCTGGCGTACCTTCAGGAAAACTGTATCCCGATAACCTATTGGGCAGCGGGATCAGCCTGGGGTAACTACAAACTATCCATAGAACCCCACAAGGACGGCAGCCACCGACCCCAGTGGGAAATACTCAGCAAATACATCGGTCAAGGCGACTGCAGCCGTATCGGGCCGACACCTTGAACATCTGCTAGTTACAGTTGGCATCGACTTGCTGCCGATGCCAATCCATCAAACCTTTTCTGGCGATGCGGGTGACAACTTGGCCAGCAGGGACTTCACCTTGCCAACCAGCCGTGCCTTCAATCGATGCCCCTTTCTGACCGTGCTGGCTTTGAGGTTATAAACCTGGCCAGGCACATACATCTCGTTTGTCTCGATGCAATAAACGGGCTTGCCGCTGAGCTTCATGATTTCATGCGCCTGTTTCTCCTCACTCTCGACAAACAAGCGCGTGAGTGGATGCTTGGCGTAAACCTCAGCCTTGAATTTCGCGTGGATGCTCAATCGGCGCCGCTCTTCCGCGGTGGGAAGGTCCAGCATATGCAAAACACCGTAATCCACACCGTTGCGCTGTAGCCATTCCTCGGTTTCGGCGCGGTATTTTTCCAGACGGCTTGTGACGAGATGGGCGACCTTGACCGAAGGGATGAACAACGGACGTGTGCATGCCAGAAAATCTCGATATTTGGGACCGTCGTCGTTTTGCATTACGTCCGGATCCACGCAAAGCACACCATCGATATCCAGGCAGGCGTGCTTCAGAAACTCATGATGCATGATGTTCCATTCGAACACCCGCGGCTGCTCCACCAGTTCCAGATGCATATCAACCAGATGCTGATTATGGCGTTCGGCAAATACCGCCATGGTCACTACATCCCTGGCATAAATGGCCTTTACCTGCTCCACGGCGGCAAACATGGACTTGGCCGAAGAAATGCTATCGTCGACCAATAGGATTTTCTTCGCATCCTGCGGTTTAACCAGCTCGGCATGCTTGTAGGTGCGTGTGGTGCCTTTCTTAAGATCATCGTTGCGCAAGAATGAGTAGAGGTCCGTCAACGGCAGGTTCTGTTTCAGAGCAATGATGCTCGCCACCAGCATCCCGCTACGCGGTATACCCACAACCAGGTCTATATCGTTCGGAATCTTTCCAGCGCACTCGGTGCTCAGTTGGGAGAGGTGGCTAAGGCTTCGGTAATTCATTGAACACGCTCCTGCGCCCTGTTCTTTTATGTGGATCCAACCTGAAGGGAGATACTACCTGCCTACTAGCGCCCCAATGCCGAGCGCAACAACTTGCCATGCGTGTGCAGGTAGTGCAGTACATACAGCGCGAACGCATTGGGCGCTGAGTAATTGAGAAACCGCTTTCGGATATCCATGTCCTCGCGTATCGCCTCAAAGCGGCGTTTGTGCGATACGCCCGTGGTATCGAATATGCACAGAGGGAAAGACAACTGCATGACATCGCGCTGAAGATCGAGCCCTTGCAGAAATTCAAGTAACAGACAGTAGTCCGCGGACAACTTGTAATCGAGCCGAAACGAGTAGTTACGCAACCGCTGGTTCTCGAAATACATCGTCTGATGGCTCGCCGGCAAGCCAAGGGGCGCGCGCTCGATCGGTCTGGCGCTCACTGGCTCCAACGCACCTTCTGCATTCTTGCGATAGAAGTTGCCGTAAATGAATGCCGGCGCAGTTTCAGCGCGGGACAGTTCCTCGTTGATCCTCGAGAGCACTTCCGGCCCAGCCAGGGAATCCCCGCTGTTAAGAAACAAGGTGTAGCCCGGCGTTTCGACTGCCCGCAGACGCCCCTTGTTCATGGCGTCATATATACCTTTGTCGGGCTCGATGGTTATCTCCGCCTGCGCGTCGTCCAGGTCACGAAGCCACTCTCCGCTGCCATCCTTCGACGCACCGTCAATGACAATCCAGCGAAAGTTCCGATAAGTCTGGCCAACCAGGCTCCGATAGGTTTCCTTAAGGCCGTCCAGGTTATTCCAGTTAATAGTTACGATACTGAAACTGACCATAATTTACCTGCCCCAAGTTCGTCGAATAAAAAGAATCAGCCACTTGCTGTTTGGCGTAATAGATAAAGAACGCTGCGGACATTCCGTATAGATCGCCCGAAAAGGTCAGGCCGTTGGAAAGCACAAAGTTCAGCATGCCAAATACGAAGGTTACCTGTACTGCAGAAAGCAGGCTGCCCTTGTCGTGACATTGGCGCATGATCCAGAGATATCCACCGTAGTACATGGCTAACACGACCAACGCAAGGAAGCCAAAACGGTAATAAACTCCAAAGACGCCAACATCCGAAAGATAAAAGTGGGAGTTGTAGAGAGTGGAGAATCCACCCTTCCATTGCAGCGACAGGGCCCCCATGCCTATGAAGTTATTCTCGCGAATAGCATCCACAATCGTTGCGATGGTCACGTCCCGGACGCCAGGGCCGGTAGTCGCCTCGAACAACAGGACATGGAAGCGCTCATACTGGGCGACATAAAACTCTGGAACGAGAAAATACGAAACCGCCAGCACAGCGATAGCCAGCACGCTCATTTTCATCAGCGAATCGATACGCTTGCGGAAGATCCACAGCCCCGCAAGCGCCCAGACCAGCATTGTCTGTCTGGTCTGCATGACCAGCCAGAGATAGGCGGCAAAATACAGCAGTATGAGCAACTGCCCGGTGGTGACACGCTCCCTCATGTTGTACATCAGCATGAATGCGGAGATGCTGACGAACGCCGAACCGATGCGGAAACGGTTGGGTCGCAGGATGTTTTCAACCTGCGACCAGTCGTCGACCGTAAAGGACGCAACCGTATTCGTCGGGATGATGCCCAGGTAGTAGCTGAAACCAACGGTGGCGCAGATCAGGGCAACATAGAGTACATATCTGCCCAGCTCCTCCTGTGTCGGCGCGGCCATCACCAGCAGGAACAGGGTCGGAAAAAAAACCAGGTACTCGAAGAATCGCCGCTCTTCCAGCAGGCCATAAGGCATGGGCTGTCCGAAATTGAGATAGGCCAGCGTCGCCGACAGCAGCGGCAACAGCACCCCCATGAACAGGATCCAGAGGCTGGTCTTCGATTGGTACACCCATTTCCAGGTGACGAACAGGCAGGCGGTTGCACCTATCACGATCAACAGGAACAGCTCCCGGAAGTACGGAATCCCGGCCTTCTTGTCATCCGTAAGGAAGAAGCAGGCGGAGTTCAGCAACAACAGGATGAACAGCAGATTCTTGTACGCCAGAACTTTCCTTAACAAGCGCTATCCCCAATTCCAATTGACGTGGCGAAACACAGAACCAGACCGCTATGGCTGGTCGACCGAGACGGGCTATGCACCCGCTCTGGAAATATGTGCCATGGATGGACCACAGCGATCATGAAAAGGTCCGTTGCTGCTCAACTCAACGGACGGCTACTGGCGTTTGCGCCGCTCGTCCCCAAGACCTGGCCGGCATGCCTGATTGCATCCCGGCGGAGTGAAGCGGCACCGGCGCGCACCCTGGGCGCGCCGTCATCACAGGCTAGTGACGAGCCTGGTGCTGGTTCTCGACGAACCAGCGATAGGCATCGCGCAAGCCATCTTCAAGGCTGATGCTCGATTGCCAGCCGAGCGCCTTCAGTCGGGATACATCCATCAGCTTGCGCGGCGTACCGTCCGGCTTGCTGCTATCGAAAGTCAGCTGCCCCTGGTACTCGGTGACCCGCGCGATAGTCTCGGCCAATTCGCGGATGCTGCAGTCGACCCCGGTGCCAACGTTGATGTGTGAAAGCATGGGCTGGGTATGGGCCTGGTAGGTTTCGTCGTCCAGTTCCATTACATGGACGCACGCAGCTGCCATGTCATCCACATGCAGAAACTCGCGCTGCGGTTTGCCGCTACCCCAGATCACCACTTCGTTGTCGCCGCGCTGGGTTGCTTCGTGGAAGCGCTTCAACAAGGCCGGCACCACATGACTGTTTTCCGGATGGAAATTGTCGTTAGGGCCATACAGGTTGGTCGGCATCACGCTGCGATAGTCGCGGCCGTACTGGCGGTTATAGCTCTCACACAGCTTGATGCCCGCGATCTTGGCAACGGCATACGGCTCGTTGGTGGGCTCGAGCACGCCGGTCACCAATGCCTCTTCCTTCATCGGCTGCTCGGCAAACTTCGGATAGATGCAGGACGAGCCGAGGAACAGCAACTTGTTGACGTCGTTGCAGTGCGCCGCGTGGATGATGTTGGCCTCAACCATCAGGTTCTGGTAGATGAACTCCGCCGGATAGGTGTTGTTGGCGTGGATGCCGCCAACCTTGGCCGACGCCATGTACACCTGATCGATCCTGTTCTCGGCGAAGAAGGCATTTACCGCAGCCTGATCCACCAGATCGAGCTCTTCACGACCACGGGTGACGAGGTTGGTATAACCCAGCGCCTGCAGGCGGCGGACAATTGCCGAGCCCACCATGCCGCGATGTCCCGCAACGAAGATATGTGCGTCACGATTCATGTCTAGTTCTCCACACTCACTGGAATGTCGAAGCCATGCTCCTTGAGCAGGGCGTGGCGCTGGGCGACCTTGAGGTCTTCGCGGACCATCTCGGCGCACATTTGCTGCACGGTGATCTCCGGAGTCCAGCCAAGCTTCTCCTTGGCGCGGGTCGGGTCGCCAAGCAGGGTTTCCACTTCGGCCGGGCGGAAATAGCGCGGATCGATGCGAACGATCACGTCACCGACCTTGAGTGCTGGCGCCTTATCTCCTTCGATGCCGGCGACGACAGCACGTTCGCTCACCCCGCTGCCCTCGAAGCGCAACTGGACGCCCAGCTCTGCAGCCGACCATTGAATGAATTCGCGTACCGAGTACTGCACCCCGGTTGCGATGACGAAGTCTTCAGCCTGTTCCTGCTGCAGCATCATCCACTGCATGCGCACATAGTCCTTGGCGTGCCCCCAATCGCGCAGCGCATCCAGATTGCCCATGTGCAGACAGCTCTCCAGGCCCTGCGCGATGTTGGCCAGACCACGGGTGATCTTGCGGGTCACGAAGGTTTCGCCGCGGCGTGGCGACTCGTGGTTGAAGAGAATCCCGTTGCAGGCATACATGCCGTAGGCTTCGCGGTAGTTGACCGTGATCCAGTAGGCGTAGAGCTTGGCCACCGCATAAGGCGAGCGTGGATAGAAGGGTGTGGTTTCCTTTTGCGGGACTTCCTGAACCAGCCCATACAGCTCTGAGGTGGAGGCCTGGTAGAAGCGGGTCTTCTTTTCCAGACCCAGCAGCCGAATGGCCTCGAGGATGCGCAAGGTGCCCATGCCATCCACATCTGCGGTGTATTCGGGCGACTCGAAGCTGACCGCAACATGGGATTGCGCACCGAGGTTGTAGACCTCGTCCGGCTGTACCTCCTGGATGATCCGGGTCAGGTTGGACGAGTCGGTCAGGTCGCCGTAATGCAGAACGAAGTTCTGGTTCTCGACATGGCTGTCCTGGTAGATATGGTCAACGCGCTGGGTGTTGAACAGCGAGGCGCGACGCTTGATGCCATGGACTTCGTAGCCCTTTTCCAGAAGCAATTCCGCCAGATAGGAGCCGTCCTGCCCGGTGACACCTGTGATCAACGCTTTTTTTCGTTCCATGTGCTTTACCTGTGCAAGGCTGTTGAAGGGGTTGGTCAAATTGAACTCTCAGCTGGACCGAGCGCTTTTGATCATCATCTGGAGACGCTCGAGGAAGCCGACGCAAATCACCGGCAGGGAGGGAAACTTGTAGAAGAAACGATAGGTGTCGTACTGCGTTCGCGGGGCGCTCAGCGAAGCGGCATCTACCTCGGCCGCATCGATCAATGCGATGCCTTCCCCTGCCACGTCATGCAGCACACTCAGCTCCATCGGCTTCATCGACAGGCTGAAGCTGTGCAGGCCGGGTTTGGTTGTCCGCGTCAGTTGCAGCCCGCTGCGGCATTCCTTGCAGCCGAACAGATTGACGGTGAAATCGTGCTCGGCCAGTTTTGGATTCAGCCGCTTCAGGGTTGTCGGCAGCAACTCGCAAAAGGCGTCATAGACCGCGAGCGAACCATTGAAACGCGGGAAGTGGTAGTCGATCCGCTGTTGCTGGATGGCCACCTGGAAGCGCGACGAGGCGATGTAGAAATGCTCGCCCGGATCGCCGAAGTTGGTTGTCAGCGAGCGGTAGGGATACACGAAAAACAGGTCGCGGCTGACGATGTAGGCGTTGTACAGCTTCAGCCATGACGATTCCGGCCAGCTGCGGATATCCCCGGGGATCCCCTCGATACGGCTGATGTCGGTGCCGTTGCCTTCGAGCCACTGACGGAAACCCTGCCAGTGCTTGCGCGACCAGGCCTGTCCCCAGGACGCTGCCAGTTGCATGAAATAGACGTCCGAATTGCCGTCGTCGATGGGCGTGAACGGCAGGTTGGCGGTCTGGTTGAACTGTTGGCTGTACAGACTGATGCCAGCGATGCGCGGATCGTCGTCGTAAACGCTCAACGCCTGGGTCGTGTACTCATAGAAGAATGGGGAGACAAACAGATCGTCCTCAAGCACCAGGACATCACCGTACTCCTCGGTGAGGTCACCGCAAGCCAGGACGTGATTGCGCAGGCCCATGCGCTTCTCGCGATGGATAACCCGCTTCTCTCCGTGCGCCCAGGGATAGGCTTCGGCGATACGCAGGGGCTCCAGCGTGCCTGAGTTGTCCAGACTGATCACCAAACGGACATCGCCGGCGGGGTAATGCGCCTTGCTCAGGGAGTCCAGCAGGCGCAACAGGCTCTTGGGCCGGTTGTAGCCAATGACGACTATGGTGGGCAGGTTTGCTGTCATAGGGGATCCATAGCACTCGAAAATTGGGTTGCGAGCCGCATCAAGCCGGCCCTTGTTGGCGCACGTACCAGCGTCGTGCCGCGATCGTGACGATGACCACCAGCGACAGGTAGATCACGATACTGGCTGCAGCGAAGGCCTGCACGGTGGCCAGTGCATCGCCGATCACAACGGCTCCGCCAAACAGGGCGAGCACGCGCAGGCTGGTGCTGAATATTTCGAAAAGAAGAAAACGTCCCTGCAGCGACAGCGCCGGAACGGCGACCACGCAAGGCCTGGAAATGAACACGACGTACTCTGCCAGCGCCAACCAGCGTGCGTACTCGCCTGCCACCTGCCACTGCTCACCGAACACCAGCGAGAACATCCAGGGGCCAAGCACGGCAACCGCCGTAAACGGAATGAGGCCGACCAGCGCCAGCGCCGTGGTGGCCTTCAGCAGCATCGCCGCCACCGGCTCCTGATCGTGGATCGCCCTGGTGATGCGTGGGTAATAGACATCAGCGACCGACTTGCCGATCAGGTTGGTTGGCATGCTCAACGCCTGCTTGCATAAGGCGAAGAACCCTGCAGCCGCAGGACCGAAATAGGCCGCGAGCACGAGCGTGGGCAAGTGTTGCGATACGGCGTTGATCAGCATCACCGGAGCGCGGAACCGCGGAAAATCGCTGTGCCGGCGCGCCAGTTCCAGCAGTGGCGGAGAACCACCCTCCTCGCTGGCGCGTTTGTCGGCGTCTGCACGGCCACGCCACATGGACAAACCGAGCATCGCCGCATGCAACGCCTGCTGCAGTGCCGTGGTGCAAACCAGCATCAGCGCCGAGGACTGCACCAGGCCGGCAACCGTACGCAGACTGTTGAACAGTAGCGAATTGACTACCGCGACCCGGGCGGTGATGTGGAACCGCTGGGTTCGAAAAAGCCACTGCTGGCAGATCTCCAGCGCAGCACCACTGAACATGACCAGCGGAATCAGCATCAGGTAGGGCTGGATGATCTCGATCTCCAGCGCCACCGCCAACTGGTCTCCAAACTGGATCAGCCCCAGCGCGACCAGCGTCGCAAGCACCATCGCCGTCATCAGCGATAGTCGCACCAACCCACGCGCGTCCCCGTCGCGCTTGGGCAGCACGATGGCGATGGGATAGGTCAGTGCAGCGATGGGGATCAGCATCAAGGTCACGCTGAGAAAGGTCCCCAGCACCCCATAAGCCTCGGGTCCGTAGATCCGCGTGATGACCGGCATGAAGGCCAGGGTGATAGCCTGTGCCCCCGCAGTGCCGGTCACAACGGTGAGGATGTTGCGCAACAGCCGGCTGCGCATGCTTCCTTGCAGCAGGGCGGCGAACTTGCCTCTGGACGAGGTCATGTTGTGCCCGGCGCTGGGCTGGTCGATGGCGCTCACGCGTACTCCCTCGCTCAAGCCTGAACGGGCTGGCGACCGATACCGTAGTAGCTGAAGCCTTCACGCTTGACCTGCTCGCGGTCGTACTGATTACGTCCGTCAATGATCAACGGCGTATTCAGCAAACGCTTGAGCGCGCGGAAATCAGGGCGGCGGAACGGCTTCCATTCGGTCACCAGGCACAGCGCGTCTGCATCGATAGCGGCTTCATACTGACCTTCGACGATCTGCAAACGCCCTTCGGCAAACCAGCTTTCCGGGAATTCACGGCGCGCAGTTTCGCGCGCAACCGGATCGAACGCGCGAACCTTGGCTCCTGCATTGATCAGGCTGTTGATCAGGACGACGCTCGGTGCCTCACGCATATCGTCAGTGCCAGGCTTGAATGCCAGGCCCCAGACAGCGAAGGTCCGACCGTCGAGATCACCGTTGAAATGAGCTGACAGCTTGTTGAACAGCGAGTGCTTCTGCTGATCGTTACGGGCCTCGACAGCCTGCAGCAGCTTGGGCTCGAAATCGTTCTGATGAGCGATGTTGATCAGCGCCTTGACGTCCTTTGGAAAGCAGGAGCCGCCGTAACCGCAGCCGGCATAGATGAAGTGATAGCCGATACGTTCATCTGAGCCGATGCCCAGGCGAACGTTTTCCACATCGACATCCAGCCGTTCGCAAAGGCTGGCAATCTCGTTCATGAAGGAAATCTTGGTGGCAAGCATGGCGTTCGCCGCGTACTTGGTCATCTCCGCGTCGCGGATGCCCATGAACATGGTGCGCGGACGGTTGCGGATGAAGGGTGCGTAGAGCGCGCTCATCACCTGACGGGCGTGGTCATTGTCGGCACCAATGACGATACGGTCCGGATGCATGAAGTCGTTGACCGCCGCACCCTCCTTGAGAAATTCCGGGTTCGATACCACCGAGAATTCGATCTCCGCACCGCGCGCCTGGAGACGTTCGGTAATGGCTGCACGCACCTTGTCTGCAGTACCGACCGGAACGGTCGACTTGTTCACGACGATCGCCGGGCCAGTCAGCGTATCGCCGATCTGGCGCGCCACTTCCAGGACGTAACGCAGATCGGCGGACCCGTCTTCACCCGGCGGCGTGCCCACGGCGATGAAGAACACTTCGGATTGCTCGACTGCCTCGGACAGAGACGTGGTGAAGTGCAAGCGCCCGGACTCATGGTTCTCGGTGACGATTTCCTCGAGACCCGGTTCGTAGATCGGCAGAATGCCCTGCTTCAGGTTATCGATCTTGGACTTGTCTACGTCGACGCAATAGACGGTGTTGCCCATCTCTGCAATACAGGCCCCGGTTACCAGCCCAACGTAGCCGCTTCCAACGACGGTAATGTTCATAACAGGATCCTCGATTCAAGAGTGAAACAGGCGAGCCTCGGCGCGACCCACATCAAGGGGGCCGGGGCGTAAATCGTATGTGGGCAGACATAATTCGGACCGGGCTCCCACACTGGCGACACCCGGCCACTCAGGCGAGTCGGCTTAGACCGTTTGCTCGCTGTATCCGTAAACGTCGTAATAGCCACGGAACTGACCGTTCTTCTTGGCTTTTTCGATATCGACGTGGTTCAGCACGATGCCCGCCAACGGCGCGCTGCTGTTCTGCAGCTGACTGATGCCCTTCTGCACATGGGGAATGAGCGTGCTATCGGACTTGACCACGTAGATCACCGCATCCGCGAGGGTGGACAGCACCGCAGCATCACTTACGGCCTGGCTTGGCGGTGAATCGATGATGATGCGGTCATAGCGGCCCTTCAGCACTTCAAGCAGCTTGGCGAAGCGTGGCGAAGACAACAGCTCCAGCGGGTTGGAAGGCACGGCACCGGCTGCAATCATGTCGACGTTGCCAACGGTGTGGATGCACTCCTCGAGCTTGGCGTTGCCGCCAATCAGGTTGACCAGTCCCGGCGCCCCCTGCTTGAAGTCGAATGCCTTGTCCAGCGTCGCGCGACGCAGGTCGGCGTCGATCAGCAGCACACGATGCAGCTGGCCCATGGCAAACGCCAGGTTGGCTGACACCGAACTCTTGCCTTCGCCCGGCGCGGTCGAGGTGATGACCAGCACCTGCCGGGGCTGACTGGTTTCGGTCAGCAGCAGGTTGGTGCGAATGGTGCGCACTGCCTCGCAGAAGCGCTTGTCCCCGCTGCGTTCGAACAGATGGCTGACTTCCTTGCGCAGCTTGCGCGGTACCTGCGGAACGATGCCCATGACCGGCAGGTTCAGCTTGGCTTCGATTTCCTCGGAGCTCTTGAAGGTGTTGTCGAGAATTTCACGGATGATGGCCTGGGCGATGCCGAGGACCAACGCCAGGAACAGCACCACGGCCATGATCAGCTGTGCATTGGGCGCAGACGGCTCGGTCGGCGGAATAGCAGCATCGACGATCCGTGCATTGGTGGAACTCAGGTCCGAGGTGGCAGTGGTTTCCTGCAGGCGGGTCATGAAGGTGTCATACAGCGCACGGTCGCTTTCAACCTCACGCTGCAGGTCGCGCACCTTGAATTCCTTGCGGGATATATCCTGGATGCGGTCCTTGTTCTCATTGAACGACGCACGCAACGAGTTCTCGTTGGCCACCGCCAGCTGATAGTTACGCTCGATGCTCGCAACCACCTGCTCGACCTGCTGACGCAGGCTCGCCGTTGCTGCATTCAGGTCGGAGCGCGCCGAAACCATCGCCGGATGGCGATCACCGTAACGACGCGAGAGGTCTTCGACCCGCGAACGGGCATGGGCCTGGTCAGCCTTGAACTGCTGGATAAGGGGATGACCGAGTACCGCAGGCACGCTTGCCAGACGTTCCCAGCCCTGGCTGCGCATGGATTCGACCTGCCGGTACTGGCTTTCGGCCTCGGCACGCTGACGGCGAGCATCGATCATGCGGTCACCTGTCAGCGACAGCTCATTGGCGCTGATGGTGCCCACGCCATCAAGATCGACCAGCCCTTCAGCATCGAGATAGGCCTGCAGGCGATCTTCGGACGCCTGCAGGTTTTCCCGCAAGGACACCAGTCGATCATTCATCCAGCCGGCTGCGGTCATCGACATGTCGACCTTGGCTTCCAGCTGGGCTTCGATATAGGCCTGCGCCAGCTGGTTGGTCGCTTGAGCCGCGGTCAACGCGTCGGCCATGGATACCGACAGGTAAACCAGCTGGCTCTTGCCTTCCACCCACACCGTAGTGCGGTTCATGAAACGCTGGGTCGCAAAATCCAGGATCTGCGCTTCGGTCGGCGGTTCGACTTCTTCACCCGTGAACATGCGCTTGATAGCGCCGATGTCAACCAGCGGCTTGGGCTGCTGACGCAGATCGAACTCGGGATGCTCGGTCAGACTAAGGTCCCGAACCACGCGCTGCGCCACGCCACGGCTCTGCATCAGGCTGAGCTGGGTCTGCAGGTATTCGCTGATCTCCTTCGGCGCATCCGGTATCTGGAACGACAGCACCGGCGTTCCCTTGGTCTCGATGAGCACCGTGCCAACAGCCTGGTAGATGGGCGTCATTCGAGAGACAAAAAACCCGGCCAGCCCACCGATGATCGCGACCAGCAGGATGATGCCCCACTTGCGTGACCAGATGGCATGCCAGATTTTCTTCATGTCGATGAAATCGCTGTCAGGACTGCCTGTGGGTCGCTGCCAGGGTCGATCCGGGCGAACTGGACTGTTCATGATCAAAAGAATCCTTCATCAATGTTGATCGTATCGCCGGGGCGAACCAGGGTATTCATAGTGGCTTTTTCTTCCGCACGGCTGCCTTGCGAGCCCCGTACGATGGTCATGCGTTTGGTAGATGCACGCTCGGTCAGGCCTCCAGCCAACGCGATGGCGCGATCCAGCGTCAGCCCGGGCTGGAACGGATATCCCCCCGGGTTTTTCACCTCGCCGGCAATGTAGAACTCCCGGTAATTGGCAACGGACACCGAGACGCGAGGATCAACGAGAAAACCATCCTTCAGTTTCTCGACAAGGATGTTGCGAACCTCACCGGGCGTCTTGCCGTTGGCGTCCACCTCGCCGATGAAGGGAAAGGTGAAGGTACCGGCATCGGTCAGGCGGATTTCTTCAAAGGTCAGATCCGGCTCGCCATGGACGTTGATACGGATGACATCCCCCGAGCCGAGCTGGTATTGCGCGGCAGTGGCACCGGCGCTGAATGCCAGCAACAGCAGCAGCGAAAAGAATTTGAATATGTTCGGGATGCGCATGTACGGCTCCTCCTTAGGCACTGGTTTAACCTCCTACCTGGCCTCAGAGGCTCAGGTCGAAACTCAGCAGATAAACGTTTCGGTCGTAATTTTCGGTACTCAGCGTGGAATCGTTTTCCGTCCTGAGATACGAAAGCGTAACGTCCACCCAGCGATCCGGAGACCATGTGACGCCAGCGCCGTAACCGGTGCGTTCGTCGTCACGATTGATGCCCTCGTATTCCCGGTCCGAGAAGCGATAGAGCAGCTCGGTCGCTACCTTGGACGTCCATTCGTGCTCCCAGGTGGCGATGGTGGTCCAGTCGTTGATGGTGCTGGCCCCGTCATTGCCCTCGTCGAACGCGCGGCGAGAATTGATCTTGAATGCCGAATAGCTGCGCGGCTTGTAGGTAACGCCGACTTCCCACATGGGACTGGTGAAGTCCTCACGCAGGTCGCTGTCGAAGTCCTTGCGCTCGGCACCAAGCTTGAGCGTACCGGAGGTCTTCGCCGTCGCGTCCCAGCTGGCACCGCCCAGCAGGGCTATGTTGGTGCTGTCGCGCAAGGCGCGGGAAAGCTTGTAGTCATGGTCGGTGTGGCGCACTTCGACCAGCGAGCGGGTGCGCGAGCCGAGCCGATGGAACCAGATGGAGTTGAACATCAGGCTGTCACGGTCTTCGGTCGCATTGATGTTGCCGCTATTGTGATAGCGACGCTGCTCGTAATGGGTACCGAATTCCAGCTGGTTGAGGGCACTGCGCGCACCGAAACGGTATGCGGCCCGCGCGATGGCACTGCTGTACTTGTCGTTTTCGGTAATGGTTTCGGTATCAGCCGTCTCTTCCACGCGATGGTAGGACAGGCCCCAGCTCAGGCGATGGCGGGAGGTGAACTCCATAGCGCTTCTCAGGCTGAGGTGGTGGTCGGTATTGCTGGCTTCGGAATCCGAATGAAAGATGTCGCTGTTGAACGAGTACTCAAGCTCATACTCGCTATTACGGTTACCGGTACCCAGCAGGAAAGTAGGGTTAATTCCTGTAACCCAGGAGGACTGCTCATTGTCGGCAAGCCCACGATAGTTGTCGTCATAGCTCTCGCGCACCACCAGCGTCGGGGTGAACTCGAACCCGCCGATCTCGATGTCCTGCGGGTCACTCGCTGCCCAGCTATTGGTGGCAGCAAGGCACAATAGCGATACGCCTGGTAGCGTGATCTTCCTCATTTGGAATCCCTTCTCGGAGATAAATTGGTGTTCATACCCGCCTCTGGCCGCGACGCCTGGATGTTGTGAGGAGGCATAGACACGCAACAGACCGCAAATATCCCTAACAGTTGCACATTCGCTGCACGACACGATTCACAACCCTTGCAGGCTCCCTCGCCCATACGCTCTACCCTCTCGCTTAGGGCACGCTACCGCCCTGAACGCAGGCAGCCCGTCTGAATGCAGACGCCCCGATCAACAACCCACAGGACCGTCCGCAGCACTGATCTATAACCAGACCGCCGACACGAATTAGCTTGCTTGGATCTTGTTGTTGGTGGCAGCGCTGCCGCGCCTTGTTGTGCGAATGCTTAATCGCTGCGCTATTGCCAGCGCCTAACCCGTCCAGAAGGGGACGCGGCAGGTTGGTCGCTGACCTGTCGAGGCAGTACTCAGAGCGAGCCCGAATCCTGACGACGTTCGCACTGGTACTCCGCCGCGCTCACCTCTTGCCTCTGAACCTGGCGAGCAGGCCTTTACCAGACAGCATCACTTCGATATCCGGGCGCTCTTTCTGGACCTGGTACGTTCTGTCAAGTTCCGCGCCGTTACATCCAGTAATACTGGCGACAGAGCGAATGGAGCTCCGGTAGGAACGGGGTCCTGGAGAGGTCGTTCAGCTGAAGGCTGCCTGGAGCGGCAATAAAGAAGCCCGCGCCGCATGGGTGCGGCGGGCTGCCTTAGAAGAAGGATCTCTACCGCAACCTGAATGTCACGGGAACGCCTGGTGAACCGCCGGAGGTCAGGCGCGCTCGATGCGGTCGGGATGGATGACGATACGGCCCTGCTTGTACAGGCCGCCGATGGCTTTCTTGAAGTTGCCCTTGCTGACGCCAAACAGGCGTGCGATTTCATCCGCAGGGGACTTGTCGCTCACCGCGAGGCTGCCCTGGTTCTCCTGCAGCTTCTGGAGGATCAGCGCCTGCAACGCATCGGCCGCCTCGCTGCCCACCGGTTGCAGGCTCAGGCTGATCTTGCCGTCGGCGCGCACTTCCTTGATGTAACCCTTCTCGCGGATGCCGCCGCGCAGAAACTTGAATGCCTCGTTCTTGTGAATCAGACCCCAATGCTTACCGTTGATAATCGCCTTATGCCCCAGATCGGTTGCCTCTACGACCAGCAGATCGACGGCCTCGCCGACCCTGTAGCGCGCCGGGGTCTTGTCCAGGTAGCGGTCCAGCCGCGCCGTGGCGGTGATGCGGCGGGTGTGCTTGTCGAGGTACACATGAACGACGCAGTAGTCGCCCTCCTTCAGGGGTCGCTTTTCCTCGGAATGGGGTAGCAACAGGTCCTTGGGCAAACCCCAGTCGAGAAACAATCCGATCCGGTTGATCTCCGCAACCTTGAGACTGGCGAATTCTCCGACCTGGACCTTGGGTTTCTCGGTTGTGGCGATGAGCTTGTCTTCACTGTCGAGGTAGACGAACACATTCAGCCAGTCGTCCACTTCGGTCGGCGTATCCTTCGGGATGTAGCGGTTGGGCAGCAGGATTTCGCCATCCGGCCCTCCGTCCAGGTAGAGACCGAAACCGGTGTGTTTGACAATTTGCAGGCTGTTGAAACGCCCGATTGCAGCCATCTCACGAATCCTCTGGGTCGAAGCCGGCGATTCTAGCAGGCCAGTTGCCCTGCGGTGCGCCGCCTACTGCGGCAATACGTGGGCTATGTCGGGAGTCGCACGCCCCCGGCAGGTAACTGCTCATGCCAGAGCCGCTTGGCAGATGGGAAAACCGAACCTCCGGTCAGCTTCACCAACACGCTCACCCATCGGCCCAAGTGAAAATCGACATAAATCGAACAAAATTTAGCCAGATCTGTATAATGTCCGGTTCGACTGACCAAAGGAAACAGATGACGATGGCCGCCAAGACCACATCCGCCAAGCGCAAACCCGAACCCGCCAGCGAAACCAGCGAATCGCTCGCCAACCAGATGGCCGCCTTCCTGAAGGCCGGTGGCGAAGTCCAGAAGATCCCCAACGGGGTCAGTGGTCAGACCCAGGGCCCATCGCGGCAGATCACTATCAGCAAGAAGTAAACGCAGCCGATAGCCGAACACGCGAGCTTCCGCCCTCCTGTTTTGACGCAGCAGCTCGCAAGGTTCCCTCCCCCCGCGACACCCGAGAATTACATGACTGACCCGATCCGCTTGTCCAAACGCGTAGCCGAACAATTCGGCTGTTCACGGCGCGAGGCCGAGCTTTATATCGAGGGCGGCTGGGTCAGCGTTGATGGTCAGGTCATCGAGACGCCCTTCTTCAAGGTAGATGCCCAGCGTGTCGAGTTGCTACCTGGCGCAACTGCAACCGAAATGCCGCCGGTCACCCTGCTGTGGCACAAGCCTGCCGGAGAGCCTACCGCGAGCGAGCCCAGCGATGCGCAGCGGCAACTGGCCAACGCCAGCCACTGGTCCGGTGACCCTTCTCAGCTCGCCCCTCGCGAACGACATCTGGTGCGCCACACCGCGCTCCTGCCACTTGAGCCGCACGCCAGCGGCCTGGTGGTGTTCAGCCAGCAACGCGAGATCATCCGTAAACTGGGCGACCCACGGGACAAGCTCGAACAGGAATACGTTGTGGAGGTAGCTGGAGAGCCCGAGGATGGCGGCCTGGAGTTGCTTGCCAAGGGTATCGGTCATCGCGGTCGGATCCTGCCCAAGGCCAAAGCCAGCTGGCAGAACGAAACCCGACTGCGCATCGTGCTCAAGGCACCGCAGGCAGGCGACATCCGCCTGCTGTGCGAGGCCATCGGGCTGCAGATGCTCAACTGCAAGCGCATCCGTATTGGCCGCCTGTCGATGGCGAAACTGCCGGTCCACGAGTGGCGCTTTCTCGGCGAGCACGAACGTTTCTGACCGCAGCCACCCGGCTGCCCTTTGGCAAAAACCCACGCCCAACCCGCCTTGACCTATGCTGGTTGTAACAACAGCTAAGGCATCCTGCTGCTTTCGTTTCAGCAGTGATCAGTACCGTTCAGGCATCCTTCAGAAAAGGTGAGCCATGCAGAAAGTCGTCCTGGTGATGGTGCTGGCACTGCTGCCTCTGTTTGGCGGTGCAAAAGAGCGCATCGAAGTCTGGACCTATCACCTCTCGCCTCCCTTTATCGTCGATGACAGGCACGGCCTCTCGCATGACTTCGTCGATTGGCTCAACCAGCATCCGCTGAACGATCAACGCTTCCTATTCGAACTGATCACGCTGCCGCGCAAACGCATCGACATCCATCTGGCGAAGGGCCGGCCGGGCGTACTCCTGTGGGCCACGCCGAGTTTTTTTACCGCGGCATCGACCAGGCATGCCCAATGGTCGGCGCCGCTCCTTATGGATCAGCAGGATTTCGTCTCCCTGCCGGACGCCCCTTTCGATTACCTAACGCCCGAATCCCTTCACGGCCACACGCTGGGAGGCGTACTCGGTCATCGCTACAAGGGGCTGGAAGCCGATATCGCCCGCAAGAAGATAGAGCGCCAGGACGTGCGCACGGACCTGCAAAATATCGAGAAGCTGTTGTCCGGGCGAATCCACACCTTGTTGATCTCACGCTCGACCCTGTTTTACTACCGTAAGCAGCACGACTTCGGTGACCTGTACATCTCAGCGCGCCCCCTGTATCGCTTTTCCAGGCATGTTCTGCTGACCGATTCGCTGGGCGACGCTGTTACTCTCTACCTCAACGAGGTCCTCAAGCAGCTGCCAGATGACCCGCAATGGCAAGTCCTGCTGCATCGCTACGGGCTGATGCCCATGGCGCCCCAACAATGAGATGCTGTGCTGAACAGACGCGCGGCCTGCTGGTCAGAACGCGCTGATACCCAACCAAACAAGAGAACAAGGCTGCGATGAAGAAAGCTTTGGTGATAGGACTGCTCATGACCCTTGGCGGCTGCGCCTCACAGTCCTGCGACGAACCAGCCAGCGGCAGCGCATGCCGCGCCGAGCGGCTGCTTTACCAGAACGACCTGATGCAGGCCAAGATACTCATCGCGGTGGGTGACGAAGACGGCTATGAGCTGGCCGGTGCGCTGCTCGACCGCAGCGCGCGCCTGGATGAGCGTGGCGAAACCGAGTTCTATCAGGCCCTGCTACTGATTCGACAAGGGCCGCAGCAATCCGGAGTGCTGCGCCTGCTCGAACAGGCCCGCGCCAAAGGCCACCCACATGCGGTTGCCTTGCTCTACAAGATCTATGACGAGCCTTATCTGATCGATGAGCGCGACGCCGAAAAAGCCGAGCAATACCGCATGGAATATGCCGAACTGGACGTGGCGCAAAGCGGTTACCCGGACTTCGACAAGGCGTTGGAGCTGGTTTCGCAGCTGGTCGAACCCCCTCCATCGCCTTCCGAATCTGAGATGCTCTGCCCCAGCCAATGCCAGTGACCAACGCTCAGGGCGTAGGGGTTTGCGAGACCCTGGGGTCTTGCTCTCCATCCAGTACGGCCTGCGCTTCTGCCTCGGTGGCATAGGGCCCTGCAATCGTCTGGCCGTCGATCTCGACCACCCAGCAGGTGACCCAGGTCGGACGCCAGCCCTGCGGCACTTCATCTCCAGTCAGATGCCTGATCCTGCGTTGCATAACCACCTCCGCTGATTGTTTTCAGGTATGCAGGGCCCGCGCCTGGCGTTGCCCTTCTTCTGGGACCACAGCAGCCGGCGTTTTTCTCGCGGAAACAAGCCGTTGCTGTTCTTCCCGAACTGCCGGGAGCGTTCGCGGCTCTACAGAAGTGCTCTGACAACAACCGTAGACCAGACGAGGACTCCGATGCAGATCCGCCAAGCGATTGGGCGCGCAACGATCATCATGCTGGCATGCGCAGTGCTGGTCGGCTGCAGTCGCATGAACCTGGCCTACCGCAATCTCGATCTGCTGATCCCCTGGACGCTCAACGACTACCTGGACATGAACCGCGAGCAGCAGACGCGCTTTCGCGAGCAGCTACGGCAACACATCAGCTGGCACTGCCAAACGCAACTACCCGGCTACCTGGATCTTATCGAGCGCTTGCAGGTCGAGGTTCGACAGGGCGCGCTGGATGAACCGGCGCTCCGCGCGCACTCGCACGAAGCGCAGCAGGCGATCCAGGCGATCGCCCTGGAAATCACGCCGACCACTGTTCAGCTGCTGCGCGACCTCAGTGACAGACAGGTGCGTGAACTAGAAGAACAGTTCGAAGAGGACCGCAGGGAACGGGAGAAGAAATACCTGCAGCCGCCGCCAGAGGAGCAGGTCCGCCAGCGCGCCGAGCGTATGCAGGAGCGTATCGAGCAATGGATCGGCAGCACCAACGCGATGCAGCGCCAGCGCATCCTCGAATGGGCGCACGCGCTCGGTGAGCAGAACCGGCTCTGGATAAACAACCGATCCCAATGGCAGCGGGCGCTGGTCGACGCCATCAGGGACCGGCAACAGCCAGGGTTCGACCAGCGCATCGCCAGTTTGCTGCAAGACCGCGAGGTCTATTGGACCGAGGCATATCGCGCCGCCTTTCCCCGCATCGAGCAGGCCACTCTCGATCTCATTGCCGATCTGTACGAACGGGCCGATGCGCCCCAGCGTCGCCATCTCGATGAAAAGCTGCAGGATATGCGTCGAGACCTCGGCTCGCTGGATTGCCTGCCTCCTCGCTGAGCAGCCCGGCTTGCCGGGGTCATCGTCGCGATCACCGGCACCCCTGCGTCACCCGCGACGTTTGGCGAGCAACAGCCCCAGGACGCCTGCAGCAGCGATGCCTCCGGCAAGCATCAGGTTGCGCTGGCGCTTTTCATCCCGGCGCCAGCCACCATCAATACGCCGTTCGCCAAGGGCAGGATGAAACAGATTGCCGGACGACGGCGCGACACGGTCAGCCCGACGCAGGGCTGCCCCTGTGAGCAGGCCGGACAGGCGATCGAAACCCGGCGTGATGAAGTGCGCGAAGCGCAGCAACGTGGCGCTCAGGCCCACTGAAGTCGTATGCCGCGGATGCAGGGCAAGGCTGACCATCGCATCGGCGACCTGGCGCGGGTCGCACAAGGGAGGCGGCGGTTGCAGGGAACGGCCGGCGAAATTGCCCCCATCGCGGAAACCGGGCGTGTCCACCATTGACGGATAGACGTCGCAGACATGAATGCCCGGCCACTGCGCCAGCTCGCCGCGCAAAGCATGTGAAAACCCGCGTAGACCGAATTTGGCAGCCGAATATGCCACCGCATAGGGCTGCGGCACCCAGCTGCCCACCGATAGCGTGTTGATCAGTATTCCGCTGTTCTGCTGCTTGAAATACGGCAGGACCACATGGGCGCCGCGCAGATAGCCGAGCAGGTCGGTCTGCACCACTTGTTCGTGAGCGTCCAGCGGCGTCTCGTCGAATGCCCCAACGGCGCCTACCCCGGCATTGTTGACCCAGATATCGATGGAGCCGTGGCCGAATTCGGCAGCGGCGCTGGCCAGTTGTTCGACCGAGTCGCTCAGGGTCATGTCGGTTGGCACCACCAGAGCCTCAGCGCCCAGTGCCCGGCATTCGTTGGCCACCTCGTGCAGCGCTTCTTCGTCCCGCGCTGCCAGGACCACGCGCGCCTGTTCACGCGCGAACGCCTGCGCCGCAGCACGGCCAATGCCGCTGGACGCGCCGGTGATCACCACCACGGTGCCCTCGAGCCTGGTTTCGTTCATGTCTGTCTCTCCGGGTTTGCTGTCGTTCATAAGCTGACAGCCGTGGCGGGGCAAACATTCCCCGCCACGCCCAGGAAGTACAGATGCTCAACAAGCTCAGCCGAGCGCCGGCAGGCGCAGCCCAGCCAGCGCCCAGCGAAACCCTCAGGCGACCTTGAAACGACCCACCAATTGCTGCTGATGCTCGGCGAGGCGCGCAAGCTCCAGACTTGTGGCCGCAGTCTGCTCTGCACCCGCACTGACCTGAATGGCGACGTCGTTGATCTCGACCACATTGCGGTTGATGTCTTCGGCAACAGCGCTCTGCTCTTCTGCCGCAGTCGCGATCTGGATATTGCGGTCGCTGATGCCGGCAACCCCTTCGGCAATTTCCGCCAGCAGGTCCCCGGCTCGCCCAATATTGCTGGCACCGGCCTGAGCCTTGGCAAGCGTTTCCTGCATGGAGCGTGCAGCCCGATCAGCGCCGGCCTGCAGATTGCCGATCATGTCCTGGATGTTGCCAGTGGACTCCTGGGTCTTCTGGGCAAGCATCCGTACCTCCGAAGCCACCACGGCAAAGCCACGACCGTGCTCTCCGGCTCGCGCAGCCTCGATTGCAGCGTTCAAGGCCAGAAGGTTCGTCTGATCGGCGATGCCACGGATAACGTCGAGCACAGAGGAGATCGAATCACTCTCGTTCTTCAGTTTCCCGATGATCTGCGCGGTCTGGTCAGCCTGCTCGGAAAGCTGGCGGATGAGGTCGATGGTGTTCTGCACCTCGCTGCGGCCTTGGGCGGTGTTCTGATTGAGCCGCTGCGACAGCTCGGCCGCATCGCTGGTGCTTTTCGCCACATCACGAACGGTTGCGCTCATCTCGTTGATGGCCGTGACCACCAGCTCCGTTCCCTGACGCTGCCGTTCTATGCTTTCACTCGTCTGGACGGTGACCGCTGAAGACTCTTCGGCGGCGGTTGCCACCTGAACGGTTGCGTTGCCGATCTCCTGGACGACCTGCTGAAGCTCCGCTGCCATGTTGTTCAGGTTGCGCGAGATCTCGCCAAATTCATCCTTGCCCTCGTAAACGGCTTTCGCGGTGAGGTCACGCGCCGAAAGCGCCAGCAATGTGCGGTTGACGTCCGATACGGCAACCTTGATGTTGCGGATGATGAGCCAGGACAAGCCCGCGACGGCAGCCAGCGCAACGATTACTGCAGCAAGCGTCGTCCACAGGGCGCCACGTGCCTCCTCTCGTGCCTGTACGGCCAGGTCGCGCACGTTTTCCGCCAGCATCTGCTCCAGTTCGCTCATCAGGTCGATTCGACTGGTCGAGGTTTCGAACCAGCTCTCGGCATTGACACCCAGGCTCTCTCCGAGCGGGATTTCAAAGGCGAGACGCTGCAACCTTGCAACTTCCTGCGCGCTGGGCTGCTGCAGCTTTTCATCCAGCAGGCGGGAAAACCGCTCCGAAGCCGCACGCCTGAATCCATCCGAGTAGGCAGAGAATTCGCCCAGGTTGCGACTGAAGGATGCCAGCAGGGTAGCATCGAAGCGATCCTGACTGAACACCACGCCAAGCATGGCCCGCTCCCGCCCGGCCCGCTCCTTCATTTCGATGAATTGATTCAACCCGCCCAGGGCTCGTGCAAGCTCAACCTCCGCTACGCTGGCCTCCTGCGCATGGGTAAAGTTGATCAGCGACTGGATAACCTTTGTGAAACGAGCGCCCGATTCCAGGTTGGTAATGGCAAAGCTATCGATCTGACCCCGGGTCGCCTTGAGTCCTTCCAGGGCACGCAGCGCTTCCGCGATTCTGCCGTCACTGCGACCGGCCAGCGCCTGCACAGCGCCCAGAGCCTCATCGGTTGCCTGGCGCAGGCCTGGCAACCGTCGACTCATCGTACGGCCCTGACTGCCAAGAAATACGCCACTGGCGCCACGCTCGCGCTGCAAGGCGGTAATCAAGTGACTGATCTTTTGCGCCGCCGTACTGGCCTCGACCGTCTCTTCCATCTGCCGGAGCGTCTGATAACTGTCCGTTACATAGAGGCTTGCGAGCCACAGGAAACCCAACAAAGGAGACAACAGGATTAGAAGCAGCTTGAAACTCAACGGAATGTTCTTAAACACGGGGACCTCAATGCTCCACGGCAAGGCAGGAGCGTTTTAGCAAGGGAAGTTTGCGCATGGCCCTGGCAGGCTTTCGCTTGCGCCTGGCCGGTTGCAGGCAACAACTCATGGTTTATCGGGAGCTTTGCGGGCTCTTTAAGCGGCGCCCGACGAATGGCGGAACGTTACGTCGCCATCATCGGTGAGGCGAACTGTCACACTCTCGCCATTTTCAGGCCTTGATCCATGTCATCAAAATGACGTCAAAATATGGTCCAAGCCGCATTGTCCGACGAACTGCAGCGGAGCCTCAAGTGGGGCATCGCTGGGTTGTTGCTGAGCTGCCGATTGCCGAAGCCACCGGCTAGAGGGCGATCAGCTCAATGGCCCCGCTCTGCTTGGCGCGATACATGGCGCGATCGGCGGCGGACAGGAGCGAACCGGCATCGAACGGATCGTGCTGCTGAATCGCCAGGCCGATGCTAGGCCGGAGCATCAAGGTACGCTCACCAAGCGAAACCGGCTCTTCCATCGCCTGCAAGAGCTTTTCGGCCACGAGCCGAGGCTGGATACAGGGATCGGTAATGTGGTCGAGCAAGACCACAAACTCATCGCCTGCCAAGCGGGCGATGAAATCGCTGTTGCGCAAGGTCGCCGTCAAACGCCGGGCAAACTCGCACAGCACTGCGTCACCTGCGTCATGCCCGTAGGTGTCATTCACAGCCTTGAAGTCATTGAGATCCAGAAACATAACCGCAACGGCTGCTCCAGACTGGCGAGCGCGATGGAGGCCACGGGCGAACTCGATGTTCCATGCCGCGCGATTCGGCAAGCCGGTCAGTGCATCCGTCATGGCCAGTTTCTCGAATCCGCGGGTGCGCTGGGTCTGCTCGGTGATGTCGTACATCGTCAGATAAAAGCCGCAACGCTCCTGCCCGTCGGAAACGTTGCGTGATGGACGATCAGGCACCAGCGTGACATGCATATGCAGCGAGCCACCCTCCTCCAACGGCAGCTCCATATCGAAACTCACCGTCTCACCGGTTCTGGCGCGTTCCGCATAGGACATCAGCCGTTCCGTGACAGCTGACGGAAACACGGAACTGAACAGCGTGCCGCTTATCTCTTCGTTGCGGATATCCAGATGTCTTGCGTACGGCTCATTGATGAACTCGAAACGCAGCGCTCGATCCACGTGACCCACCCAGGCAGGCACATTATTGGCAATGGCCCGGAGCTGCTGCTCGCTCTCACGCAGACGCTGCGCGGCGCGGTGCTGCTCCGTAAGATCCTGTAGCTGAACGACCATATGAGGCTGACGGCTGCCCGCTGCCGACACTGAGGATATCGACAGGTGCCCGAAAAGGATGGCGCCCGACCGATGCAGATAGCGCCCACTGAACTGCACCTGGCTTTTCAAGCCTTGAGCCAGCTGCCTTACGGCCTCCTGATGCACCTGCAGTTCATCCGGATGAACCAGATGCTCAAACCGGGTCCTCATCAGCTCAGCCCGCGGATAGCCGAAGGTTTTGCACAACGCATCATTTACGTCTTGCCAGTTTCCGTCATAGGTGACCAGAGCCATGCCCTGTGCAGCAGCGGCAAACGCGTCATTGAATCGCTGCGCCTCGCTTGCAGCTGCCCGCTGTGCGGCATCCAGGCGGGTAATGTCATGCATCGTGCAGACTGCTCCGATCAGTTCACCGTCAGGGCCGGACAACGGATCCGCATTACAAGCCACCAGCCTTGCGGGCTGGTGCGCCGTGCGAATGATCATCTCCGTCTCGCGTACCGGCTCGCCACGCCAGGCGCGCAGCAAGGGGATCTGATCCGTTTGCAACAATGCCTCGCCGGACGGCTCGTACAGACCAAAGTGCTCCGCCCATTGGTCCTGCGGTATCGCTCTCGGGTCGATGCCATGCCATTCACGGGCAGTGCGATTGAATTCAACCAGCACACCGTCCGCATTACAGGTCACTACCCCTCCGGGCATGGTTTCAAGGAGACGCTGCAAGCTGCGCTGTCGCGTCTCGGCAGTGAGCTTGAGCCGACGGATTTCCAGTGATTCCACAGCGCGGCGCGCCAGCCTCCGGAGGGCTTCAGACTGGAGCGCGTCCAGGTTTCTGGGGCGCGTATCGATGATGCACAGGGTTCCGTATCGGTATCCCTCCGGGCTGGTGAGCGGCGCGCCGGCATAAAACCGGATATATGGTTCACCTGTGACGAGTGGGTTATCGCTGAACCTGGGATCGGCAGCTGCGTCGGTCACCACGAACACGCCTTCATGGTCGAGAGCATGAGCGCAGAACGAGACGCTGCGGGGTGTCTCTTGCGCTTCAAGGCCGAAGCTTGCCTTGAACCATTGCCGGTTGGCGTCGACAAGGCTGACCAGCGCTATCGGCGTATCGCACAGGCGCGACGCGAGCCAGACCAGGTCATCGAATTCCTTCTCCGGCGGCGTGTCCATGACCTGCAGGGCATAGAGTGCTGCCAGGCGGCCGTCTTCCTTGTCGAGCGAGCAGTTGGCCTGGTTTCCAGCAACCTCAGTCATGTTCTGTTCCATTGCTTGTGACGACCTGATCGGCCCGAATCTGTCGGTGCCGAGAGCGCTCGCTTTGATGATCGAGGGGTTTGAACCAGCCTTACAGCTGAATAGCCAAACAGCGCGTTAAAAGAGCTGAGCGTCAATACCCGGCCCCGGCGCGATTATCACCGAAGCGGTGCACCTGTACGCACCCCAGTCGTCGATGGATGTGCAAATGCATCATCCCTCCCGCTGCGGCAGGTTCCGAGCGGCTACCGGCTCGGCCCAGGGATCGTATGTACCGAAGGTCCACAGGTGCCCTTCCAGGTCGCGGCAGCTGAAACTACGACCACCGTAATCCTCGTCTTTCAGCTCGATGACGATCTCCGCACCGGCGGCCTTGGCCTGGTTATAGAGACCATCGGCGCTACTGACGACAACGTAAATTGCCTGGGTAGAGACTCCACCTACCTCGTCAGGCTGTCTGAGCTCCTGCCCATAGCCTGAATCGGTCACTGGCCCGATCATCACCATGCCACTGCCGAAGCCGAGTTGCGCATGGATGACACCCACCAGCCTGTCTTCGATTACCCGTTGCGGCTCGAAATCGAACGCCCTGCAGAGCCATTCCAGCGCCGCGGGGACGTCACGGTAGCGCAGACAGGGGATCAGGTTGGAGGTGGTGTGCTTGCTGTACAGGGACATGAGCTCTCCTTTGAGGATACGGCGACGTACATCCTGATAGAGACGCGCCGCCTAAAAGGTGAGACCGATCCAGACGCCGACGTTCACACCGCTAGGCCCGTTCGGCCAGCGCAAGACGAACGCCCAGACCGATCAGCACGGATCCCAGCGCCCGATCCAGCCACCGACCGACCCGGCGGCTGGCCTGCAACATCGAACGCGCACGCGCCGCCATCAATACGAAACTGCACTCGACCACGACGGCCAGGCATACGACCAGAACCCCGAGAACCAGCAATTGCACCGGGACGGCGCCTGCGTCGGAGCGCACGAACTGCGGCAGAAACGCCATGAAGAAGATCGCCACCTTCGGATTGAGGATGTCGACCAGCACGCCCTGCCGGTAGGCCTGCCAAGCCGTTGGCCGCGATGCGGCAGCGGCTGAATCCACAAGCATGCCGCTGCCCGCGGAGCGAAAGGTCTGGACTCCGAGATAAAGCAGATAGAGCGCGCCCACATACTTGACTGCCGTAAAGGCCAAAGCGGAGGTTGCCAGGATCGCGGAGACTCCAAGCGCAGCTGCGAGCACATGCACCAGCGCACCACTGCACACGCCCAGGGCAGAGGCGACCCCGACGCGCCTGCCATTTGCCATGGTGCGCGACAGGATGAACAGCAGATCCGGGCCGGGCGACAGATTGAGCGCAACTGCCGCCGCGAAAAACAGCCACCAGTAGGTTGCATCAGCCACTTGAGGTATTTCCGGAGAAACCAGCGAAGCCGCCACTCTAGCCGAGACGATCGACTGTTAACACACTGGGCCGGAACAATGGCTACACTGCAGCTCGTCGGGAAACCGGCACAAGTCGACACTTGTGACTTTTTATTGTCACTCCTCTGAACTACTCTCCCGACATAGTGTCAAAGCGCCAGACCGCAGAAGGATCGCGGCGTGATGACACAGCCAACAAAAGCAAAGGAAATGCATATGTTCGAAGAAGCCAGCCCGGCGCTCGTCGCCTCACCCTCTCGTGTCATTCTTTTGTCCAGCAACGAACTGTTCGAGACCACGCTCCGCCAGCATCTCAGTGGCTCTGGCCAGGTGCGCATGAGCCGCAGCGGCAGCCTGCGCGCCGGTCAGAACGACATCGATCTGGTGCTTGTCGACCTTGGCAGTTTCACCTCTGACGATTGCCTGAGGTTGCTCAAGCAGCTGCGCGACATCCCGACCGCCCTGGTCAATGCACAAGCGGACCAGGCGCGTTTGCTGCTCGAACAGCACCCCTGGATCAAGGGTGTCTTTTATTCCGGCACCAGCCGTAGCAATTTCACCCAGGGCATCAGCGTCATGCTCGAAGGTGGTGACTGGCTGCCGAGGGCCTTGATGGAAAAGCTGCTCGGCCGCTATCGGCAACTTACCAACGCCTCACGCGCCATCGACGATCTGTCATTGCGCGAGAAACAGATACTGGCGCTCGCAGGCAAAGGGCTTTCCAACTCCGAGATTGCCGAACGCCTGCATCTGAGCAGCCATACCATCAAGAGCCACATCCACAATGCCCTGGGCAAGCTCGGCGCATCCAACCGGGCGCAGGGCGCTTCGCTGGTACTTGGGCATGTCAGCGAGATGTGCCTGTGAAACCCGCATGGCTGTGCCTGGCATTGCTGCTGGCGGGCCAGGCATATGCAGACGAAGCGGAGCTGCAGGGTTTCATCATCAACGGCACGGTGTCGCGCTCGGGCCAGGAGTTCTACCGCAAGTTCTGTGAGCGACTGAACAGCACCAGTGCGCTGGACTTCAACCTGGCGGTCAAGGAACGGCCGTCGGCGCGCTGGGGCGTCCTGGTATGGGTGGAGCAGAACGACCAGCCGCTCTATCGCCGCTTCCTGCAACCCAACGTCGCCGATATGGAGCAGACAGCCTATGACGCGGCGGATTTCGTGCTGCAAGAGATAAACCGTAGAAAAGTCGAAGCACTATTCGAAGACACCATTGACCTGGCGAAGGATGAGTTATGAAGCGGCCACAATACAAACCCACCGGTCTACTGCTGGCCGGTTTGCTCCTCAGCACGGGCGTCACCGCAACCGAGCTGGTCTATACCCCGGTAAACCCGTCATTCGGCGGCAGTCCCCTGAACGGTGCCTGGCTGCTCGGCAGTGCCCAGGCGCAAAACGACACCAAGGATCCTGACGCGGTTGACCGATCTTCGCTGGCCGGCACCTCGGCACTGGACCGCTTCACCAGTCAGCTGGAGTCGCGCCTGCTTTCCGATCTGCTTGGGGATGTGCGCGATGGCAAGACCGGGTCGATCACCACGGACGATTTCATCGTAAACATCAACAACGACGACATCGGCAATCTGGTGGTAAGCATCACCGACAGGCTGACGGGCGAAGTGTCCGAAATCATCATCGGCCAGGATTAACCAAGGAGAGCAAAGGCCATGAGAAGCCTCTTTATCACCATCGGGATGATGGCTGTGCTACAGGGCTGCGCAGTGCGCGAACCAATGTCGGCAGACCAGGAAACCCCAACGCTTACCCCACGCACCTCGACCTATCAGGACCTGCTGCAGCTGCCACGTCCAAAGGGGCCACTGGTGGCCGCCGTTTATGGCTTTCGTGACCAGACCGGACAATACAAGCCAAGCCCGGCCAGCTCCTTCTCCACGGCGGTAACCCAGGGTGCCGCCAGCATGCTGGTCGATGCCATGCAGGCCAGCGGCTGGTTCATCGTGCTCGAGCGCGAGGGTCTGCAGAACGTACTCACCGAACGCAAGATCATCCGTGCCTCGCAGGCCAAGCCGGATGTGGCGCCGAACATCCAGTCCGAGCTGCCCTCACTGCTGGCTGCCAACATCATCATGGAGGGCGCCATCGTCGCCTACGAGACCAACGTGCGCAGCGGTGGCCAGGGCGCCCGCTACCTGGGCATCGGTGTGTCTCAGGAGTATCGGGTCGATCAGGTCACGGTCAACCTGCGCGCCATTGACGTGCGCAGCGGCCAGGTACTGTCCAACGTGATGACCACCAAGACGATCTACTCCATTGGCCGCAGTGCAAACGTCTACAAGTTCATCGAGTTCAAGGAACTGCTCGAGGCCGAAGCGGGCTACACCACCAACGAGCCGGCTCAGCTTTGCGTGCTGTCGGCCATCGAGGCAGCCGTGGCCCACCTGATCGCCCAGGGAGTCGACCGCCGGCTCTGGCAGACCGCCGATGCCACGCCTGCTGCCAAGGCTCAACTGGCGAAATATCTCGAAGCCCCGGAAAAAAAGATCTAGGTCAACGCAGGGTTTCACCCAGCTGAAGAACCAGCCCCGATCAGCCGGGTCGGTTTCAGCGACATGGCAACCGCTACCCAACACTGATCCTCGCTACAAACGAAACTGCCGGCCGAGTGCCGGCAGTTTCGTTTGGGCATGCACCTCGAGTAGGTTCGAGGCGCAATGGACTGCCCCTCGAGACCGGCCAGTCAGCCCGCCCCAATTTGATGCAACCTGACGACTCGATCAGCTTTTTGAAGCACTGTCGCGCGATGTTGCGCCCGCCTGCATCGCCCAGCAGCAACCAGAACATTAATAAGCTGATGAAAAACATCGGTTTATATGATATTTCCGCTGCGCTTGATCACCTGGCGCGGGCATTGCTTAGAGAGCAAAGCCTGACCGCTTGGACAACTAATACAAGCAGTCTCAACTGCACCCAAGGAGCACAAGATGAAACGCAGCCTCACCACCGCCGCGCTCGCGGCCGGGTTGATCCTCAGCGGCCAAACCATGGCCGCGCCCATGCTGTGGCAGAACAACAGCCTGACCTATCTGTACGGCAACGATTTCAAGATCGATCCGGATACCCAGCACACCCTGACCTTCGAGCATGCCAGTGGCTGGACCTGGGGCGACGTTTTCATGTTCGTCGACTACAAATGGAACGAGAGCCAGGACGATCACGACGCGGGACGCACCTACTACGGTGAGTTCAGTCCACGGCTGTCGCTGGGCAAGGTCTCCGGTACCGACATGTCGATCGGACCGATCAAGGACGTGCTGGTTGCCTTCACTTACGAGCGCGGCGAGGACGAGGTGCAGAACTATCTGCTCGGCCCGGCTGTGGACCTGGCAGTACCCGGCTTCGACCGTTTCGCTATCAACACCTACTATCGCAAGCCCGACGGCATACGCAACAAGGCTTCAGGCCAGTGGCAGATAACCCCGACCTGGGCGATGACCATTCCGGTCGGCAACTCGGACATTCTTTTCGACGGCTATATCGACTGGGTGGTCAACGACGCTGGCAACGAAGGCTCGGCTGACTATCAATCGAAAAACCTGCATATCAATCCGCAGGTCAAATATGACCTCGGCAAGGCCGTATACCAAAAGGCCGGACAGCTCTATGTCGGTATCGAATATGACTACTGGTCCGACAAGTACGGCATAGACAACGACAGCGCACTGGCCGACATCCTTGGCGGTACCGACCAGAGCGCCTGGAACG
Organism: Stutzerimonas stutzeri; assembly: GCA_002387205.1. Classification (GTDB taxonomy): domain Bacteria; phylum Pseudomonadota; class Gammaproteobacteria; order Pseudomonadales; family Pseudomonadaceae; genus Stutzerimonas; species Stutzerimonas stutzeri_N. Next base: position 37,781 of record DGLA01000016.1, on the reverse strand, counting down.
CCATCGTCAAGGTTCACTTCTAATCATGCCCGCCGCCCGGCGCGTACGGGCGGCCAGGCACGCTCCTGGGCAGCCGTCGTTTGCAACGTCGGCTGCTGCGTAGTTCAACGATCCGACACCAGCCAATCCTTCGATACCGGACGGTTGCAGCACAGACGAGCGACACTGCAAGCACATGGCAGTGACCCCTTTCCTGTCTAGCCCTTGCGGGGCGTGAACAAACCACCCCGTACGAAAACAGGGCCGCAAAAGCATGTCCTGCGCTGCCGAAACTCGGGCGGCAACTGCGGGACGCGACAAAAGCGAGCAGCTGATCCTGCGCATGGCAGCCTTTTGGTGCACGACTACGTTCTCTAGCCAGCTCTACACCTCATTAGCCGAGCACAGGGTGACGGCTGGTACGACAGACTGGAAGCACTACGCCCCACTAGATCCGCAGCCTGGACGCGTCGCCGGGGGCCCTTCGACGCGAAAAAACTAAGCAAGTGGTCAGCTTCTTGCACCAGGGCAAGCACCGAGACAGGCATTTGAACCTGTGCCAACCCTTCCCCTCTGAGGCCACTGCCATGAAAGAACATACCGAAGCCGACCTGATCCATGGCCTGTACGATCGCCCCGCGCCGTTGCCGGCGATCTTCGCCGCCCTGCAGCACATCCTTGCCAGCTTCGTCGGCATCATCACCCCGCCGCTGGTCATCGGCGCCGTGCTGGGTCTCGGCGATCACCTGCCCTATCTGATCAGCATGGCGCTGATGGTTTCCGGTGTCGGCACCTTTCTTCAGGCCCGCAGTCCATGGGGGATCGGCGCCGGCATGATTTGCCTGCAGGGCACCAGCTTCGCCTTTCTCGGGGCGGTGCTGTCGGCTGGCCTGCTGGTCAAGAGCCGCGGCGGCAGCCCGGAAGACATCCTGGCGATGATATTCGGCGTGTGCTTCTTCGGCGCCTTCGTGCAGATCGTTCTCAGCCGCTTCATTGGCCAGCTGCGCAAAGTCATCACGCCGCTGGTGACCGGGATCGTCATTACCCTGATCGGCGTCAGCCTGATCAAGGTCGGCATCACCGACTTGGGCGGTGGGTTCAAGGCCGATGACTTCGGCGCGCCGCGCAACCTGGCACTGGGTGCGCTGGTGTTGCTGACCATCATTCTGCTCAACCGCTCGCAGCAGCCCTGGGTTCGCCTATCGGCCATTGTCATCGGCCTTGCCGTTGGCAGCCTTGCCGCCCTGATCAGCGGCAAGCTGGTTCCGCAACCGCTGCCCGAGCTGCCGCTGATGAGCGTGCCGATGCCCTTCCGATACGGCTTCTCCTTCGACTGGACAGCCTTCGTACCGGTAGCACTCATCTACGTCATCAGCACCATCGAAACGGTCGGCGACCTGACCGCCAACTGCATGCTTTCGCGCCAGCCGATCGAAGGTCCTAGCTACCTGCGGCGCCTGCGCGGCGGGATTCTCGGCGATGGCGTCAGTTGCCTGATTGCTGCCACCTTCAGCGCCTTTCCCAACACGACCTTCGCGCAGAATAACGGCGTGATCCAGATGACGGGCGTGGCCAGCCGCCACGTCGGGCTGTACATCGGTGCGATCCTGTTCGCCCTCGGCCTGTTCCCGCTGCTCGGCGCGGTGCTGCAGCAGATCCCCAAGCCGGTGCTCGGCGGCGCCACCCTGATCATGTTCGGCAGCGTCGCCGCCGCCGGCATCCGCATCCTCTCGCAGGTTAGGCTGGACAGGCGCAACATGCTGATCATCGCCGCCTCGCTGGGTATTGGCCTGGGCGTGGCAGCGCAACCGGAGCTGCTGCACCAGATGCCCAGACTCGTGCAGAATCTGTTCGACTCGGCCATCACCTGCGGCGGCCTGACGGCTATTCTGCTGGACCTGCTGTTGCCCCGTGAGCAGACCGAGTCCATTACGGTTGCCCGCGCGCAGCAGGCTTGATCCACACTTACGGTGGCGTCGGCCGCCACCGCCTCACTGGTCAGGACTATGAACAACAACGAAGCCACGCTGCCGCTCTACTCCTCGACCGGCAAACCCGCCGGGCGCATCCGACAGAAGAACGAGGAAACCATCCTGACCGCTGCCGCCGAGGAATTTGCCCGATACGGTTTCAAGGGCACAAGCATGAATGCCATTGCCCTGCGCGCGGGGCTGCCCAAGGCCAACCTTCACTATTATTTCAACAGCAAGCTGGGGCTCTACGTCGAGGTGATGCGGCATATCCTCGAGCTGTGGGACACGGCGTTCGATGACCTGACGGTCGACGATGATCCTGCGGAGGCGCTGGCCCGTTACATTCGGATCAAGATGGAATTTTCCCGGCGCAATCCCGAGGCGTCGAGGATCTTCGCCATGGAGGTCATTGGCGGCTGTGAATGCCTGTCGGAGCATTTCAATCAGGACTACCGCAACTGGTTTCGAGGGCGCGCAGCGGTATTCGAAGCCTGGATCGCAGCCGGCAAGATGGACCCTGTCGACCCTACGCACCTCATTTTCCTGATCTGGAGCAGTACTCAGCATTACGCGGACTTTTCACACCAGATCCAGCGTGTCACCGGCCACAAGCGGATGACAAAGGCCGATTTCTCGTTGGCCACCGAGAACCTGATACACATCATCCTCAAGGGTTGCGGCCTGACGCCTCCGACGGCTTAGAGCAGACAGCACGGAAACAGGCTTGCCCCGGGATCACTGCTGTACGCGACGAAACACCAGCGCCTTGAGGCCGCTGTCCGGGCTGATATCGGGAAACTCCGGCGGGTTGTCCAGGCGCTCCTGGAACACCATCTCCGGCGCTTCGGCCGCCATGCCCTGGATGAGGAAATCCGGGCCCGTATCCGGGTCGTTGACGCAGGCCAGCACGGCACCTGTTTCGGTAAGCAGCTCGGGCAGGCGCCTGAGAATCTTCTGGTAATCACGACTCAAGGCAAAGCTGCCCTTCTGAAAAGACGGCGGATCGATAATCACCAGATCGTAGGGACCGGTCTTCTTAACCTTGCCCCAGGACTTGAACAGCTCATGGCCAAGAAAGCTGACCCTGCTCAGGTCATGCTCGTTGAGCCGATGGTTGTCGCGCCCGCGGCTCAGCGCGGCGCGCGCCATGTCGAGATTGACTACATGCTCGGCGCCACCAGCGATAGCCGCCACGGAGAACCCACAGGTATAGGCGAACAGGTTGAGTATCCGCTTGTCCTGGGCATGCTGTTGAACCCAGCGCCTGCCGTAGCGCATATCCAGAAACAGCCCATTGTTCTGTTTGATGCCGAGGTCGAGTTTGTAGCGCAGTCCGTTCTCGCTGATCACCCACTCCTCGACCGGCTCGCCAAGCAGCTGCTGCATCCGGCTATCAGATAGGTAGCGGTGCTGCAGCAGCAGGGTATGCGCCCCGCTCGCCGCCCACGCCTGCTCCCCGGTCAGCACCGACAACATCTGTATCAGTCCGTCGAGCTCCGACTCGGCAGGCTCACGAAACAGCGAAACCAGCACCACGCCTGGTAACCAATCGACGGTGACGTGCTCGAGCCCGGCCCAGCAGCGCCCCCGGCCATGGAAGAGCCGGCGGGTTTCGTCCGGCACCTGGATAAGGGCTTGGCTGAGGTGCTGCTGGAGAGTGGCGAGAACATCAGGCTGCATGGGGCAAATCGTCTCGATGAAAAGGCGCCCATTCTAAACAGGAAGAGCCGATCCGTTGGCTGAAGCAACAGCAGTTGTCACGCCGGGCTGGGTGAACTGACCGTTCGCCGGGCCTTTGATGCCGTTTTGCGGCCCGCACCCTTGCGCTTTTTCCAGGGTGCGCCGCGACCTGCTGGTGCAGCGGGCCCGCTGATGGTCAGGCGAACGCCCTTGCAACGCTCGACCTGCTTGCTCATCCACGCCGATTGTTTGCTGACGAATTCGTCCAGGCTCATCTCGCCGCTTTGCACCATGTCCAGCGCCTGCTCCCAGATCGCCGTAGTGCCCGGATCGGCGATGGCGCGCGGCACCGCATCGATCAGGCTGAACGCAGCTGGGGTCGCGGCCAACGCCTTGCCCTGCTTGCTCAGGTAACCGCGATCGAGCAGGCCCTGAATGATGCCGGCACGGGTCGCTTCGGTGCCGATGCCGGTGGTGTCCTTGAGCTTTTGTTTCAGCTTGGGATCGTCCACCAGCTTGGCGACATTCTTCATCGCCTTGATCAGGTCTCCTTCGGTGAAGGGCTTGGGCGGTTGCGTCCAGAGGTCCTTGAACATCAGGTCGTGAATCGGACACGTCTGCCCCTCTCGCAGCACAGGTAATGTTTGCGGCACGGCCGCTTCCCGGCCGCGGCTGGCCGCCAGCGCCTCGGGCAAGGCGCGCTTCCAGCCCGGCTCGACAATCTGCTTGCCCACCGCCCGCAGCGCCTGGCCCGCACAGTCGAAGTCCGCCTGGGTGCGATCGTATTCATGGTTGGGCAGGAACTGCGCCAGATAGCGCGCACGGATCAGCGTATAGACCGCCCGCGGCTTGCCGGTCAGCCGCTCGAATGCGCCCGTTGCAGTTGTGGGGATGATGCCGTGGTGCGCGCCGACCTTGGCGTCATTCCAGGCGCGCGACTTGCGTCGGGGATCAAGGTGAGGCTTGAGCTCGCCGAGGGCCGGATCGGCCTGTGCCAGTGCGGCAAGAATGCCCGCCGCTTCGCTGTGCTGACTCAGCGGCAGGTAACCGCAATCGCTGCGCGGATAAGTAATGAGCTTGTGGGTTTCGTACAGCGACTGAGCGATATCCAGCGTTTCCTGCGCGCCAAGCCCGAGTTTCTTCGAGCAGACTTCCTGCAAGGTGCCGAGGTCGAACGGCAGCGGTGGCGCTTCGCGCATTCGCTCGGTCTTGAGCCTTTCCAGCTGGGCGCTGCCGATCGCACGCATGGCATCGGCAGCTTCAAGGGCAAGGCGCTGATCGAGGCAACGGCCCTGCTCATCGCACTGCTCATCCGGAGCACGCCACTGCGCCGTGAACGGCACGGGATCATCGCCCAGCAGCTGCACCTCGATGGCCCAGAACGGCTGTGGAACAAAGCTGGCGATGCTGCGATCACGATCGACCACCAGCCGCAGCGTTGGTGTCTGCACGCGACCAACCGGGAGCACGCCCTGATAGCCGGACTGCCGCCCGAGCAGGGTGAACAGCCGGCTCATGTTCATGCCGATCAGCCAGTCCGCACGCGAGCGACCCAGCGCCGACTGATAAAGATTGAAGGTATCGACCCCAGCTCGCAGCGCGCCGAGTGCCTTGCGGATCGAGGCCTCGTCCAGCGCCGACAACCACAAGCGTTGTATCGGTCCTCGGTAGCGACAGTGCTCGACCAGCTCGCGGGCAATCATCTCGCCTTCGCGATCGGCATCGGTGGCGATCACCAGTTCGCTGGCCTCGCCCAGCAGGCGCTTGACCGCCTTGTACTGGCTCGCCGTCTTGGGTTTGACCTGCATCTTCCAACGCTCGGGCACGATCGGCAGGTCAGCCAATACCCAGCGCTTGTAGCGGGCGTCATAGCTGTCGGGCGGTGCGGTTTCCAACAGATGGCCAATGCACCAGGTAACAGTCACGCCCGCGCCGAGCCAGCAGCCATCACCACGCCTCGTGGCGCCGAGCACCTGGGCGATATCCTTCGCTTGGGAGGGTTTTTCGCAGAGAAACAGCCGCATCATGTGGTCACTGGTCATTTGCCTGGCACATAGCATGCGCAGCGGCAGGCGTGCAGGCAACAAATATCTGTATGGATGTACAGCTCCCGAGTCGCGACCCGGCACTGGACGCCGTCTCCGCATCGACTGAACCTGTGGCAGGTTGATGGCTATCTTATCCTTAGGATGGAATCGGCAGCGGCGCTTGCGTGTCTACCGCGAACGTAGCCTGTACCGCCACTACACCCCAAGCGCACCAGCCCATCGGTACGCCAATCACGCCTTCGGCTGATCCACAATGGCGAGCCATCCATGCGGCGAAGTGCTAGCCCTCACCGAAACTGCCGGTACAGGATCGGGATCATGCGCACCGCGTCGTTGGCGTAGCGCTTTGCCAGGCGCCGAGGTTCGGTGCACATACGGTGCAGCCATTCGAGCGACATCCGCTGCATCCATTTCGGCGCCCGCCTGACCTTGCCCGAGAGGAAGTCGATGGACGCCCCGACGCAGAGCCCGACCCCTCGTGCTCGCCCATCGGCCTGGATCAACCGTCCAAGAATTTCCTGACGCGGGCAACCCACGGCAAGCACCACGAGTTCGGCGGGGTGGTGGATGACGAAGTCCAGGCACGCCTGAACAGCCTGCGGTTGGTCGAAGAACCCCATGGGTGGGTTGTGGTGAAAGAAGGTCACGTTCGGGTATAGCTGACGCATGGTTCGTATCTGCGAAGCGTCGCTGCCAATCACGGTAACCCGCCACGCCTTCGCCTCGGCGATGCACATCAGTTCCCCGGTCAGGTTACTGCCGGGGATGACGTCAGGGACAGGGATGCGCAGCAGCTTCATCAAGCCTTTCAACACCTGGCTGTCGCAAATCCTGTGGCTGGCCTTGGCATAGGCGCTGCGAAGCTCAAAATCATCTTCGAGCCGGACCACGTGGTTGACGTTCGGGGTGACGATATAGCTGAACGCATCCTCGCTCGCATCTATGACATGGTCGACGAGCTCAGCATTCGATCCGTCGTAGAAGTCGATACCGAACCCTCTTATTGTGCTTTGGCTATTGCAACAGGACGGTCGCTCGTCTGCATTCAGCTCCTTGCGTCCCGGGTGCTTTTGCAAAAGGCTGCCTCCTCGTTCGGCGCGTGGCACTGCACGCAGGGTGCGCTCAAGCTCAGCCCAGGGTTGTCACCGCTGTAGCTTTCATTACTTAAACTGAACCCAGTCGAACGCAGAGGTTCGGCCCAGCCGCCGAGGAACCGGATCACAATCAGCCGGCCATTGAAAAAGTGGACGAGACCTTCTGCTGCGGCGTGGCGTGCCAGCGGTTCATTGCGGTTGAACCGAGGTTATGCACATCTGCTACTGGCCGGTTGCGGCATTGGACTGCTAACGGCCAGTAGCGGCCGGTCATTAGAAGATAGATATATGAACAACGGCCACAGCCGCGCGATTTATCCGAACTGCCGGCTATAGCACAAGGCCGCCGGTAGCGACCGAAGTTGTCTGCGGCGGCGCTGCGACGATAAAACTTTCTATCCGACCGTCTGCAACTCGCTGAAGTCAGGCGCGACTAGGACCTTGCGCCCTGACGACCGCTGTCGCATGCGCTGAAGATAGTCCGCGAGCCCTGGCCGCTCGGCCAACCATTCGCGACCTGGCATGCGCGCCAGGTAGTCAAGCATCGGGGTCAGCAAGGCGTCTGCCAGGCTATAGCAAACGCTACAGAAGAAGTCCCGCTTGCCGAGTTCGTCATCTAGCACGGCTAGAGTCCGGTCGACGGCTTGCTCGGCTTCAGCCAGCGCGGGGCCGGCGAGCGGTTCGGCAACGCGCGGGCCGAGGACCTGCAGCAGATAGCGGCGAATGAGACAGGTATCCACCGTGGTGATCAGTGCGCTGGCCCACTGATCGACCGGGGTTTGGCTAGCGGCATCTTCCGGCTTCAACGAGCTGTCGGGAAATGTTCGGTCGAGATAGCTGCAGATCGCCAGAGTTTCGAAAACTCTGTTCCCGTCATGCAGGAGTACCGGCACCTGGCCGAAAGGATGCAAGGCAAAGTGCTCGGCGCTGCGCAGGGGCACAGGCCGGCCGTCAATGCACATCCCGCTGCCGGCCGTTAATCCTTTCTCCAGGCAATACAGGCGCACGCTGCGTACCAGCGTGCTGAAAGCGGGGCCATAGATATGTAGAGACATCGTAAAGCTTCCTTCTTCCGAGAGAGGCGTGCATGCTGCCAAGTCGCAGCTTATGTTCAAGAACATAATTCGGAGGGCTCTCGATGGCTTGGCCAGAAAACCGTTGCGATCAGACCAAGGGACGTATTCTCGACAGTGCCGCCCGCCTGTTCTCGTTACTCGGCTTCGATGCGGTAGGTATCGACGAGATAATGGAAGACGCCGGCCTGACGCGCGGGGCTTTCTACCACCACTTCCGCAGCAAGGCGGAACTCTACGGCCAAGCCATCGCCCACGCCGCCCGACTCGGCGCCGCGCACTTCGACACCTTAGGTGAGCAAGGCCTGAGCAGGCTGGTGGACGGCTATTTACAGAGCGACCACGCGCAGGGAGGTAACCCGCGTTGCCCTCTGGCGTTCATGGCCATCGACGTGGCGCTGCGGAAAGACCGCGTCCGGCACAGCTACACGCGCACATTTCGCGGGTTTGTCGAGCGCCTGCAAGCCGCACTGCCGGTGAGCGTGGAAAGTAGGGAACAGGCGTTGCAGCTGGCTGTAACAATGATCGGCGGGGTGGCACTGGCACGCGCGCTGGACGATGTGGAGCTCAGCGAGGAGTTGCTCGCAGCGTGCCGGGAGCACAGTCGGGCAATGCTAGAGAGATCTTCATAGTAGCGGACCGACCAGAAGCTGCCGAGGGACGACAGTCCGAAACTGGCTTTAGCTGCCCATCCACCACCAACCCAAGCCGATACATGCCTACGCATCAGTGAAAACCGGCGCGCAGACCCGTTTCTATCTCGCCTACCAGGGCAGCACCTGTCCGCTATATGAATAAAACCCACCGCTGGCCTCCGGCCCTAAGCCGTCGATTACCTGCAGCAGGTCCTGCGTCGCATCGCTCGGCGGGCGGCCTATTTCGGCGCCGCGGAACGGTTGCGACAGACGCGAATTCACTGTGCCGGGGTGCAACGCCAGCAGCACGGCGTTTGGCTGGCTGCGGCGCACTTCGATGGAGGCGGTCTTGATCAGCATGTTCAGCGCAGCCTTGGAGGCGCGGTAGCTGTACCAGCCGCCGAGGCGGTTGTCGCCGATGCTGCCGACCTTGGCTGAGAGCATCGCCAGCACGCCGCGCTGGCGGTCGAGCAGCGGGCAGAAGTGGCGCAGCAGCAGTGCGGGGCCGATCGTGTTGATCTGGAAGGTCTGCAGCAGCTGCTCTTGATTGAGGTCGGCAAGGCGCTTTTCAGGCATGAAATCGCTGCCGTGGAGCACACCGGTTGCGTTGATGATCAGGTGAAACGGCCCCTGCCCGGCTACCTCTGCTGCAGCCTGCTCGATGCTGGCCGCTTCAAGCAGATCGAGCGCCGGCACCGTGGAACGACCCAGCTCGACCACCCGGGCGCAGCGTCTGTCATCGCGCAAGGCCTCGACCAGCGCTGCGCCGATGCCGCCGGAGGCACCGATGACCAGCGCGCGATAACCCTCGGGGAACGAATTCATCTGCATGGTGCTTTGCCTCTTGTCGCGGTTGCCCGCGCTGAATGATCAGGGTCGGGTCTGCTGCGCATCGTCGAGCCAGCGCTCTATATGGGCAGCCAGCAGGTCGGCGATCGGCAGGCAGGCACCGAGCCGGTACAGGTTCCAGTAATGTCCCTCCAGGGTGCGATTGACCAGCAGCGTACCGGACGCCGGCTGCAGGCTGCCGAGCGCCGACATGACCAGAGGAAAGAGTTCGACCAGTTGCTGGTGCAGCGATGCGCCACGGAAGTCCCACTGCGCGCCTGGCTGCAACAGAGGATGCAGCAGCTGGTGAATGCGACGGTACAGGCCATGCGGTGGCGCGCTGCCGGGCTGGCGTCCCCCCAGCGCCTGGAACGCAGGCTCCAGGGCCTCGCTGGAAGGTCCGCGCAGGGCCTCGAACATTTGCACGTAGGCACTCAGCAACCGGGGCGGCAGAGGCACGACGCTGCCGAAATCGTAGACCACCAGCTCGCCCGTCTCGGTCCAGGCGAGGTTGCCCGGATGCGGATCGGCGTGCAGCAGCCCCATGCCGAACGCCTGCTCGGCCAGCCATGCACACAGGGTTTGCGCCAGGCGTTGGCGGACCTCCATGGGCGCCTGATCGACTTCGTTCATGGATCGGCCCGCGACTTCCTCCATCACCAGCACCCCCTGCCGGCACAGCTCAGGCATGGCGAAGGGGACGTGCACATCGGGCCAATTCTCAAAGTGCTGGGCGAAACGCTCGACATTCTGCCGCTCGGCGTCGTAATCAAGCTCCTGGTCGATGGCTCGTTGCAGCTCTCGATAGACGGCTTCGAGCCGAGCGGACGGCGTGCCGAACAGCCGGCCCAGCGGCATCAGTCGCCGCAACTGCCGCATGTCCGCATCGCAGATGGCGTGGATGCCCGGATACTGCACCTTCATCATCAGCACCCTTCCCTGCCGGTCACGGGCGCGGTGCACCTGACCCAGCGAGGCCGCGGCGGCCGGAACCGGCTCGATGGTGTCGAACAGTTCATACAGCTGGCCGTCGTAGCGTCGTTGCAGGTGCGCTTCCAGCGAGCTAAACGGCAGCGACGGCACCTGGTTCTGCAGCCGCGCCAATGCCGCGCTGATCGGCGGGGGTAGGACGTCCTGCCACTGCGAAGCCTGCTGGCCGAGCTTGAGCACCGGGCCTTTCATCTGCCCCAGGGTGTCACCCAGCAGCTCACCGACCGGTTCCCAGTCGACGCGTGCCTTGCCGGGCGTGATGCGTTGCACCAGCAGGTTGCCGGCGACGCGCGCGCCTGTGCCGCCCAGGCGCAGAAAGCGCCCAAGCGCTGAAGCCGATGGACCTGAAAATCGAGACATGCAGGGGATCCGGAGCAGCCAAAGGCCGATCATGGAGGAGCATGGCGGTCGATCCAAGAGCCAATGGTTGCAGCCTGTTGCACAACGGCCGGGGTATCCGTCTTCGAGTTGACAAGCGAAGCGCCAGAAGACGAGCCCTTGCGGGGGGAGTCAACTCCGACCCGAGCCGTACGGGCGTGCCTCCTCGGACCTGATCATTCGGAACGGCAAGGTAAATGGCGGGTCGGATTCGTTGACTGCGCCTCTCGATATCAGCCTGCAAATGCATGCGCCGGCTCGCTCGGCATATTCCCGACGACCATCCGAGAGGCTTTTTGCCCTATCCGTCTCACCGGCACATAAGGGCGTGTTCCGAACTGCCACGGCCCCATGCAAACGCCGCGGCAGACGGGACAACAAACGCGGCGCGACCAGCTGCACAAGGAGTACGGAATGACCGATTCCATTGATCCTTCCTGCAACCCGGACGATGAATCCCCACGCATTTCCACTGGCAGCGAAGGACTGGACAACATCCTCGGCGGCGGCCTGGACCCCAACCGGATGTACCTCTACGAAGGCAGCCCGGGGTCTGGCAAGACCACCATTGCTCTTCAGTTCCTGCTCGAAGGCCTGCGTCAGGGCGAACGCGTGCTCTACGTCACCCTCTCGGAAACCAGGCGCGAACTTGAACTGGTAGCCAAGCGGCACGGCTGGAGCCTCGATGGCATCGACGTGTTCGAGCTGGTCACTCCCGAAGCTAGCCTCGATCCGGCGCTCGAGCTGACCGTGCTGCACCCGGCGGAAATGGAACTGAGCGAGACCACGCAGCAGGTATTCGACCGCGTCGTCGAAACCAATCCGAGCCGCGTGATTTTCGACAGCCTCTCGGAAATGCGGCTGCTGGCCCAGAGCCCGCTGCGCTATCGGCGCCAGGTCCTGGCGATCAAGCACTTCTTCACCACGCGTCAATGCACGGTGATCCTGCTGGATGACCAGACATCCGAATCGGGTGACTTGCAGCTGCACTCCATCTCCCATGGCGTGGTCCTGCTGGAACAGCTCGCCATCGATTACGGCGCCGAGCGCAGGCGTTTGCGGGTCATCAAGATGCGCGGCATCCAGTTTCGCGGTGGCTATCACGATTTCGCCATTCGCAAGGGCGGGCTGCAGATCTATCCACGCCTGATCGCCGCCGAACACCACTCGCCCTATGTCGGTGAGGTGACCTCAAGCGGCAATCCCGCCATGGATCGCATGCTGGGCGGCGGACTCGAGCGCGGCACCAATGCCTTGCTGATCGGTGCAGCAGGCGTGGGCAAGTCGTCGCTGGCGCTGTCCTACGTCGTGGCGGCCTGCGAGCGCGGCGAACAGGTCGCCTTCTTCATCTTTGATGAGAATGTCGGCACCCTGCTGGCGCGTGGCCGCGCACTGGGGCTGGATATCGAACCCTGGATCGAGCGCGGGCTGCTGCACCTGCAGCAGGTCGACCCGGCCGAGCTGTCCCCGGGCGAGTTCACCGCGACGGTACGCCATAGCGTCGAGGTCCGCGGGGCGCGGCTGGTGATACTCGACAGTCTCAACGGCTACCTGAACGCCATGCCCGACGGCCGCTTCCTGATCCTGCAGATGCATGAACTGCTCAGCTATCTGGCGCAGAGAGGCGTGATCAGCGTCATGGTCCTGGCCCAGCATGGACTGGTCGGCCCGATGGATACGCCTATTGATATCAGCTACCTCAGTGATGCGGTTATCATGTTGCGCTATTTTGAGCATGCCGGCGTCGTTCGCCGCGCGCTGTCGGTGGTCAAAAAAAGAAGCGGCCAGCACGAAAACAGCATTCGCGAGTTTCGCCTCAGCCCGGCCGGCATTCAGGTCGGGGCACCATTGAGCCAGTTCAGCGGCATTTTCTCGGGCACACCGGAATACACCGGTGATGCAACGCACCTACTGACAGACGAGCATGACGACGCCCACTAAGCGAGACAGCCCTGTTGTAGTCGTCTATGCCCCTATTGGCCGGGACGGGCCAGCCTCTGCCGATCTGCTCAACCGCAACGGTATGTCGGCGATCCTCTGTCATGGCGTCGACGAGGTGCTGCAACGCGCCGAGACCGATGCCGACGCGGTATTCATTGCCGAAGAAGGCCTGTTTGGCCATGACCTGCAGGCTTTATCCAGCTGGGTCGAGCGTCAGCCGGCCTGGTCGGACTTTCCATTTGTAGTGCTGACCAGCAAACAGCAGCAGCCCGGGGTAGTTGCGTGGCGCCAGCGTATGGTGTCGGCGCTGCGCAATGTCTCGCTGCTGGAACGGCCGGTGCAGAGCATCACCCTTACCAGCGCCCTTCAGGCTGCCGTGCGGGGCCGCCTGCGCCAGTACGAAGTCCGCACCCTGCTCGACGCCCGTGTACGGGCGTCGCAGCAACTCGAAGCACTGGTCGTCGAACGTACCAGCGAGCTTGAGCGAACCAACCGCGAGCTGCGTACGCAGATCACCGAGCGCGAGCATATCGAGGAAACCCTGCGCCAGACGCAGAAGATCGAAGCCATCGGCCAGCTCACCGGTGGGATCGCGCACGACTTCAACAACCTGCTGATGGTGATCTCCGGCGGCCTCGACATGCTGGATCGCCGTGCCGATCCGGAGCGACGCAAGCGGCTGATGGATGGCATGCGCCAGGCCGCCCAGCGCGGCTCGGCGCTGACCCGGCAACTGCTGGCGTTTTCACGACGCCAGTCCCTGGCGCCCGAGGCTGTCGACCTGGCCCAGCGCATCAGCCAGATGCGCGAACTGCTCGACCGCAGCCTGCGTGGCGACCTGTACGTCAAGGAGGAATTCGCGCAGGACCTCTGGCCGGTCGAGGTGGATCCGGGCGAGCTGGAACTGGTCATTCTCAACCTGGCGGTCAACGCGCGGGACGCCATGCCCGAGGGTGGTTCCATCCTCTTGCAGGCGTGCAACGCACCGGATGAGCAGGTCCAGGGCCGCCAGGGCGACTTCGTCCGCCTGGCCGTCATCGATTCGGGCACCGGTATTCCGGCAGAGGTTCGTGACCGGGTCTTCGATCCATTCTTCACCACCAAGGAAATCGGCAAGGGCTCGGGCCTCGGCCTCGCCCAGGTCTATGGTTTCGCCCGGCAATCCGGTGGCACGGTGTGGATCGATAGCGAATGCGGCAAGGGCACCAGCGTGGTGATGCTGCTGCCGCGCTCGACCCTGATGCCCCACCCGGTCAGGGACCAACCACAGATCGATGAGCCTGAAAGACGCTCGGCCGGCAAGGTGCTGTTGGTCGATGACGACGATGAGGTCGCGGCGCTGGTCGCTGAAATGCTGGAGCACCTGGGTTACGAGGTCACCCATGCGGCCAGCGCTGCCGCTGCGCTGGGTGCGCTGGCCAATGGCCGAGACGTCGACATCGTCTTTTCCGACGTGATGATGCCCGGCGGCATGAATGGACTCGAACTGGTGCGTGAAATCCGTTCGCGGCAATTCGACGTGCCGGTTCTGCTCACCAGTGGCTACGCCGAGGCCGTGAGGCAACCCGCCGAAGCCGAAGGGGTAGCGATACTGGCCAAGCCCTACCGGCTGGAAGAACTCGCCTCGGCACTGGTGACGGCGCTCGAGCGCGTCGACGCCTGAACGTCCATGGCTTGCCACCCGTTTCCCACCGCTCAGAACTAAGCGCAGCCAGGACCGTCGAAACGGCAGCCTGACCCGCGGCCCATAAGCTGCGGCGACCCATGCATCGCGCCCGTTGCGCCCAATCACAAGGAACCGATCGATGCCCGCCCGGAACAACCTGCCCAGCCGCCCAGCCCCATTCCGTCGAAACCAGTTGCCACATGCCGCCGCGCTTGCCGCCCTGCTGCTGGCCGGTACGTCTTCCCTTGCGTTGGCGGAGGAACAGGCCATCGCCGCACGGGACGCGGCAAACAAGCGCTGGAGCACCCAGCAAATCGAGCAACCCAAAGCGCACCCGCCAGAGCTCGATGCCAGGTACAACCACGTCATCACCTTTGGTCAATCACTGGCCTCAGCCGCCGAGGGCTGGCCTGCGCTGTCGAAACAGCCGGGCTACGACAACCTGATGCTCGGTGATGCAACACGCTCAGCCACCTTCAGCGGCGATCGCTTTGTCCCGGTCGGTGGCGTCGCGTTCAAGCCGCTGCGGGCGGTGGTGCAGCTCAAGCGCGACCCAAAGACGCTGCTCGACGCTGACGCCGTGGCGAAGCTGGAAAAACAGGCGCAGGAAGAAGGCGAATCTGTGGAAGTCGGCGCGCTGAACATGGCCCGACGGCTTTACCTGCAGAGCAAGGGGCTCGATGCCGACCCGGCGCATCTGCTCGTCGCCAGCAACGCCGCCACGTCCGGACGCTCCATAGCGCAGCTGGCCAAGGTCGGCGGCACCAACGAGTATCGACGGGTGCTGCAGGCCGTGGACCAGGCACGCCAGGCCGCCCAGGCCGAAGGCGGAAGCTACAGCCTCAGCGCCTTCTTCTGGCTCCAGGGCGAATACGATTACGCCGAAGTGCAAGGCGGCATCAATGACAAGGCCAACTACAAGAAGATGCTGCGCCAGCTGCGCGAGGACCTGAACGCCGACACCGCGAAGGCCATCGGCCAGAAACGCATGCCGGCCTTCATCAGCTACCAGACCGACGCCAAGACCTCGGTGGTCGACGGCAGCCTGGACATCGGCATGGCGCAATGGGAACTGGCGCAGGAACAGCCCGGCTGGTACCTGGCCGGGCCGGTCTATCCCTACGTCGACAAGGGCACGCATCTGTCGGCCAACGGCTATCGCTGGTTCGGCCAGATGCTTGGCAAGGTCTTTCATCAGGTCGTGGTGGAGCAGCGCGGCTGGCTGCCGCTTTCACCCCGGCGCGCCACGGTCGAAGGCCGCGAGATCCTGATTGATTTCCACGTGCCGCATCCGCCCCTGGCCTTCAGCGAACCCTATATCGGACATGACGCGCGGATGATCGAGAACTACGGCTTCGTCCTGACCGACCAGCAGGGCAAGGTGCCGGTGGAAAATATCGAAGCCGCCGCCGATACGGTGCTGCGCATCGTAGCGGGCCGCGACCTGGCTGGAATCCCCACGATCCGCTACGCCAGCCACGAAGTGGGCGGTGCCGGTGAGCTGCATGACAGCGACCCGACCGTGGCAGACGCCAACTACGAATACCTGCCTGATGAAGGCATGCCGGAAGAAGCGGACATCGAGGCGCTGGTGGACAAGCCCTACCCGCTCTACAACTGGTCCATTGCCTTTGAACTCAAGCCCAGCAAAGGACACGACTCGGCGCGCTGATCCTTGACTGCGCACCCTCGGCGAATGCGACGACGAAGGGTGCGCCTGCATAGAGCGGTGCCTTGCCGGCGCCGCTCCGCAACGGTGCAAGCGCTCCCTCCCAACCCGGCATGGACAGGCGCTGCGCATCGCCAGATCACGGAGAAGATGACTCGCCGCTGCGGCCCAGGCCCCGTCATCAGTGGCTTGTGCCTAGCTTGAGAAATATTGTGTACCGCGCGTTTCCGATTCTGACGCGTTTATTGCATACGAGCCTGTATCAATAAACCTCAAGGAATCGCAGCATGCTCAAGCACACCCTGATCGCCAGCGCCCTCTGTGCGCTGTTCACTCAATCCGCCCTGGCCGCGGACAAGGTTCGCTGGCTCAATGACTGGCTGCCGGCTGGCGACAAGGCCGCGATCTACCTGGGCGTCGAGCAGGGACTGTTTGCCGCCGAAGGCATCGAAGTGGAAATCTCCAGCGCCCGTGGCGGCAGCGACGTAGTCACCAAACTGGCCACCGCCAGTGCCGACTTCGGCTCCGCTGGCCTGGCCTCGGTGCTGCAGGCCAAGGCGCAGGGTGACGTGCCTGTCGTGGCCATCGCACCGATCTACAACAAGCAGCCGGACGCCTTCTTCACCACCGAAGGCTCGGGCATCGAAAGCTTCAAGGACATCGTCGGCAAGACCGTCGCCACCCCGACCTTCTCCGCCTCCAACGTGGTCTGGCCGCTGCTGCTCGAGCGCAACGGCATCTCTGCCGACAGCGTCAAGCTGCTCAAGCTCGACCCGGGCGCCCTGGCCCCGATGCTGGCGACCGGCAAGGTGGACGCCACCATCAACTGGATTCCCGTTGCGCCGGGCTTCAGGCGTGCGCTGGGCGAAGCCGACAAGACGTTAGATATCCTGCCCTGGTCCGAATACGGTTTCGAAGGGTACGGCCTCTCGCTGATTGCCTCGCAGCGCTTCGTGCAGAGCAACCCGGAACTGGCAAAGCGGTTCGTCAGGGCGTACCTCCAGGCCAACGCCAATGCCATTGCCGATCCTGCTGCCGCAGCCGCCGCCCTGAAGAAGATGGTTCCGGAAGTGGACGAACAGCAGGCCGAAGAGCAGTTCGCCGCCTCGGTGCCACTGATGCAGAACGAGATCAGCCAGGCTGAAGGCAAGGGCTTCGATGCCAAGCGTCTGGCCGTGACCTGGGAGTGGGTGGCCAAGGCGCAAGGCCTGGATCTGGACAGCCTGGACCCGGCCACTGCCATCGATGCCAACTTTGCCGAGTAACGCTGATGACTGCTGCCTTGTCACAACCCAGCCGGCCGAGCATCGTCTTCGACGGCGTCACCCAGGTGTTCACTTCCTCCGATGGCAGCGAGGTGACCGCACTCGACAGCGCCAGCTTCGATATCGCTCGGCATGAGTTCATCGCCGTGATAGGCCCCTCCGGCTGCGGCAAGTCCACGCTGCTGCGGATCCTCGCCGGGTTGGTCCGGCCGACCCGCGGCGAAGTGAGCATCTATGGCAAGCCGGTGACCGGGCCGCGGGACGAGATCGGCATCGTGTTCCAGAAGCCGACCCTGCTGCCCTGGTTGAACATCCGCGACAACCTGACCTTTCCGATGCGGCATAAATATGGTCGCGTTACCGCGCAGGAAATCCTGCGCGGTGAAGAGCTGCTGGAGATGGTCGGTCTCAAGGATTTCGGCGGCAAGCGTCCGGACGAGTTGTCCGGCGGTATGCAGCAGCGTGCCGCCATCGCCCGCGCGCTGTTGCATGACCCGGAAATCCTGCTGATGGATGAGCCATTCTCCGCGCTGGACGCCCTGACCCGCGACGAAATGAGCCTGGAGCTGCTGCGCATCTGGACGCAGCGGCCCAAGACCGTGCTGTTCATCACCCACTCGATCCCCGAGGCGCTGCTGCTGGCTGACCGCATCCTGGTGATGTCGGCGCGCCCCGGTCGCGTGCAGGAAATCATCGACGTCGACCTGCCGCGCCCGCGGTCCATGGAAACCCTCACGGAGCCCCGATTCAATGAGCTCGCCAACCACATCCGCCGCCAGGTCTTCTCCCGTCATGTCGGCCTTTAAGTTCAAACTCGGCGAGCGACTGGCGCCGTGGCTGGCACTGCTGGCCTTGCTGCTGCTGTGGGAAGCGGCCTGCCGATTGTTGAAGCTGCCGAGCTTCGTCCTGCCCTCGCCCAGCGCCATCCTGGCCGCAGCCGCCAAGGTCGGTTTTGCCGGCTGGAGCGACCACCTGCTCGCCACCTTGCGCGTGACCCTGATGGGCTACGGCCTGTCGATCCTGATCGGCATTCCGCTGGCCATCGCCCTGGCGTCCTCGAAGCTGCTGTCGCGCACGCTCTACCCGCTGCTGGTGATCGTTCAGTCGACGCCCATCGTGGCGGTGGCGCCGATCATCGTAGTGGTGATGGGTGCCGGCGACCTGCCGCGCGTATTCATCACCTTTCTGATCGCCTTCTTTCCCATCGTGGTGTCCTGCGTCACCGGCTTGCTGGCGACGCCTGAAGAACTGGTGGAACTGTCACGCTCGCTGGGCGCGTCGCGCTCACGCGAGTACCGCAATATCCGCCTGCCCTACGCAGTCCCGCACCTGTTCGCGGCCCTGCGCATCTCCATCACCCTGGCGGTGATTGGCGCAGTGGTGGCCGAGTTCGTGGCCGCGGAAAAGGGCCTGGGCTACTTCATCAACTTCTCCACCTCGATGTTCCAGGTCCCGCAGGCCTTTGCCGCGCTGATGATGCTGGTGGTGATCAGCCTAGTGCTGTTCCACCTGATCGGCCTGGCGCAGAAGCTGCTGTTCCCCTGGAGCCTGCCCAAGGGGCAGCAGTGAGATGCGTGGGCGAATGCATTCGCCCCTCCGTAAAGCCCGGTCCGAGAAACTTCTGAAGGCCGAACCTGCTCGGCCGCTCCTTTGTGTATGACCCCAACACCGATGAGACCCGCATGAACGAACAAGACCTCACCCTGCTACGCAAGAGCTTCGATGTGGCCCGTCGCGCGCGCGAAAGCGGCACCCATCCATTCGGCGCGATTCTCGCCGGGCCCGATGGCGAGGTGCTGCTGGAACAGGGCAACGCCTACCTGCCCGATCACGACATGACCGGCCACGCCGAACGGGTACTGATGACACGCGCCTCAACCACCTACACGCCCGAATTCCTCGCCGGGTGCACCATGTATACCTCGGCCGAACCCTGCGCGATGTGCGCCGGCGCCGCCTACTGGGTCGGCCTGGGCCGGGTGGTGTACGGCTTGTCCGAGCACAGCCTGAAGCAGCTGACCGGCAATCACCCGGAAAACCCGACGCTGGATCTGCCCTGCCGCGTGGTTTTCGGCAGCGGCCAACGTCAGGTCGAGGTAATCGGCCCGCTGCTGGAAGACGAAGCTGCGGCGCTGCACGAAGGCGTGTGGTAGTCATCCGGCAGGTAGCGCCAGTATCAGGCAAGTGCCCGGCAGGATTTGCCTAACGCTCCGCCAGCCCGCCTCCCTAGCATTGGTTCCACAGCACATTGGTGCTGCATCAACTGCAACCGGAGGTCCGCACATGTCCCACATTAACGGAAAAGTCATCGTCATCACCGGCGCCAGCAGCGGCATCGGTGAAGCTACCGCGCGGCTGCTGGCCGGCCAGGGCGCGCGCGTGGTGCTCGGCGCGCGTCGGCTCGAACGGCTCGAAGCGCTGGCCGCGGACATCAACGCTGCCGGCGGCAGCGCCCTGGCGCGCGCGCTGGACGTCACCCGGCGCGACGACATGCAAGCGTTCATCGATAGCGCCGAACAGCATTTCGGTCGCGTCGACGTGATCATCAACAACGCCGGGGTGATGCCGCTGTCCAGGCTCGACGCCCTGAAGGTGGATGAATGGGATCGCATGATCGACGTGAACGTTCGTGGCGTCCTGCACGGCATCGCTGCAGGCCTGCCCCTGATGCAACGCCAGCGCAGCGGGCAGTTCATCAACATCGCCTCGATCGGTGCCTATGCGGTCAGCCCGACGGCGGCGGTGTACTGCGCCACCAAATATGCGGTGCGCGCCATCAGCGAAGGGCTGCGGCAGGAGGTCGGCGGCAATATCCGGGTGACGCTGATTTCGCCCGGCGTGACCGAGTCCGAGCTGGCCGAGAGTATCTCCGACGAGGATGCGCGCGCCGCCATGCGGGAATTCCGCAAAGGGGCCATCCCCGCTGAAGCCATCGCCCGGGCCATCGCCTACGCCGTGGACCAGCCGGCGGATGTAGACGTCAGCGAGCTGATCGTTCGCCCAACCGCTAGTCCATACTGAGTGCCGCCGCTCAGGCGATGCTGCGCAGGCGGGCCATGTCCTTGACCGGGGACGCGCCGAACAGGCGGCTGTATTCGCGGCTGAACTGCGATGGGCTTTCGTAGCCGACCCGATAGGCCGCCGTCGAGACATCGAGGCCCTCGACCATCAGCAAGCGGCGGGCTTCCTGCAAACGCAGCTGTTTCTGGTATTGCAGGGGGCTCATGGCGGTCAGCGCCTTGAAGCGATGGTGCAGGCTGGAACTGCTGAGGTTGACCCGGCGGGCCAGGTCGTCGATGCGCAGCGGCTCGACGTAGTTGCGGTTGAGCCATTCGATGGCGTCGTTGACCCGGTGCGACTGGCTGCCCTGCAACGCCACGGCCTGCAGATGCTGGCCCTGCGGGCCGCAGAGCAGGCGGTAGAAGATTTCCCGTACGGCCAGTGGCGCCAGCACGGGAATGTCCTTCGGATCCCCCAGCAGGCGGACCAGTCGCAGCGTTGCGTCCAGCAGCGGCGAATCGATCCGATCCAGATACAGGCCGCGTCCTGCGGCTTCGACAGGGGCCGGTGCGGGGTCTGTCTCGGTGACCAGCGCGGCGATCAGAGAGGGGTCGATATCCAGGCGAATGCAGAGATAGGGCTCTTCGCTGGACGCCCGGATAACGCAGCCGGCAACCGGCAAGGTCACCGACACCACCAGATAATGCAGCGGGTCGTAGCGGTAGAGTTCGTCGGCCAGGCGCACTTCCTTGCCGCCCTGCACGATGATGCACAGCGCCGGCTTGTGCAGCCCGTAGACCATCTCGCCGGGGCTTGCGCAGCGAATCAGGTGCAGCGGTTCGATGGCCGTCTGGTGCATGCCATCGCAACCGACAAAACCTTCAACCAGCCGCGCCAGCTCGGCACGCTGGGCGCTGGTGTCGTCCCTGGCGGGAGAAATGAACGAGTTCACGAGGCGGGCCTCCTGCGATACGAAGGAGGTCAGCTTAGCAGCTCAGCCGGAGCTCACAGCAGCGCTGGTCGCTCCGGTTCTGGCTCGCTTAAACAGAAACGCCGACACGAGGCCGGCGCTATCCAGGCGGGCCCGATCAGCTACGAGCGCGCTCGGCGTCGCGCAGTGCCTTGACCTGATCATGGTTGCGCTGCACGCCCTGCATCTGGCGTTCGACCACCGAGCGGACATCCATCGGCAGGTCTTTTTCAAGCGCCTTGCGGTAGCTCTTGAGGGCCACATCTTCACCGCGTTCGCACTCGTTGAGGATCGCTTCGTCGTCCTTGCCGGTAATCATCGACTTGAGGTCGACCCAGCGACGATGCATGTCGGCGGCGGTGCTGGTGCTGGTTTCCGGATCGCCACCGAGGGTGCGTACCAGCTGCTGCAGCTCGGCGGCCGCGGTCGCGCAGTCCTGGGCACGCTGGGTCATGGTGGTCTTGAGCTGCGGGTTCTTCAGGTCATCGGCGCATTCGCGAAAGCCTTTCTCCCCGTCCTTGCTGGTTTCGATGAGATCGTTGAGTACGGAAATGGTGTCTTTGGTATCCATTGAACAGTTCTCCTGCAGGGCTAGTGAACGGCCGGAAAGAACACGGCCAACCTGTTAAGTCGACTGCGCCGTTTCGTCAAAGGTTCAGCCCCGCCCCGCTCGTTGGTCACCATGCGTTGCGCACGCGAAGGCATAGGTTTGCCTGCAACCCGCCTGCACAGTCGTGATCCGGCCATGCGAGCCAACCGGACAGAGGGAAGCCTCTATGCCTGTTTAGGGTTTGACAGATCACTTCGCGGCTTCCTAGTATCGATGCAGCTGCAAAATTCAGTACCGCACTGCAAAACAATAATAGGCTTTCAAAGCCCAGGAGTGACCATGCGCCGCGTTGCCCGTCCCCTTCTAGTTGCAATTCTTCCGCTTTGCTTGAGCATTTCCCTTGCCGCGCAAGCAAAGGAAATCGAACTTCCCAAGACAATGGCCTGGACCGCCTACGGCACCAACTCCAGCGGCTATGCCCAGGCAGTCGCCATCGGTGGCATGTTGCAGAAGCAGTACGGCACTTCGGTGCGCATCCTTCCCGGCGACAATGATGTTTCCCGCATGACCCCGCTGAAGAACGGCCGTGTGCAGCTCTGTGCCTGCGGCATCGCCAGCTACTACGGCGCCGAAGGCGTGCTGATGTTCGCCAACCGCGATTGGGGCCCGCAGCCGCTGCGGGTGCTGACCACCTCCAGCGCCACCTTCGCCCTGTCGCTGGCGGTGGCCGGCGACCTCGGCGTGAAGACCCCGGCGGACCTCAAGGGCAAGCGCATCGCCTATATCCGCGGTGACGACGCGCTGAACAAGGGCACCGAGGCCTTTCTCGCCTTCGGCGGCCTGACCTGGGACGACGTGACCCGCGTGGATTACCCCGGCTACGCCCGCTCATTCGACGGCATCATCGCCGGCGACGTGGATGCCTCCTTCACCACCACCGTCACCCCACCCGCCCAGCAGTTGGCCAGCAGCCCGCGCGGCGTGACCTGGCCGGTGCTGGACCCGAACGATGAGGCTGGCTGGCAGCGCATGAAGGCCGTGGCGCCTTATTTCCAACCGCTGAAAGCCACCTCCGGCGCCGGCGGCATTTCGCCGGACACACCGGTCGATAGTGCGAGCTACCCCTACCCCATCGTCGTCGCCAACGCAGACCTCGACGACAACACCGCCTACGGCCTGGTCAAGGCGCTGCAGGACAACTACGACAGCTACAAGGACAGCGCCCCCGGCGCCGCGGGTTATGCCGCCGACAACCAGGACATGACCTGGGTGGTGCCCTTCCATGACGCCGTGGTCGAGTACTACAAGGAAATCGGCACCTGGACCGAGGAGATGCAGGCCCATCAGGACCAGCTGATCAAGCGTCAGACCCTGCTGCTCGACACCTGGAAGACCTTCATGGCCGGCGATACGCCAAAGGATGAGGAAGCCTTTGCCGCGGCCTGGATGAAGACCCGCGCAGACGCTCTGACAAAGGCCGGCTTTACCCCCGTCTTCGAGTAACCCGCACTATCGGCGAACCTGACCCGGCGCTGACGCCGGGTCGTGTCGTCATCTACTGCCGCACACTGCACGGATCACTCCATGAATAGCGATACTCCGGAAGCCAAAGCGGTCGAAGCCAAGGAAATGATCAGCCGCGTGCGCACCCTGCCGCGCGTGCTGCGCTGGCTACCCGCCGCCGTGACGGTGGCGCTCGTCCTGATGACATTGGATTACCTGTTCAACCTGGGGCTGTTGCGCGTCATCACCGGGCTTGAAACCCAGTTCTACTACGCCGTGGTGGCCCTGTTGCTGCCACTGGTATATCTGCTCTGGCCGGCGTTTGCGTCCGGCCAGGACCAGCCGGTGCCCTGGTACGACTACATCCTGTTCGCCGTGACAGCCGTGGTGAGTGGCTATTTCGTGGTCAACGCCGAGACCATCCTCGAGCGTGGCTGGGGCTTCGATGCGCCGCAGCAGGCGGTCTGGTTCAGCTACGCCTTCTGGATCCTGATCATCGAAGCGGCACGCCGCGCCGGGGGCTGGCCGATTGCGCTGATCGTGGCGCTGTTTTCCTGCTATCCGATGGTGGCCGACATCATGCCCGGTCCGATCCAGGCCTTTCCCTCGACACTGGAACAGGCGGCGATCTACCACACCATGAGCACCGAGAGTGTCATGGGCGTGCCGCTGCAAGCCTTCGCCGGCCTGGTCATCGGCTTTCTGATCTTTGGCGTGGTGCTGCAGAAGTCCGGCGGCGGCGCCTTCTTCATCAACCTCGCCTTCGCCCTGCTGGGGCATGTTCGCGGCGGACCGGCCAAGGTGTCGATCTTCGCCAGCGGCCTGATGGGCTCGATGAGCGGCAGCGTCATCACCAACGTGTTGACCACCGGCGTGTTGTCGATTCCGGCCATGCGCCGCATCGGCATGAGCCGATCCTTCGCCGGCGGCGTCGAAGCCTGCGCCTCCACCGGCGGTGTGCTGATGCCGCCCGTGATGGGCGCGACGGCGTTCGTCATGGCGATGTTCCTCGATGTGCCCTATGCCGCGGTGGCTCTGGCGGCAGTGATCCCGTCGATACTGTATTTCCTCGGATTGTTCATCCAGATCGACGCCTACGCGGCGCGCAACAACATCGAAGGCCTGCCGGAAGGCGAGCTGCCGTCGATAAAGGAGACGCTCAAGGAAGGCTGGTACTTCATCTTCGTTTTCGCTCTGCTGGTGTGGATGCTGCTGGTGATGCAGCGCGAAGCGGTGGCGCCCTTCTATGCCACAGCGCTGCTGCTGGTGATGAATCAGTTTTCCCGGAAGCACCGCTGGGGCTGGAGCGACGTGGGTGACACCCTGGGCTCGGCGGCCAAGCTGTTCGCCGAGCTGATCGCCATCCTCGCCGGGGTCGGCATGCTGGTCGGCGCCCTGTCAATGACGGGCCTGTCCGGCACCATCGCCAACGACTTCATCCACCTGGCCGGCGGCAGCGTGCCGCTGCTGCTGATCATGGGCGCGCTGACCAGTTTCGTGCTGGGCATCGGCATGACCGTCACCGCCGCCTACATCTTCCTCGCCGTGGCGCTCGCCCCGGCGCTGATCCAGGGCGGCGGGCTCGATCCGATGGCCGTGCACATGTTCATCCTCTACTGGGGCATGCTCAGCTTCATCACCCCACCCGTGGCGCTGGGCGCCTTCGCCGCCGCCACGGTGGCCGGCGCGCGGCCGATGGAGACCGGGCTGCAGGCGATGCGGCTGGGCAGCGTGATCTACTTCATTCCGTTCATGTTCGTGCTCAACCCCGCACTGATCATGCAGGGGCCGCTGTGGGAGATCGCCCTGGTGTTCTGCCAGGCGGTGCTCGGCATCATCCTTTTCGCCTCGGCGATGCAGGGCTACCTGATCGGCGTCGGACGGCTGGGCCACAGCATCGCGGTCGAGGCGGTGACCCGGACACTGATCCTCGTCGCCGGGCTGTGCGTGGCGATTCCCGGCGGCGGGCCGATTCCGTTCAGTCACTTGCAGCTGCTGATCGTGGGCGTCGCCGCTGCTGTCCCGGCGATCCTGCTGGCCAGGTGGAGCCAGCGGCGGGGAGGGGTTCAGCCGACGGTGGCTGTTTGAGATTTCCGATTCCAGACGCAGGCTGGCATTAAACGGTGTTTCTCGGTCAACGCTGAATGGCCGTGAAGAGCAGATAAGAGAAAAGAGTAGTTTCTGACGACTCGGACCCAGTCCCCCTTCAGGAGGCTGAGCGCAGGCGTTGCGCAGGGGGACGCGAGGCAGGACGCCGAGCGAGGAACAATGGGACAGGGACGTCCCATCGTCACGCCCCCCGGAGCAGCGCCGGAGGGAAGGGAGTTTTGCGAAGCAAACCGGGGACGCCCAGTCCGGATGTCGGGGTCGCCTTCTCTTTGGTTACTTTCTCTTGGCGAAACAAGAGAAAGTGACTCGCCCAGCAGGGCGAAACCAAGCCCCCAACCAACTCGCCAATCGCTTGAAAGCACAGACTCCGCAGCGGCCCTAACCAAAGAGCGGCGTCGTCAACTGGCCGAACTCAACGGCGCCAGAGGACTACCCATCCCCTGCGCCCGCTCCCGCAACTTCCCCTTGAGAATCTTGCCAGTAGCCGTCGCCGGCAACGCCTCCACCAGCACGATCTGGCAAGGCCGCTTGTAGGGCGCCAGCCGCTCGGCCGCGAAGCTGAGCAGTTCGGCCTCGGTGAGGTCGGCGCCTGCAGCGCACTGGACGAAGGCCACCACCTCCTCGTTACCGGGGATCTGCCGCCCCACCACAGCCGAGAGCGTGACCTGCGGATGCGAATTGAGCACCGCCTCGACATCCGGCGGGTAGATGTTGAAACCCGACCGGATGATCAACTCCTTGCTGCGTCCGACGATGAACAGCTCGCCGTGTTCGTCGACCCGGGCGATATCGCCGGTGTTCAGCCAACCGTCTTCCGTCAGGCAGGCGCGGGTCGCTTCCGGCTGGCGAAAGTAGCCCCGCATGACGTTGGGACCGCGAATCCACAGCTCGCCGGTTCCCGGTGCATCGGCATCGGCGCTCTGCAGCGGCTCGAGGCGGTATTCGAGCATCGGCAGGACGCGGCCGACCGTGGTGCTGGTGTGGCGGTCTTCGATGCGTGTCTGGCTGATGGTCGGGCTGGCTTCGGTCAGTCCATAGCCGTTGTGCAGGGTCATGCCGAAACAGGCTTCGACCCGCCGCTTGGTCTCGCCATCGAGCGGCGAGCCACCTGCGGAGATGTAGATCAGCTCAGGCGCATGCAGCGAGAGGCCCTGCTGTTTGAGATAGTCCAACAGCCGCGCGTACATCGCGGGCACGCCCTGCAACACGGTGATGCGCTCCTCGCCCAGCGCCTGCAGCAATGCCGCCGGTTCGAAACGCGGCGCGGGATAAAGGCAGGCACCGTTGTAGAGCGAGCCCATGCACACCGAAGCCAGCCCGAAAATGTGCGACATCGGCAGCACACCGTATACTCGCTGGCCTTCGCTGAGATGGCGCATGCCGCCGGAGATCGAGGCGATATAGAGGATGCCGCGGTGGGTCAGCATTACGCCCTTGGGCGTTCCGGTGGTGCCTGAGGTATAGATCATCGCCGCCACTTGCCTGGCGCCGCTGGCGTGCACCGGCTCAGGGTCCGTCTCGGCCAGCGGGCCGATCATTAGGCCGCCCAATCGGGGATGCTCGAAACGCTCCGCTGCGTGACGCGCGCCGTGCTCCTGCGCCTCGGCAGAGACCGACGTGGTGTAGAAGACGCGCCGTGGCTCGCAGTTTTCCCGGATCGCATCCACCTCGCTGGCGGACAGCCGGGCGTTGACGATGGCCAGCCAGGCATCCAGCTCGCTCGCCGCCAGCAGCAGCACCACCAGCGCCCTGCAGTTCTCTCCCACGCTCATCAGGCGGTCGCCGGGGCGCACACCCAGCTCGGTCAGCCAGGCCGCGGTAGCGCGAATCTCCTGCGCAAGTTCCGCATAGCTCCAACGTATCTCGCCTTCGACCAGCGCAGCCAGATCAGGCGTTTGCAGGGCGCGCTGGAGCACCCGCGTGCTCAGGCGTTCCGGCAACTCGCCCAGCAGCTCGCTGGCCCAGCGCCCATTGATCAGCTCGTCCGGGGTCGTCCTGGGCTGTGACAGGAGCATCAGGACACCTCACTCTGGCGAGATGAATACCCATGACCTTGATTCGGCAGCGTTGCAGGGCCGGGCATGCTCGCCCGATGAAGAGTACGCATGGCAATTCGTCCTGACCGTTTTGTCGTTGTAGTAGCGGTGACTAACGAATGATTGATTACGCCGCATTGTTTCGCACTGCGAAATATCATTCCGTTAAGACAGATCCGACTTTTGCACAGCCGCCAGTGCTCGTCAATTCATGTGGGTCGTGTCTTCGTCGGTAAGCCTATGTCTACCAGGCTCGTCATGCTGCAGATCGAATCTGCCAGCAAATATGTCCAATCATTTCGTGCGCACGATTGTCCCAAGAGAATCGCCGCCACCCGTCGCAGCACGCCGGCCAGTAGAAATCAGCCCCGAGTCCTGCCAGATGCCGCAATACCTTGCCCCCGTTCCACGCTGGGAGCCTCATGAGCGCCCTTCGATGCCCGGATCGCCGGCGATCTTGGTGCACTCCATGCCGCTGCGTATCGCCTATGCCTGCGTGGCCGTACTGGTGGGCATCACCGGCGGCCTGGGGAATGCGCTGTTCATCGCCAACCTGCCAAGCATCCAGGGCGATCTGGGCCTGACACCGTCGCAGGCCGCCTGGCTGCCGGCGGCCTACTTCATGGTCAACGTCTCGGCCAACCTGTTGGTGATCAAGGTCCGCCAGCAGTACGGGCTGCGCCGCTTCGCCGAGATCGGTCTGACCGTCTACGCCCTGCTGAGCATCGCCCACGTGTTCGTCGAAGGCTGGGAGATGGCCGTGTTCGTGCGCGCCGCCAGCGGTCTGGCTGCGGCGACCACCACATCACTCGGCCTGTTCTACATGCTGCAGGCGTTCGGCAAGGTCGGCCTGCCGAAAGGGGTGATCTTCGGCTTCGGTATCTCCCAGCTGGGTACGCCGCTGGCCTGGCTGATGTCTCCGGCGCTGCTGGACATGGGTGAATGGCACCGCCTCTATGTGTTCGAAAGCGGGCTGGCCCTCTGCTCGCTGGCGGCGGTAGTGGTGCTCAAGCTGCCGCTGGGCGAGCGCATCAAGGTGTTCGAACCGCTGGACTTCGTGACCTTTGCCCTGCTGGCACCGGCGCTGGCCTTGATCGCCGGGGTCCTGGCCCAGGGACGCATCCTCTGGTGGACCGAGCAACCCTGGCTGGGCTACGCCCTCATCGCTGCGCTGCTGCTGATGTGCGCGGCCTTCATGATCGAGCATCATCGACGCAATCCGCTGCTGCACACCCGCTGGCTGGGTACCGCCGAGATGCTGCGCTTCGCCTTTGGCGCGCTCGCGCTGCGCCTGCTTCTGTCCGAGCAGACCTATGGCGCGGTAGGCCTGCTGCAGACACTCGGCATGGGCACCGAACAACTGCAGCCACTGTACGCCGTGATCCTGCTGGGCCTGGTCATGGGCATTGCCGGCAGCGCCATGACCTTCAGCCCGTCGATGGCGTTTCCGCAGATCCTGTTGTCGATCGTGCTGATCGCGATCGCCAGCTTTCTCGACATCGATGCCACTAACCTGACCCGCCCACATGACATGTTCCTCAGCCAGGGCCTGCTGGCCTTCGCCAGCGGCATGTTTCTCGGTCCGCTGCTGATCACCGGCATCGGCCGAGCCTTGCGCAACGGGCCGAACTATCTGGTGACCTTCATCGTCTTGTTCACCATGACCCAGAGCCTCGGCGGCCTGGCGGCCCCATCGCTGTTCGGCACCTATCAGGTGATGCGTGAGAAGTACCACTCCAGCCATCTCACCGAACAGGTGGTGGCCGGCGACCCGCGGGTTGCCGGCCGCTTGCAGGCCCAGAGCCAGGCGCTGATACCGCACCAGAACGACCCTCGGCTGCGCCAGGCACAGAGCGCGGCGCAGCTGAGCCAAGCGGCCACACGGGAAGCCAACGTGCTGGCCTTCAACGACGTATTCCGGCTGATCGGCATGCTTTCCATCGGCGTGTTCGGCTGGACGCTCTATCGCACCCTGCGCATTGCGCAGCAGAACAGGAATGCCGCCTCTCCATGAGCGAACGCACCCAAGCCGAGGAACAAGAAGACCTTCAGCCGGCCCAGCCCACTGCTGCTGCTGCTGCTGCTGCCACCGACGCCGGCCCGACCCCTGACGATCCGCCGAAAACCATCAAGCCGAGCCGCCGCTCGGTCTTGCTGATGCTGCTGGTGGCGATCGTTGGTGTCCTGGCGATCCTCTATGCCTGGCAGCTCTGGCCGTTCAGCGGCCGCGTGGCGGTCACCGAGAATGCCTATGTGCGCGGGCAGATCACCGTATTGGCACCCCAGGTCAACGGCTATGTGACCGAGGTACTGGTGCAGGACTTCGAGCAGGTCGCCAAGGGCGAACGGCTGGTGCGTATCGATGACCGGCAGTACCGCCAGCTGGTCGAACAGCGCCGCGCTGAACTCGCGGCGCGGCGCTTCGACCTGGAGAATCTTGAGCAGACCCTTGCCTCCAACCAGGCCACCTTGGCGTCGCGCCGCGCCGAGTTGTCCGCCGCCGAAGCAGAGCTGCAGCGAGCCCTGGCCGATGAAAAACGGGTCAATGAACTGGCCCAGCGCGGCTCGGTTTCCATCCGTGAGCGCGATCAGATCCGCGCCAGCGCGCGCGCCGCGGCTGCCAACGTCAAGCAGGCCAGGGCCGCGATCGCCATCGCCGAACAGACGCTCAAGGCCAGCGAAGTCTCACGCGGCGGCCTGCAGGCGCAGGTGGAAATCGCCGAGTCGGCGCTCAAGCGCGCGCAGATCGACTTGGACAACACCGTGATAGAGGCGCCGCGTGACGGACAGGTCAGCGAAGTCACGGTGCGCCAGGGTCAGTACGTAACGGCTGGCTCGCAGCTGCTCTATCTGGTGCCGGAACAGCTCTGGGTAATCGCCAACTACAAGGAAACCCAGACCTACGCCATGCGCCCCGGTCAGCCGGTCGAGATTGAAGTCGATGCGCTGGACGGCGCGCGTCTGCGCGGTCATGTGCAGCGCCTGGCGCCAGCGACCGGCTCGGAATTCAGCGTACTGCGCCCGGATAACGCAACGGGCAATTTCACCAAAGTGGTCCAGCGCGTGCCGGTGCGCATTTCCATCGACCCGGATCAGCCACTCGCCAAGCGGCTGCGCCCCGGCCTGTCGGTGGTCACCCATGTGGACACCGGTGCCTCAGCGGCAGCGGCAGCGGAGCGATCCACCGCGGATGGCGCACAATGACTGCCCTGCCCCGTCTGTTGTCAGGCCTGCTGCTGGTCACGCTGGCTGGCTGTATGCCGCCCCGCCAGCCGCTTCCGCCTGAAGCGACGTTCACTGCGCCGGCAGACTGGCGGGAACCGGGATCGAACAGGGTCGAGCTATCCGCGACCTGGTGGCAGGCGTTCGGTGATCCTCAATTGACGGCGCTGGTGGAGGCGGCACTGGCGCAAAACACCGACATACTGAGCGCGGCCTCGCGCGTCGAACAGGCACGCGAACAGATCCAGCTGTCCCGCGCCGCGCTCATGCCGTCGCTGGACGCTGCGCTGGGAGCGCAACGCACCCGCGAGCTCAGCGTACTGGGCATTACGCATACCACCGCCGTGCAGCCAGCCCTGCAAGTGTCCTACGAAGTGGACCTCTGGGGTCGGCTGCGGCGGCTGAGGGAAGCGGCGCAGTTGCAATACCGCGCGACCGAGGCCGAGCGAGACGCTGTCCGGCTGGCAGTGGCGAGCACTACTGCCCGTGCCTATGTGTCGTTGTTGTCACTGGACCGCCAGCTCTACGTCACGCGCGAAACCGTCGATTCAAGACAGGAGGCGCTGCGCGTCGCCGAGGATCGCGCCAGCCTCGGCTACACCTCGCAGCTGGAGCTGAGCCAGGCGCAATCGGAATACGAAGCCGCCGCCGAATTGCTGCCGCAACTGCAACAGGCGATCCGGGAGCAGGAAAATGCCCTGCGCCTGCTCACCGGGCGATTCCCAGGGGACGTGGAGCGCGGCGCCGGGCTGCTGGCCATCGAGCCGCCTCCGGTGCCGGGCGTGCTGCCTTCGGAGCTGCTGCGACGCCGCCCGGACATCCAGCAGGCCGAGCTGCTGCTCGCGGCCAGCAGCCTGAACCTGCAGGCCCAGCGTGACCGATTCCTGCCCCAGGTACAGCTGTCCGCCAGTCTCGGCCAGCTCTTCGTCAACTCGCTCGACTACGACCCGGTGCGCGTCTGGGATCTGGGCGCCAGTGTTCTCGCGCCTATCTTTGATGCCGGGCGGCTGGAGGCGGGTGTGAACATCGCGGTCGCCCAGCGTAACCAGGCGGCTTTCGCCTACCGCGCTGCGGCGCTGGACGCCTTCAGGGAAGTGGAAAACAGCCTCTCGGCGGTCACTAACCTGCGCCAGCAACTCGCCCGCGTCGCCGCTCGCCGAGCCGTCCTCGAGCGTTCCCTGACCTACGCCGAGGACCGCTACCGCGCGGGCTACTCGTCGTATCTGGAGACCCTTGATGCCCAGCGCAACCTGTTCAACACCGAGCTGGCAGCCGTGCAGCTACGCGAAAGCCGGCTCAACGCGCTGATCACCCTGTATCAGGCGCTCGGGGGTGGCTGGCAAGCCGAGCCCTGACAGCTAATGCAGGCGAAGCTCAGCCGGCGACGGCCGATCCGTCAAATGCCGCT
This sequence comes from Stutzerimonas stutzeri, assembly GCA_002387205.1. Lineage (GTDB taxonomy): Bacteria > Pseudomonadota > Gammaproteobacteria > Pseudomonadales > Pseudomonadaceae > Stutzerimonas > Stutzerimonas stutzeri_N. The sequence continues at coordinate 5,764 of DGLA01000016.1, read as the reverse complement.
GAGACCGGCGCGGTGATGGGCGCCGGGCGCCCGAGCAGGTAGCCCTGCGCCTTGTTCACCTTGAGCACGCGAAGCACTGCCAGCTCCGCCTCGGTCTCGATGCATTCGGCCACCACCTTGCTGCCTGTTTCTTCGGCGAAGCGGACCAGGGCGGCAGCCAGCGCGCGGCAGTCGGTGTTGCTGTCGATGTTGCGGATGAGGCTTCCGTCCAGCTTGATCACGTCCGGTTTGAGCCGGAGGATGTGGCGAAAACTGGCGTAACCGGCGCCGGCGTCATCCACCGCAAGCCGCAAGCCTTGCTTGCGCAAGGGTTCGAGCGTGTCGGCGATCTGCGCGTAATCAGAAATCGAGGCATGTTCGGTAACTTCCAGCATCAGCCGATCGAGCGACTGGCTGGCAAGCGCCGCCGCCAGCGCACCGCTGAGCACCGTGGCGGGAGATACGTTGAGCGACAGGTAAGTATGCTCGGGCAGAAAGGCGAGCCCCTTGAGCGCTTCTTCTATCAGTGCAATTTCCAGGTCCTGCTGCAAGCCGACCGAACCGGCTTCGGCGAACCACTGGTCGGGGCTGCGCCTGGGGGAGGCGCTGAACCGGGCCAGCGCCTCGAACCCCACGATTCGGTTTTCAAGCAGATGGACGATCGGCTGGTAGACCGTCGAATAGGCCCGCTCACTCAGCACCGATCGGATTCGCGCGTGCGTCTCGCTGTAGACCATTTCGCTGCGCGCATGGCGTTCAAGCAAACGCCCTGCAAATTCGGCAAACAACCGCAAGGTGTTCAGATCGCGCTCGTTCAAGGTGCCGTCAGCTGTCGTGCTGAAGCAACAGAAAGTACCGTACAGGCGCCCATCGCTGAAACGCAGCGGCACGCTAAGGTGGGCACCCACGGGCAGCTCTCGCGTCACCGGCAGCGCAAGCGCCTCGGGCAGCAGAGCGGCATCCGGGATCAGTTCCGGCAACCGGCCGTCCACGACTCGCTGGCAATAGCTGTCTTCCAGCGGGCCGGCGCTTCCCACCGAGAGTTTCAGCGGCACGAAATTGCCATCGAGATAACGAAAAACGCGCATCCCGCCTCGAAACTCGCTGATGAACGCCACATCCATGCCCAGGTGGGTGCGCACTGAATGCAGCGCTTCGGTGAGCATCTCGCTCAGGGAAAGGTTGCTCCCTTCGAGCCGGAGCAGAATGGCTGCGGAATCATCGGTCATCGCGGAATGATGGAAATGGTTTGGGATGAAATTCTCAGTCATGAAGCCTCTCCTCATCGACGCCCGCCAATGCCCAGCCGCGATGAATACAAATACAGCGACTGCAAACCGCATCATCCAAAGCTAGCCTCACAGGCTTGCTCCAGATACTACTGGTACGGCCGCTGGCGCTGGCAAACCGGCGACGACTGGCCCTTGCCGTACGTGCGGTTCACACCGGCGATTCGCACAGCCGCCGCTCACTCTGCTGGCGGATCAGAGCAGCCGTCGACACGATTGCGCTCGGCAGAACATGCTAGCGACCCTCCGCCTTGCCCTTGCTGCGCTTGGCCGGCTCAGGCTTGTCCTTCGCCGCCTCACCGCGCAGGGTAATCCAGGTCGGCGCGTGGTCGCTGGCATGTTCCTGGTCACGTACCCAGCGATCAACGCCGGCATCGACCAGTCGCGGCGCCAGATCGGCACTCAGTAGGAGATGGTCGATGCGCAGTCCGGAATTCTTCTGCCAGTGCTGGCGAAAATAATCCCAGAAGGTGTAGATGCGCTCGTCCGGGTACTTGGCGCGCAAGGCATCCGTCCAACCCTGAGCCAGCAGGCGCTCGAAGCACTCCCGGCTTTCGGGTTGGAGCAGCGCATCCTTTCGCCAGGACTTCGGGTTGTAGATGTCTTCGTCAGTGGGCACGACGTTGTAATCGCCGGCCAGGACCACAGGATGACCGTTGGTGAACAGGCCCGCTGCGTGCTCGATGAAACGTTCGAACCAACTCAGCTTGTAATCGAACTTCGGCCCCGGCTGCGGGTTGCCGTTGGGCAGGTAGAGGCAGGCGACGATGACCCCATGCGCGGCCGCCTCCAGATAGCGGCTGTGGGTGTCGTCCGGGTCGCCCGGCAGGCCACGGCGGATCTCCAGAGGATCGTCGCCCTTGGCGAGGATCGCCACGCCGTTCCAGGACTTCTGCCCCTGCCAGATAGCGCCATAACCGGCGGCGCGGATGTCATCGATGGGAAAGTCGGCGTCCTGCGCCTTCAGTTCCTGCAGGCAGACCACGTCGGGCTGCTCGCGCTCCAGCCATTCGAGCAGGTTGGTCCGCCGCGCGCGGATGCCGTTGATGTTGAAGGTGGCGATTTTCAGGGAGTCCACGGGTAGCCTCGCGCCGATACATGACCCTTGTTGTGACTCGCCCCGGGGCGGCGTGGTTCGCCTCAGCGCACCTCCCAATACCCCGGTGCGTTGTAGACGCCCTTCAGGTAGTCGATGAAGTAGCGCACCTTGGCCGGCAGGTAGCGTTGCTGCGGGTAGACGGCCTGGATGTCGTAGGCCGGCAGCGCGTACTCGTCGAGTACCGTCACCAGCTCACCGCGCTTGAGCTCGGCCTGGATCTCCCAGGTCGAGCGCCAGCCGATGCCCAGGCCCTGCTTGACCCAGTCGAACAGCAGTTCACCGTCGTTGCAGTCGAGGTTGCCGGCCACCCGCACCGCCACTTGCTTGCCGTCACGCAGAAAAGTCCAGCCACGCTGTTGCCCGCCTTGCAGGTTGAACGCCAGGCAGTTGTGCCGCGCGAGGTCTTCCAGGGTGCGCGGCACGCCCTGTCGCTCGAAGTAATCCGGCGCGCCGCAGACCACGCGGCGATTGGGAAACAGCTTGATGGCCACATAGTTGGGATCGGTCACCTCGCCGATGCGGATGCCCATGTCGTAGCCATGACGCACCAGGTCCACCACGCTGTCGGTGAAGTTGAATGACAGCTGCAAATCGGGGTAGCGCGCCTGGAAGGCCGGTGCGTGCGGGCCGATGTGCCGGCGACCGAATGCCGCCGGGGCCGAGACCACCAGATGGCCGCGAACCGAGGTGCCGTGGTGGCTGATGCTGGCATCGGCCTCCTCGAAATCCTTCAGCAACCCGCGGGCGCGCTCCAGGTACTGCTCACCCAGATCGGTCAGTGCCAGCCCGCGCGTCGAGCGGTGCATCAGCTTGACGCCCAGGTGCCGTTCCAGCGCGTCCAACCGGCGGCCCATGACGACGGGCGTCACGCCCTCCTTCAGCGCAGCGGCGGCGAAGCTGCCGCTCTCGGCGACCAGTACGAAGCTGTGCAGGGTCGAGTAACGATCCATTCGATACTCCTGATATCGACAGAACTGAAGTCTCGACCAATTCCCTCGTTCCTGCCAGCCCTTCATGCTTGGGCCACGTAGAAAAACTATCGAATAGGAGCCGTTCACGACGCGCAACCGATCGTGCACAGGCTCCAAGCCAGGAGGAACGACCATGGCCCGCATGAGAGCTATCGACGCCGCCGTCGCGGTGTTGCGAAAGGAAGGCATCGACACCGCCTTCGGCATCCCCGGTGCCGCGATCAACCCGCTGTATTCCGCCCTGCGTGCCGACGGCAGCATTCGTCACATCCTGGCGCGCCACGTCGAAGGCGCCTCGCACATGGCCGAGGGCTACACCCGTACCAAGGCCGGCAACATCGGCGTGTGCATCGGCACCTCGGGCCCGGCCGGCACCGACATGATCACCGGGCTCTACTCCGCCTGGGCCGATTCGATACCTATCCTCTGCATCACCGGCCAGGCGCCGCGTGCGAGGCTGTACAAGGAAGACTTCCAGGCCGTGGACATCGAGTCCATCGCCAAGCCGGTCACCAAGTGGGCCGTGACCGTTCGCGAGCCGGCGCTGGTGCCGCGCGTGTTCCAGCAGGCCTTCCACGTGATGCGCTCCGGTCGCCCCGGCCCGGTGCTGATCGACCTGCCGTTCGACGTGCAGATGGCCGAGATCGAGTTCGATGTCGATACCTACGAGCCGCTTCCGGTCTACAAGCCGGCCGCCACGCGCAAGCAGATCGAGAAAGCCATCGACATGCTCTGCGCCGCCGAGCGTCCACTGATCGTCGCGGGCGGCGGCATCTATAACGCCGGCGCCGAAGCCCTGCTGGTGGAATTCGCCGAGACCTTTGGCGTGCCGGTGATCCCAACGCTCATGGGTTGGGGCTCGATCCCTGACGACCATCCACTGATGGCCGGCATGTGCGGGCTGCAGACCAGCCACCGCTACGGCAACGCCAACCTGCTGGCCTCGGACTTCGTGCTCGGCATCGGCAACCGCTGGGCCAACCGCCACACCGGTTCGGTCGACGTCTACACCAAGGACCGTACCTTCGTGCACGTGGATATCGAGCCGACCCAGATCGGCCGGGTGTTCTCGCCGGACTATGGCATCACCTCCGACGCCGGCGCCGCGCTCGAGCTGTTCGTCGAGGTCGCCAAGGAACGCAAGGCCGCCGGCCGGCTGCCTGACCGCAGCGCCTGGGCCGCCGACTGCCTGGAGCGCAAGCGCACGATGCTGCGCAAGACGCACTTCGACTCGGTGCCGATGAAGCCCCAGCGCGTCTACCAGTGCATGAACAACGCCTTCGGCCGCGACGCCTGCTACGTCAGCACCATCGGCCTGTCGCAGATCGCCGCTGCGCAATTTCTGCACGTCTACAAGCCGCGCCACTGGATCAACTGCGGCCAGGCCGGCCCGCTCGGCTGGACCATCCCGGCGGCGCTCGGCGTGGTGGCGGCGGACCCGACCCGCAAGGTGGTGGCGCTCTCGGGCGACTACGACTTCCAGTTCATGATCGAGGAACTGGCCGTGGGCGCGCAGTTCAAGCTGCCCTACCTGCACATCCTGGTGAACAACGCCTACCTCGGCCTGATCCGCCAGGCGCAGCGCGGTTTCGAGATGGATTACTGCGTGCAGCTGGGCTTCGAGAACATCAATGCCGACCAGAGCGGCATGGAAGGCTACGGCGTCGATCACGTCGCGGTGGTCGAGGGCCTCGGCTGCAAGGCGATCCGCGTGTTCAAGCAGGAAGACCTGCGCCCGGCCATCGAACAGGCCCAGGACTGGATGGCCGAGCACCAGGTGCCGGTGGTGATCGAGGTGATCCTCGAGCGGGTCACCAACATCGCCATGGGCACCGAGATCGATGCCATCAACGAGTTCGAGCCGCTGGCCGCAGGCCGGGCAGATGCGCCGACGGCGGTTGGGTTGCTGGACTGAACCACCCACGCGTGGAAGACGCTTCGCGGTCTTCCACCCTACGGGCAGGAGCACTTCGGACCCGTAGGGTGGATATCGCGAAGCATATCCACCAAATGCAACACCGCTGAAACCGTAGGGTGGATATCGCGCAGAACATCCACCGAACTGATCCGTACAGATCACAAGGAGTTACCCATGCCCCGCTTTGCCGCCAACCTGTCCATGCTGTTTACCGAAATGGACTTCATGGACCGCTTCGCCGCTGCCGCCGAGGCCGGCTTTTCCGGTGTCGAGTACCTGTTCCCCTATGACTTCCCTGCCGAGCAGATCAAGGCTCAGCTGGATGCCAACAAGCTGACCCAGGTGCTATTCAACCTGCCGGCCGGTGACTGGGCCGGCGGCGAGCGTGGCATCGCCATCCTGCCGGAGCGGGTCGAGGAGTTCCGCGCCGGCGTGGACAAGGCCATCGCCTACGCCAAGGTGCTGGGCAACACCCAGGTCAACTGCCTGGCCGGCATCGCCCCGCGTG
>DGLA01000008.1 GCA_002387205.1 Stutzerimonas stutzeri | reverse complement strand
AGAAGTTTTTCTTTCTTCTCAACCGCTTGCGCTTCCTATCAACCTAGCGTCTCTCGTCAGCGGGAGGCGAATCATACAGCGTCTAAACTCGCTGTCAACCACCTCTTTCAACCGCCTCCGATCAACCTGACCAGAGCCACCAACAGGACTCAACCACTACCCTGCCAGCCCGGCGCATTCTACTCGAATTTGCCATCCGTGCAAGCCTTTGTTTCTGCTAACTTCTTGATTTACAAGAGGTTTCGCCTAAGGCCTGCGCCGGAGAAGGTGCGCATTATAGGGGCTCAGACTCAGCCGTCAACGTCTTTTTCGGGTTTTCTTTTCGGGTTTTCTGACGGGTCTGGTCCCACTGCTCTCTTACACCCTGCAATAGCGTTATCACGCCCAAACGCGGACCGCTCCACTTTCTTCAATATGAGCGCAGCAGGCTTTACACTTGTTGCACCATTCACCACTAGGGCCCGAGTCCATGCCCGGAACACCCAGCGATCCGCTTGATTTGCTGCTCCTTCCTACCTGGCTTGTCCCTGTAGAGCCCGCACGGGTGGTACTCAAGAATCATGCTCTAGGCGTGCGTGATGGCCGTATCGCACTGATTGTTCCACGCGCTGAGGCGAGCAGCTATAAAACAAGGGAAACTCGGGAACTTCCAGACATGCTGCTCGCACCCGGATTAATAAACGCTCACGGTCATGCGGCGATGACACTATTCCGCGGCCTGGCTGACGAGCTTCCCTTAATGACATGGCTACGTGAGAACATCTGGCCGGCTGAAAGTAGATGGGTCGACGAAGAGCTCGTACGTGCAGGAAGCGAGCTAGCAATCGCCGAGCAGCTACAAGGTGGTATCACTTGTTTCTCCGATATGTATTTCTATCCGGAGGTTGTTAGTCAGCTCGCTCATCAGTCCGGTATCCGGGCGCAGATAACCATCCCGGTGCTCGACTTCCCTATCCCCGGCGCGCGCGATGCTGATGAGGCGTTGCGCAAGGGCGTCGCGCTGTTCGATGACCTTAAACACCATCCTCGGCTGTCGATCGCATTTGGCCCTCACGCCCCTTACTCCATTGCTGATGAAAAACTCGAGAGCATTCGGACCCTCGTTGCAGAAATGGATATAGGCATCCACATGCACGTCCATGAAACAGCGCAGGAAGTGCAGGATGCCCTTAGCAAGCATGGCGAGCGACCGATGGCGCGACTGGCGCGTCTCCAGCTTTTAGGACCACGCTTCCAGGCTGTGCATATGACCCAGGTAAACGAAGACGACATCGCATTGCTGGTCGAGCACAACTGCAGTGTCATTCATTGCCCTGAATCGAACCTCAAGCTGGCGACTGGCTTTTGCCCGGTAGAGCGTCTTTGGGAAGCAGGCATAAACGTCGCCATCGGCACAGACGGCGCAGCCAGCAACAACGATCTCGACCTGCTCGGCGAGACCCGTACCGCAGCCTTGCTCGCTAAGGCGGTGGCCGAGTCCGCAACCGCTCTGGATGCGCATAGAGCGCTCCGCATGGCAACCCTGAACGGAGCACGGGCACTGGGCTTGGACGACCACATAGGATCATTAGAAGTTGGCAAGTCCGCCGACATGGTGGCATTCGACTTTTCACGTCTTGCACAGCAGCCGATTTACGATCCCGCATCGCAGCTAATCTATGCCAGTGGTCGCGACTGCGTACGTCATGTATGGGTTGGCGGCAAACAGCTTGTGGACGATCGGTGCCTGACCCGCATGGACGAAAGCCGCATCATCGCAACTGCACAGGAATGGGGCGCGAAGATTCAAGGAAAACATTGATATCGCCACTAATCAGCCACAGGCTGTGACAAAGTAACGTATAGGAGGGGCTCGACTGAAGCCTCCTTCGCCTGATTGCAGCTGGCAACATTAACCGTTGCGGCCAAGCCTCCTTCCAGCATTTTCAGACGGACAAAAAACATGAGCAATGTTGATCACGCCGAAATCGCCAAATTCGAAGCCCTTGCTCACCGCTGGTGGGACCGAGAAAGTGAGTTCAAGCCGCTGCACGAAATCAATCCTCTCCGGGTGAACTGGATAGATGAACATGTCTCGCTCGCAGGCAAGTCAGTGCTCGATGTGGGTTGCGGCGGGGGCATACTCAGCGAAGCCATGGCCCAGCGCGGCGCGACGGTCACTGGAATCGACATGGGCGAAGCCCCATTATCCGTGGCCCGGCTGCATCTGCTCGAGTCCCAACTGGATATCGAATACCGGCAGATTACGGCTGAAGCGCTGGCTGAGGAGTGTCCCGAGAAGTTCGATGTCGTCACTTGCCTGGAGATGCTTGAGCATGTACCCGACCCAGCCTCGGTGATCGGCGCCTGCTTCAAAATGGTCAAACCGGGCGGCCAGGTCTTTTTCTCGACAATCAACCGCAACCCAAAGGCCTACGCTTTCGCCATCATTGGCGCCGAGTATCTATTGCAGTTGCTGCCACGGGGTACACATGACTTCAGGAAGTTCATCCGGCCCTCCGAGCTGGGCGCTTGGAGCCGCGAGGCAGGGCTTGCCGTACAGGACATCATCGGTCTGACTTACAACCCGCTGACCAAACACTACAAGCTGTCGGCGGATGTCGACGTGAACTACATGATCCAGACGCTGCGGGAGGCCTGATGCGTCTGCATGCAGTTTTATTCGACATGGACGGTACGTTGCTCGACACAGCGCTTGATTTTATTGCAGTAACGAACGCGATGCGCACCGCCCGGGGGCTTGCCCCTGTTCCAGATCAACAGATCAGGGATGTGGTCTCCGGTGGCGCCCGTGCGATGGTACTCAGCGCATTCGATGTCGATCCGCTATCCGAAGCATTCGAAACGCTACGCCTAGAGTTCCTGGACCGTTATCAAGACCACTGCGCGATTGAAAGTCACCTCTATGAGGGCATGGAACAACTGTTGTTCGAGATAGAGCAAGCTGATCTGATCTGGGGCGTCGTTACCAACAAGCCGGTGCGCTTCGCCAAGCCGATTATGGAGCGGCTCGGTCTCGCTGGGCGTTCCGCTGTTCTGGTATGCCCTGATCACGTTAGTAAAAGCAAACCCGACCCGGAGCCGATGCTTCTGGCGTGCAGTCTGCTCAATCTTGATCCTTCGACAGTGTTGTTCGTTGGTGATGACCTGCGCGATATCGAGTCCGGGCGTTCAGCTGGAACAAAAACCGCAGCGGTACGTTACGGATATATCCATCCTGACGACAACCCAGACCTATGGGGCGCTGACATGGTCGTCAATCATCCGCTCGAATTGCGAGCAGTACTGGACAGAAGCCGTAGCAGCCACTGACTTTCTGCCAGATATCCACCCTTAATCATCTACCGATGCGCGACCCAGAGGCCGCGCACTGACACGAGGCTTCAGATGTTCGAGTACTCTGCGCGCCCCGACCTGCTGACGGGTCGAATCATCATGGTCACAGGCGCAGGCCGCGGGATTGGAGAGGCCGCGGCCAAGGCCTACGCGGCACATGGCGCTACCGTCCTCCTGCTGGGAAAGAACGAGGATAACCTTAGCCGGGTATACGACGAGATCGAGGCTGCGGGCGGCCCACAACCGGTGGTGATCCCGTTCAACCTCGAGACAGCGCTACCGCACCAGTACGACGAGCTGGCCGCAACGGTCGAGCAGGAGTTTGGTCGCCTGGATGGCTTGCTGCATAACGCCGGCATCATCGGGCCGCGAACACCTATCGAACAATTGTCGGGTGATAACTTCATGCGGGTTATGCAGGTGAACGTCAATGCAGCGTTCATGCTGACCAGCACGCTACTGCCCCTGCTGAAGCTATCGCCGGATGCTTCCGTGGTATTCACGTCAAGCAGTGTTGGTCGTAAAGGTCGCGCTTACTGGGGCGGCTATGCGGTATCTAAGTTCGCAGTGGAAGGATTGATGCAAGTTCTGGCTGACGAACTAGATGGCACCAGTACAGTACGCAGCAACAGCATCAATCCTGGCGCTACCCGTACCGACATGCGCGCCAAGGCCTATCCGGGAGAAAACCCTGACGCAAACCCGGCGCCACAGAAGATCATGCCACTGTACCTCTATCTGATGGGGCCAGACAGCGCAGGCGTCAATGGAAAATCGCTCGATGCCCAGTAGCGGCCACATGCCGTTCAGGTGTCGGATAACTGGCGCATCCTGAACGGCAGACATATCAAAATGGCATCAAAGCGCCGTTTCGCTGTCGATCTTGCTTAACCCTGTTCCGGAATATCCATTATCCCTTTGAATCTGAAAGGCTTTTTTAACTTGGCATTGAATTCGCAAACGAACCCTCATCAGCGCAGACAGCGTTCCGAGGGTTCTTTCCATGCTGTGCCAGAAGCAAATCACCACCGATGGAGGAATGGCGCGAGTCGCGCGCCTGGAGCATGGGCCGCACAGACAGTCCTCGTCGCGCCCTCTCGACTTCGCTGATTTACAGCGCAATCTGTCACTTCGTCTGCAGACTACTTTGGAGCTGGACCGGCTGCTGGGGTTCTTTTTCGAGGAGACAGGCTTTTTCATCGGCATCGAAGGGCTCTCCTATCAACACGCCGAGACCGACTTTCAAATCACACTTGGTGGCCCTGCTGACTTCGAGCTCTGCTACGCCCTTTATCAAGACGGAACCAGCCTCGGGCAGCTAAACCTGTATAGCAATAACCGCCTGGACGATTCGGTCCTCGAACAGGTGCAAAGCGTTATCGGCTGTTTGCTGTTCCCGCTGTGCAACGCTCTGCTCTATCGTCAGGCCGTCCTGGCTTCGCTGAAAGATCCCTTGACCGGCGTCGGGAACCGTTTGGCACTCGAACAGAGCTTGAGCCGAGAGGTAGAACTTTCACGTCGGCACGGCCAGACACTGTCCGTCATCATGCTGGACATGGACTATTTCAAGAAACTCAACGATACCTTTGGGCACCAGGCGGGCGACGCTGCGCTCAGGGCTACTGCCCTGCTGCTCAGGGAACAGCTGCGCAACGTAGATATGGTGTTTCGCTTCGGTGGCGAAGAGTTTTTCCTGATCCTGTCAAACACCGGGGCTGAAGCCGCGGCGGTTGTAGGTGAACGGATAAGAGCCGCAATCGAGCGCCTGTCGTTCTTGGTAGGGGAGAAACAAGTCAGTTTGTCTGCCAGCCTTGGTTGCGCCACGTTCAAGTCAAACGAGTCACAGGATGACCTGCTGCGCCGTGCAGATCAGGCGCTCTACGAGGCCAAACGTTGCGGGCGCAATAACGTACAGGTCGCATAGGCCATGATTCACTTGCCGACAGCAATTCACATCATGGGCGAGGCCTGAGTGGCCTCGCCTATCGCCTGATCTAAAGCATCAAGGGCGCTTCGCGCGGTCACCGCGGCCAAAACCTGGCCGCTGCCCCTCTCCACCTTTGGGGCCGCTGCGCTTAGCCGGGGATGGCCTGTCTGCACCGCCACCACCAGACGGCTTGCCACCGACGCCCGTATCGTGGCGCTTACCACGACTACGATTGACATCGTTCGGCCGCTCGGCAACGGGCGTACCACGATTTGGCTTGCTCCTCTCATCCGCATCACGCGGCTTGCGTGTAGGCTGATCACCACGTGCACCGCGACCGCGTCCAGCATCGGCAGGCACATCGGCATCATGTGTCGACCGCAGGACACGAGGCCGCCGCTCTCCGCGCCCAATGGGCTTGGCCACCTTGCGCTGCATGCGGTCAAGCTTGTCCTTGGTCTTGGCTTTCATGCCCGGCAGCGCGACCGGCTTGAGACCAACCTCTTCACTGAGAATATCGACTTCGCTCTGGGCCATCTCACGCCAGCGCCCCATCGGTAGGTCGGAGGTCATGAACACCGGCCCGAAACGCACGCGCTTCAAACGACTGACTACCAGGCCCTGAGATTCCCACAGACGGCGAACCTCGCGGTTACGGCCTTCCATCACGACGCAGTGGTACCAATGGTTGAATCCTTCGCCACCGGGCGCTTCCTGGATGTCGGTGAAGCGAGCCGGGCCGTCTTCGAGCATGACGCCTGTCTTGAGGCGCTCGATCATCTCGTCATCGACTTCGCCACGCACGCGCACCGCATATTCACGGTCCATTTCGTAGGAAGGATGCATCAGACGGTTGGCCAGTTCGCCATCGGTAGTGAACAGCAACAAACCGGTGGTATTGATATCGAGCCGACCGATGTTGATCCAGCGCCCTTCCTTCGGACGAGGCAGCCGATCGAAAACGGTCGGACGTCCTTCTGGATCGTCTCGCGTACAGATCTCGCCATCAGGCTTGTTGTAGATGAGTACGCGGCGGACCGTCTCGCTCGCTTCTTCACGCTTGAGCAGGCGACCGTCGACTGCGATCGCATCGTGCAGATCAACTCGTTGGCCAAGTGTCGCAATGGAGCCGTTGACCTTGACTCGGCCAGCCGCGATCCAGCTTTCGACATCACGGCGCGAAGCAAGGCCTAGCCGCGCCAGTACCTTCTGCAGTTTTTCGCCATGGGCAACATGAGGGGATGTATCTTCGTGTTCGGTCATCTGGGCACCTCCCGGTGTGGCAGTTCCGATAGAAAGGCCGCGCACTATACGCGCAACGGATACTTGTAGCACTAGCAGCTTAGTCGCCCTATTAGTGGCGCGCCGTTGCAGCGCGCCTTCGTATGCAATCAGGCTTTGTCCAAAGCGGCCAGCGCGTCCGCTGTAGCCTGCTGGATAGCCGCCCAGTTTCCATTCTTCAATGCAGCACCGTCGATCATCCAGGTACCGCCGACACACATGACGTTCGGTAGTCCCAGGTATTGCGCAGCATTGCCGGCATTGACGCCCCCCGTCGGGCAGAAGCGAACGTCCGCGAAGGGTCCACCGAGCGCCTTGATCGCCGCCACGCCGCCACACACTTCTGCCGGAAACAGCTTGAAACGACGATAGCCCAACGCGTAGCCGCGCATGATATCGGACGCGTTGCTGATACCGGCCAGCAAAGGCACCGAGCAGTTGACACCGGCTTGAAGCAGCTCATCGGTGCACCCCGGGGACACGATGAACTGGGCCCCGGCAGCCTCCACCTCGTCCATCATGCGCTTGTCCAATACCGTACCGGCGCCGACGCAAAGCTCCGGCCGCTCCTGACGCAAGCGACGGATGGCAGTCAGACCATGCGCCGAGCGCAGAGTGATCTCCAGCGCGGTCAACCCGCCAGCCGCAAGCGCATCGGCCAAAGGCAGAATCTGATCCTCGCTACCAATGGTGATGACCGGAAGAATGCGCGCCTGGGTGCAGATGCTTTCGATCAGCTCGTTTTTCTGGTCCATGTTCATGGGATGGTCCTCGGGCCTCACGGGCACCAGTAGATTTCTAAAGGAGATCGCAGAAATGCGCGAATAGGCATCTGCGAAGGTTCAACAAGCATGGCCTGGCGCAGGGTTTCCAGCTTGCCTGGCCCCTGGATTGCCAGGCACTGGACACGCGCGGAAGCCAGCAGCGGATAGGTCATGGTGATGCGCTGCTCGGGGCTGACTGGCGCCAGCATCGGCAGGCAGCGGTCGACACCATCCTCATCCAGTCCTTTCGCCAGCAGCGGGCTGTTTGGGAACAGCGAGGCGGTATGGCCGTCGTCACCCATACCGAGCACCAGCACATCGATTGGCTGGGCGAGCTCGTCCAGTTTCGCACTCGCACGCCCGGCGGCTTGCTCCAGTGTTTCGGCATCCTGATACAGACCGATGAGATGTGCATCAGCGGCAGCGTTCTTCAGGAGGTGTCGCCGCAGCAAGCCTTCGTTGCTGTCGGGCTGGCCAGGATCCACCCAGCGCTCATCGGCCAGGCTCACCTGTACCTTTTTCCAGGGCAGTTCGCGCATTGATAGGGCTTCAAGAAAGGCTATCGGGCTGCGTCCGCCAGACACCACCAGACTGGCCCGGTCATGATTCGAGACCGCGTACTTCAACGCATCCGCAACCCGATCGGCCAGCGCTTCAGCCAACCGTTCAGGCCCGGGCAAGCTGTGCGCAACCACGCCCGAAGGCAGGTCCAGTTCAGAGATCGCCATACCAGGACCTCCCGTCGCGCGTGATCAGTGCGATGGATGCAACAGGCCCCCAGGAACCCGCCGGATAAGCCTTGGGGGCATCACCGATGCGCGACCAGCCGTCAATCAGCTGATCGCACCACCTCCAGGCATACTCGATTTCGTCCTTGCGGACAAACAGATTCTGGTTGCCCTGCATCACCTCCAGCAGCAGCCGCTCGTAAGCATCGGGGATGCGCGAACTCTTGTAGGTCTGCGAAAAATTCAGCTGCAGTGGCCCGCTGCGCAGATGCATACCCTTGTCCAGCCCCTGCTCCTTGGTCATGACCTGCAGCGAGATACCCTCATCCGGCTGCAGGCGGATGATCAACCGATTGCTGATCAACGAGCGCTGCTCAGGAGCAAAGATATAGAACGGCGGCTCTTTGAAATGGATGACGATCTGCGAGACCTTTTCACCCATACGCTTGCCGGTGCGCAGGTAGAACGGCACCCCAGACCACCGCCAGTTGCAGATCTCGGCCCGCAGCGCAACAAAGGTTTCGGTACTGCTCTCGGCGTTGGAATTTTCCTCTTCCAGATACCCAGGCACCGTCTTGCCACCGACCGAACCGGCAACATACTGCCCGCGAACAACCTGCTGACTTAGCCGGTCAGGCGTGATGGGCGCCAGTGCCTTGAGCACCTTCACCTTTTCGTCGCGAATGCTGTCGGCGGTCAGATCGCTCGGCGGATCCATCGCTATCAGGCAAAGCAGCTGCAACAGGTGATTCTGGATCATGTCCCGTAACTGCCCGGCCTGATCGAAATACCCCCAACGTCCTTCGATGCCGACCGTCTCGGCCACGGTGATCTCGACGTGAGAAATGTGGTGCTGATTCCACTGTGTCTCGAACAGGCTGTTGGCAAAGCGCAGCGCAATCAGGTTCTGCACCGTCTCCTTGCCAAGGTAATGATCGATTCGGTAGATCCGCGTCTCGGGAAAATATTGAGCGACCGCGTCGTTGACCAATCGCGATGACTCCAGGTCATGCCCTATCGGCTTTTCCAGCACTACACGTGTCCGCTCAGCCAATCCGACGCCAGCCAGATGTTCGCAGATCGCCCCATAGACCGCAGCCGGCGTGGCGAAATAGGCTATCAGCGGCATCCCGGGCGCGACCATTCGGGTCAGCGCTGCGTAGTCTTCCGCGTTGCGGAAATCCATGGCCAGGTAATCCAGACGAGCCTTGAATCGGTCCAATACGGCATCGTCCACCTGAGCAGCGGGCACGTAACGCCGAAGCGCCTGGTCTATGCGTTCGAGATGGGTGGCCGGCTCCCCTTGGTCGCGAGAAAGCGCCAGAATGCGCGTATCGGCATGGAGCAACCCCGCCCGATCGAGTTGATAAAGTGCGGGAAACAGCTTGCGCAACGCTAAATCTCCAAGCGCGCCGAACAAGGCAAACGTAGTCGCATCAACAGTAA
Source organism: Stutzerimonas stutzeri (assembly GCA_002387205.1). Classification (GTDB taxonomy): domain Bacteria; phylum Pseudomonadota; class Gammaproteobacteria; order Pseudomonadales; family Pseudomonadaceae; genus Stutzerimonas; species Stutzerimonas stutzeri_N. The sequence continues at coordinate 138,060 of DGLA01000008.1, read as the reverse complement.
TGGCAGGCATGATTTTTTAATTAACCAAATTAGGCTTCATGGCAGGAGTCTGTCCGCAGTTTAAGCACAAAATGTTGTTGTTAAAACAACATAAGCCGATTTTTCCCACATCGAATTTCGCTACTATCGGCAGCAACGGGCGTGAGTCCCTGAAGGAAGAGACATGGACCGCATGAAAAATCTCTTGGAACAGATAAAAAATCGGCTCGATGAGTTGAACAAGGCAGAGCGAAAGGTCGCCGAAGTAATTCTTCGTGACCCCCAGGAGGCAACGCGTTTCAGCATCGCAGCGCTGGCTCAGGCCGCCAAGGTCAGCGAGCCCACGGTCAACCGCTTCTGCCGGTCGTTCGGCGCGGCTGGCTACCCCGCGCTGAAAATCCAGCTGGCACAGAGCCTGGCCAGCGGCGCCGCCTATGTCAGCCGCGCTGTAGAAGCGAACGACGGACCGGAGGCCTATACCAGAAAGATTTTCGGCAGCGCTATCGCGTCGCTGGATAGCGCTTGCCGGGCCATCGACCCGCAAGTGATCAGCCATGCTGTCGATCTGATGATCCAGGCACGCCAGATTCACTTCTTCGGATTGGGCGCATCGGCGTCCGTAGCGCTGGACGCGCAACACAAGTTCTTTCGTTTCAACTTGCCGGTCACAGCCCACGTCGACGTGCTGATGCAGCGGATGCTCGCATCGGTCGCGCACACGGGCGATCTGTTCGTGATCATCTCCTATACCGGCCGCACCCGAGAGCTGGTGGAAGCCGCAACCATCGCGCGGGATAACGGCGCTTCGGTACTGGGACTGACCGCTGCGGATTCGCCGCTGGCGAAGGTGTGCACGCTGAGCCTCGATATTCCTCTGCCGGAGGACACAGACATCTATATGCCCATGACATCAAGAATCATCCAGCTGACGGTACTGGACGCACTGGCTGCTGGCGTAACGCTGAGACGCGGCGTCGATTTCCAGCCGCATCTACGCAAGATCAAGGAAAGCCTGATGGCGACCCGCTATCCATCCGAAGACAGCTGATCACTTCTTTTTCTTTTTTGGTTTGCCTAGTTCCTTAAGCCGCTGGGCGGCCACTTCATTGACCGCTTTGCGTTCCTTGTTCTTCATGCCCTTCCAGGCTTTCATCTCGTCCCGGCTGCGACCGCAGCCGATGCAGATGTCGTCTTTGAGCTTGCAGATACTAATGCATGGATTTTTCGCCTTGTCGCCCAAAACCACCTCCAGTTCAGCCACGGCCCCTACGGCTAGTAGAGGCCCTGGCTGCCGGGAGGTTCTAAGCGAATTAGCCTATCGACACAATCAATCCCACCAGTATTCGACCTGAACGCCAAAGTTGGAACCGTGTTGAGCGCTGCCGAAGGCGCCGGTCTCAGACAGTGCACTTCCGGCAGCCATCAGATTGGCGGCGTCCTGTGCAGCATCGTTCCACTGAGCGTAGGTGTAATAGAGGCGAAATTCGGGACGCGCCCAAAACTCCGGACCTGCCGGCGACCAGGTTGGGGCGACAGTGAACTTGGTGAGCTTGCGGGTGCCGGCTTCAGCGTCGATCTGGTCGTGGCCCACCTCGGCCACCAGCTTGAATTCTTCCGTCAGCGCATAAACCGGGCGCACACCGACCGAGATCCAATCCTGATCTCCACCATCCTGACGCTTGTCTTTCTGATAGACGACCTGGAACTGACCGCCAAAACGCGGCGTAACCTGCCAGTCGAAGAACTCCACGACCCGCCAGCTTTTGGCACTCTCATCCAATGTCACATCGCCCGTGTAGCCAAGCCCGGTGCCGGGGCCTTCGCCATATTGGACAGCGAAGGTATTACTACCACCGAGAAACCCAACCTGCTCATGCTGAGCCGTCACTGACCAGCCGCTATTGGAGTCGCCGCGATCCGGGTCGGCAATGTAGCTAACGCCGAACTGCAGCTCACCGCCAGGATTGGTGTCGATGCCGCCGACGTTGAAATCGTGACGATTGGTGTAGTTTTCCTGAAAGACGCTGTCCTTGCGCGAGAAGGCGTAGCTGTATTGCAGACCTCCGATCTCGACGTTTTCGATACCGGCACCGGTCGCGCTCTGGTTCCAGTAGTAGAAGTCAGAGATATGAATGTCGTTCCGCTTGTAGAACCGTCGACCGGCCCACAGCGACCCATTGTTCAGCGCCGCGATGTTGCTCCACTCGGCATAGGCCTGAACTAGCCGCGCGAACCCATGGTCGTCAGTGAATTTCGGGGTGTGGTCGTACTCGTTATACAGCGCCGCCATGCCCTCGACGCTCAACACCGAGCCGTCGTCCATGATGAACAGATCCTGACGCAGCCCCAATTCGGCGTACTGCTCGCACTCGTTGCCCAGTCGGAACTTGGAAGGTGCACCCGGCAGTTGAAAACAGGCTTGCGATTCGCTGCCGCTCGATTCACCGATACCGCTGCGCACGTAGCCATTGAAGTCCAGTGCGTGCGCGGCAAACGGCATGGCAAGACTGCCCAGCGAAACAGCGAGGCTCAGGCGTGTGGTTTTCTTCATATCCGCTCCAATTAGCTCTTATTGTTGTTGCTGCCGTTGGATTGAGCCGCTTTGGCTCTCCTTCGATCCGCAGTCGCCGTAGCTGCTGCGGATCGCATTTCACAGCTCGCGGCATATGACCGCCAACCGATGAAAAATCAGGAATATCAATAGCATTCCCTTACGGCCGGCGCCGGTACGCAGTTATACGGTGACCGGGCCTTTTCCTACTTCCGCGAGAAAGATCAGTCAGCGTGCAACCAGCCGGGTGACGGTGCTATTGCGTCCTGCCGAACCGTTTCCGGGCGCGACTCCCAATCGTTCACCGGTCTGCGCGTCGAACAGCAGCACTTTCTCAGGCTCGAACTGCAGCGTCAGACTCTCGCCGGGATTCGGTGCGGCGTCCGGAGCCAGTCGGCAACAGACCTTGGTCTGGTTGAGGCTGACAAAAATCATGGTGTCCGGCCCGGTCGGCTCAATGACCTGGACTTCGGCACGCAGCGAAGGCATCTCGGCTTCAGTGCCGACGCTGATCTGCTCGGGGCGTATACCGAGGATGACCTCCCGGCCGTCCAGCGCCTGCCCGTCAGCCAGGCTCAACGGCAATTCACAACGATCCTGACCACTCTCCAGCAGCGCGCGCCAGCCATCTGCCTGGCGGGTCAACCGCAGCGGAATGAAGTTCATCGGGGGTGACCCAATGAAACTTGCCACGAACAGGTTGGCCGGGTTGTTGTAGATCTCCTTGGGAGTACCGAATTGCTGAACGATGCCGTCCTTCATCACCGCAACCTTGTCGCCCAGCGTCATCGCTTCGATCTGGTCATGGGTGACGTACACCGTGGTGGTCTTCAAACGCTGATGCATCAGCTTGATTTCGGTGCGCATTTCCACGCGCAGCTTGGCGTCGAGGTTCGACAGCGGCTCGTCAAACAGATAGATCTTCGGCCGCCGTGCCAGTGCCCGGCCCATGGCGACGCGCTGTTGCTGGCCACCGGATAGCTGAGACGGTTTCCGACCCAGCAGATGTTCGATCTGCAGCAACCTGGCGACACGCGAGACCTCTTCCTCGATCTTCGCCGCTGGCACCTTGCGCATCTTCAAGCCGAAGGCGATGTTTTCCTGCACGGTCATCGTCGGGTACAGCGCGTATGACTGAAACACCATGGCGATGTCGCGGTCCTTGGGGCTGGCACCACTGATGTCGGCTCCGTCCAGGCGGATCTCCCCACCGGTGATCTCTTCCAGACCCGCGATGCAGTTCATCAAGGTGGATTTGCCACAGCCGGAAGGCCCGACCAGGATCAAGAACTCGCCGTCATTGATCTTGAGGTCGATGTCTTTCAGCGTGTCGTGGTTGCTGCCGGGATAGCTCTTGCGGACGTTACAAAGTTCGAGTGCAGCCATGATTGTTGTTCTCCTATCCCTTGACCGCGCCGGCGGTGAGCCCACGCAGGAAATACTTGCCGGCAAGGATGTACACCACCAGCGTTGGCAGCCCGGCAATCATCGCCGCAGCCATATCGACGTTGTATTCCTTGACCCCCGTGCTGGTGTTCACCAAGTTGTTCAACGCCACGGTGATCGGCTGTGTATCGCCGCTGGCGAACACCACACCGAAGAGGAAGTCGTTCCAGATCTGCGTGAACTGCCAGATCAGGCAAACCATGATCGTTGGGATCGACATCGGCAGCAGGATTCGAGCGAATATGGTGAAGAATCCAGCACCGTCCAAGCGCGCTGCGCGGATCAACGCATCCGGCACACTCACATAAAAGTTGCGGAAGAAGAGCGTGGTGAAGGCAAGGCCATAAACCAGATGCACCAGCACCAGGCCCGGCGTGGTGTTGGCCAGCCCGAGCTGCCCAAGGGTGAAGGACGCGGGCAGCAAGATCACTTGGAACGGCAGGAAGCAGCCAAACAGCAATAATCCGAAGAACAGCTGCGAGCCACGGAAGCGCCACATGGCGAGTACGTAGCCATTCAGCGCACCGAGCAGCGTCGAAATGATGACTGCCGGAACGGTGATCTTGACCGAGTTCCAGAAGTAACCGCCAACCGCATCCCAAGCCTTGACCCACCCGATAACGGTCGTGACCTCCGGCCAGGACAGCAGGTTACCGGTGCGGATGTCGGCAGGTGTCTTCAAGCTGGTCAGCAGCATGACCACCAGCGGTACGAGATACATCGCGACGGCTACTAGCAGCGTTGCGTATATCGCCACTCGACTGAACGTCAGGCGCTTTTGCCCTACATGGCTAGTCATGGCGCTTGTTCCTCAGTTCCGAATACAGATAAGGCACGACGATTGCCATCACAGCGCCCAGCATGAGGATCGCGCTCGCTGCGCCGAGCCCCATCTGCCCGCGAGTGAAGGTGTGCGTGTACATGAACATTGCCGGCAGATCGGAGGCGTAACCCGGCCCCCCTGCAGTCATCGCCGCCACAAGGTCGAACGCCTTGATCGCGATGTGCGCGAGGATCATCAGCGCACTGAAAAACACCGGACGCAGGCTGGGAAGAATGATGCGCAAGTAGATGCTCGGCAGGCTTGCGCCGTCGATCTGCGCGGCTCGCACGATGGATTGGTCGACGCCGCGCAAACCGGCAAGAAATAGCGCCATGACGAAACCCGAGGCCTGCCACACGGCTGCGATCACCAGGCAATAGACCACGCGGTCCGGGTCTACCAGCCAGTCGAAACGAAAGCCTTCCCAACCCCAGTCGCGCAGCATCTTGTCGATGCCCAAGCCAGGGTTCAGTAGCCACTTCCAGGCGGTGCCGGTGACGATCATCGACAGCGCCATCGGGTACAGATAGACGGTACGAATAAAGCCTTCGCGACGAATGCGCTGGTCCAGCAGTACTGCCAGCAACACACCAATCGCGAGACTGATTGCAATGAACAGCCCGCCGAAGACCAGCAGATTCTTGCTGGCGACCCACCACCGATCATTGTTCCAGAGCCGCTCGTACTGCAGCAGCCCGACCCATTTGTAGCTGGGCATGAAGCTTGAGTTGGTGAACGAAAGCAGGAAGGTCCAGGCGATATAGCCATAAAAGCCTACCAGCACGATCAGCATGCTCGGCGCCAGCACCAGCTTGGGCAGCCAGTTCTGCAGCGCATCCAGCGGCGAAGCCTTGGTGAATACAGCCGTTGAGCTCATGGTTGGCTCCGATTTAGTTCAGGTTCCATCACAGTCCCGCTACTGATAGCGCTTCAACATCGGCGATCAATACGTCGACCGACACCAGTGATATCGAGCAAGCCGGTCCCGTTGCGGCCAGCCGACCGGCTCTACCGCAGGGTGTTGATGCCGAAGGCATCCGGTTGTTTGCTGTAGACGGGGCACGAGGGTTCGCGCCCCATAAGCGCTACTGGACTGCCTGAATCGCAGCAGCCAATTGCTGGGCAGCTTTCTTCGGATCGGCCGACGGGTCGTTGAAGAAGTTTGTTACGACGTCGAACACAGCGCCCTGCACATAGCTGGATGCGGCCATGCCGTGAGCAAGGCTAGGCACCAGCCCAGGGCCATCTGCCGCCTCCTTGAAATCCTTCATCGACTGCTGCGCACAGGCATCGAACTCGCTCATGTCCTGATCGAGCCGAACTGGAATGGAGCCCTTGTTCTGATTGAAGAATTGTTGGAATTCCGGCTCCATGACGATCCGAGCCAGATCCTGCTGAGCCTTCCGATTGTCATCGTTGTTCAGCTTGAACATTGCAAGCGAGTCGATGTTGTAGGCGAAGCTGCCCTGGGTTCCCGGGAACGGCACGCATGTGTAGTCGTCTCCGGCGATCTTCTTCGCCGCGGTCCACTCGCTCTTGGCCCAGTCACCCATGATCTGCATGCCGGCCTTGCCGTTCATGACCATGGCTGTGGCGCTGTTCCAGTCGCGGCCCGCTGCGTTGTTGTCGACGTAGCTGCGCAGCTTTTTCAGCGCTTCGAACGTCTTGACCATCTTGTCGCCCGTCAGCACCTCTCGGTCGAGCTCAACGAACGCCTTGCGGAAATCCTCTGGGCCGAGGATGGCCAGCGCCAGATCTTCGAAGACGGTTCCGTCCTGCCATGGTTGGCCACCATGAGCGATTGGCATGAAGCCCGCCGCTTTCAGCTTGTCGGCAACAGCGAAAAACTCATCGAGTGTCTTCGGTGGTTCAACGCCGGCTTTCTCGAACACGTCCGGGTTGATCCACAGCCAGTTGACGCGGTGCACGTTGACCGGCACAGCTACGTAATCACCGTCATATTTCATCGCAGCCGAGACCTGCTTGGGCAGTAGCTTGTCCCAGTTGGCTTTCTCGGCCACATCATTGAGATCGGTGAGCAGGCCCAGCTCGCCCCACTCCTGGATGTCGGGGCCTTTGATCTGGGCTGCAGCGGGTGCGTTGCCGGAGACGGCACGGGTCTTGAGCACGGTCATCGCCGCCTCACCACCACCGCCTGCAACGGCGAAATCCTTCCAGGTGTGGCCCTCTTCCTCGACCAGTCGCTGCAGGGTGTCGGCAGCGCGTTTCTCGCCGCCCGACGTCCACCAGTGCAGCACTTCGACTTCGCCGGCTTGGGCGAACGGAACGATGGATGCAAGGGAAACAGCAGTAACCAAACGATGAATCGCGTTCATGGGACTTCCTTTCTTGTTTTTATCGATGCAAGTCTGTGCCTGCGCTGCATCGATTCTAGGCGCGCCCGAACCCGCGCCGGGTAACGAAGGGATAGCGAATGGTCACCGCTTCGTTACAAAACCCAGGGGTTGGTAACGAAGCGGAGATCGCCAGGCTGGACTTCATCTATTGTCGCGCGGCAGGCTCAGGGTTACCCGCAACCCGCCTGCCGGCAGGTTGCGCAAGCTGATTTCGCCACCGTGCGCATGCGCGATGTTGCGCGCGATACCTAGCCCCAACCCGTAACCGGGCTGCTTGGCCGCCAAACGAAAGTTCGGCTCGAAGACCTGCTTGAGCCATGCCTCTGGCACGCCTGGACCTTCGTCATCGACATGCAAGACAAAGGTCTCTGCATCGTCTTCGATGAGCAGATGTGCTCGCTCGCCATATTTCAACGCGTTGTCCAGCAGATTGCCTATGCAACGCTTGAGTGCCAATGGCTTGCCGGCATAGGGCGCCCGCGCCCGGCCCTGGACCGTCACGCGACCGTTGCCGGCCGGCGCCAGGTACGGCTCGGTCACGCAATCGAGTAGCAGATTGAGGTCCAGAGGCTCGATGTTCTCGTGGATATCGGTGTCCTTCACACATTGAAGCGCGCCTTTGACCAATAGCTCCAGCTCGTCCAGGTCGCGGCTGAATTTACGTTGCAGCGTTTCATCTTCCAGCAGCTCCACCCGCAACCGCAGCCGCGTGATCGGGGTGCGCAGATCATGCGAGATCGCACTGAACAGCTGGCTGCGTTCGGTCAGGTAACGTCCGATCCGCTCGCGCATGCTGTTGAAGGCGCGGCTGACCTCGATCACCTCACTACCTCCAGACTCAGGAAGCAGCTCCACCTCGCTGCCCAGTGACATTTCCCTCGCCGCCTGTGCGAGTCGTTTAAGGGGTCGGCTCTGCCAATGCACCAGGATGCCGATAAACAGCAGCAGAAAGCTGCTGGTGAGAAAGATGAACCAGAGTTGCTGCATGGGGATCCCTTCGTCCTCGAGACTGACGTAGGGCGCGGGCATCAGCGAGGCAAGATACAACCACTCATCCGGCGCGATCTGAATCTGCGTGACCAGCACTGGCGGGTTCAGCGGTTCCAGGCTCAATGCGTAATGTGCCCAGGACCGCGGCAACTCATCGAGCTTCAGGCCGCCGTTGAAGATGCGCAGGTCATCAGGACTGACGAAGCTCACGGACATGTCGACATCCTTGCCGAGGCGCTCGCGCAGTACTTCGTCCACTTCTGCCAGCACAGCCTGCTTGCGCTCGGTCGGCGGCAGGATCTGCATTTCCAGCGGCTTGTCGTTCAACGATACGAAAAAACGCGTGCCACCCATGCTGCGCAGCTGATCGAGCACAAGCGGTCGATAACCTAACGGCAGGGAGCGAAAGTAGCTGACGCTGGCGGACATCGAATGCGCCAGGCTGCGGGCGCTGGTCAGCAACCCCTCCATCTGGCTCGCGCGAAGCTGCGAAACCCAGATGAAGCTTGACAGCGCTTGCGCCATCAGCACGACCAGAAGCGTCAGCAGGAGCATCCGGCCAAGCAGTGAGCGCGGGACCGGCAACCACCGACGATTAACCGAGCGCGTCATGGTGTGGGGCAACTTGCGTGGCCAGCAGGTAGCCGCTCCCGCGCACGGTACGAATCAACCGCGGGCACTTGCCGGTGTCACGCAGTCGTTGGCGCAGCCGGCTGACCGCCATGTCAACGATGCGCTCGAGCGGCATCACCTCGCGACCACGAGTGGCGTTGGCAATGGTGTCGCGGTCGAGAATCTGCTGGGGATGGTCGAGGAACAGCTTGAGCAGCGCAAAGTCCGCGCCAGACAGCAGCACTTCCTCGCCGTCCTGGTGAAAGAGGCGATGGCTGACCATATCCAGCCGCCATTCGTCGAACGCCAGGACGTCGCTGACACGCTCCTGCCCAAAATGAACCCGGCGCAGCAGCGCCTTGATCCGGGCCAGCAGCTCGCGTGGGCTGAAGGGTTTGCCCAAATAATCATCAGCACCCAGCTCCAGCCCTATCACTCGATCTGCTTCATCGGAGCTGGCGGTCAGCATGATGATCGGCATCTGCGCCAGACGTTGATGGCCACGTACCCAACGGCACAGGCTGAAGCCGTCCTCGTCGGGCAGCATGACATCCAGGATCACCAGATCGGCCGGATCGCTTGCCATGGCCTGACGGAACTGCGCTCCGTCAGCCACGGTACGCACATGAAAGCCGGAACGAGTGAGATACGCGTCCAGCAAGTCGCGGATTTCCTGGTCATCGTCGACCAGCAGAACAGATCTTCCAGCCTGAGTCACCTGGCTTCCCTTCTCTTGTTATGCAGATGCGCCCCGTCCGGTCAGTGGCTGTCGTGCGATCCCTCCAGCCGCTGCTGCAAGGCAACGCCTGCGCCTTCCAGCCCTGGGTACTCCGCTGTCACCACCCACACGGGGATTTGATCAAAGTACCGGCTCATGTGCCCTTTGTCGCGCAGGCTTTTGCTGAAGCCGCTTCGCACGAAGAACTCGACAAAGCGCGGCACTATGCCGCCAGCGATGTAGACCCCACCCTGCGCACCAGTGGTGAGTACGTTATCGCCGGCGATACGACCCAGCCAAACGCAGAATTGTTCCAGTACCGCTGCGGCGTAGGCGTCACCCGAGAGTGCCGCAGCAGTGATTTCAGCGGGCGTGGTGAATCGTGGAGCTTCGCCGTCAAGCGCGCAGCTGGTCCGGTAGAGCTCCAGCAGGCCACCACCGCTGAGAACGGACTCGGCATTCACGTGGCCCAGTTTTTCATGCAGGCGCGCCCAAAGCGCCGCCTCCCGGGTCGTACCGATCGGAAGGCAGACATGCCCGCCCTCACCTGGCAGCGCCTGCCAGACCCCATCGGACAACGGCAGCAACGTCGCGACACCCAGGCCAGTACCCGGCCCAATCACCAGCCGTGCTCGGCCCGCTGCCGATTGGCCCGGGCACACTTCCACCAGCTCGCCCTCGCGCAGCCGGGTCATGCCCAGTGCCATGGCGGTGAAATCATTGATCAGGAGCAGATCACTCAGCCCCAGGTCCTCGCAGAAAGCCGTTCGGCTCAGGCGCCAATGATTGTTGGTGAAGGCAAATTCATCGCCGGACACCGGACCGGCACAGGCCAGGCAGACCGCCTGAAGCGCCTCCACGCCCTGCCCCACCGCCTTGAGATAGGCACGGATGGCGTCTTCGGGACGTGGGTATTCGACCGTCGGCAACACCCGCACCGACTCGATCTGCCCGTCGCGCCAGAGCGCAAAGCGCGCATTGGTGCCGCCGATATCACCTACCAGCGCCGTCACTTGAGCGACTCCAATTCTTCGGTGAATACGCTTGCGCCTTTCTCCGCAGGGCTGAAGGCCGCCCGAAGGAAACCAAACAGCTCGCGCCCACAGCCGATTCCCAGATCGCTCGGGGCTGATATTGCTTCGCGACTGTCGAATTCGGCTTGATCGACCAGCACTCGAAGCTCCCCTGTTTCGCCATCGACTCGAATGATGTCACCGTCACGCACGCGGCACAGCGGGCCGCCATCCAACGCTTCCGGGCTGACATGGATAGCGGCAGGGACTTTTCCTGAAGCGCCGGACATACGCCCGTCCGTTACCAATGCGACCTTGTAGCCGCGATCCTGCAGCACGCCGAGGAATGGCGTCAGCTTGTGCAGTTCGGGCATGCCGTTGGCCTTTGGCCCCTGGAACCTGACAACCGCAACGAAGTCCTTCTCCAGCTCGCCGTTCTTGAACGCCTGGGCCAATTCGGTCTGGTCGCTGAATACACGCGCTGGTGCTTCCACGATGCGATGTTCAGGCGCTACGGCGGAGATTTTGGTGACCCCGCGGCCAAGATTCCCTTCCAGCACTCGCAAACCGCCCTCGGGCGAGAACGCTCGCTCGACCGGGCGCAGAATCGCCTCGTCCAGACTGCTTTCAGAGCCCTCGCGCCAGACGAGCTTTCCGTCTTCGAGGAAGGGTTCCTTGGTGTATTGACTGAGGCCTTTGCCCAGAACCGTGTAAACGTCTTCGTGCAACAGGCCCGCCTCAAGCAGCGTACGCACCATGAACGGAACACCACCGCAGGCGTGGAAATGGTTAACGTCCGCCTGACCGTTCGGGTAGACCTTCGCCAGCGTCGGTGTCACGGCCGAGATATCCGCCATGTCCTGCCAGGTCAGCTGTATGCCCGCGGCCTGGGCAAACGCCGGAATGTGCAGGGTATGGTTGGTCGAGCCGCCAGTAGCATTGAGGGCTACGACCGAATTGATGATCGACTTTTCATCGACGATCTTGCACAGCGGCACGTAGTTACCCGACTGCGGCGTCAGGCGGGTCACCTGACGCGCGGCCTCACGGGTGAGCTCGTCACGCAGCGGGGTATAGGGATTGACGAATGAAGAGCCAGGCAGGTGCAGACCCATGATCTCCATCACCACCTGGTTGGTGTTCGCTGTGCCGTAGAAGGTGCACGTGCCGGGGCTATGGTACGAAAGCATTTCCGACTCCAGCAGCTCCTCCCGGCTGGCCTTGCCCTCTGCGTAACGCTGGCGCACTTCCGCTTTCTGCTTGTTTGGGATGCCCGACGTCATCGGCCCGCCCGGGACGAAGACGGTCGGCAGGTGCCCGAAGCGCAGCGCGCCAATCATCAGGCCAGGGACGATCTTGTCGCATATACCGAGATACAGCGCGCCATCGAACATGTTGTGTGAAAGCGCAACGGCGGTTGCCATGGCGATCACTTCGCGACTGGCAAGGCTGAGTTCCATGCCCGCTTCGCCCTGGGTCACGCCATCGCACATCGCCGGTACGCCACCAGCAAACTGGCCGACCGACCCCATCTCGCGCAGGGCCTCCTTGATCACGTCGGGAAAATATTGGTACGGCTGGTGAGCCGAAAGCATGTCGTTATAGGCCGAAACGATGGCCACGTTCGCTTCGTTCATCAGCCGCAACCGTTGCTTGTCATCTTGCGATCCGCAACCGGCGACGCCATGAGCAAAGTTGGCGCATTGCAGCTTGCCGCGCTGAGGCCCGTCGCTTGCCGCGCCAGCCATCTGCGCAAGATAGCGCTGGCGCGTCGGCCGGCTGCGTTCAATCAATCGCTCGGTAACTTCTTGAATCTGCGGGTGCATGCCATCACTCCTGCTCATGAATCTTTGGTTTTATCAACAAAACAACATGTATCTGGGCTTGATTTCTATTTTGACAGGAATAATCTTGTGATTCCCACAACAAATTCCGCCCAGGACCTTCTTATGACTATTCGCATCGCCATCAACGGCTTCGGTCGTATCGGACGCAATGTCCTTCGTGCCCTCTACAGCCAGAGCTATCGCGAGCATTTGCAGGTCGTGGCGATCAATGACCTAGGCAGCCCGGCGATGAACGCCCACCTGTTGCAGTTCGACAGCGTCCATGGCCATTTCGACGCAAATGTCCAGGTCACCGACGATGAAATGCAGGTCAATGGTGACCGGATTGCGGTGACCGCGATCCGCAATCCGGCCGAACTGCCGTGGCGCCAGCACAATGTCGATGTCGTCTTCGAGTGTACCGGGCTGTTCACCTCTCGCGAAAAGGCCAGCGCGCATCTGCAGGCCGGCGCCGGCAAAGTCATTATTTCCGCCCCGGCCTCCGGCGCTGACGCCACCATTGTCTACGGCGTCAATCACGACACCTTGCGCCAATCGCACCAGATCATTTCCAACGCGTCATGCACGACCAACTGCCTGGCGCCGGTTGCACAGGTATTATCGCGCGAGTACGGCATCGAACACGGCCTGATGACCACCATCCACGCCTACACCAATGATCAGAACCTGTCCGACGTCTATCACAGCGACCCGTTCAGGGCGCGCTCGGCTACCCAGTCGATGATCCCGACCAAGACCGGTGCCGCCGAAGCCGTCGGCCTGGTGCTGCCGGAGCTGGCCGGCAAGCTGACCGGCGTGGCCGTGCGCGTACCGGTCATCAATGTTTCGCTGGTCGATCTGACCCTCGAACTGAGCCGTGAGACCACTGCCGAAGAGGTCAATGCGCTGATGCTCGACGCCAGTCAGCACTCGCCCATCCTGGCGTGCAATTCGCTGCCGCTGGTTTCCTGCGACTTCAACCACAACCCGATGTCGTCTATTTTCGACACCAACCACACCAAGGTTAGCGGACGCCTGCTTAAGGTGATGGCTTGGTATGACAACGAGTGGGGTTTTTCCAACCGCATGCTCGATACGTGCCGGGCATTGCACGAGGCGTCGTAACAAGCCACCAGCCCATTCAGCGAGACAGGGAAGAAGATGAAGCGCATCGATTTCGTTACCGCAACACTGCCGGCGCGCAAGCGCATTACCCTGGTTGCGCACGATCACTGCAAGGAGCGGCTGCTGGAATGGGCTGAGCGACAGAAAGCTCACCTGAAGAATCACGAACTGCTCGCCACCGGCACTACCGGACTGCTGTTGAGCCGCCGCCTCGAGCTGCCGGTGGAGTGCATGATCAGCGGTCCCCTGGGTGGGGATCAGCAGATCGGCGCGCGAATCGCCGAGCGCCGTATCGACATGCTGGTGTTCTTCTGGGATCCCTTCGAGCCGCAACCACATGATCCGGATGTGAAGGCGCTGCTACGGGTCGCAGCCGTATGGAACATCCCAATGGCCGCCAACGAAAGCAGCGCTGATTATCTGCTTTCCAGTCCTATGCTGGACCAGGCACATACGCTGAGCATCCCCGATTACGACAGCTACCTTATCGGACGCCAGGAAATGGATCTCTAATCGCGGCGCTCATTGACCGAGGCGCCCTGGTCTTCGTCTCCGGCTGCCTCGATCAGGTCATCGAAGTCTGTCTTGAGCCCGGTTTCCATGCTGTCGAGCTCTGCCAGCAAACTGCGGAAGCTGGTCTGTTCGCCTGGGGGTTCGACTTCCAACACCTGATCGGCGCGCGCCTGCAAGGCGACAGGCACCGGCGCCTCCTCGACATCGACCGGCAAGGGTTCAGGCTCGATCTCGCGCAGCACGGCCAGCGGAGGCAGCTCGTCCAGGTTCTTGAGATTGAAGTGGTCCAGAAACCCCTTGGTGGTAGCAAACATGGCCGGCCGTCCCGGCACGTCGCGATGGCCAACTACCCGCACCCACTCGCGTTCCAGCAAGGTTTTGACGATCTGACTGTTGACCGCGACGCCGCGGATATCCTCGATCTCACCACGGGTAATGGGCTGGCGATAAGCAATCAGCACCAGTGTTTCCAATAGCGCCCTGGAGTAGCGCTGCGGCCGCTCTTCCCACAGGCGCCCAACCCAGGGCGAGAACCGCTCACGCACCTGCAAGCGGTAGCCGCTGGCCACCTCCTTCAACTCGAATGCGCGGCCCTTGCAGGATTTTTCGAGCACGTCGAGTGCCTTGCGCAGCAACGCCGGCGCGGGGCGCTCGACCTCGTCGAACAGCTCGGCCATGCGCTCGACAGACATCGGCTTGCCTGAAGCCAGCAGGAAGGCTTCGAGCAACGAAGCAAGGTCCTTGGGATCGGACAGGTTCACAGCAATGGCTCCATTGGCTCCGGTGCCAGCAGCGAGGCCTCCTCGCTACGCACCCTGACGTGAATCGGTGCGAAGGGCTCGTTCTGCACCAGCTCGACCAGCGACTCCTTGATCAACTCCAGCACTGCCATAAAGGTCACCACCACGCCCAAGCGCCCTTCCTCTGCGGCAAACAGCGCAACGAAAGGTACAAAGGCGCCATCCTTGAGTCGTTCCAGCACCTCACTCATCCGCTCACGCGTGGACAAGGTTTCACGCGTCACCTGATGACTTTCGAACATGTCCGCACGACGTAAAACCTCGGCCATGGAGATCAGCAACTCTTCGAGACTGACCTCAGGCAACAGCTTGCGCGCCCGCGCATCAGGCGCATCGATCTTCGGCACATGCAGGTCACGCCCTACCCGTGGCAGCTGATCCAGGTCTTCGGACGCTGCCTTGAAACGTTCGTATTCCTGCAAACGACGGATCAGCTCGGCCCGTGGATCGAGCTCGTCCTCTTCTACCTCAGCCGAGCGCGGCAGCAACATGCGCGACTTGATCTCAGCCAGCATGGCGGCCATGACCAGGTATTCGGCCGCCAACTCAAGGCGCACAGCCTTCATCAGTTCGACATAACCCATGTACTGACGGGTGATTTCCGCCACCGGAATATCGAGGATGTCGATGTTCTGCTTGCGAATCAGATAGAGCAGCAGATCCAGCGGACCTTCGAAAGCCTCTAGGAAAACTTCCAGCGCATCCGGCGGAATGTAGAGATCCTGCGGCAGATTGTTAAAGGCCTCGCCATATACAAGGGCTAGTCGCAGCTGCTCGCCAGGCGGATTGAACACCGCCTCGGCTGGGGATTCCTGCATGCTTTCTCCGGGGGCACCGAGGTAGTTGAGCGCGCCGACAGCTTAAGCCGGTTGCGATGATGGCTCTAGCGGTAATTCAGTCCCATCGCCTGGCGTACAACCACCAACGTCTCACGCGCCTCGTCGCGCGCATGCTCGGCGCCTTCGGCCAGGATGCTGCGCACCAGGTCAGGATTCTGCTCGTAATCCAGGGCGCGTTCCTGCAAAGGCGCGAGCTCGATCTTGATGGCGTCGATCAGCGGTGCCTTGCAGTCAAGACAGCCAATTCCAGCGCTGCGGCAACCCTGCTCGGCCCACTGACAAACGTCTTCGGTTGAATGCGCCTGGTGCATCTGCCAGACCGGACAGCGAGTAGGCTCGCCCGGATCGGTACGGTGCACGCGCGCTGGGTCGGTGGGCATGCGCTTGATTTTTTCTTCAATGTCGGCTGGCGTGTCCCGAAGATAAATCGAGTTGCTGGTGGACTTCGACATCTTGCGGCCGTCCAGCCCCGATAGCCTGGGGGACTCGCCAAGCAACGCCTGCGGCTCGGGCAACAGTAATTTACCGCCGCCTTCGAGATAGCCGAACAGCCGTTCCTGATCACCGATAGTGATGGTCTGCTGGTCCTTGAGCAGCGCTCGGGCAGTGTTCAGCGCCTCGAGATCGCCGTGTTCTTGATAGCTCTTGCGCAGGCTCGCGTACAACTTCGAGCCCTTCTTGCCGAGTTTACGAATCGCCGCTTCTGCCTTGACTTCGAAATCTTCTTCGCTGCCATAGAGGTGATTGAAGCGCCGCGCCACGTCGCGCGCGAACTCAACATGAGGTAACTGGTCGGCGCCGACAGGGACGACTCCGGCGCGATAGGCCAGGATGTCGGCCGCCTGTAGCAATGGATATCCGAGGAAGCCGTAGGTACCGAGGTCCTTATTTTGGGAGTCGAGCTGAAGTTCCTTGTACGAAGGCACGCGCTCGAGCCAGGAAAGCGGGCAGATCATCGACAGCAGCAGATGCAATTCAGCGTGCTCGGGCACCTGGGACTGGACGAACAAGGTCGCTGAGCTCGGACTGACCCCCGCTGCAAGCCAGTCGATTGCCATGTCCTGCACGTTGCGCGAAATTTCCGCGCCGGCAGCGTAATCGGTGGTCAGTGCATGCCAGTCGACGATCGAAAAAAAGCACTGGTACTCATGCTGCAGCCTGACCCAGTTCTTCAATACACCGTGAAAGTGCCCCAGGTGAAGCCGGCCGTTTGGCCGCATCCCGGAGACCACGCGTCGCTGCGAATCCATAGCGCTCAAAAGGGTTTCCTTGGTTGGTGATAAATAGCTCAGGACGCGAAAGGAGCGGGATCTCCGCAACCGACCCGCACGATTTCGGGATCACCATCAACAAGGCTGATCACCGTCGATGCTTCGAGGCCACCGTAACCGCCATCGATGATCAGGTCGACCTGATGCTCGAGTGCGTCACGCATCTCGTAGGGGTCGCTCATCGGTTCGCTTTCGCCGGGCAAGATCAGGCTTACGCTCATCAACGGCTCACCCAGTTCGGCCAGTAATGCCTGCGCGATGGGCTGCGCCGGGACCCGAAGACCAATGGTGCGACGCTTGGGATGCAGCAACATGCGCGGCACTTCACGGGTAGCGCTGAGAATGATGGTGTATGGGCCGGGCAGATGCGTCTTGAGCAGACGGAAGGCAGCAGTGTCGACCTTGGCAAACAGCCCGAGCTGCGACAGGTCCCGACAGGCCAGGGTGAAGTTGTGCTTGTCGTCCAGCTGACGCAAACGGCGAATGCGTTCGATGCCGGCCTTGTTGCCGATCGAGCAGCCAATGGCATATGAAGAATCGGTCGGATAGACGACGATCCCGCCGTTACGAATGATTTCAACCGCCTGCTTGATCAGCCTGGGCTGGGGATTGTCCGGGTGTATCTGAAAAAACTGACTCATAAAGGCTCCCGCTCAGCAGACCACTGACTCGCGTGGCTCATCATCGAAATGGCTCCAGAGAGGCTGCAGATCGTCCGGCAGGCTCCGATAAAGGCCGAGCTCGGACCAGTCGCCGGGGGCATGGAAGTCGCTACCGACGCTCGCGCTCAAGCCAAACTCACGCGCCAGAATCGACAAGCCGCCCACCTGCTCCAGCGGCTGCATGCCGTTGACCACTTCCAGTGCATGACCACCCGCCTGGGCGAACTCGCTAACCAGCCGCCGCCGCTTGCTGCGGGTGAAGTCGTACTGCCAAGGATGCGCCAGGCTGATCCAGGCGCCCGCCTCTCGCAACGTGGCCACTGTCTGCTCCAGCGTCGGCCAATGCTGCTTCACATCCCCCAGCTTGCCCGAGCCAAGCCACTTGCGAAATGCTTCGGCCCGGTCGCGCACATGCCCAGCACGCACCAGATACTCAGCGAAGTGCGGGCGGGCCGGCGCGTTACCGCTGTCGCCCAGTACCTGCTGGACATCCCGCGCACCTTCGAGGGTCCCCGGCATGCCCTTGGCTTCCAGTCGCTGGGCTATCGTCTCGGCGCGCCGCCAGCGCCCTTCATGCAGTTGCGCAATGGCTCGCTGCAACGCCTCGGCATCGCGGCGAAAGGCATAACCGAGTACATGAACGGTGGCGCCATTCCATACGCAAGAGAGCTCGATACCATTGATGAGCCGCACGCCCAGCGAATCGGCCATGGCTCGCGCCGCATCAAGCCCTTCAAGGGTGTCGTGGTCGGTCAGTGCAAGCAGTTCGACGCCGCGTTCATGGGCTCGCTGAACCAGCACCGCAGGCGCCAGCACGCCATCGGAGGCGGTGCTATGGCAATGCAGATCGACAATCATTCGGGACATGTTCTCCAGTGGCTCTGACGCTCACAGCTGTGACCGCCATCGCCGGCGCTCGTGCCGTCACCCGGATTGCCAAAGCTTACGCAAGGTCCTGGAAATGACGGCCATACATCGTTCCGCTAAAAGCGCGGTTTGTTATTATGCCGGCCACATACCGCTTCTGGCTCGCTCCGTGAAACAAATCATCGACTTCATTCCTTTGCTGCTGTTCTTTGTTGTCTACAAGATCGAGCCCAGGACGGTCGAATTCGCGGATATGGCCCTGAGCATAGGCGGCATATTCAGTGCCACCGCCATGCTGATCGGCAGCTCTCTCCTTGTCTATTCCGCCCTAATCATCCGCCAGGGCCGCCTCGAAAAAAGTCAGTGGATCACGCTGGGTGCCTGTGTGCTGTTTGGCGGCCTGACCCTGGCACTGCATAGTGAAACGATCCTCAAGTGGAAGGCTCCGGTGCTGAACTGGCTGTTTGCGCTGGCATTCGCTGCCAGCCACTTCATTGGCGACAAGCCGTTGGTGCAGCGCATGATGGGCCATGCCGTGCAACTGCCCAGAGCACATTGGTCACGCTTGAATGTTGCCTGGATCATGTTCTTTCTTGTCTGCGGCTCTGCCAATCTTTTCGTGGCGTTCGTGTACCCCGCCATCTGGGTAGACTTCAAGGTGTTTGGCAGCCTTGGTCTGACGTTGCTGTTCATGGCCGGCCAAAGCTTCTACCTGATTCGCCACATGCAACCCGAACCTGAGAAGACCTAGGAGACCACATGCTCTACGCCATCATCGCCACGGATGTACCCGACTCGCTGCAAGATCGCCTGGCATCGCGCCCAGCCCATCTGGCACGTCTCGATCAGCTCAAGAGTGAAGGCCGCCTGGTACTGGCTGGCCCGCATCCGGCCATCGACAGCAAAGATCCTGGTAGTGCGGGCTTCACCGGTAGCCTGGTCGTCGCCGAGTTCGAGTCGCTGCAAGCTGCACAGCAGTGGGCCGAGGCGGACCCGTACAAGGCTGCAGGGGTTTACGGCGAGGTTGTCGTCAAACCCTTCAAACAGGTGTATCCCTGAGTCGATCGGCCCACGCCGTCTGGTTTCTGTAAGGTCGTAGCATCGCCACGGCCCGTTGAGGAAAAAGGAGTTCCGATGCGCCAAGGTCCGCTGTTCCTGCTGCTGATTCTGAGCCTTGCCACCTCATTGGCACAGGCTGAAGAAACCATTACCGCACCAACCGAGCGACAGACCGAACTGGAGAGCCGCCTGAGCGACAACCAACGGCAACGGGAAACGCTCAAGCAGCTTCCAGACGTTGCAGCCAGCCCGGCGGGGCAGGCGCAACTGGCAGGGCTTCGCCAGGAGAATCAGCGCCTGCGCATGCAGCTTCAGCAGGAGCAACTCAAGCAGCAAGCACAGCCGCAGCTGCTCAGCGACCAGCAGCAATGGTTCGCGGTCGGCGGTGGTGTGGGCGTCCTGGGTTTCCTGCTGGGTGTCCTGACGACGCGTGGCCGTCGCCGCCGCCAATGGCTGAACTGAACCTGACGTGAGCGAACAATGAGCGAACTGCTGCTTATAGACGACGACCAGGAACTCTGCGACCTGCTGGTCAGCTGGCTGGCTCAGGAAGGGTTTGTCGCCCACGCCTGCCACGACGGTAAGAGCGCCCGTGCCGCACTTGCCGAACATCAGCCCGCTGCGGTCGTGCTCGACGTCATGTTGCCCGATGGCAGCGGGCTGGAACTGCTCAAGCAACTGCGTAGCGAATATCCCGACTTGCCAGTATTGATGCTGTCCGGACGGGGTGAGCCACTTGACCGTATCCTCGGCCTTGAACTCGGCGCAGACGATTACCTTGCCAAACCCTGCGATCCGCGCGAACTCACAGCCCGCCTGAAAGCCGTTTTGCGGCGTAGCCAACCGGCCAGCGCGCCGAGCCAGATGGAGTTGGGTGATCTCTGGTACAGCCCCGCACGCGGCGTAGCCAGTGTTGGCGACCATGAAGTCACCCTTACCCTGTCCGAAGGGCGCATTCTCGAAGCGCTCCTCAGCCAACCCGGCGAGCCACTGGAGAAACAGGCCCTGGCCCAACTGGCCCTGGGGCGCAAGCTCACCCTCTACGACCGCAGCCTGGACATGCATGTCAGCAACCTGCGCCGCAAACTCGGGCCACATCCGGACGGCCGCCAGCGCATCGTCGCGTTGCGCAGCCGCGGATACCTTTACGCACCTTGAAAGGCTTTACCCAGCCTTTACCCAGTGCTGACCGCCACTGACCTTGCACGCCCTAGACTGAGCTCATCCGGTCAACGCTCCGACTCGCGCGTAGCGCTCAGCCGGGTGACTGGTTTCCCAAACAAGGAGAGACTCATGATGCGCAAGACTCTTATCGCCGTACTGTTCGCTTCCACCCTCCCCACCCTCGCAATGGCCATGCCCGACAGCGGTCAGCGTCATCACGGTGGCGGCAGGCACACACCGTTCGAGCAGCTCGACCTGACCAAGGAACAGCGTAGCGAAATGCGCTCCCTGATGGGCGAGCAGATGAAAGCTCATCGCGACATCACCCAGCGCTACCTCGACAAGTTGCCCGAAGCCGAGCGCAAGGCGATGCAAGACGAGCTGAAGGCCAGCCAGGATAAGACCCACCAGCAGATGCGCGACCTGCTCAAACCGGAACAGCAGAAAAAGTTCGACGAACTGCACGAGAAAATGGAAGCCAAGCGCGCTGAACGTGCTGAGTTCCAGCAGTGGAAAGCTGAGCGAGATCAGAAGAACTGATCGCACCTTACAAACAAACTCGCCCGGCTCACCACCCTTTGCATGGATAGGTGCGCCGGGCTTTGCCGTGGAGTAGCCAACCGGTGCGATCACTGTTCTGGCGCATTCTTGCGACCTTCTGGCTGGCCATTGCGCTGGTCGCGGGTCTGGCCATGCTTCTGGGGCAGGCCCTGAATCAGGACGCCTGGATTCTAAACCGCCACCCCGGCGTGAATGGGCTGGCCGAGGTTTGGACGAAGGTCTATGAACGCCAGGGGCCGATCACCGCGCAGTGTCTGCTCGAGCGGCACCGCAGCCGCTTTGGCGTGGACGTACAGGTGCTTGCCGAAAACGGCCAGCCAATCATCCGCGGTACCTTTCCCGCCCGCGCCGCAGCATTCGAAGCGCGCCAGGAACACCGCGACGGACGCCTGCCATGGCGCCGACTGACCACTGACTACACCAGCCCGGAAACCGGCAATACCTACCTGTTCATCTATCGCATCCCGAATCAGGAATTGCAGGCCTGGCACAGGGGTAGCCTGTTCTGGCCATTGAGTGCAATTGCCATAGCACTGGTGGTGCTGACCGGGTTCAGCCTGCTACTCACGCTTTCCATCACGCGCCCGCTCGATCGCTTGCGGGGTGCCGTGCATGACCTCGGCCAGACCACCTATCAGCAGAACTCCCTGGCCCGGCTTGCCAAACGCCGCGACGAGCTGGGGGTCCTTGCCAACGACTTCAACCGAATGGGCGCCCGCCTGCAAAGCCTGATTGGCAGCCAGCGGCAACTGCTACGTGACGTCTCACACGAATTGCGTTCGCCCCTGGCGCGCCTTCGTATCGCGCTTGCGCTTGCCGAACGGGCGACGCCTGCGGAACGTGAAGCAATCTGGCCACGGCTGGCCAAAGAATGCGACAGGCTGGAGGCGCTGATCAGCGAGATACTGGAGTTGGCCAGGCTGGATGCCGATCCGGGGACGCCGAGCCCCGTCGATCTTCGCTCCATATTCGAACAGCTCGAGGAGAACGCTCGTATCGTCTCGCCGAATCAGCGCATCGACAGCACAGTAGAGACCGACGTCCAGCTGCATGGCTGGCCGGACATGCTCGAACGCGCGCTCGACAACTTGCTACGCAATGCCCTTCGTTTCAATCCCGAGGGCCTACCCATTGAATTGCGCGCAGCGAGAAGTGGAGATGACCTGCTGCTTAGCATTCGCGACCAGGGCCCAGGCGTGGAGGATGCCCACCTTGCACAGTTAAGCGAACCGTTCTTTCGCGCACCGGGTCAGACCACGGCGGGTCACGGGCTGGGTCTGGCGATTGCACGTCGCGCTGCCGAACGACATGGTGGCGAGCTGCTGCTGGGCAACCACCCCGACGGTGGCTTCATCGCAACGCTGAAGCTGCCGTTGGCTTCGGGCGCCGAACACGCTCGGCGCCCTGAGTGAGCTACTGCACGCCACCGGTCCACTGACTGACGAAGTTCTGAGGATCCAGCTCCGGTGGTGTCCGCAGGTTTCCCTCCGGCGTGCCCAGGTAGATAAAACCGAGAAGTTGTTCGTTGCCGCCCAGGCCGAGCGCCTTCGCGAGGTAGGGATCATAGGAAAACTCACCCGTCCGCCATACCGCACCAAGCCCTTGCGCATGGGCAGCCAGCAGCAGTCCGTGCGCAGCACAGGCGACTGCGAGCACCTGCTCGGAATCGGGCACCTTCGGGTGCGGCAGTACGCTGGCGACAACAACTACCACCAACGGTGCACGCAGCGGCATCTTGCGTGCTTTGTGCACCGCTTCGTCAGCTGCGTCTGGCTGGCGCACACGCAGCGACTCTGCCATGAGCCTGCCCAACCGCTCGCGGGCATCACCCTGGATCGTCAGAAATCGCCAGGGCCTCAACTGGCCATGGTCCGGTGCGCGCAGCGCTGCACGAAACAGTAAATCCAGCTGCGCCGCACTCGGTGCCGGATCGGTGAGTCGAGTTACAGAGACGCGATTGAGCAACAGGTCGAGAGCTTCCATCAATAACCTCCAAAACGAATCAGACATTCTAGAGGCCTGACACGTTCTGCGGGCAGTTGCTCATGCGACCTGTTCAGGCAACCCGGTCGGGAGACAGTTGCGGCTCCAGCGGTGGCATCAGCGGTGGTAAGCCGTGCGCTGCACGAGCCGCGTCGCAATGCGCATTGTGCTGACCATCAGCCCAGGACGCCTCGAACTCACGACAGGTGCTGGAACGCTGTTCGTACAGCGTGCAACGCACACCGCAGCCGACATCGCCCATCAAGCCAACGCAGCGAGCGGGCTTGGCCTCGGTGCCCTGCATCGCAACGTGAAATGGGCTGATCTGGACGGTCGCACTGTCCGGAACCGTACCGCCCGACGAGGCGCACTCGCCCCAAAAGAAAGACACACGAAAGTATGCGCAGCAGGCGCCGCACGAGAGGCAGGGGTTGTCGATGGACATGGAAGGTGAACACTCAGAAACCGGCAAAGGGCCGGCACCGGGCGGCTATTCTATTCATCGCCACGGACTTGGGAAGAGGCCTGCGGGGCCGGCTGTAAAAGATTTTTTGGCAGACCGATCGCCGGTTTACTGTCGCCGCGACAGGCGTAGAATGGCCGCCTCATTTTCGAGCCGAGCATCAACGAAAAATGGCTTTGCCGACCCTGCGCATCATCGGTTTCATTCTCGGCATCTTCCTGATCACTCTTGCTGTCAGCATGGTCATTCCGATGATCACGCTGTTTGCGTTTGATCGCACTGACGACCTGCAGGCCTTTCTCTGGGCCAGCCTGATCACTTTCAGCAGCGGCATTGCACTGGTCGCGCCGGGGCGTCCCGAGCTGACCCAGCTACGCCCGCGTGATATGTACTTCCTGACCACCGTCAGCTGGCTGATCGTCTGCTGCTTCGCAGCCTTGCCGATGATGCTGATCCATCACATCAGCTATACCAACGCTTTCTTCGAGACGATGTCTGGCATCACCACCACAGGGTCGACCGTACTGTCCGGCCTGGATTCGGCTTCACCCGGTCTGTTGATGTGGCGCTCGATGCTGCAATGGCTGGGCGGCATCGGCTTCATCGGCATGGCGGTGGCAATCCTGCCCTTGCTGCGCATCGGTGGCATGCGCCTGTTCCAGACAGAGTCGTCGGACTGGTCACAGAAAGCCATGCCCCGCTCGCACGTGATGGCAAAATCGATCCTGATTGTCTACCTCGCGCTCACCCTGCTCTGCGGGCTGGCCTACTGGTTCAGTGGGATGACGCCGTTCGAGGCGATCAACCACGCCATGACAACCATTGCCACAGGCGGCTATTCGACATCCGATAGCTCGATGGCCAAGTTCACCCCGGCCGCTCACTGGGTCGCAGTGGTGTTCATGATCCTTGGAGGGCTGCCGTTCATCCTGATGGTTTCGACGGTCCGGGGTAACCGCTACGCACTGATTCACGACCAGCAGGTGCAGGGCTTCATCGGCATGTTGCTGATCATATGTTTCGCGTTTGCGATCTGGCTGACATTCAACTCCGACTACCTCTTTCTGGATGCGCTGCGCATCGTTTCGCTGAACGTTGTATCCGTCGTCACGACTACCGGTTTCGCACTGGGCGATTACACCCAGTGGGGCGAATTCGCCGTGCTGGCTTTCTTCTACCTGACATTCATCGGCGGCTGCTCGGGTTCGACCTCGGGTGGTTTGAAGGTCTTCCGGTTCCAGGTGGCCTACTCGCTGTTGCGTGCCAACCTGGCGCAACTCGTACATCCACGCGCCGTTATCAAGCAGCGCTACAACAAGCACACCCTCGACGAAGAGATTGTTCGCTCGATCCTGACCTTCTCGTTCTTCTTTACCATCACCATCGGCGCGCTGGCGCTGGCGCTGGCGCTGCTGGGGCTGGACATGCTGACCGCACTCACCGCAGCGGCCACTGCCGTGTGCAACGTGGGCCCGGGGCTCGGTCCGATCATCGGCCCTGCAGGCAACTTTTCGACCCTGCCGGACTCGGCCAAGTGGCTGCTGTCATTTGGCATGCTGCTTGGCCGACTGGAAATCATCACCGTGCTAGTGATGTTGACGCCCTCGTTCTGGCGGCACTGAACGGCATTACGGCTCGCCGATGTCCTCGTTCCAGAGGTCGGGGCTGCCCTCGATGAAAGCCCGCATCATTTCTATACAGCCAGGGTCCTGCAGGACCTGGAGCTCCACGCCGCGACTCTTGAGCAGAGCTTCTTCACCCATGAACGTCTTGTTCTCGCCAATAACCACTTTCGGGATGCCGTAGAGCAGGATCGCGCCGCTACACATCGAACACGGCGACAGGGTGGTGTACAGCACAGACTCTGCGTATACCTTGGCCGGCTGGCGCCCGGCATTTTCGAAAGCATCCATTTCCCCGTGCAGCACCGCACTGCCCTGCTGAATACGCCGGTTGTGACCACGACCGATGATCTGCCCCTGATGGACGATTACCGATCCGATTGGAATGCCTCCCTGGGCAAGCCCCTTTTGCGCCTCGTCGATGGCAGCCTGCATGAACTCGTTCATTCGTGGTGCTCCTCTGATGTCGTTAAAGCCAATGCGGTCAGGCGGCGTGGGAATTTTTACGCTTGAACAGGCGCCCGCCCAATTCGATCACTGCAAATACCAGACCGCCGGCCAGAATTCCGAAGATCGCATCCATCAAGGTCGGCATCAGCCCGGACAACACCGAACCGATGTAAGGCAAGGCTAGGGTATGTTCAGCACTGTTCTCTATGAAGTGGTGAACGGCCTTGAAACCGTGGGTCAGAATGCCGCCACCTACCATGAACATGGCAGCGGTACCGATGATCGACAGGGATTTCATCAGCCAGGGCGCAACCCTCAGGATCGCATGGCCAACGGTCTGGGCCGCGGTACTGGCTCGCTTGCTCAAGGCCAGGCCTGCATCGTCCAGTTTGACGATTCCGGCTACCAGGCCATAGACACCGATGGTCATGATGATGGCGATGCCAGCGAGTACCACTACCTGCTCGACAAAGGTCGCCTCGGCGACTGTTCCAAGGGTGATGGCGATGATCTCAGCCGACAGAATGAAGTCGGTGCGTACCGCCCCGCTGATCTTGTCCTTCTCGAACGCCACCATGTCTACGTTTTCATCAGCCAGTGCCGCGACCTGCTTTGCATGATGATCATCATCGCGATGCAGAAAGCGGTGGGCCAGTTTCTCGAAACCTTCGAAACAGAGAAATGCACCGCCGAGCATCAGCAACGGGGTGATGGCCCAGGGAATGAATGCGCTGATCAGCAGCGCAGCGGGTACGAGGATCAGCTTGTTGCGCAACGACCCTCTGGCGACCGCCCAGACTACTGGCAATTCGCGGTCCGCGTTAACACCGGTGACCTGCTGGGCATTCAGGGCGAGGTCGTCTCCCAGCACGCCAGCGGTTTTCTTGGCGGCGACTTTCGTCATCAGAGAAACGTCATCCAGTACCGACGCGATATCGTCGATCAGGGCAAGAAGGCTACTGGCCAATGCAGGTCATCCTCAGTTGTAGGGCAATATCGACGGTGCTGTCTGCGTGGTCGCCGTTATGTGTGGAAGTTAAGGCTCTGGTGGTGCGGCACAAGTTCCAGCATCGGACTCAGCGCTGGGCCCGGTACTCTCCCGGGGTCATCGAGAACCAGCGTTTGAATGCACGGTAGAAATTGCTGGGGTCGGCGAATCCCAGCAGATAGGCGATTTCGAGAAGGGCAAGATCCGCCCGCCCCAGGTATTGCTCGGCAAGCACCCGGCGCGTGTCGTCGAGGAGTTGCTGAAAGCTGGTGCCTTCCTCGTCGAGACGACGTTGCAGCGTTCGTTCGGACAGGTGCAGTAACTGCGCAACCGTCTCGCGTCGGGGCTCGCCCTGCGGCAGCAGACGGCATATGACCTGCCGCGCCTGATGCGTTACTCGGCTGCCTGAAAAGCGCGCCAGGTAGTCTCCGGCAAACCGATCATGCAACTGCGCGAGCTCGGCGTTGGCGGTGAGGAGCGGGATATCCATGTCGACATGGCTTATCAGCAGGCCGTGACACCTGGCATTGAAACGCAGGGGGGCTTGGAAAAGTGACTGATAGGGCTCGACATCAACAGGCGGCTCGCCCTGCAGATAAACCTCTACGGGCACCAATGGCTTGCCGGTCAACCATCGACCGAAAGCCAGTATGCTGCCCAGCGAACCTTCGGCGCTTTGCCGTGCAGGCGGCAACTGGTCTCCATGAATCGCCAATGTCAGCAGGTAGCCATCTTCGCTCGGCATCAACTGCACATCCGCCCCCTCGGCAATGATGCGCTGATAACGCACCAATCGCTGGAAGCTTTCCTTGAGAGTGCTGCTGGACATCAGTGCGTAGCCAACCACGTG
This sequence comes from Stutzerimonas stutzeri, assembly GCA_002387205.1. Lineage (GTDB taxonomy): Bacteria > Pseudomonadota > Gammaproteobacteria > Pseudomonadales > Pseudomonadaceae > Stutzerimonas > Stutzerimonas stutzeri_N. Next base: position 110,528 of record DGLA01000008.1, on the reverse strand, counting down.
CATTGCACCAGGACGCATCACCTTCGCCAGGTTCAAGCCAATCGCCGGGTTTCCGGTAATCACCACCGCACGCTGCCAAAGCCGAGTCATGTCGTCCTGGGCGAAACGAGCGTCAGGGTCACTCAGCGCGGCGTAATCGAGTCCCAGTTCAGCGAACAGGCTCCGGCAGTCGAGACCCTCCAGGTCAAGTGCCTGAACGATACCCGAGGCCCAGCTTGAAGAGGTGGTGCGTTCTGTCGTCAATCGTATGAGCTCAAATCAGGATGTGCATGGCGCACCCACAGTCTTAACCGCACGCTGCAGGTATACAAGGGCACCAGACTGGCACCTGCGGTCAGTGTCCCGTCGCGGCAGACGATCTAGACTGCAACAACCACAAGAAAAAAAGGTGCGGCATGAACACGCAAACCACCGAACGATTCAGAAGCTTTGCAGACTTTTATCCTTTCTATCTCGCCGAGCACAGCAACCGGACCTGCCGTCGTTTGCATTTCGTTGGCAGCCTCGTCGTCCTGGCCATACTCCTGTATGCGCTGAGCTCCCAACAATGGCTCTGGCTACTGGCAATGCCGCTGGCCGGGTACGGATTTGCCTGGGTAGGGCATTTCGTCTTCGAGAAAAATCGACCCGCTACCTTCCAGTACCCGCTCTACAGCTTTGTTGGCGACTGGGTAATGTTCAAGGACCTGCTGACGGGCAAGATTCGCCTCTGATTCAGCTGGAGTGGCGCTGCGGTCACGGATTGGACCGGTGGTTTGGCGCGACAGTGGCGATTTGGTTATGATCGCCCCGGGCAGCGCCGGCCGCTGCGCTGCCTCTCGCGCAGCGTTCGTCAGCCGCCGGACTCATTCAGGGATAGCAATCAAACATGTCAACCGTAACCGGTGAACGGCGTAACGGTCTTGCGACTCGTCCGCTTCGTGAGTATTACGCCCGGGTTCTTGCTTATCTGACCTGCGCCGCGACCCTGGCCGCCGGTGTCTATACCCAGCATTTCGCTATCGGTCTTCTGTGGATGGTGCCCTATTCGCTTCTCTATCCACATTTCGCCTATCACCTGAGCTACCGATTCAAGCGCGAGCATCCGGAGCGAACCTCGCAGATGCTGCTCAGCCTGGACGGGCTACATGCAGGTGCCGGTATCGTCCTGCTCAGTTTCAGCCTGGTACCCAGCCTGATGTTTCTGCTCACGCTCGGTTTCAGCGCGCTGGTCATCGGTAGCTTGCGCCACCTGCTGATCACAGTGTTGATGGTCGTGCTCGGTGTGGGACTGACGAGCCTGCTGGTGCCCCTGCACTTCGCCGGCGTGACCCCGGTACTGGTTTCTCTGGTCAGCATTCTCTTCACCACGCTGTACGTGTGCATCACTGCTTATTACGTCCATCAACAGGGCATCCGCCTGGCGCAGGCGCGCAGCGAAGTGGAGGCCGAACAGGCCAAGGCTGCGCGCCTGGCAAGAAACCTTGCCAAGTACCTGTCCCCGCAGGTATGGGAATCGATCTTTTCCGGCAAGCGCAGCGTCAGGCTGGAAACCCAGCGCAAGAAGCTCACGGTATTTTTCTCCGATATCAAGGGATTCACGGAGTTATCCGAAGAGCTGGAGGCCGAAGCCCTTACCGACCTGCTCAACAACTACCTCAACGAGATGTCCAAGATCACCCTCAAGTACGGCGGCACCATCGACAAGTTCGTGGGCGACTGTGTGATGGTGTTCTTTGGGGACCCGGCCAGCCAGGGGGCAAAAAAAGACGCGGTGGCAGCAGTGTCGATGGCCATCGCCATGCGCAAGCATATGAAGATCCTGCGTCAGCAATGGCGCGCCCAAGGCATCACCAAGCCGATGGAAATCCGCATGGGCATCAACACCGGGTACTGTACGGTCGGCAACTTCGGTGCCGATACCCGTATGGACTACACCATCATTGGTCGCGAAGTGAATCTGGCCAGCCGTTTGGAAAGCTCTGCCGAGGCAGGCGAAATCCTTATCTCCCATGAAACCTATTCGTTGGTGAAAGATGTAATCATGTGCCGGGACAAGGGTCAGATCACCGTAAAGGGATTCACCCGTCCAGTGCAGATCTACCAGGTTGTCGATTTCCGACGCGACCTCGGCGCCACCAACAGCTTCGTAGAGCACGAGCTGCCGGGCTTCTCGATGTACCTGGACACCAATGGTGTGCAGAACTTCGACAAGGAGCGCGTCATCCAGGCACTCAATCAGGCGGCGGACAAGCTACGCGACAAGGTCATCATGTAGCACAGGCGCCAGGCCAAGGCGCCTGCGCTATCGCTCAGCCCTTCAAGCAGGCGGCATCGCCAGGCAGCCGAGATCATTGTGCTGCTCATCCCGTCTCTTCTACTCACTGAATTCAATCCAGCCCATGCCGAGTCACCTACTCCGACAACTGCAGCACGGGCCGCAAGGCAATTCATTTCTTACGGCATCAGACTACCGACCATGACCCATCGCAACGCCTTGCTGGCGATCCACTTCGGCGCGCTGATGTTTGGCCTGTCCGGTGTATTCGGGAAGCTCGCCGAGAGCACTCCAGCCATCATTACCCTGGGCCGCGCCGGCTTTGCCGTCGTGGCGTTGCTGCTCGCTGTGCAGGTCCTGCGCAGCAGCGGCGCCAGACCTAGCATGCGCCAGCGTGCCGGTCTTTTGCTTGGCGGCCTGTTGCTCGGTGGTCATTGGCTGACATTCTTTCTCTCCGTGAAAATCGCAGGCGTCGGCATCGCCACGCTGGGCTTCGCCAGTTTTCCCGCGTTCACCGTGCTTCTGGAAGGGCTGTTGTTTCGCGAGCGTACCCGACCGGTGGAATTTGCCATGGTAGCGCTGGTCTGTTCCGGCCTGCTGCTGGTAACGCCAGCGTTCGATCTTGCCAGTCAGAGCACGCTGGGCTTGCTCTACGGCATCCTGTCGGGGCTCATGTTCGCCCTGCTCTCGCTGCTTAACCGTGCAGTCACCCGCGGGGTGGATCCGGTGCAGTCTGCGCTCTGGCAGAACGGCACCATCCTGCTGTGTCTCCTGCCGTTCACGTGGTCATCGCTGCCTGCCGTCCCGGCAACCGATTGGCTGTGGTTGGCGCTGTTAGGGGTGTTCTGTACCGGCGTCGCGCACAGCCTGTTCGTTGCCAGTCTGAAAGTACTGAAAGCACGTACCACCGCAGTGATCTTCGCGCTCGAGCCGGTGTATGGCATCGCGATCGCCTGGTGGCTGTTCAATGAGCAACCCACGCTGCGGATGCTGTTAGGCGGCGCCCTGATCATCCTTGCCTCGGTCATCACCAGCCGGCTGAAAACGCCGGCTGTGAAGAACGCTGGCTGTCCCATGGCAGACGCACCGCAGCCGCCAGGACAGCGCTGACACACCGGTCCGCCGCCCGGCCATTCAGTACATGGCGGCAACAACATCTTGCCGAGGCAATGATGCGAAACGAGCTGGTCTCAGACTGAAAGTCGTGCTATCCGCTCACGACTCTAACGCTTGTCGTTGTGCCCAAGATTCATTTGAGGATCGATCTGGTCACGCACACGCTGCTTCAAAGCCTTGGCCTCGGGAAAACCACCGTCCAGCTTGCGTTCCCAGATCTGCACACCGTCGCAGGTAATGTGGAAAGTCCCGCCCGTGGCAGGCACCAGCGAGACCCTGTCCAGGTCATCCGAAAAGGTCGAAAGCAGCTCCTGGGCCAGCCAGGCCGCACGCAGCATCCATTGGCATTGGGTGCAATAGGTGATGACGACTTCAGGCTTGGTATTGGCCATGTCTAAGCGCTCGGGTAGCGGGGGGGACGCCTATAATAGCGGCCGATTCGCAATCTCCGCTGGTGCAGTCATGTCCCGTATCGTTCTCTTGCTGATCCTGCTCCTGCCAACGGTAGGCTTCGCCGATACCCAGCCACGCACTGGGTTGGTGCTGTCTGGTGGCGCCGCACGAGGCCTCGCCCACATCGGCGTCCTGAAGGCACTCGAAGAACAGGGTGTGCAGATCGATGCCATTGCCGGCACCAGCATGGGCGCGGTTATCGGCGGTCTTTATGCAGCCGGTTACAGCGTTGCTGAACTCGAAAAGCTGGCGCTCGATCTCGACTGGCAGCAGGTGCTTTCCGATGACCCACCCCGTCAGGACATTCCTTTCCGGCGCAAGCAGGACGATCGAGACTTTCTCGTTAAACGCAAACTGAGCTTTCGCGACGACGGCAGCCTCGGCCTGCCCCTCGGCGTGATTCAGGGCCAGAACCTGGCGCTGCTGCTCGAACGGCTATTGGTTCATGCCAGCGACACGCGCGATTTCGACCGCCTGCCCATTCCGTTCCGTGCAGTCGCAACGGACATCGCCAACGACCAGAAAGTGATCTTTCGCAGTGGTCACCTGCCCCAGGCGATCCGCGCCAGCATGTCCATTCCGGCAGTTTTCGCACCGGTCGAGATCGACGGTCGGCTTCTGGTTGATGGCGGCATGGTGGACAACATTCCCATGGACGTCGCCCGCGACATGGGCGTGGACCAGCTCATCGTGGTTGACATCGGCACGCCGCTGCAGCCCCGGGAACAGCTCCTGACGGTGGTTGACGTACTCAACCAGTCGATCACGATGATGACCAGACGCAACTCAGAGGTGCAGCTGGCCACGCTGCGTCCTGAAGATCTGCTGATTCAGCCGATGCTGGCCGCCTTCGGCTCCACCGATTTTGATCGAGCCGACCAGCTGATCGATGCAGGCTACCGAGCCGCGCTTGCCCTGGAGGGCCGCCTGGCAGGCATGCGCAGCGAAAGCGGGGGCAACCTGGCCCTGAGCCTCGCTCGTGCGAGCGAACCGCGCACGCCACTGATCACAGCCGTACGCATCGAGAACGATTCGAAAGTGGGTGATGCGGTGATTCGCCGCCATATTCGCCAGCAGGCGGGCAAGCCGCTGGACCTTCAGGACCTGCAAAAGGACATGGGTACGCTGTACGGCCTGGATTACTTCGATCAGGTCGAATATCGCGTGATTCATGGCAAGGCTGGCAACACCCTGGTTATAACCACACGAGAAAAGCGCTCCGGGACAGACTACTTGCGGTTGGGCATCAATCTTTCTGATGATTTCCAGGGAGATAGCGCCTTCAACATCGGTGCAAGTTTTCGCAAGAACGGCATCAATGAACTCGGCGCCGAATGGCTGACCCGCCTGCAACTGGGGGATCGACAGGAGTTTTTCAGCGAGTTCTATCAGCCGCTGGATGCGGGCTCGCGCTGGTTCGTCGCGCCAAACCTGATTGCCGAAGCGCAGAACGTCGAAGCGGTGCTGGCCAATGACCCGGTCGCCGAATACCGCCTGCAGCGTTACGGCTATGGTCTCAATCTGGGTCGGCAGATCGCCAATAACGGCGAGATTCGCTTCGGTATTGGCCAGAGCTGGGGTGAAGCGAACATTCGCGTCGGTGACCGACAACTGCCTGACTTCAGCTTCGAAGAAGGTTACTACCAGCTTCAGTATTCGTTCGACACGCTCGACAACGTGGACTTTCCTCATGAAGGAGAGGATATCGCCTTGAGGTTGCGCCAGTACGATCCGGCACTGGGTTCGGACGACCGTTACCGGCAGTGGGAAATCAGCCTGGACAAGGCTATCAGTCAGGGCGTGAACACCTTCGTGGTGGGCGGTCGCTACGGACGCACCTTGAACGAAGCCGAAGTGGTAACTTCCAGCTTTCAGCTGGGGGGTGCGCGACAGCTTTCGGGTTTCCGGCAAGACGCCCTGTCAGGCCAGAACATCAGCCTGGCAAGAATGATCTATCTTCGCCAGATGACGCCTGGGTCTTTCCTGCCGCTGGACTTTCCGCTGTACATCGGTGCTTCGCTGGAGCGAGGACGCGCCTGGAACAAGGATAACGAGTTCGACAGTGGATACATCAATGCAGGCAGCGTGTTCATCGGCTACGAGACCCCGCTGGGTCCGCTGAATTTCAGCTACGGCCTGAACGATGAAGCCGAGCGTGCGCTGTATATGAATCTCGGGCGCAGCTTCTGACCGCCGCGTCCTCAGGATCGCGGCTACGGTGCCTTCAGGCGATCTGCGCGAGCAGCTCGTTGACCTGTTGCCGCTGCTGATCGTCGCCTTCGGTGGCGAGGCTTTCCAGGATGATGCAGGCACTGTCCATATCGCCCTGCTTGATATAGGCAACCGCCTGGTTCAGGCGTACCAGATGCTCCGGATTAGCCTCCAGCTTGCGCAGCTCGTCAGCTGAGCGCATCGACCCGAAGCTGTCGGCATCATCGAGCAGCGAAGGAAGTTCGTCGAGCGTCAACGTCTCATCGTCGAACCCATCCAGCCAGGGCTGCGAATCAACAGAACAGGTCGGCTCGGCTTCCACTGTCCTGCGCTGCACCGCTGCCGCGAGCGCCGAACCAGGCGAGACGGCGGTCGTATCCTCGCTCAGCACGAAGGTTACGTCTTGATCGTCCAGTGCGGATGCAGACGCACGATCTGCTGGCGTAACGGCGGCAGCCAGGGCCGGATGCAGGGCCAGTAACTGCCCCAGCTGGGCCTGATCACCACCCGCCTGGAGGTAGTCTTCAGCCGCGGCGCAATAGCGGCCCACGTCCCCCGACTCGGCGATCAGACCGAGCTGGCGCAAACGGATATCGAGTTGTGCTGGTGACCGCTCTATACCGCGCTGGAGCACATCCAGTGCCTCATCGCGGCGGCCATAGGTGAGGTAGATGTCTGCCGCTTCAAGCACATCGGTTTCACTGACGGAAGCGTGCGCAGGCTGGCGGGGCATCTCCATCGCCGGTGTCGAAGACACGGACGTTACGCCAGGGCTTACCTCGGCCAGGGAAACCGTCTCCGGCGGAGTCGGGCGAAGCTTTTTGCGCCAGCCAAGCCAGAGCCCCCCGAGCATGAGCGATGCCAGCACTCCGCCTCCCGGCAGCATCCAGTCCCGCCAGCTGGATGAAGAGCTGGTCTCGGTGCCGGACAAGAAGATTGCGGGCTGATCTGCCGGCGTCATGCTGCTACCTGTTGTGGCTGTTTGCTGCTGCGTTGGCGCGTCAGCTGGCGGAGCTATCGCTTGCGTACGGTTCTGTTCGATCAGCTGCGCAGTAACGGATTCGAGCTGCACGCGCATGTCGATCAGCATTTGCTTGAGTTGGCGGTTCTCCTCGCGGCTGGCAGCCAGCTCTTCGAATAACTGACGCCGCAGAAGTGCGACCTGGTCGTCCACAAGCGCTGGATCGGCAGGTTCGGGATCAGGCGCCGGCCGCTCCTGGACGGTGGACTCGGCCACCGGATCCACTTGCACAGGTTCGATTGCAACAGCGGCAACCCCTTCCGCCGTATCCGGCAGTAGAAGATTTACTCCAGCCTTGAGACGTGCTGGGTCCCCGCCTGCGAAGGCGTCGGAGTTCAACGCCAGGACGTCGCGCATGAATTGCGATTGAGAAGGCCCGCCATCGGTATAGGCTGCCGCAATAATCCAGAGGCTCTCACCGCTGGCAACTCGGTGGCGCCGGCCTTGAGAGGCTTGCGGCGTTGCAGCCTGCGGCGCAAAACGCGCCGGCTGCGCAGCTACTGGCAATGCCGAGGCTTGCTCGATTTCAGCCTGCCTGTTGCTGGCAACCTCAAGGGTCCCAGGCAGTGGATCAAGCAAAACGGTGTATTCGCGCAGCAGGCGGCTGTTCGCGCGGGTGATCTCCACCAGGAAGTTCAGATAAGGCTCGCGGACAGGCTGGCTGGAGGAGACGCGAATCCGACTGCGGTTACCTTCGATGACAGGCGTGAAGAGCAGGTCTTGAAGAAACGCCGGGCGCTCGACGCCTACCCTGGCGAAATCACTGCTCGAGGCCAGTACGATGCGGATGTCGTCTGCAGACAGATCGCCAACGTCGAGCAGGTCGATCTCGGCGCGCAAAGGCTGATTCAACGCCGATTGCAGCGAGATTTCGCCCATGCCCAACGCCGACACCATGCCCGAATAGATCAGCGAGCCGGAGGCTACCGTTAACAAGACTCGACGACCTAGTGCCATAGGACCTCCACTGGTGGCGCTCGGCGCATGTAGGCCCGCCCCTATACGATTGCTGGACTGTGATGCGGTTATCGACTGAAACAACAGAAAGTTGAACTCACTCGTCGACAGGCGCGATTAAGGCATTGTGCCACTACGGGCGATCTACGGCCTAGCGTTAAGACAGACGGCAGCCTGGCGTTGCCTGATCAGGCACCCGAGCAACAGCTACAACCAGCCAAAGCAGTGCAGGCAATGCCGTTCCTGTGCATAGCCGCAGGTAACTGGCTTGGTTTGGCGAGACGGCGGCCTGATCGGACGCAACGCTGTTAGCGCTTGAACTTGACCAGATTGGCGAGGATGCGAGCGTGCACTTGCTGGCACATACGCAGATCCTCATCGTCGATACCGTCGAACAGTTCCTGCCTAACCTGCGTAGAGATGGCCTCGATCTTCTGAATCAATGGACGCGCCGGGGCACCGAGTGTAATCAGCTTGGCTCGCCGGTCTTCCGGAGCTGCCTTGCGATGAACGAGGCCTTGCGCCTCGAGGCTATCCAGCAGCCGCGCCAGAGTAGGCCCCTCAACCGCCACACTCTGCGCCAGCTCACGCTGGGTAGGGTCATGATCGAAACGGGCAAGATGAAGCAGAACCAGCCACCGCGCCTGGGACAGGCCAAGGTCTGCCAGGCGGCGATCCAGCTCGGCACGCCAGCCACGCGAAAGTTGGGCCAACTGCATGGCGAAGCGGTGTTGGTCGGGGTACATGGAACGGTCTATCCGGAAATGCTAATAATTAGCGAGCTAACCACAGCTCCGGAATAGTGGCAAGGCTACCATCGTCCCTGTACGTAACCCTGTATTGCGGAACACCACCCTAGACGGCGTGGCGAACAAGCGCAGCGGCAATACGCCGCAGCCTCGGCGATGACGTCAGAGCTCGAATTCGGCCTGCAGGGACGCTCTGACGCAGAACAACACCGCTTCCGGCACTCGCCCGGCAAAGGACTGCGCGATAGCTGAAACAGGGGGCAATTCCCCTTCTCCGTCAAGGAAGGCTTCCTGGATTTCCGCAAGCAGGTCTTCCGGCAGATCGAGGGCCTGCTCCAGGCTGAGCTGCTGTTGACCGATCGCTTCGGCCAGCATGGCGTAGACGTTTTTTTCGCTGCAATCGAGTTGTCGCGAGATCTGCGCCGGTGTCATGCCGGCACGCGCCAGCGTGATCAGCTCGTGACGGATGTCGGCAGGCGACCTGGCCGCCGATGCCGATCCTTGCAGTACACCCAGAAACGCCTGGCCGTAACGTTCGAGCTTGCGCGCGCCAACGCCACTGATCATCGCCATGTCGCTGAGCGAACCTGGCTTGCTGCGCAACATTTCCAGCAATGTCGCATCGGGGAAGATCACATAGGGCGGCACACTGTGTTCTTCGGCCAGCTTGCGCCGCAAGGCGCGTAATGCCTCCCACGTCTCGCGCTCCTCACTGCGAACAAGCTGGCTGGCCGCGCTGGCGGCCGGCTTCGGCGCCTTGCTTGCGAGCTCGCGCCTTAACTCCAGCCTGACCTCGCCTCGCAATAGCGCTCGGCAGCTTTCACTGAGACGCAGCCCTCCGAAGCCCTCCAGATCGACATCAGCCAGACCGCGTGCCACCAGCTGACGAAACAGCGAACGCCAGTCGCTTTCGGTCAGCGCCTTGCCCACACCAAACACGGACAGATGCTGGTGGCCAAGGCTTCGGATTTTCTCGTTGTCACGCCCCAGCAGGATATCCACCAGATGGCCCACGCCATAACGCTGGCCGCTGCGGTAGATCGCCGACAATGCCTGACGCGCCGGCTCGGTGGCATCCCAGGTCTGCACACCATCGACGCAGTTGTCGCAATGACCGCAAGGCTTTGGCATCTGCTCGTCGAAGTAGGCCAGCAAGACCTGCCGACGGCAGCGCGTTTCCTCGCACAGCGAGAGCATGGCGTCGAGCTTGTGCTGCTCGACACGCTTATGACGCTCATCGCCTTCGGAGTTGTTGAGCATCTGCTTGAGGAAGATCACGTCCTGCAGCCCATAGGCCATCCAGGCATCGGCCGGTAGGCCATCACGGCCGGCACGCCCGGTTTCCTGATAGTAGGCTTCAAGCGATTTAGGCAGGTCCAGATGAGCGACGAAGCGAACATTGGGCTTGTCGATGCCCATGCCGAAGGCGATCGTCGCCACCATGATCAGCCCTTCCTCATTAAGGAACCGCTTCTGGTGAAATGCACGCAGGTCACTCGGCAGACCGGCATGATAAGGCAGTGCAGGAAAGCCCTGCTCGGTCAGAAAGGCCGCGATGTCATCAACCTTCTTGCGTGACATGCAGTAGATGATGCCCGCATCGCCACGGCGTTCGGCCAGGAAGGCCATCAGTTGCTTGCGCGGCTGCTCCTTGGGGACGATGCGGTAGTAGATATTCGGCCGATCGAAACTGGACAGGAAGCGCTGAGCCTGCTCCAGATGCAAGCGCTGGACGATCTCCTCGCGCGTCCGCTTGTCTGCGGTTGCCGTGAGGGCGAGGCGCGGCACATCCGAGAAGTACTCAGCCAACTGGCCGAGCTGGAGATACTCCGGACGGAAGTCATGGCCCCACTGGGAGACGCAATGGGCTTCATCGATGGCAAACAGGCTGATCTGCAGTCGTTGAAGAAAGGCCAGCATCCGGGGCTGCACCAACCGCTCCGGCGCCAGATAGAGCATCTTGATTTCGTTGCGCAGCAAGCGGTCGGCAATGTCGCGCTGCTGCTCAGGGCTCTGCGTCGAATTCAGGGCGACTGCGGCGATCCCGAGCTCCTCGAGCGTAGCGACCTGATCGTCCATGAGAGCAATCAGCGGCGACACCACCACCGCAAGCCCGTCACGCAATAGTCCCGGCACCTGGTAGCAGAGCGATTTGCCGCCGCCAGTGGGCATCAGTACCAAGGCATCGCCGCCGCTGGCCACGCGCTCGATGATCGCACCCTGGTTGCCACGAAAAGCGTCGTAGCCGAAAACATCTTTGAGAATGCGCTGTGCCTGGTCGAGCATGCCGGCCTCCGAAACAAGACGCGCGAGTATACGCGAGCCAGGCGCCTCGTTCAGACCGAAGTCGAGCATGACGCGATAACCGGATGAAGCCGGTCACGAGGAACTCTGCTGGCTTTTGCCTTTCTGTCCATGAGCCAGAACCGGAAAAGTTGCTGGGGCCAGGCGGCATGTCGCGCGCGGTAGCCTGCAACCCGCAGCTCGTCTAGAATCACTGCTGTTTCCCATCCAAGGTAGCCATCGATGTCATTCGCCGAGCAACTCGCCCGCCTGCAAGTGTTTCTGGATGCAGATGATCTGCATGAAGAGGCGCTGGATTACATCGCCGCGCACGGCTACCTGACAGCCCTGTGCATCTGCTCGGAGCAGGTCCCGGAACGTGAATGGATCGACGCCCTGTTCGCCGAGCCGCCCAAGTATGCCGATGACACCGAGCGAGACGCCATCGAGGCGACGCTGGTCCAACTCAAGGCACACATTGCGCGCCAGCTGGCCAGCGACGAAGACATGGAGCTTCCCTGCGAGCTGGACATGGGTGATGAGCCGGACGAGTCGGACCTACGTGGCTGGTGCATCGGTTTCATGGAAGGCGTCTTCATGCGTGAATCCGTCTGGTTCGAAGATGCTGAGGAAGAAGTCAGCGAATTGCTCTTGCCGATCATGGTCGGCTCGGGCTTGTTCGACGAGCAACCAGAGTTCATTGACATCGCCTCCGATCCCGATCTTGTGGATGAAATGGTTTCACAGATCCCTGAAATCCTTACTGCGCTGTACCTGATCTGCCACGCACCCGAGGAAAAACCGGCCCTGCTCAAGCCCCGCCGGCACTGACACCCGGATAGCCACCGTGGCACACCGCGATATCCCGACGTATCGCAACCCGGTGGCGCGCTATGCGCTACTGGTGCTTGGCTGGTTGAGCGTAACGCTTGGCGTCATTGGCATCTTTCTACCCGTGCTGCCAACCACTCCATTTCTTCTGCTCGCCGCCGCCTGCTTCGTCCGCAGCTCAAGGCGATTCTACGACTGGCTGGTGATGCACCCCCGGCTCGGCCCCTGGTTTCGCGATTACCTGGAGGGCAATGGCATTCCTCTCAAAGGCAAGGTGTACGCCATTACCACCATGTGGTTGAGCATTGCCGTGTCTTGCTGGCTGGTACCGATGTTCTGGGCCCGCATCGGAATGCTGACCAGTGCCACACTGGTTAGCCTGTATGTCCTCCGGCTCAAGACTCTTCCACCTCGCTGAGACCTACGTAGCGCTGGGAGACGTGGTTGCGCTGATAAGTGTCGGCGCCCATGGCATCGATCTGGCCCTCGATCAGTGCCTCGAACGGACGCAACAAGGCATCGAAACGCCCGGGGCCCTCAAGCATGTTCAACGCCGTGACGATTGCCTCAAGCGTAGACAGCGCACCAGGGGCCGGGGCCTTACGCAAGCGATAACGAGAGACGAGCCCCGCCGGTAGCGATACGCGTGGCAAAGTTGCCAGCCGAGGATTCATATGGAGCAGCTTGCGTGCCTTTCGCCAGGTTCCGTCGGGGACGACCAGCCGTAGCGGTGTGTCGCGGTCCGCCAGTCTTTCGATCGGCACGGCATCCTGCCCCGGAAACAGCAGATAGTTGTCGCAGCCATCATCGGGCAAGGAATCGAACGACTCGCCAACCAGCAACTCCGCCTGGCTCAGGCCCAGGGATACCAGCCGAGCGGTGTTGAGGGCATGAGCGGTTTCGCTGGGGTGCTGCAGGATCAGCACTTGCGTAACGCTCACAAGCGAGGGAATCAGCTCACACAGGCAGTGACTAACCGGACGCTGACAGCGGTGGCATCGCGGACGGGGCATGACTTCTCCTATGGCCTCTCACATCTGACAGAGCATGCAGGCGGCAGCAGGCTATGCTTGCCTACCCATCGATGCCCGGGAGGCATGTACCCATGATAACGGTTCACCATCTGGAGAAATCCCGCTCGCACCGCGTGCTCTGGCTGTTGGAGGAGCTTGACGTGCCCTACCAGATCAAGCGCTATGCCCGCGACCCGAAAACGATGCTGGCTCCGCCTGAGCTGAAGCAGGTGCATCCGCTGGGGAAATCGCCTGTCATTACCGATGGCGGCCTCACCTTGGCAGAGTCGGCAGCGATTCTTGAATATCTGGTCGGGAACTATGGTGACGGTCAACTGACACCAGCGGCCAGCTCCGCTGAATACCTTCGCTTTCGCTACTGGATGCACTATGCCGAAGGCTCAGCCATGCCACCACTGCTGCTCCGACTGGTATTCGACCGTGTTGCAAACGGGCCGATGCCTTTCTTCATCCGCCCCGTGGCGCGGGCAATAGCCAAAGGCGCCAACCAGGCATTCATCGGCCCGCAGCTGAAGCTCCATCTGGACTATATGGAAAACGAGCTCGGGAAATCATGCTGGTTCGCTGGAGACGATTTCAGCGTCGCGGACATTCAGATGAGTTTTCCCATCGAAGCAGCCCAATCAAGGGCAGGCCTAGACGCTAGCCGCCCCAATCTCACCGAGTTTTTGCAACGTATACGCAAAAGGCCCGCCTACCAGCGAGCGATTGAGAAAGGTGGTGTGGTGATGCCGGGGCGTTGAGAGTCAACGCCCGGCTCGCCGTGTCAGCGACGCTGGGCTGCCGACCTGTCTCGTTGCGCTTGCACCGGGATAGGCTGCAACTTCGGCGGTTCAACAAACCCAAGCGCCACTGCCAGATTCCAGCACACACTATCGAGCCATGCTTTCATGGTCTAACCCCTCCTACTTGATACGGGTCTTGGTGGAGCCATGGGACTTCGAGACCAGCATAACCCAACAACCGCAACATGACCGATGACAGGTGTTGCAGATTGTTCAGGCGTCGTGCCTTTCATCCGGCTCTATGGATAGCGACCCCGACAACCAGCCAGCGTTCGCCTGACGCGACTATCGGGATGCCGCAACCCTGCGACGATACGGAAAAACGTCAATCACCTTGCCGTCGCCGATTGCCTGCTGCAGACCTTTCCAGTAATTGGCGTCGTATAACTCGCCGTGGAGCTTGGCGAACAGCCGTCGTTGCTTTGGATCGGCAAACAGGAAACGTGGAAATTCTTCCGGAAAGACATCGTTCGGCCCGACTGAATACCAGGGCTCAGAGGCCATTTCATCTTCCGGGTATCGAGCTTCGGGGATGTAGCGGAAATTCACCTCCGTCAGGAAGCAGATCTCGTCGTAGTCGTAGAACACGACCCGACCGTGACGAGTGACCCCGAAGTTCTTCAGCAACATGTCGCCAGGGAAGATGTTGGCTGCAGCGAGCTGCTTGATCGCCAACCCGTAGTCTTCCAAGGCTTCCTCGACCTGCTGTTCGTTGGCATTTTCGACATAGATATTCAATGGCGTCATGCGCCGCTCGGTCCAGCAATGGCGCACCAATACCGTGTCGCCCTGCACCTCGACCGTGGACGGCGCGACTTCGAGCAGCTCCACGAGACATTCGGGCTCGAACTTCGACAACGGAAAACGGAAGTCGGCGAACTCCTGGGTATCGGCCATGCGCCCTACCCGGTCGACACTCTTCACCAGCCGGTACTTCTCGATCACCGTCGCGCGATTGACGTTTTTGGTGTGGGAAAAGCGATCCTTGATGATCTTGAACACCGTATTGAAACCAGGCAGCGTGAACACGCTCATGACCATGCCGCGCACGCCCGGGGCCATGATGAAGCGGTCGTCAGTGGTGGCCAGGTGAGTGATCAGGGCGCGATAGAACTCAGATTTTCCGTGCTTGTAGAAGCCGATCGAGGTGTAGAGCTCGGCAACGTGCTTACCGGGCATGATCTGCTTGAGAAAGCCGATGAACTCCGCCGGGATAGGTACCTCGACCATGAAATACGAGCGGGTGAACGAGAAGATGATGGAGACTTCCGCCTCGTCTGTAATCAAAGCGTCGGCAACCAGCCCTACACCCTCGCGGTGTAAAAGAGGGATCACCAGCGGCCACTGTTCATCCCGGGTGAAGATGCGCCCGACCAGATAGGCGCCCTTGTTGCGATAGAGCACCGAGGAAAACAACTCGACGATCAGCTCCGGGTCCCTGCACACCCAATCTGGCAGCGACACCTCAAGCTGCCCCTCCAGGCGCTCGAGATCGCCGGGCCTATCGGCGTAAGGCACATCGAGAGCAAAGTCCGTGAGAACCTGTTCAAGCACACCGCGCAAATCACCGCCGGGCTGGTAGCGCCGTGTCTGGGCCATCCGCTGGGCACGATTCGATGGCCGCGTGGTGTGGATGAACATGGTGCTGTCATTGATACAGTCGTGGCTGAACAACGTACAGAAGATCGAGTTGTACCAGGTTTCGGACAGCTCATCGTCGAAGCGCGGATTGATCAGCTCGATGTACTCGGCCTTGATCCGCGGCCAGCGCTCTACATCGATCAGCACGCTGGGTTCGAAGGCTGCGCGCAAAACCGCAGCGGTCTCACCCACCTTTTCTTCGTACAGGTTGATTCTTGCAGCCGATGCGCGCTGTGCCTCCTGCCATTGCGCCTTTTCGAAACGCGACCTGGCGCCTTCGGTTATCAGCCTGAACTGCTCGCGATAATCGTCGAACCCCAGGAGGATCTGTCTGGCAATCTCGACATCTGGCGAATGCTGCGCCATGTGGTTGCTCTCGCTGCGTGAAAAGCGCCGAGCCTATCCAGAGGTACGGCTCAATGAAAGCTGGCCAGGTTCCTTGATCGCTCAGGCCTGGCTGCGTGCATAGCCATTGCGCCAGAGCCGCCATCGCGGCCCAGCGCGGCGCTTGGCTTACTGCTGCAACTCCTGCTCACCGAACATATCGGAGAACAGCATGGACGACAGATAGCGCTCGCCAGAATCGGGCAGGATCACGACGATGTTCTTGCCCTGCATTTCCGGTTTCTCAGCCAGTCGTACAGCCGCGGCCATTGCCGCACCGCAGGAAATACCGCAGAGGATGCCTTCCTCGCGCATCAGGCGCAGCGCCATCGCTTTCGACTCATCGTCGTCGACACGCTCGACCCGGTCGACGATCGACAGATCCAGATTCTTCGGAACGAAGCCGGCTCCTATGCCCTGAATCTTGTGCGGGCTGGGTTTGACCTCCTCACCCGCCAGGGTCTGGCTGATAACAGGCGAGCTGACCGGCTCCACCGCGACGCTCAGAATCTGTTTGCCCTTGGTGTTCTTGATATAGCGCGACACGCCGGTAATGGTGCCGCCGGTGCCGACACCAGCGACCAGTACGTCTATTCCCCCGTCAGTGTCATTCCAGATTTCCGGACCCGTGGTTTTCTCATGAATCGCGGGATTGGACGGGTTCTCGAACTGCTGTGGCATGAAGTAAATGCCAGGATCCGATGCCGCAATTTCAGCCGCCTTCTCGATCGCGCCCTTCATCCCTTTGGCCGGCTCGGTAAGTACCAGCTCTGCACCCAGAGCCTTCAACACCTTTCGGCGCTCCAGGCTCATAGAGGCCGGCATGGTCAGCAACAGCTTGTAACCACGGGCTGCCGCTACGAAGGCGAGGCCAATACCGGTATTGCCGGAGGTTGGCTCGACCAGGGTCATGCCCGGCTTGAGCCGACCGCTCTCTTCAGCGTCCCAGATCATTGCCGCGCCTATCCGGCATTTGACCGAGTAGGCCGGATTGCGCCCCTCGATCTTGGCCATGATGGTGACGCCCTTGGGCCCCAGTCGATTGATCATGACCAGCGGCGTATTGCCGATGGTCTGCGCGTTGTCAGCAAAGATGCGGCTCATGACGATGTCCTGCGTGAAAAAAACAGACCATGAGCCTAAGCGCAGTCTTGTGCCTCGTCCAGCCGAACTCATGGCGGCCAGCCAAGGTCCATCCAGAATCAAGCTGCCCACCTCCCTCGACCCGTCAGGCCCAGATGAAAACACGTTATCGACTTCCGCTCGGCATCCTCCTCTCGCTCGCCTTGCTGCTGCTCGTGCTCCATCTTGCGCTGCCGTATCTAGTACTGAACTACCTGAACGGCAAGCTTGCCGACATGGGCGACTACCGCGGACATATCGAAGACGTGGATCTAGCCTGGTGGCGTGGCGCCTACCGAGCGGACGATCTGATCATTGAAAAAAAGAACGAGCGAGTCCAGGCGCCGCTGTTTACCGCAAACGCCATAGACATCGGCCTGAGCTGGCGAGCGCTGTGGAAGGACCAGGCACTGGTCGGTGAAATCGTGCTGGAACAGCCCCACCTGAATTTTGTAGACGGCAACGAGGAAAACGATTCCCAGACCGGGGATGGGGTCGACTGGCGGGACCGTGTCAACGACCTGATGCCTTTCACCCTTAATGAGCTCAGGATTGTCGACGGCCAGGTTTCCTTTCGCAATTTTCAGGCTGATCCACCGGTGCATGTCTATGCCAATGCGATCAATGCAAGCCTCTTCAACCTGACCAACACGGCGGATCAGGAGCAAGGTCGCGTGGCACGGTTCAATGGCAGGGCAAAAATGTTCAACCAGGCGCCAATCGAAGCCACTGCCCGGTTCGATCCCTACACCGACTGGGAGGATTTCCAGTTCAGCCTGCGCCTGACCGGACTGGACCTGACCAAGCTGAACGACTTTGCCAGTGCATATGGAAATTTCGACTTCGCAGCTGGGACTGGTGACCTGGTGGTGGAAGCCGAGGCGAATAACAGCCAACTGGACGGCTATATAAAGCCACTGTTGCGCAACGTTGAAGTATTCAACTTTGAACAGGACGTCGAAAACGACGACAAGGGTTTCTTCCGCGGGATCTGGGAAGCGGTTGTTGGCGGCGGCGAGGAAGTGCTGCAGAACCAGAGCAAGGACCAGTTCGCCACGCGGGTCGAACTGTCCGGCAGCACCAAGAACGCTGATGTCAGCCCGTTTCAGGCGTTTGTCGCTATCCTGCGCAACGCCTTCGTCGAAGCCTTCTCCGCGCGTTTCGAACGGTCCCTTGCCGATGATGCTGACTGAGGACGTCGCCGCGAGCAGCGGCCATTCAGTGACTGAATGATCCGCTCACGTTCACACTGGAACGCCCATCACTTATAGTCGGCGGTCTCAAATCCACATGAAGCGCCTGCGTGCCAGGCCCGACCCAAGGAAACCCCGATGAAATTCGAAGGCACCCAGTCCTACGTCGCTACTGATGATCTCAAGCTTGCCGTGAATGCCGCCATCACCCTGGAACGTCCGCTCCTCGTGAAAGGCGAACCCGGTACCGGAAAGACCATGCTGGCCGAGCAGCTGGCCGAATCGTTCGGCGCGCGGCTGATCACCTGGCACATCAAGTCGACCACCAAGGCGCATCAGGGTTTGTATGAGTACGATGCGGTGAGTCGGCTGCGCGACTCGCAGTTGGATTCCGACCGTGTCCACGATGTGCGCAACTACATCAAGAAGGGCAAGCTGTGGGAGGCGTTCGAATCCGAAGAGCGCGTCATCCTGCTGATCGACGAGATCGACAAGGCCGACATCGAGTTCCCGAACGACCTGCTGCAAGAACTCGACAAGATGGAGTTCTACGTTTACGAAACGGACGAGACCATCAAGGCCAAGCAGCGACCGATCATCATCATCACCTCGAACAATGAAAAAGAACTGCCTGACGCCTTCCTGCGTCGCTGCTTCTTCCACTACATCGCGTTCCCCGATCGTGACACGCTGCAGCGGATCGTTGACGTGCACTACCCCAGTATCAAGAAGGATCTGGTGGCCGAAGCGCTCGATGTGTTCTTTGATGTACGTAAGGTGCCAGGGCTGAAGAAGAAACCGTCCACCAGCGAACTGGTCGACTGGCTGAAGCTGCTGATGGCCGACAACATTGGCGAAGCCGTCCTGCGCGAGCGCGACCCTACCCGCGCAATCCCGCCGCTGGCTGGCGCGCTTGTGAAAAACGAGCAGGACGTGCAGTTGCTTGAACGTCTGGCGTTCATGAGTCGTCGCGCCAGCCGTTGACCGCGTCGGTTCAAGGGAACCGGACGCCTCACTTACTGGAGGAAGATCCATGCAAACGCATACCGGTAGTTGCCTCTGCGGCGTCGTTCGCTATCGCATTGACGCGCCAATCAACGAGCTGACCCATTGCCACTGCAAAATGTGTCGCAAGACCCACGGCGCGGCCTTTGCCACTTATGCAGGCGTTCCGCTGGACGCGTTTCACTTTCTCTCTGGCAAGGACCAGTTGGGCGTCTATCACTCGTCAGAACACGTGACCCGGACGTTCTGCATCCGTTGCGGCTCCAATCTGCAATTCGTCGACAATCGCGAGCACGAGCTGGGTGTTGCGGCCGGTACGCTCGATTCACCCCTTCCCGCCCCACCGCAGGAACATATTTACGTGAACTCCAAAGCGGACTGGTACGAGATCCGCGACGGTCTGCCCACGCACGACGAAGACCGCTGACCACTCTTACAAAGGTGCCGCCACGAAGGCACGCTTGAGGTTCTGCCATGCTGCTTGGCCTGTTCAATGAGATGCGCGCCGCGAAGGTTCCGGTATCGGTGCGCGAACTGCTCGACCTTATCAACGCGTTGAAACACAACGTCGTGTTCGCCGACATGGATGAGTTCTACTACCTGTCGCGAGCGATTCTGGTAAAGGACGAGCGGCACTTCGACAAATTCGATCGCGCCTTCGGCGCCTACTTCAAGGGCCTGGAAAATCTAGATCAGCACATCGAGGCGTTGATTCCGGAAGAGTGGCTACGCAAGGAGTTCGAGCGTTCGCTGAGCGACGAGGAGCGCGCAAAGATCCAGTCGCTGGGCGGCCTGGACAAGCTGATCGAAGAATTCAAGAAGCGGCTGGAAGAACAGAAAGGCAAACACGCCGGTGGTAACAAGTGGATCGGCACAGGCGGCACCAGCCCGTTCGGTTCCGGTGGCTACAACCCCGAGGGCATCCGTGTCGGTGACGCCGGCAAACGTCAGGGCAAAGCTGTCAAGGTCTGGGACCAGCGCGAGTACAAGAACCTCGACGATCAGGTGGAACTGGGCACACGCAACATCAAGGTCGCCCTGCGCCGCCTGCGCAAATTCGCTCGCCAGGGAGCGCAGGACGAACTGGACCTGGACGGCACCATCGACCATACCGCCAAGGACGGCGGCCTGCTGAATATCCAGATGCGACCTGAGCGTCGCAACGCCGTGAAACTGCTCATCCTGTTCGACATCGGCGGCTCGATGGACGCGCATGTGAAAGTCTGCGAAGAGCTGTTCTCTGCCTGTAAAACCGAGTTCAAGCATCTGGAGTACTTCTACTTCCACAACTTCATCTACGAGTCAGTGTGGAAGAACAACTTCCGCCGCACGTCCGAGCGCACCTCGACGCTGGATCTGCTGCACAAGTACGGCGCCGACTACAAGGTGGTGTTCGTTGGCGACGCCGCCATGGCGCCCTACGAGATCACCCAGCCAGGCGGCAGCGTCGAGCACTGGAACGAGGAAGCAGGCTACGTCTGGATGCAGCGCTTCATGGAAAAGTACAAGAAGCTCATTTGGATCAACCCCTACCCGAAGGATACCTGGGGCTATACCTCATCTACCGGCATCGTCCGGGAGCTCGTTGAAGACCACATGTACCCGCTGACTTTGAGCGGGCTGGAAGAAGGGATGAAGTTCCTGTCGAAATAGGCCGTTTCCGGCTAACCGCTGCAAGGATGCATATAAATGAGACAGCGCTGGGTGATTGCCGCAGTAACCGGACTCACGGCACTCGTCGCGGTTAGCGATCTCCGTTTGGTTCTAGCGGTGCTGCGGTCTGGCCTCTATAGCTGGGCCGCAGCCCCGTGGCATGCATTCTTACTGGGCAATGGAGGAATTTTTCCTGCCCTGTGGAAAATGACGTTCTCGATGACATTGCTGGCGTGGTGGTCAGGCGCACTGCTGGTGCCGGCGCACCGCCCGTGGCTACGAATTGCCAATGTGATTTTTGGCGGCTGGCAGCTCGCTCAAGTCACGTTGATATGGCTCGGGGTAATCGGCGTGCTGCTGCAGGCTGCCGACATGCCTGGGACCCTGGGAAATGTGAGGCTGATTGTGAGAGGGACCGATCTGCTCTGGATGATCCCTCTGACGCTGTGTCTGCCTGCCCTTCAGCTAGGTCTGGGTGAGTGGGTATACCGCCTGAGTGCGCGAGTAGTGCGGATTCAGGCAGCCCAGACTACCGCTTCGGTGGAAGCGGGCTAGACCTGCGCCGCCGGCGTCGGTACCGCTGAGGAAACAGTGCCCGACTCAGCACCAGGAAGATGCCCTCGATGACAAACGCCAGCATTAACGCACAGCAAATACCCCAGGCTATCGCCTCGGGGGCCAGCAAGACCTGGAAGCGGTAGCTGCTCCACACCTGACGTCGCAGGTCCCGATCCGCACCGATCACCACATGCCAGGCCCGGGCATACCAGGGGCCCTGCATGATTCGCCACTCACAGTCCAGCAACCTGGCACGTTCGACCAGCGCGGAAACACTGCGCGCATCGCTCTGGATGACCGGATCCTCACTGGCGCGGTAATGCTCAACCAGAGCGTTAAGATCGCCCTCGAAAAATCGCCCGGCAGTGTCCTGGAACCCGGTTAGCCCCTGCTGGGCTTCGGCGCGACGCGCTTCGATGTGGTTCACGTAGGCCTGGATAAAACCCGGCACCTGGACTCCGACCAGCAATCCCAGGGCGAACAAGGTGAGGCGAAGATAACTTCTCAGCATCAGGCCACCTGCCCTCGCGCGACGCAATCGCCCAGCCGCCACAGCGTCCACTCGCCAGGCTGGTGAATGTCCCATTGCTCATTGTCGGTCAGTGGCTCTGTTGCCAGCACGGTTACCACGTCGTTCGGCGTGGTCTCGGCGTTGAAGTCGACGGTCAGTTCGGCATCCTTCAACTGAGCCGGACCGAAAGGTGCGCGGCGGGTAATCTGCGCCAGCTTGGTCGAGCAAAAGCTGAACAACCATTCACCATTGCTAAGAAGGCAATTGAACACACCCTGGGCACGGTAACCAGCACAGGCGTCGAGCAGATGGGGCAACAGATCTTCGCCGTCTACCCGCTCGGGAAAATGGCTGCGTATGCGGCTGAGCAAATCGCAGAACGCCGCTTCGCTATCCGTATCCCCGACCGCACGATAGAAGCCTCGCCTGGGGGCGAAGTCGGCCAGCTGCCCGTTATGAGCAAAGCACCAGTGCTGGCCCCACAGTTCGCGAACGAAAGGATGGGTGTTGACCAACGCTACCTTGCCGACATTGGCGTGACGAATATGACCGATCACTACGTGGCTCTTGATCAGATAGTGCTGGACCATCTTCGCCACTTCAGACTCACAGCTCGCAACAGGGTCCTGGAACAGACGCAAACCGCGGCCTTCGTAGAAAGCGATGCCCCAACCATCCTTGTGCGGCCCCGTCCGGCCGCCGCGCTGCATGAGCCCGGTGAAGCTGAAGTGGATATCGGTGGGTACGTTGGCACTCATGCCGAGCAGTTCACACATGCGCTTCTCCCGCTAGGTCCCGCTGCATCTGGGCTGCGAAGATTCGATTCAGAGTCTGGGCTCGGTCCGGGTCTGGTAACGACTGTCCGAGCGGTAGCCTTGATTCCCGTCGTCTTCAAGCCGCTCACGCAGAGTACGCGAGTCGTCATGGCTGGCCGAATCTACGCGGCGCTGCTGCAAGCGACGCTCGATCGGCCAGCGTATAGCGACGAATAACCCATACAAGGCGAAGGCGATCAGCCCATAGAGCGCCAGGTCAGCCACCGCGCGCCAGGCATTGCTGCCCACCTTGAACAGGACATCGAGCGCCGTAATGGCGATCGCTGGAGCAAACAGCTCCTTCGCAGGATCGACGATCGTCGGGGTCAGCAGCAGCACGGCCATGACCAACCGCAACGGCTCGCGCAACCACCGCCACATCGAGCGGGTCATGCGAAACCAGACCAGGAGACAACCCAGCGCGGCGACACCATAGGCCGACCAGGCAAGCAGATAATCGTTGGCAAACAGGAACATGGCAGTCTCGAGACGGGCCGGATGAATGACCCGGCTTTGACGCCGAGCATGATAACAGCCGAGAACACCGGCACGGCTATTCAGGTGACGTAATACGCGCTGGCCTTAGTGCGGCCAACGCCGTATAAACGCTGAAAAAAAGCCCCGCAACCCAGATTGCGTGCCGAGAAGCCATACTTGTTGCAACCGACATCAGGAGATTCACCATGACCTACCAGCATATTCTGGTCGCTACCGACCTGAACGAAGAATGCCATCCGGTCGTAGCGCGCGCCCAGGCATTGGCAACCGCCAACGGTGCAAAACTGGCGCTTGTCCATGTCATCGAACCCATGGCGATGGCCTTTGGTGGAGATGTGCCAATGGATCTATCGATGCTCCAGCAACAGCAGTTCGATCAGGCCCGCGAACGTCTGGCGGTATTCGCTGATCGCTATCCAGGCCTGACGGCCGAGCAACGGCACCTGGCCTATGGGCAACCACGCCAGGAAATACACCGGCTGGCCAAAGAGCAAGGTTGCGACCTGGTGGTTGTCGGCAGCCACGGCCGCCATGGCCTTGCGCTGCTATTGGGTTCCACTGCCAACGACATCCTGCACGGCGCACCCTGTGATGTGCTCGCGGTACGCCTGAAGAAAGCCGAATAAGTGATACCGGGCCTGGGCCTGCTGGCTCAGGCTGTTTCGACATCCTCACCGGCACTCATGACCATGGGCCGGATCTTCTGCAGCTGGGTTTCCAATGAATAGGTCAGGCTGGAAGCCATGGAGAAGAAGGTCAGAAAAGCCTTCAGATTGGAATCTCCCTGACAGGTGTCGTGAATGCGCTGCCAGAATGCCTGATTGACCAGCTGCAACTCCTGGAACGACCTTACCAATCCTCGCAACTCCCAATCGGCATGTCGTCCTTCGCGCAGGTTGAAATACTGTCGCGCCAGGTAGAGCGACACCGCGCGTAGCACGAACTCCTGATTGCTGGCGAATGGCAAATGCTGGTGGGCCATGGGCTTGAGCCGGCCAAGCACAGGGCAGGCACTGGTGGCCATGATGAGGCCGAGAAGTGCCCGCAGCCCCTCCTCCAACCCCACCAGCTTGTTGTATTCCCGCTCCGGTGTACGCACGCGCACCTGCGCCTTGCGAACGGCTGGCAACCCCTGGAAATCTTCGATGACCTGGTGCAGGTCAACGGCGGCCGGACAATGGCTGAACTCGTCGCGGCTCAACGGACAGTTATTGCACTTCTGATGGTCCAGGCGCGTCCATTTCGGCGCCTGCCGTGCGGCCTCGTGATCAAAGGCTCGGTCCGGCTCGATCCTGTAGCTGAACTCGTGCTCATCATCGAGGATGATGCGGTATTCGATTGCCATCTATGCTCCGTCCAGTGCAACAGCCCTGCAGGGTTTCAAGTAAAGTCAGGCACGCACCGCAGGTGGCGCTCCGCACGCTCTTTCCATCCAGCGTGCAGGTCCGTCCGTGGTCGCTTCAGCCTTCAAGCTCGGCCCAGCGCTCGAGCAATTCGTCGAGCTCCTTCTGCTGCGCCTCGAGTTTGGCTATGGTTGCTCCGGTCCGCTCGGCAGTCTGCTGGTAGAAGGCTGGCTGCGCCATTTCCTCTGTCAGCGCGGCGATGGACTTCTCGACTGCATCAATCTTGCCAGGCAAGGCTTCCAGTTCGCGCTGCACCTTGTAGCTCAGCTTCTTCTTCGCAGGCTCGGCTGGAGCCTGAGCGGCTGACGGCTTGGATGGCGTCGCTTCGGGTTTTGCCTCCTTACCCTCGCCGACACCCAGCAGCCTTACCGAACCACCCTGGCGTAGCCAATCCTGATAGCCGCCGACGTATTCGCGTACAACCCCGTTGCCCTCGAAGACCAGGGTGCTGGTAACCACGTTGTCGAGGAATGCCCGGTCATGGCTGACCATCAGTACCGTCCCCTGGAAACTCAGCAGCACCTCTTCGAGGAGTTCGAGCGTCTCCACATCAAGATCGTTGGTCGGTTCATCGAGTACGAGCAGGTTGGCGGGCTTGCTGAACAGTTTGGCGAGCAAGAGCCGTGCCCGCTCGCCCCCGGAGAGCGCCTTGACCGGTGTACGGGCGCGCTGGGGACTGAACAGGAAATCCCCAAGGTAGCTGAGCACGTGACGATTCTGACCGTCGATGGTGATGAAGTCGCGTCCCTCGGCGACGTTATCGACTACCGTCTTTTCCAGCTCCAGCTGGTGACGCAATTGGTCGAAATATGCCACTTCCAGCTTGGTTCCCGCTTCGACGGTGCCGCTGGTGGGCTGCAGATCACCCAGCAGCAGCTTGAGCAGGGTGGTCTTGCCGGTGCCATTGGCGCCTAGCAAGCCGATCCGATCGCCCCGCTGCAGTACCATCGAAAAATCACGAATGAGCAGCTCGCCGCCTGGATGACCGAAACTCGCGTGCTCGACCACAATGACCTGCTTGCCGGACTTCTCGGCGGCATCGATCTGGATGTTGGCCTTGCCCTGATGCTCGCGTCGCTCACCGCGCTCGGCACGAAGCGCCTTGAGGGCACGTACGCGTCCTTCGTTACGGGTACGACGGGCCTTGATGCCCTGGCGGATCCACACTTCCTCCTGGGCCAGTTTCTTGTCGAATAGCGCATTGGCGGTTTCTTCGGCCGCCAGCTGCTGCTCCTTATGCACCAGAAAGCTGGCATAGTCGCCGTTCCAGTCGATCATGTGGCCACGATCCAGCTCGAGAATGCGGGTAGCCAGGTTCTGCAGGAACGCGCGGTCGTGGGTGATGAACAGCACGGCACCGCCGAACCCCATCAGTGCCTCTTCCAACCAGGCAATCGCGCCGATGTCCAGATGGTTGGTGGGCTCGTCGAGCAACAGCAGGTCAGGCTCGGAAACCAGTGCCTGCGCCAGCAACACACGCCGGCGCCAACCGCCGGACATTTCGGCCAAGGTCTTCTCCGCAGGCAGCTGCAAGCGGCTCAAGGTACTGTCGACCAACTGCTGCAAACGCCAGCCATCCTTGGCTTCCAGTTCCTGTTGGACGTGCATGAGCTTGTCGAGGTCTGCCTCATTCTGGATGTTCTGGCTCAGATGGTGGTAATCGGCGAGCAGCTGACCCACCCCGGCCAGCCCCTCGGCTACCACATCGAATACCGTGCGGTTGTCTGCAACCGGCAACTCCTGTGGCAATTCGCCGATCTTCAGCCCAGGGGCCCGCCAGACTTCGCCTTCATCGGGCAGCTGGCTACCCTTGACCAGACTGAGCATGCTGGATTTGCCGGTCCCGTTACGGCCGATGATGCAAACCCGCTCACCTCGCGCAATCTGCCAGGACACTCCATCGAGCAATGGATTGTTGCCATAGGCGAGGGACACATCGGTCAACTTGAGCAGGGTCATGACTACCTCCACGAAACAGGGCGCGCATTCTAGCAGAAGGCGCCGCTCAACCGGACTGGCCTGGTAGCCTGCAATCCGCTTCAGACGAGACTTGCGCCGGCTTCGGTACTGTTTGTCGGCAAGCCGGGGCAGGCACGGGCGAGCATCGGCATCACGCTCGTCGGAAGTTTCGCTTTGATGGTTCCCAGCGATTAATCCTCGTTTAACTGCCCGACTGGCCAAGCTAAGCTAGCCGCTGAAATTCCCAGCACCCCTCTTCGGAAGTCTCATGCGCGGTCGACTCTCCAGTATCTGTATTTGTCTTTTGGCCCTACTCACTTTCCAGACTACCCAAGCGGCAAATCTTGAACAGCAACGTCAGCTTTACGACGAAGCCAAACGGGCACTGGCCAAGGGTGACAGCGGGCCATACCGACGCAACGCCGCTGCGCTGCGTGACTATCCGCTTGAGCCTTATCTTGCCTATGACGACCTGACGGCGCGGCTCAAGACCGCCAGCAACGATGAAGTGGAGCAGTTCCTTGCCGACCACGGCGATCTTCCCCAGGCGAGCTGGATGAAACTGCGCTGGCTGCGGCTGCTCGCCGCACGCGGCGATTGGCAACCTTTCGTGGCCCATTACGATCCCGCCATGAATTTCACCGAGCTGGACTGCCTGTTTGGCCAGTATCAGCTGCTCAGTGGACAAAGCGAACAGGGCTACGCCACGGCCGAGAAACTCTGGTTGGTCGGCAAGTCGCAGCACAACGCTTGCGATGCGCTGTTCGAGCGCTGGGAGAAGGACGGGCAACTAACCGAGGAGTTGCGCTGGAAGCGCGCCAAGCTCG
Source organism: Stutzerimonas stutzeri (assembly GCA_002387205.1). Taxonomy (GTDB): domain Bacteria; phylum Pseudomonadota; class Gammaproteobacteria; order Pseudomonadales; family Pseudomonadaceae; genus Stutzerimonas; species Stutzerimonas stutzeri_N. The sequence goes on along the minus strand of DGLA01000008.1, from coordinate 83,262 downwards.
CCGTAGAGACAGGCAATTACAGCCTGGCCAATTTCCTGGTGAAAAATCTGCCGACGCTCAAGCGCCAGGGCGAGCTCTTGATCGAAGTCGCGAAGAAGCCGCAACTGCTGAGCCAGTCTGATCGTTTCACACCCTCCACCCAGGCCATGGCCGATGTAGTGTCGCTCGGTCTGCGTCGGCTTGCGCGTCAGGATCCGGAAAAGGCCTTGGATTTGCTTGATGGTTACGCCCGTCGGCTGTCGTTCTCTTCGGATGAGCGGGTCGCCATCGCACGTCAGATCGGGCTGACCCTGGCCAAGCGCTTCGACCCACGTGCGCTGAAGGTGATGGCCGAATACGACCCCGACCTGCGTGACAATACTGTCAGCGAATGGAGAGCGCGGCTGCTGTTGCGCATGGGACGGTGGAAAGAAGCCCATGAACTGACGCAGCGTTTCCCCGATGAGCTCGCCAACACCAACCGGTGGCGCTACTGGAAAGCTCGCAGCATGGAACTGGCCCACCCCAACGACGAGGAGGCCGCTCGCCTGTACCAGCCTGTCGCCAGTGAACGGGATTTCTACGGTTTCCTTTCGGCAGACCGGATCCAGGCACCCTATCGGCTTAATCATCAGCCATTGGCGCTCGAACCAAAGCTTATCCAGAAAGTGCGTAACACTGCCGGTATTCGTCGCGCCTTGGAATTCCATGCACGGGGCCAGATCGTCGACGGCCGTCGCGAGTGGTACCACGCCAGCCGCCGATTCAGCCGTGACGAATTGGTTGCCCAGGCACGCCTGGCCTTCGACCAACAATGGTATTTCCCGGCAATCCGTACGATCAGCCAGGCCCAGTACTGGGACGATCTGGACATCCGTTTTCCCATGGCCTATCGCAGCAGCCTGGTCAGTGCCGCCAAGGCACGGGAGATTCATCCAAGCTGGGTATTTGCCATTACTCGCCAGGAAAGTGCCTTCATGACCGATGCTCGATCGGGGGTCGGCGCCAGCGGGTTGATGCAGCTCATGCCGGCCACGGCAAGGGAAACCGCGAAGCGGTTCAATATCCCACTGGCCTCGTCACAACAGGTGCTGGATCCCGATACAAACATTCAGTTGGGTGCCGCCTATCTCAGCCAGATCTATGGGCAGTTCAAGGGCAACCGGGTGCTTGCTTCCGCAGCGTATAACGCAGGTCCGGGTAGGGTTCGCCAGTGGTTGAAGGATGCACGGCACCTGCCTTTTGATGTCTGGGTGGAAAACATCCCTTTCGATGAAACCCGCCAGTACGTACAGAATGTGCTCACCTATTCGGTGATCTACGGGCAGAAACTCAATGCACCTCAGCCGCTGGTCGAGTGGCATGAACGCTATTTCGAAAGCCAGTAGGAGACGATGCTCGCTCATATCTGGACTTGTTCAGCCCGGCGACCGGGCTGGATGAAAGCCAGCGTTGCCTGTGGCCAGCTTCACTATGCAGTGGTGAACAGGCGAGCAATACAGCCATTTAAAACGCTGCGTGCGACGGCCAGGCATGATACATCCCAGCCTATGACGGAATGAGCGAAGCAGTTTGCCCGGGCTCGCAATGAACCTGTTTGAACCCTGCTCAACCGGGCGCAGTTGGACAACGATCCCTTTGCGGCCTCGCTACTCCAGGATTTCAACCGACATACCCTGCCTCAGGTGGCCGGTACTCTCGGCAATCAGGTTCTGCCCAAAGAATACGCCGCCCTCACGCTTGCGGTACGTCATCAGGGTTGCCAGCGGTTCGCGGTCGGCGCTGCGTTCGGCAGTGCGCGGATCGATGGTGGGGATGATGCAACGCGAGCAGGGCTTGACCACGCGAAACTCGATGGTGCCGATGCGGATACGCCGCCAGCTGTCCTCGGCATAGGGATCTGCACCCGCAACCACCAGATTCGGGCGGAAGCGGCTCATGTCGAAGAGACGTCCAACGCGGGCCGACAGGTCGTCGAGCGAAGCCTGGCCAATCAACAGGAAAGGAAAGCCGTCACTGAAGGATGTCTGCTCACCGGCACGGGCGAAGTCGCGGTCGACCTGGATACCGCGAGTAGCCGGCAGATACACAAGCCGACAGGGGCGTCCAAGCAAGCGAGTCAGCCAGAAACCTGCACAGTCTCCGGCATCTGGTACTTGTATCGATTCACGCCAGATGACTGCGCCACGCTCGGCCTGCGATGCATCGGGAACCTCGACCAGCAAGGGTTCGAGTCCGGGCGCCTCGAGCTGCAATACGCTATCGTCCCGCCATCGCGCCTGCAGCAATGCCATCTGCGGCAACACGCGCTGGGTCAGGAAGTTTCCCGTCTCGGCGTCGATAACCATCCAGCGGCGATCACCCATCAATCCGAGCTTATCGGTGCTCCCCTCCTCCAGCATTTCAGCGGAGCCGGACTTGAGGGGGTAGCGGTAAAGTGACGACAGATGCATGCGACAGCCCCCCCGGAGTGATTGACGATCAGCGCTTTTCATCCAGCAACAGGCGTTCCCGGACCACGTCGACCAATTTCTCCGGCTGAAACTTGGAAAGGAAGTTGTCGCAACCGACTTTCTGCACCATCGCCAGGTTGAAGCTACCCGATAAGGAAGTATGCAGAACGACATGGAGATCGCGCAGACGTGGGTCGTTGCGTATCTCTGTGGTCAGGCGATAGCCGTCCATTTCCGGCATTTCTGCGTCCGTGAACACCATCAGCAGTCGTTCGGTGAGCACATCGCCAGCATCAGCCCAGGCCTGCAGCTTGCGCAATCCCTTCATGCCATCGCTGGCGGTATGGACGGTAACCCCGAGCTGACTCAGGGTTTCACGCAACTGCGACAAGGCGACGGTTGAGTCATCTACACAGAGCACCTCGCGACCCCGCGCGCGTTCCAGCACAGGGTCTGTGAGGCGGTCCGGCGAAATGCTGGTGTCGTACGGGACGATTTCAGCCAGGACCTTCTCCACATCGATGACCTCTACCAGTTGGTCTTCGACCTTGGTGATAGCGGTCAGGTAGTGCTGGCGACCTGCCGTGGCCGGGGGCGGCAGAACCTCTTCCCAGTTGAGGTTGAGGATGCGATCCACGCCGCCAACCAGAAAGGCCTGAATAGACCGATTGTATTCGGTGACGATAATGGTGCTGCGCTCATCCGGGACCAGCGGGCGCAGCCCGATGGCACGCGAGAGATCGATGACAGGCAACGTCTGCCCGCGCAGATTGACAACCCCGCATACGGAATTGTGCCGATGCGGCATCAGCGTCATCTTTGGCAGTTGTACCACTTCCTGCACCTTGAACACGTTTATCGCAAACTTCTGTCGGCCCGAAAGCCTGAACATGAGGATTTCCAGACGATTCTGCCCCACCAACCGGGTGCGTTGATCGACTGAATCTAGAATGCCGGCCATTGCGGGCTCCTTGTTGACTGCAGGGACTAATGGGCTATCGGCAGAGAGTCGCGGCGCTTTATCCGGCCACGCAACTATTTACCGGCCCATCATCAACCCGAACCCAGCAAGGCGCAATGCCATTACGCTTTGCCGACTAGACCATTCAGCAAGCCGCCTCGCTTTCGACAGAAAGCGGCTCGTTTAGCAAGAGGGGGCTATCGACGGGCAGGTGCACCTTCAGACATCCGGGCCGCACGGTGAACCTCATCCGCTTCGCCGAAGAAGGTTCACCGTCAAGGTTGATATCGATCTCGACAGGGCCGTCCACTTCGAGCCAGGGAACCCGCGCTTTTACCGAAACGGCATCTACCCCGCGCAGCCCACCGCTCAGCAGTGTTCCCAAGGTGCCTACTGCATCGGGCGGTGCCGGAACGATGCAAACATCCAGCAAGCCATCATTCACGGATGCCTGTGGGCAGAGCTGTTGGCCTCCTCCGGCCTGGCGACCATTGCCAATACCCAGGGCAAGGAATTCACCCTCCCAGGCAAAGTCCGGCCCAACGAAATGGCCCCAGGCGGCGTGAAGCTCGCTGAATCGTGACAAGCCGGTCAGGAGATACGCGCCTCCACCCAGGACTCGCTTGAGATCTTCGGAGGTGGTTGCGGTGACCCTGGAACCAAAGCCACCAGTTGCCATGTTCAGGAATGGCTCACCGTTCATTTCGCCCACATCGACCAGGACTGGCTCGCGATCGAGCAGCGTCAGCGCCTCGAAGGGCTCCAGCGGGATATCCGCTGCGTGGGCGAAATCGTTCGCCGTGCCAAGCGGCAGCAATGCCAGGCTCGCGTCCACGCCGGTTTCCAGCAAGGCCTGGACGACCTCGCGCAGCGTGCCATCTCCACCTCCCGCCACCAGCGTGCGATACCCCGCGGCCACGGCTTCATGAACAATGCGCCGGGTGTCTCCGGGTTCCCAGGTGACACGCACTGCCAGCTCCCGCCCCAGCGCACGCCATTCCTTGACCGCGAAACGAACCTCTTCATTGAGCGCCTGTTTTCCATGCAGAACGAGCAGCGCATTCGGGTGATTCATGCCTGAGGCTTCCAGTCTGTAACTTCGAAAGATAGGACCCGTCACGCCATCGGAAAGTTGTGAAGCAGCTTCAGCCAAAGGGTTAAGCCGCCCCCTCGACCCGAGGACCATCGGTCAGCCCAGGCGCCGCGCCGCGCTGCCCCTTCCGCTGGGAATCGACGGAATATTCCTTACAGATCAGTAGGTTAACCAGGTCATTTAATTCTTTCTGTTTTTCGTCACTTTCGCGCATTCGGATGAACTCATCTCGCGGCCGACGGTCGGAGCATTGTCCAGATAAAGGTTGCAGTAGCGGCCTGCCATCAAAACCGCGGATAGCGGCGATCAAATCGAGTATTGAGCTAGCGATAGCTGAAGGAAGGAGCCTTGTATGCGCTTACAGTCCGTTGGAACACTTGAGTATGCTCACCCCAGTTTTGTCGATTACTTTCTAGCCAGTGTCCGCCTGATACATGGCCTGACCGCTGTATTGCCGGGCGTACTGCTGTTGCTTTTCCTTCCTTTGGAGCTACCGGTAGGCGGCGGCACCTTCAGTACCTTCCTGGTGTTCTTCGCTGTAATCAGCGTAGTGATCTTCCAGTCCGTCGGCATATACAGCGAAGAAGTCTTCAGCACGCTGCTGCGCTTTCGCACGATGCTGGTTGCGTGGGCCGCAGCATTCAGCCTGCTCATCTTCATGCATCAGGGGCTGGGCATGTTCAGCTACCTCGAAGCCAAGCACCTGACCTTCTGGTTTGCCACCAGTACCGTTCTGTTTGGTGCCGAGCGCCTGATGATGCTCGCACTGTTCCGCCGACTGATGTCAAAAGGCGTCTATCTGCAGAACGCAGTCATCCTCGGCGGCACGGACAACGGTGTCCGCGTGGCGGAGTATCTGGCCCACCATCGCGATATTCGTACCGGTGTGCTCGGGTTCATCGACGACCGCCTGGAGCGCCTGCCGAAAACCCTTGCCGACCTGCCGCTCCTGGGCAATACCCGCGACCTGGAACAAATGATCCGCGAGGAAAAGGTCACGCAAGTGCTGGTTGCCCTGCCCTGGTTCGCCGACAGCCGCATCGGCCAGGTCATCAATGAGTTGCGCAAACTGCCAGTCAATGTGTTGCTGGTACCTGACATGGTTGCCTTTCGCCATGCAAACAAACGCATCACCGAAGTCGGCGGTCTTCCAACCCTCATCGCTTCGGATCTGCCTCTGCGCGGCTGGTCGCCGATGTTCAAGCGCATCGAGGACATCGTGCTGTCCAGCCTGGCTCTGCTTGCGGCCGCGCCGGTGATGTTGCTGCTCGCCCTGGCCATCAAGCTGGATTCCCCGGGCCCGGTCCTCTTCAAGCAGAAACGCTACGGCTACAACAACCGCTTGATCGAAGTCTTCAAGTTTCGCTCCATGTACCACGCCAAATCCGATGCCAATGCCGAGCGCCAGACTACCCGTGGTGATGATCGTATTACCCGTGTCGGTCGCTTCATTCGCAAGACCAGCCTCGACGAGCTTCCACAGTTGCTGAACGTGTTTCTTGGCAGTATGTCGATGGTCGGCCCCCGCCCCCACGCGACAGCAACCAAAGCGGCCGGCGTGCTGTTCGAAGACGCGGTCTCCGAGTACTCAGCGCGCCATCGGGTCAAGCCAGGCATTACCGGTTGGGCGCAGATCAACGGCTACCGCGGCGAAACGGACACCCTGGAAAAAATCGAGAAACGTGTCGAATTCGACCTGGATTACATCGAGCGCTGGTCCGTCTGGTTCGACATCTACATTCTGGCGCGTACCGTGCCAGCCCTGCTGTTCAACAAGGATGTGTATTGACTGCCACCCGCATAGCGAATCCATTGGCACACGCCTATTTTTCATGCGCGAGCGCAGCAGGACTGAACTTATGAAAAAGCCCATCATCAGATTTGCGGTCTGTAAAACGCAGGCCCTCCTCCAGCCCATTGATACGGGGCTGCGAGGCTAAATAATCATGTTCAAGAACATACTGATCGTCTGCGTCGGCAACGTGTGCCGAAGCCCGGCAGCCGAAGCGTTGCTCAAACACAAACTCAAGGAAAAAGGCCTGTCGATCAGCTCGGCCGGCATAGGTGCCCTGGTAGGCAAGCCAATGGACAAGAACGCACACGAAGTGCTGAAAGAACACGGACTGGAACTCCTTAGCCACCGCGCCAGACAGGTCGATAGCGCCATGCTGCATCAGGCGGATCTCATTCTTGCCATGGAGCAGAGCCATATCCAGCACATCCGCCAGATAGCCCCGGAGGTACATGGCAAGACCTTCCTGATCGGCAAATGGCTGGACGACACGGAGATCCCTGACCCTTTCCGTCAATCCAAGCCTGCCTTCGAACACGTTCACAGCCTTCTGACACAGTCCGTTGAAAGCTGGCTTCCTTACCTGAAATAAGAAGAAGGACCTTCGATGACCACCATGCCACGACCCATATACGAGACTAAAGAGGAAAAGGACATTGATCTGGCCCACCTCTTTGACACCTTCCTGAACAATCGGGGACTCATCCTCACTATAACCGGATTCTTTGCCGCGCTCGGTATCGCCTATGCGCTGCTGGCCACACCGGTCTATCTGGCGAGCGCGATGATTCAGATCCAGGCGAAAGGCGGATTGCCGAGCCTGACGGACGTGGTTGGCACGGCGCCAGCCGTCTCGCCGGCACAGACTGAAATAGCCCTGCTCAAGTCGCGCTCGGTCGTAGGCGGTGCCGTTGAAGACCTGAATCTCGACATCATCATCAAACCCCACCATTTCCCGGTGATCGGCGGCTACGTCTACCGCAAGTTCGAGCCCACCGAGGAGAATCAGCTGGGCTGGTATCCGGAAGGGTTCGAGTCCTATGCTTGGGGTGGCGAGTCGCTGCGTGTCACGCAGCTGATCGTCCCGGACAAGATGCATGGTGAAGAACTGACGCTGGAAGCTGCTGAAAACAACGGCTTTATCCTGCGCGACACCGATGGCGAAGTGGTTGTTCAAGGCATCGTGGGCGAACCCATCGAGACGCCTGACTACGGCATCACCGTGGCGGAGCTGAACGCGCGCCCCGGAACCACCTTCACCGTCATTAAAAACCGTACCTACGCCACCACCGAAGACTATCAGGCTCGACTGAATGCCGGCGAACGCGGCAAGCAGTCCGGCATCCTCAACGTCACCCTGGAGGATACCGACCCGCAAAAGGCAGTCGAGGTGCTTGAGGCGGTCGCACAGCGCTACGTCGACCAGAACATCGCCCGCAATGCGGCCGAGGCGACGCAGAGCCTGGAATTCCTGAGCGAACAGGTACCGGAAGTTCGCAAGAAACTCGACGCCGCGCAAACGGCCTTGAACGAATTCCAGACCGGCAATCGCTCGGTGGACATTTCTGCTGAAACCCAATCGGTACTCGACCGCATCGTTGATCTCGAGAGCCAGATTTCCGAACAGAACCTCAAGCGCACCGAAATGGAAAGCCGGTTCACTCGCCAGCATCCGAACTTCCAGGCGCTGATGAATCAGATCAATCAGCTGCAAATGCAGAAGGCGGAGCTGGAAAAGCAGATCGGCACCCTGCCGTCCACTCAACAGGAACTGCTGCGACTGACCCGCGACGTCGATGTCTCGTCCGATACCTATTCGATGCTGCTGAACAAGACGCAGGAACTGGACATCATCCGCGCAGGCACCGTCGGCAATGTACGTATCGTCGACCATGCGGCAGCCGATATCGATGAACCGATCAAGCCAAACAAGCCGTTGATCGTCATTGTCGCTACCCTGCTCGGAGCGATCATCGCCGTAGCCTTCGTGTACGTCCGCGAAGCACTCAAGCGGGGCGTGGAGAACCCGGAAGACATCGAGCGCGTCGGCATCCCGGTATACGCAGCGATTCCGTTCAGCGAGAAGCAGGGGCTGCTGGAAAAGCGTCTGGCCAATTTCAAGCGTGACAAGAGCAGTGCCTCCTACCTGCTGACGATCAACGACCCGGCCGACCTTGCGACAGAAGCCATGCGCAGCCTGCGTACCAGCCTGCACTTCGCAATGATCGAAGCGAAAAACAATATCCTCATGATCACCGGCCCCAGCCCGGCGGTGGGTAAGTCGTTCGTGACCAGCAACCTTGCGGCCGTTGTGGCTCAGTCGGGTAAAAAGGTACTGCTGATCGATGCCGACATGCGCAAGGGCTACCTGCACAAGGTCATGCGCTGCCAGGGAGAAAAGGGTCTGTCGGATATTCTTTCGGGACGCATCACCCTGTTCGACGCCATCCAGAAAACCCAGCTGAACAACTTGCACGTGATCACCCACGGACAGCTTCCACCCAACCCGTCGGAACTCCTGATGCACGAGAACTTCTCGCGCTTCGTCAGGGAGATCAGCAGCATGTACGACCTGGTGATTTTCGATACACCACCGATCCTGGCCGTGACGGATGCTGCGCTGGTCGGCAGTCAGGCCGGCACCACCTTGATGGTGACCCGCTACGGCCTGAACGGTATCAAGGAAATCGAGTTCGCCAAGCGTCGCCTCGAACAGAACGGACTGATGGTCAAGGGCGTGATCTTCAACGCCGTTGTCCGCAAGGCCTCGACCTACAGCGAGTACGGTTACTACCAGTACGAGTATCAGAGCAAGTGATTGCATCACCTCGGTGTGTCAACGTACCGAGGTGATGGCACCGCTTTCTCGCCGGTTGATTCGCCCCGAGCGCTCAACAACCGCCTAACGATCGCACCCTGGATGATTCGCTCGTTGAACCATGTTCCGAGCGTGCCCACGTGCTGCGCTATTGATGAAGGTTACCTACATGAAATCGAGCCACCACATGACCAGAGCACTGTGGCTGATCATCGGCTTTACCCTGGCTAGCGCTGTCTCACTCGCCCATGCCCAGGCAACCGACGACGCCAAGGGTATCGACCTGATAGGGATCAACATGTCCGGAGCGAACTTTGCTCCCCATGTCACGCCTGGAAAGGTGGGCACGAACTACTTCTATCCTGACAAGAAATATTTCAAATACTACGCCGACAAGAACATCCGCCTGATCCGCTTCCCCTTTATCTGGGAACGCGTTCAGCACGACCTGAACAAAGGCGTTAACTTCGACCAGATTCGTCTACTTCGAAGGACTTTGGACTATGCCGCACAGCATGATCAAAAAATCATTCTGGATATGCACAACTATGGTCGCTACAAGGGCAAGCTGATCGGCTCAGCAGAAGTACCCTACAAGGCCTACGCGGATGTCTGGCGCAAGCTTGCCGAGACATTCAAGGATCATCCGGCACTTTTCGGCTACGACATCATGAACGAGCCACACTCGACGAAGGGTCTCTGGCCTGGCGCCGCCCAAGCGGCAGTGGACGCGATTCGGGAGGTGGATGACCAGACCCTGATATTCGTCGAAGGTGACCGGTGGGCCAGCACCTTTCACTGGAGAAAGGTGAACGAAGACTTTCTCATAAACGACCCGGCAGACAAGATCATCTATGAAGGTCACGTCTACTTCGACAAGGACTTCTCCGGCCGTTACGCGAGCGATGAAACCGTCGATCCGATGCTGGGTGTCGAACGGGTGAAGCCTTTCATCGAGTGGCTCAAGGAACATGGGCAAAAAGGCTTCCTTGGGGAATACGGCGTGCCCGCGCAATCCGAATCCATGCTCACCGCCATGGACAACCTGCTCGGCTATCTCAACGAGCACTGCATACCCAGTGCCTACTGGGCAGGCGGCCCGGGATGGGGCGAATACGTAATGGCTATCGAGCCAATCAACGGCAAGGACCGTCCGCAAATGCGAGTTCTGCAGAAGCATGTCCCAAACGACTGCACCGAGTTCGGTCCGACGAGCGCTCAGTGATCGGCATGTGCTGAGGCGGTCACGTTATGGCTAGCCCCAACTGGTTGGCCATGCTTAAACCGCTTCGGCCTTACGCCGGGTATCACCAGCACTGCGAACCTCGTCGTAGATTTCTCGATGATTGAAAAATCTCGAAATTTTACGCAACCCAGGTGCCGGACTGGTTGTCCAAGGCGATGACCGATCACTTCGGGGTTAATACGAGCGGAGCTCGAACGCCCCTGCGCTATACGGCAACGCTTCACCCAAGCCATTGTTGGCGTTTGATAACCCAAGCCAGCAATCCGTAGGCACGACGCGTCATAGGCATCAACAGGGCACGAGAGAAAAGCTTGAGTTTGTTGCGACGTAGTTATTGGAAAGGTAAAGCACCTAAGGACTCAGGTGATGACAAGCATCAGCTCCAGATTCTTTTTTCTGCCATTGACCGTACTGGCAATCATCCTGCACTTCTCGGTGTTCGGAGACAGCACGCACAACCCCATCGGCTTCAAGTTCCTCAACGAGCTGTACCTGGCGGTCTGTCTTGGTGCTGCCGCGCTTCTGGTACTGGCAAGCACCGAGGATGCGTCCCGTGAATTTCGTATTCTCATGTACTACGCGGCATACAGTGTGGTGGTGTTCACCGTGCTTCCTGCCATCTTCTCGTTCTATACCTTCGGCCAGCCGATCACTTACGGTCTGATCGAGGAACGGAGGATCCTGTTTACATTTGGTTTCGTCCCCTTGCTGCTGCTTTCCAAGCATGTCAGCACCCTGCAGTTCGAGCGCGCTCTGCTATATGCAGCACTGATTGCGGTGGTGTTGTCATGGGGATTCAAATTCGGCCTGGTGCCGGACTTGCGGCAAGAGCAGACGTCCTGGGACCGCCCAGATCGCTCGTCTATCGGCCCGTTCCTGATCTGCTTTGCCTACTTCTATTGCATTCAGGTCTGGTCGAAAGGCACATCACCTATCAATGGTGACAGCCGAAGCCGTAATTTCTATCTGATCGTGGCGGCGATACTTCTGTTGACCCTTGTCTTCGCCACACAGACCCGCCAGCTCATCGCCCTGTGCCTGGCTTTCACGCTGTTTTGCCTGCGCGCCAAGGCCGTGGTATGGGCCGCGTCCCTGTGTGTGCTGCTTTCACCGTTCTATTTCTACCCGGAGTTGCTGGAAGTGCTGGGGCTGAACCTTGAATTCTACGAAAGCAGCCTCGACGGTGATGTGGAAGATGGCGTTCGTCCCCATACGATCGCGTCCGTTTTCAGCCATCTGAACCAGGTCAACTGGTTGCCTAGCGGCTCGTTATCGCTGATGTGGCAAGACGGATTCATTCCCTACTTTGGCGAACATTTCTTTCTTTCCGATATCGGCATCATCGGAACGTTGTTCCGCTTCGGTTTTCTAACCTTCCTCCTCGTACCGCTGACCCTCTACGTTTACAGACACATCGCCCGCAACATCAACCCTGAGATGAGTTTCACCTATTCCGTCATGCTCGCGTTCTTTGTGATCTGGCCTCTGAATGGTCTTTTCGAATATACGCAGCCCGTCATCTGCATGCTTTTCGTCATTCACGCTCTCAGAGCACGCCATCTTCGCAGCAAGGAACGAGTTCATGAACGTCGCACTTATTCTCAACTACAAAGCTGCTACTGAGACCATCAGTTGCGTCGAAAGCCTGCTCGCGCATTGCTTGACCATCGACCACATAGTTGTTGTCGACAATGATTCGCAGGACGGCTCCGCGCAGACGTTGCAGCAGTGGTTGGAAGCGAAGCCAACCTCAAAGGTGACGTTTCTCTGCAACCCCGAAAATAACGGGTACGCAGGCGGAAACAACTATGGCATGCGGTGGGCAATGCAAAACCTGGAGCCGACCTATTTCTGGGTCCTGAATAACGATACCTACGTTGACAGCGACGCCTTTTCTCCCTTGCTGGAGGCCCTGAAGCAGCATGATCGTCAGTTCGTCGGCTCAGTCGTCCTGAGCGCCGATACCGGGCGCCTGGAGTGCTATGGAGGAGGTAAGCTCTACCCCATCCTCGGCAAGGCCCGCCTGCTCGGTAAAGACCAGAGCGTCGAAGCCATGCAGCTACAAAGCGTTGCCCATAGCCCGGATTACCTGATGGGCTGCAGCCTCGCTTTTTCAGCGGCCCTGACCAAGGAGATCGGGCTGATGGATGAAAGCTATTTCATGTATTTCGAAGAAGTGGATTGGCAATATCGCGCCAGGCGCTTTGGTGTTTCGATCAAGGTCATTCCGCAAAGCCGTCTGTTCCACTATGGCTCATTAAGCCTTGGTAACCGATCGGCGTTTTACCACTACTACCGAAACCGGGCAGCGACTCGTTTCAACAAGCGTTTTTATGGTCCGGTGTTCGCCCTCACATCCGCGTTCCTTTTATCAGCTGTTACCACGATTAAGGAATATCGAAACCCCACCCTCGTATGGTCGGGTATCAAGGGCGCCTTCAAGGGAGTAGCAATGAGTGTCAAGTGATACTACAGCGTTCGGAATCGACTTTTATTCTGGCAATAAGAAAGCATTATTGACCTGCATTCGCGAGGGCATCAGGCAGCCCTATTCGTATGTGGTGACACCCAATGTCGACCACCTCGTGCAGTTGGAAAGTGATGGCCAGCTGCGCCACGCCTACGCAAATGCCCGCTGGAGGCTATGTGACAGCCGTATTCTGCTTTCCTTGTTGCACCGTCTGGGTGTTCATTTGGACGAGGCTATCCCGGGTAGTGACCTGACGCTCGACCTACTGAAGTGGGCAGACAGGGATCGCCTGCGGGTGGTTCTGATCGGTTCGGTGACAAGCGAGGCCGAACGATTGCGGGCCCTCTACCCCGGCATCACGCTGCATCACTACAACCCTCCGATGGGATTTATCAAGAAGCCTGAAGAAGTGCAGCGGTGCCTGCGGTTCGTACGAGAAAACCCGTCTGACCTGGTGCTGTATGCGGTTGGCACCCCTCGCGGCGAGGTACTGGCGTCGATGACTCAGCCTCACGAGCGAGTTGGCATGGGCTTTTGCATTGGCGCTTCAATTTCCTTTGCGACCGGCACGATCAAACGCGCACCTCGTTGGATGCGAGAATCAAAGCTCGAGTGGCTTCATCGCATGTGTCTCGAACCACGTCGCCTTGCCAAACGCTACCTTATCGACGCGATCTATATCGTTCCGGCCTTCCTGCGTGAAAAGAGCACCCGAGACAAGGCCAGCCCGGCAAAACAGGAGTCCTGACCAGGCATCACGACATTACAAGTTGTTCAAGTGAATTTCAGGCGGGACAGGCTCTTCATTACGAGAACCAACCCGCCTCGCCGCCGCACACACCTCGCGGCGGAGCAGAGCATCTCTCAAATCTCCACCTTAAACAGGGAAGACAATGAAAGCGATCATCACGGGTATCACAGGACAAGACGGCGCCTATCTGGCTGAGCTGCTGCTGGAAAAAGGCTATACCGTGTATGGCACCTTCCGCCGTACCAGTTCGGTCAACTTCTGGCGAATCGAAGAGCTGGGTATCGACAAGCACCCCAACCTGCACCTGGTTGAGTACGACCTCACCGACCTCTCTTCAAGTATCCGCTTGCTGCAAAGTACCGGTGCAACCGAGGTATACAACCTGGCTGCGCAAAGTTTCGTTGGCGTTTCATTCGAACAGCCGCTGACCACCCTTGATATCACCGGTGCCGGTGCGGTCAATCTGCTGGAAGCGATTCGTATCGTGAATCCGAAAGTTCGCTTCTACCAAGCATCGACTTCCGAGATGTTTGGTCAGGTTCAGGCGATTCCACAACTGGAAACCACGCCGTTTTATCCGCGTAGCCCCTACGGTGTCGCCAAGCTCTATGCGCACTGGATGACCATCAACTACCGCGAGTCCTACGGCATCTTTGGCTGCAGTGGCATTCTCTTCAATCATGAATCTCCCCTGCGCGGCCGTGAATTCGTGACCCGCAAGATCACTGACTCCGTCGCGAAGATCAAACTCGGCCTGCTGGATGTTCTTGAGCTCGGCAACATCGACGCGAAGCGCGACTGGGGGTTCGCAAAGGAATACGTAGAAGGCATGTGGCGCATGCTGCAAGCAGATGAGCCGGATGTGTTCGTCCTTGCGACAAACCGTACGGAAACCGTGCGGGATTTCGTGACGCTGGCATTCAAGGCCGTAGACATCGAACTGCAATGGTCAGGGTCGGGTGAACAGGAGCAGGCCATCGATGCGTCGACAGGCAAGGTTGTGGTTCGGGTAAACCCGAAGTACTACCGCCCTGCCGAGGTTGACCTTCTGATTGGCAACCCTCAAAAAGCCAGGGAAGTACTGGGGTGGGAGCCGAAGACGACGCTGGAGCAATTGTGCCGGATGATGGTTGAGGCGGATATGCGCCGCAACAAACAAGGCTTCTCGTTCTGACAGCTCTGAAGCTGGAAAACAGGCACGCAACCAATCCGGGCCAGTCGAGCTACCAAGCGCAACGGTAAGGGCAGCAGAATGGCTGCCCCTATCGCATAGGTTGTAGCCAGGAGATGGGTCTATAGACTCGGGAGCGCTGGGCAAGCCTGTCAGGCAACTTGACCGGACGGACGCCCCGTTGCACAGGACAGATGCAGCTCCGCAGGTACAAGCTCCATCGAAAGGGAACATCATGCGTAGAGTGCTGATTACAGGCCTAACCGGATTTACCGGTCGCTATATGGCGGCAGAGCTTGCGGCGCACGGCTATGAGGTCCACGGCCTCAGCTATCGCCAGCCCAAAGGCGAGTTGCCTGCGGGTGTGTCAGCCATCCATTGCTGCTCGCTCAACGACTCGCAAATGCTGCGAGATCTGTTGATGGAGATCCGTCCGGTTTACGTAGTGCACCTTGCGGCCGTCTCCTTTGTCGCCCACACGGACCCGGACGCGATCTACAACGCCAACCTGCTGGGCACACGGCATCTTCTCGAGGCGTTGTGCACTGTAGCGCCCGGCCTCGAGGCGGTCCTTCTCGCCAGCAGCGCCAATGTCTATGGGAATGCTACCGAGGGCGTACTCGATGAATCCGCCCCGATTGCACCTGCCAACGACTACGCAGTGAGCAAGGCTGCGATGGAATATCTGGCGAGACTCTATAATAGGCGTCTTCCACTCGTTATCACCCGGCCGTTCAATTACACCGGAGTTGGCCAGGCCGAGCAGTTTCTCATCCCAAAGATCGTCGCCCATACCCGGCGCAGGGCAGAAATCATCGAGCTGGGCAATCTGGATATCGCGAGAGATTTCTGCGATGTACGGCAGGTCGCCTATGCGTATCGACGCCTGCTGGAAACGCCGGCTGCAATTGGCGAAACCGTAAATATCTGTTCCGGGTCGGCCTATACCCTGCAGTACGTGCTCAAGCAAGCTGCCGCATTATCCGGGCATCATCTGGATGTGCGGGTCAATCCGGCCTTTGTGCGCAGCGCCGATGTGAAAAATCTATTTGGTTGCAAGACCAAGCTCGAGTCGTTGATCAGCGAGCTGCCACCTATCACGCTGTCCGACACGCTGCGCTGGATGATCGAAGCGCCTTTTCAGTAACGAATAATCAACGGCAGCGGGCCGAGACCGTCAGGTGCCGCTTCGCGCCTGTGTTGTCATTCGCTTGCGCTGGAAGTTTCTACGGTCCGGGCAGACCTGATCGACATGAAGCCTTTCCCTTGGCTTGTTCCAGACGCCTGACCCGTAGCAGTCCAGTTTTCAGATTGCCTGGTGCGTCATTTGCTGTTGTCGATGTGAACCCCGTGGAAACGTAGCGGTCTATGGCTACTGTGAGTGATAGGCACCCGTTCCGCCTTATTCCAAGGCACTGTGCAAGCCTCGGTACAACCGAACCAGTGGCAGTGCAAGGTCAGGTCTCTACACCAGATCCGGGGGGATTCCCCTCGCATTG
This sequence comes from Stutzerimonas stutzeri, assembly GCA_002387205.1. Lineage (GTDB taxonomy): Bacteria > Pseudomonadota > Gammaproteobacteria > Pseudomonadales > Pseudomonadaceae > Stutzerimonas > Stutzerimonas stutzeri_N. The sequence continues at coordinate 67,029 of DGLA01000008.1, read as the reverse complement.
CAGTAGCAACCCGGGAGCGGCATTTCGAAGTAGCCAGCAGGCATCCGATGCCGCAGGCGATTCGAGAGCGACCATTCCCACGTTACAGGTGAATACAGCCGTTTCACTTCGTGAAAAACAACTATTCCGTCAAGGATGAAGCCCCATGAAACCATTGTTTGCTCTCGCTTTTTCGTCCGTGCTGGTGCTCCAGGGATGCGTCTTTTCTCCTGGTCAGCATCTGGATCCCGACCAGTTCAAGGAAGGTGCTGAAACAGAGGATGGCACTGTCCAGCTGATGCGTATCACGCCTGAGATGCTCAAGGGAGACCTCTCCTCAGACATGGGTACCTCCAGCAAGCAAGAGCTTTTGAACTTCAAGCCCGAGGCTTATCGCATCGGCGCCAACGACCTGCTGTATATCACCGTCTGGGATCACCCTGAACTGACCGCACCCTCGGGCCCGCAGCAGCAACTGGACGCAAACGGCCGCCTGGTTCGTCCTGATGGCACGCTGTTCTACCCGTATATCGGCAACATCGAGGCGGCGGGCAAGACCATCGAACAGCTGCGTTCGGATATTTCACGGCGACTGGCCAACTACATCGACAGCCCACAGGTTGACGTCAGCCTGCTGCGCTTCGGTAGCCAGCGCATCATTCTTTCCGGTGCGTTCAATACAGCAGGCGAGGTAGAAGTCACGACTGCCCCCATGACCATCGTTCAGGCCATCGGCCAGGCCGGTGTTGATACCCAGACAGCGGATCTTTCCGGCCTGATGCTCAAGCGTGACGGTCGCGAATACATGCTCAACCTCGATGACCTGAATCGCCCTGACTCATGGCTGCATCAGGTTTATCTGAAGGATGGCGATCAGCTCCATCTGCCCTATAACGATCAGAAAAAAATCTATGTGTTGGGTGAAGTCGTAAATCCGCAGGCCATGACGTTCAAGGCCACCAGCCTCAACCTGATGGATGCCATCGGCACCGCGGGCGGGATTCGCCAGGACACTGCCGACGGCGAAGCGGTGTACGTCATTCGTGGCGCAGAGAACATCGCGACCGAAAAAGCCACGGTGTTCCAACTGAACGCTGAATCTCCAGCAGCCTTTGCTCTGGCTCAGCATTTCCCGTTGCAGCCGCAGGATGTCGTGTTTGTCGGACCGGCCGGAATCACTCGCTGGAACCGTTTCATCAGCCAACTGCTGCCGTCTGCTAGCGTCATCGGCACTGGTGCTGCGTTCAACCGTTAAGGGTGCACTAGCCTCAGGCTGACTTAGCCTCATCGAAACCGCAGTCTGCCCTTGGCGACTGCGGTTTTTTTGGCTATCAAACCGGTCAAATCACCAAGGCCAAGCGATACCAGTGACGATCACTCAGTTGGAATTGTCGGGTCGTCCTCGAACATATCGATGTCTTCATCACTGACCTCTGTCTCCGTGCCTTCCGGATCGGACATCGGCGCGTCATTGATGCTGGCTCCGTCCGGATCGCCCGGTAGTGGCTCGTCTGTTCCAGCGTCATTGGCAGCCAGCAACTGGCCAATGTTGATGTGCGTTTCCGACATATCAAATTGCATGATTCACCTCGTTATCGCGACAGGCCCCAGCGACCTAAATGTTCGAGCAGCGGCTTTTGCGATAGTGCGCAGCCGCCAGTCGGGACACCTTGAAATAAGCGCACACGGTAGCAGCCAGGGATAGCCGACTACCCAGCGTTGCCTGGTTGGTGAAATTTTTCCGATCGGCGATTACAAACCCAACTAATTCGCATTAACATGCCAGGCAACCAGAGCACCAACGCGCTGCCATAAGCCCCGCTCACCATGGCATGTGTTTTCACGACAATAACAAGCTCATGAACTCCACGACGCGGACGTCAGGACCAGCGACGGCATGACTCACTTACCGTCCACAGCGCCCAGACCTTTACGGTGCGCCTCTGCTTGTAGATGCGCCGCTTCCAACGGATGCCTGACAAACCATTGCTCGAGTGGCATGAGCCAGCATTACCAGACCAGACAACGAATTCACTGACGAGGCACACCCGATGAACATGCCGACCTTTCAGAAGCGCTGCACGATTGGCAGCCGGTTAGGCGCTGCGATGCTGGGTGGCTATGCCCTGGCTTTCGGATTCACCGCGTTTCTTACCACTTACCTGCCCTTTGCCCGCGCTGACCGCGTTGTTACGGCCAGTCTGTTGTGCTTCGCGGTCTGGGTCGCTGCTGTGATCTATGCGTTTGGTGCCCGCAGTGCCTGGCGCGCCTGGTTAGTTATCGCCGGTCTGGCTGCGCTTCTCTGTCTTGCAGCCTTTTTACCTGGCGAATGGAGGAGTCGCCCATGAGCCTACGTCAATCCATGGCGGGCCTGCATACCTGGGGGGGACTGCTGCCCAGCTGGTTGCTCTTCGTAATCCTCTTCGCTGGCACGCTGGCATGCTTCGACAAAGAGATCGAGCGCTGGATGCGCCCAGCGTTGCACACTCAGACGACGAACACGGTCACCGCCGATCATGTCAGAAGCTGGCTGAACACCAACGTCGAGGCGCCACTGCATGCCTACTGGCTGCACGGCCCTACCAGTCGTGAGCCCTACTGGAAGCTGGGCTGGGAGGAAGATGGCTCCGGCGAACGCGGTCGCGCGACCTTTGATCCGGGGACTGGCGAGGTCATGCCGGAAACGGTAGGCGGGGAGTTCTTCTTCACGCTTCATTACAATCTGCACGCCGGAACGATAGGAATGTATATCGTCGGGCTAGCGGGCATGTTCATGCTGGTCGCGCTGGTTTCCGGCATCATCGTGCATCGGCGGATATTCAAGGATTTCTTCACCCTCAGACCAAAAGCCAACGGACAGCGTGCCTGGCTGGATGCCCACAACCTGTTCGGCGTGATCGGCCTGCCCTTTCATCTGATCATGGCTTATACGGGCGTTGCGGTGTTCGTGGCCTCCTACATGCCTGCCGGCGGGATGGTCGCCTATGACAGCGATCCCTTGGCATTCTTCGAAGAAGTCCAGGGCGGTTATCACCGCAACGAGATGAACCAGCCCTCGGGTGAGCTGATCAAACTCGACGGCCTCATTACCGATGCGCGGCAGCGATGGGACGGTGCCAGCCCCGGCTGGATCATTGTCGAGCATCCTGGGGATGCCTCGGCAGTCGTCAGCATTCGTCGCCTGGATACCTCACGCATCGGATCGCCACAGGATGCCTTGAACTACGATGCAACGACCGGCGAAATGCTCCACCAACAGGTGGCCCCGACCGGCTACCGGGCCTACATGTGGTTGGTCGGGCTGCATATGGCGCAGTTTGGCGGGCACGTCGTCAGGGTGCTGTATGCCCTTCTCGGCTTGGCCGGTTGCGCCATGCTGGTCGCGGGCACATCCGTCTGGCTGCGTAAGCGGGAGGCTCGGCAGACCAAGGGGCTGCAGATCGTTCGTGCCCTGAACGGTGCGGTGTTCTATGGGATGCCGGTTGCCTCGCTCATGCTGCTATGGGCGAACAGGTTGCTGCCTGACTCAATGGATGCAAGAGCTTCCGCAGAGGCATGGAGCTTTGCCCTGGGCTGGTTGGCAGTGACCGGCTTCGCCGTTCTACGCCGAAATCACCCGGTCCAGCTTAAGCGCCAGATGCTGGTTTCGTTGGCCTTGCTTGCGCTCGGCCTGCCTCTGCTGAACGCGATCACAACAGAGGCGCACCTGGTGGCCAGCCTCGCTCAAGGCGATGGCGCGCTTGCCGCTATGGATATCACCTTACTGGCAATAGGGGTTGTGTGCGCCTGGCTCGGCCTGCGCAGCCCGCAGCAGAAACGGGTGTCTGCGCGGTCGGCAGGATCGGTAAAACAACGTCAGGAGCTCGCCCGATGAGTGTTCTGACATTTGCGCTCAGTTACCTGAGCATGCTGGCTCTCTGCCTGGCGATGCCTCGCCATCATCGCCAGCTGTTTTCATCAGAACTACAGCGTTCACGACAACGAGGGCTGCGCCTTCTCGCTACGGGTCTGTTGATGGCGGCTCTCGCGCTGGACATCTTTGCGCTGGGCACTTCGATCGGTTTGGTTGTGGGCCTCGCACAGCTCATGTTCGCCGGGATCGCCGTAGGGCTCGTGCTCTCCTGGCGTGAACGAGCGCTTTTTCCAGTGGCAGGCATGCTCAGCCTCTTGGGTGCAGTGAGTGTCATTACCTGGCCTTGATCAGGAACTCGATCGGCCAGGCGCGACGCTCCGACCACAGGGCTGATACCGATTATCTGCGACAGGGAACGGGCCCCGTTGACGTACATCTACTCTGAGTACTCACGTTAAGCCTGGCCAACGGCATGGCTGGGCCTTGCCCTTGCGCCATCCGGCAAAGGAACGCTCGATGCAGCGCTGCTCGAAGGAACAGCCATGCACTCCGATGACCATTCACTCTCACGCCGTCGATTGATCCAGGGCGCTGCCGCCACGGTAGCCGTCGGGGCGGCGGCGTCGGCCCTTGGCCAGACAGCCGATTCTGGTTCCGCCTCGAAACAGCCACAACCCGACCCACTGCGTTCACCCAAAAAAATCTATCCGCAACCGCCTTTTCCGGAACAGTCACAGCCATGGCCGGGGCTGGCCGGAAAGATGGAGCCCAAACCCGACCACGGCGAGACCAGTTACCAGGGCAGCAACCAGTTGGCTGGTCGCAAGGCACTGATCTCCGGAGGAGACTCCGGCATCGGTCGCGCGGCAGCGATCGCCTTTGCCCGTGAGGGAGCGGATGTCGCCATTGGCTATCTTCCTGACGAAGAGCCCGATGCCCAGGATGTCGTTCGATTGATCCGCGAAGCCGGGCGCAAGGCTGTCGCGTTACCGGGCGATATCCGGGACGAGGCCTTCTGCAAGAAGATGGTGGAACAGGCTGTCGAGCAGCTCGGCGGGCTGGATATTCTGGTAAATAACGCTGCGCGGCAGAACAGTGAACAATCGATCCTGGACATCACCACCGACGAGTTCGACTGGACGCTCAAGACCAACCTCTACGCAATGTTCTGGATCACCAAGGCGGCCATTCCGCATTTGCCCGCCGGGGCCTCGATCATCAATACCTCGTCAGTCACAACCTATGACCCACCCGCCAACCTGCTCGATTATTCGATGACCAAAGCCGCCATCGTCAATTTCAGCAAAGGCCTGGCCAAGCAGATGATCGACAAGGGCATTCGTGTCAATGCCGTCGCCCCTGGCCCGTTCTGGACGCCCTTGCAGGTCAGCGGCGGGCAGACCATGGAGAACCTCAAAAGCTTTGGTAGCACCACACCGATCGGTCGCCCTGGCCAGCCTGTAGAGCTCGCACCGGTGTACGTGCTGCTCGCCTCAACGGCCTCCAGCTACGTGACCGGCCAGGTCTACGGCGCAACCGGTGGTAACGGGCAGCCCTAGCGTCTTATTCGCCACCTTGGCGCTCGTCAGAACGACCCCCGTCCGGACCAGGCTGCTTGCGGCCTGGTCCAGGTCCATTCCGTCTGGCATCTGGCCGTATAAGAAAAACGGTGCCTTCTTAACCATTTCCCAGCGCCTTGCGCTTGGACTGACCAGCATCGAACAAAAAGAACGAGGTAGAGACATGAACAAAGCAATCCCTGACAAGCTGCTCCTGGCGGCTTAGCCCGCCTCTGAGGTCGTTTCTGGTTCTTCGGAATTTCCCTCGAAGCTCCGCTTCGATGCGATTCGAGGAAAGCTGGAATGGCTCGCAACCTGTACCGTCGGACAGTTTCGATTGGACAACACTGCTGGCTAAGCGGTAGCTGTGTGCGAACGATGAGCTCCGTGTGAATCGTCGCGGTGTTCAGGCCAGACCGTAAGCACCTCGAATCCGTCATCGGTAACTGCAACCATGTGCTCCCATTGCGCGGATATCGACTGGTCCTTGGTGACGACTGTCCAACCGTCAGACAGCGTTTTCACGGCACGCTTGCCCGCGTTCAGCATCGGTTCGATCGTGAAGATCATACCCGTCTCCAATTTCAAGCCCTGGCCGGGTGAGCCGAAGTGAAGGATGTTCGGCTGGTCGTGATAGACCTTGCCGATACCATGCCCGCAATATTCGCGTACCACACTTAGTCCGGCACCTTCGGCAAGTGTCTGGATCGCATGGCCGATGTCACCCAGCGTAGCGCCAGGACGCACAGCCCGAATGCCGGCCCACATGGCTTCATAGGTAGTTTCGACCAGATGGCGTGCCTTTCGGCTGGGCTCGCCAACGAAGTACATCCGGCTGGTGTCGCCGTACCAACCATCCTTGATCACCGCCACATCGATATTCACGATATCGCCATCCTTCAGCACCGTAGACGATGGGATGCCGTGGCAGACGACTTGATTGACCGACGTGCACAGCGTCTTCTGGTAACCGTGATAACCGATGTTGGCCGGAGTGGCTTTCAACACATCGACGATATAGTCGTGACATAGCTTGTCGAGATGATCCGTAGTAACGCCTGCCTTGACATGCGGAACGATCATGGCCAGCACCTCGGCAGCCAGCGCTCCAGCGGCACGAGACATGGCGATTTGTTCTGGGCTATGAATGGGCGACATTGATTTTCATACGCTCGCCTCTGGAGCCGTACGCAGCTCGCCATTTCTGAGGAGACCAGCCTCGATGCAGAGCTTCTGCAGATCGAGACCGCCGGATTGCTTATAAGATCGCGAGAGGGCTCGGCTTCTCAACTGCCCGTTTTCAACGATATACATGCGCCTACGGACCAATCGCCTAGGGCGTTCCCTGATTAAATCAGGAGCGGCCTTGCTGCTGGCAGCGCAAGCCCGGGCCTGGCGCCATAACCATGCCTATCATTCGGTGGGCCCGAGTGAGGCTCTCAGACCTGCCCCAAAGGAGGCGTCCGTGGAGGCACGCTTCTCTTGCTGCCAGTGGACTCGTAAGCCGCCGCCAAACGCAGCAACGATGAATCGTCATAGGCTCGTCCAGCGAATGTCAGCCCTACCGGCATGCCGATGTCCGCCATGATGCCCATTGGGACAGTCACCGTCGGCACGCCGAGATGCCGGATTGCTAGGTTGCCGTTGGCGACCCAGACGCCGTTGCTCCAGGCGATATCCGCCGAGGCTGGATTGACGTCAGCATCTGCCGGCGCAACATCGGCTACCGTCGGAAAGATCACTGCGTCGAGCCCCAGGCGATCCATCCACTGCTCGAGATCGATTCGACGTGTCTGCTCAAGGCCGCGCAGCCCGTCCGGTAGTGTTTCGATCCTGTCCCACGGCGTGATCCCTCGCTCGGCCATGCGCACATATTCATCCATCCCTGCAGCGAGATCGCCCTCCCTGTTGGGTAGGGTCCCGGGGTCATGAGGAAAGATCTGAGGGCCGTCCACGTCGACCAGTCGATTCAGGGCGGGGTCGCCATTGGCCTGAAGAAAATCGTCGAATGCCCAGGCCGTCAAATCCCACAGCTCATGGTGCAGAAACTCCTTCGATACAAGGCCGCGATTGAACACGGTAGGCGCGCCGGGACGATCGCCTTCGCAGTTGGAAACGAGCGGAAAATCGACCTCGACCACCTCGGCCCCCGCGGCCTCCAGCGTCTGGCGAGCCTGTTTCCAAAGCGAGATGACCGATGGCCGTGTATGGATGCGCTGGCCCGTCGGCCCGCCGATGCCAGGCTCGGCACTCGTACCTGCTGCGGGGTCGGCGTTGATGTACATCCGAGGCACGCCGAACCGTCTACCGGCGAGCGCGTCGGCCTTTGCGGCCAGGTCCAGGTAAGACGGCGGGCGAACCGAGGCGACACTCGGCAGAGGCACCCAAGGCTGCATGCGCCACAGATCGCCGCGGGTGTCTGGATCCTCCGCGACAATTACATCCAGCACCTCGAGCAGGTCCGTCATGGTTCTGGCAAAGGGCACGACCACATCCATGGTCGGCGTCAGCGGCCAGTTTCCACGAACCGAGATCACTCCTCGCGAAGGGGTATAGGCACACAGGCCGCTGTTCGATGCAGGCCCTCGCCCACTCGACCAGGTTTCTTCGGCCAGGCCGAACGCTGCAAAGCTGGCCGCGGTTGCCGTACCCGCTCCATTGGACGAGCCGGAGGCAAAGGGAGCTGGCAGATAGGCGCCGTTGTAAGGACTTTCGGCGCGACCGTACACGCCGCGCTGCATGCCGCCGTTGGCCATCGGCGGCATGTTGGTCTTGCCCAGACAGATCGCTCCGGCACCGCGAAGCCGCTCGATCGTGAAGGCATCGCGGCAGGCCATCAGGTTGGCGAAGGCAGGGCTGCCGGACGCCGCGGTGAGGCCCTTGACCAGATAGCTGTCCTTGGCGGTATAAGGAATGCCATCGAGCGGCCCCAGGGTTTCTCCCCGAGCACGGCGGTCATCGGAAGCCCTTGCTTCCTTCAGTGCATCCGGATTTCTTACCACCACGGCGTTGAGTGCGGTGGGGGTATCGGGTCCGTCATAAGCTTCGATCCGTGCGAGATAGGCTTGAACAAGCTCAACCGCAGTAACCCGGCGGGACTCGAGCGCCTCGCGCAATTCGGCAATGGACGCTTCGGTAACTTCGATAGGTGCTGGCATCTGGCCCTCGCAAGACTGCTGTGCATGAAAATCCGTGGCGACAATATAGCGATATATCGCTGACCATCCGAGGGCAGACGTCGAGCAGACCGCTCTGTATGCAACCTGGGACAATCCCTGGGAAACCGCAGCGTTACGCAACGCTGGATAGCGGGACCGGAGTTGAATCATTTGCCCCCAGAGCGCCCTACCCCAGCGACGTGGGTGCGAATCATGGCAGCCCGCACGTGAGCCAATGCCCCCAGAAGGAAAACAGCCGCCGCGCATGTACTGCCCCCCGAATGCAACGACGACATCCACACCCTGCGTAGCGAAACGCTCGCTGCGCACCGCCGACTGGCTCGAGACTGCAGTTGGCTTGCTGCTAACACTCAGATCGTTGCGACTGAACCAGACCCTCCTGCTGCGCGAGGGCTACGCCGGGACGATTACCGCTGGTCCTTCCGGGTCTGCTCTGCTGGTGGGTGAACACCTCATGAACCCGCGCCTGCTGCGGCCCGGGGCGGTACTTTGAAGATGCCATCACTGGATCTACGTTAGCGTGGCCGCCCAGGCGGAACCGGCAAGCGCCTGCGCTGACAATGCCGAAAAGAAAGACTTCTAGCTGAGAAGCCGGATAATGACGGCCAAATCCTGTTGTTCTGGTGCCCCGCATGGAAATCAAAGTTAACTTTCTCGACAACCTCAGGCTTGAAGCCAAGTTTGATGATTTCACGGTGGTAGCCGATCAGCCGATCCGCTACAAGGGCGACGGTTCGGCACCAGGCCCGTTCGATTACTTCCTGGCGTCATCGGCGTTGTGTGCCGCCTACTTCGTCAAGCTGTACTGCCAGACGCGCGACATTCCCACCGAGAACATCCGGCTATCGCAGAACAACATCGTCGATCCCGACAACCGCTATAACCAGATCTTCAAGATTCAGGTCGAGCTGCCGGCGGAGATCTCCGACAAGGATCGCCAAGGCATCCTGCGTTCCATCGACCGTTGTACGGTAAAGAAGGTAGTGCAGACCGGACCGGAGTTTGTGATCGAGCAAGTGGACGATCTCGATGCCGATGCCCAGGCACTGCTGCTACCCGGCACCGGCTCGGACGCGAGCACCTATATTGCAGGCAAGGACCTGCCGCTGGAGCAGACCATCGCCAACATGTCGCAGATTCTGGCGAACCTGGGCATGAAGATAGAAATCGCCTCATGGCGCAACATCGTCCCCAATGTCTGGTCCCTGCATATCCGCGATGCACAGTCGCCGATGTGCTTTACCAACGGCAAAGGCGCCACCAAAGAAAGCGCGCTGGCGTCGGCCTTGGGCGAGTTCATCGAGCGACTCAATTGCAATTTCTTCTACAACGATCAGTTCTGGGGCGAAGACATCGCCAATGCGGCATTCGTCCACTACCCGAACGAACGCTGGTTCAAGCCCGGCCGCGACGATGCACTGCCGATCGGAATACTCGACGAGTATTGCCTGGACATTTATAACCCCGACGGTGAGTTGCGTGGCTCGCACCTGTACGACACCAATTCCGGCAACGTGGAGCGCGGCATCTGTTCACTGCCCTACGTGCGCCAGTCTGACGGTGAAGTCGTGTACTTTCCGTCCAACCTGATCGAAAACCTTTACCTGAGCAACGGCATGAGCGCCGGCAATACGTTGCCAGAAGCGCAGGTGCAATGTCTGTCGGAAATCTTCGAGCGTGCAGTCAAGCGCGAGATTCTGGAAGGCGAAATGGCCCTTCCAGATGTGCCCCAGCAAGTGCTGGCCAAGTATCCGAGCATCCTGGCCGGTATTCAGGCGCTGGAAGATCAGGGCTTTCCAGTATTGGTGAAAGATGCGTCGCTGGGTGGCGAGTTTCCGGTGATGTGCGTCACCTTGATGAACCCAAGAACCGGCGGCGTATTCGCCTCGTTTGGCGCCCACCCCAGCTTCGAAGTGGCTCTGGAGCGCAGCCTTACCGAACTGCTGCAGGGCCGCAGTTTTGAAGGTTTGAACGACTTGCCCCAGCCGACTTTCGAAAGCCAGGCGCTCACCGAACCGAACAACTTCGTCGAGCACTTCATCGATTCCAGCGGTGTGGTGTCGTGGCGCTTCTTCAGTGCCAAGGCGGACTTCGACTTTGTCGAATGGGATTTCTCCGCTCAGGATGAAGATTCCAATGCCGAAGAAGCCGCGACCCTGTTCGGCATTCTCGAAAACATGGGCAAGGAAGTGTACATGGCCACGTACGACCAGCTAGGCGCAACCGCGTGCCGCATCCTGGTCCCTGGCTATTCGGAAGTGTACCCAGTGGAGGATCTGATCTGGGACAACACCAACAAGGCATTGCATTTTCGCGCCGACATCCTCAACCTGCATCGCCTCGACGATGCCAGTCTGCAGGCACTGGTCGAGCGCCTGGAAGACAGCGAACTGGATGACTACACCGACATCACCACGCTGATCGGCATCGAGTTCGACGACAACACGGCCTGGGGTCAACTCACGATCCTGGAACTGAAGCTGCTGGTTCATCTGGCCTTGCAACGGTTCGACGAGGCGAAAGAACTCGTGGAAACCTTCCTGCAGTACAACGACAACACAGTCGAGCGAGGTCTGTTCTATCAGGCCCTGAATGCGGTACTGGAGGTACAACTGGACGACGAGTTGGACCTGGCCGACTACGAGGTCAACTTCCGCCGGCTGTTCGGCAACCCGCGGATGGACGCCGCGCTGGGGTCCCTGGACGGCAGCGTACGCTTCTATGGACTCACGCCTACAAGCATCAAACTGGAGGGGCTCGATAGGCACCTTCGTCTGATCGAAAGCTACAAGAAACTGCACCAGGCGCGGGCCAACGCTATGGCTTCTGCCTGATCGTTGTGCCGGCCGCTGGATGCCACGCGTACGCTGCGCCTGGTTTCAACCACTGCATGGCAGCTGGATGAACCGGGAGCGCGTGACCCAGCTTCGAATCATCACGCCGCGCTGGACGTCCTGTCACTGCAAGAGGCTCCATCGAATACCCGTGACCGCTCGGTGCAAGGTGTAGACTTGCCCCCATTTCTCTGAGCTGTGCCTGTCGGGAGTCGCTGGTCGCCCTGCCTCATCCGACCGTGCAAAGCCGACAGGCCTTACAAGTACGTCAGCACACACGCCGTTGGAAGCATCATGCTAGAAATCTCTAAGCCAGGAACCACCCCCGCTCAACTATCTCGCCGCTTTTCCGTTGCGCCGATGATGGATTGGACAGATAGGCACTGCAGGTACTTCCTGCGCCTGTTCTCCCGGCACGCATTGCTTCACACCGAAATGGTGACGACAGGCGCATTGATAAACGGGGATGCTGAGCGCTTTCTTCGTCATGACGAGACGGAACATCCGCTGGCCCTACAGCTGGGCGGTAGCGTGCCCGGGGAATTGGCAGAGTGCGCCAAGATGGCACAGGCCGCGGGCTATGACGAAGTGAACCTCAACGTTGGCTGCCCAAGCGACCGGGTACAGAACAACATGATAGGTGCCTGCCTGATGGCACATCCGGCTCTGGTTGCCGACTGCGTGAAAGCCATGCGGGACGCTGTTGGCATAGAGGTTACGGTCAAGCACCGAATCGGAATCAACGGGCGCGACAGCTATGCACAGCTCTGCGATTTCGTGGGCCAGGTAAAGGATGCAGGGTGCCGGAGCTTTACATTGCATGCTCGGATCGCAATTCTCGAAGGCCTTTCTCCAAAAGAAAACCGAGAGGTACCGCCGCTTCGCTACGACGTGGCGGCTCAGCTGAAAAAGGATTTTCCGGATCTGGAAATCGTCCTTAACGGTGGCATCAAGACGCTCGAGGAATGCGAAACGCATTTGCAGCATTTCGACGGCGTCATGCTTGGGCGCGAGGCATACCACAACCCCTATCTGCTTGCGCAAGTGGATCGCAGGCTGTTTGGCAGCGAGACGCCTGTTATCAGCCGCGCCGAGGCGCTCAGACGCATGCGACCCTACATCGAAGGCCACCTCAATGCCGGCGGCGCTATGCATCACATTACCCGTCATGTGCTGGGGCTGGGCCAGGGCTTCCCCGGCGCGAGACGTTTTCGTCAGCTTCTGTCGGTGGATATTCACAAGACACAGCAGCCCCTGGCGCTTCTCGACCAGGCGACTAGCCTGCTTGAGGGCCGTTGATTGGCAATGGCTCTGGAACACCGCAGACCTTTTCCAATCCAAGTGCTGTTCGCCTGCTCCATATGTATCAATCGGTCCGGCAGTCTTCGGGCCGCGTCATGCCAACTCAGAGGATAGAGCGCTCTCATGACATCCAAGCTGGAACAACTCAAGCAGTTCACCACCGTCGTCGCCGACACCGGGGACCTCGATGCCATCGCCCGCCTGAAGCCGGTGGACGCCACTACCAATCCTTCCTTGCTGCTCAAAGCTGCATCCCTGCCCCGCTACGCCGAGCATCTGCAGGCAGCCATGGCAGGTTGCGGCGGTGACATTGGCCTGGGTTGCGACATGTTCGCCGTTGCTGTCGGCCAGGAAGTGCTGAAACTGATTCCCGGCCGAGTCTCTACCGAGGTCGATGCGCGTCTGTCGTTCGATACCCAGACCATGGTCCAGCGGGGCGAACGGCTGGTCGGCCTCTATGAACAGGCCGGCGTATCCAGGGATCGTGTTCTGATCAAGCTAGCCTCGACCTGGGAAGGCATCCGGGCCGCCGAACAGCTGGAGAAATCCGGCATACAGACCAACCTGACATTGCTGTTCAGCTTCAGCCAGGCAGTTGCCTGCGCCGAAGCGGGCGTGTTCCTGATCTCACCGTTCGTAGGGCGCATTTATGATTGGTATAAAAAGCAGGAAGGTCGCGATTACGTCGGAGCCGAAGATCCCGGCGTCCAGTCGGTGAGCCGCATTTACGACTACTACAAGACGCACGGCTACAACACGGTGGTAATGGGTGCGAGTTTCCGTAATGCAGGTCAAATCGAAGCGCTGGCAGGCTGTGATCGGCTGACCATCAGCCCTGAACTGCTAAGCCAGCTTGCCCAGGAAGAAGGACCGCTGGAACGAAAACTGGAGCCTGGTCGCCCTTCCGAACCACGCATCTCGATGGACGAGCGCAGCTTCCGTTGGGGTTTGAACGAAGATCCTATGGCGACCGAGAAACTGGCCGAAGGCATCCGTCAATTCGCGCGGGATCAGGAAAAACTGGAAGCGCTGCTGCCCACCAAACTCTGATCAGGAGCGCTCCAGCGCTGTCACGAGGTCGCGAAAGGCCTCGCGATTGGAGTCGTTGAGGCTCATCAGGATGCGATGAGCCTCAAGCACTTTATTTTTGACTACTTCTTCAGACTGATCCTGACTGGGCAGGTCCGACAGCTGCTCAGGCGATGGCAGCGGCTGGTCGACAATATTGAACACCTGATCGAACCCCATCGACTGTAACAAGCGGGTGATGTCGGCGTGCGTGGTGACCAACGTCGGCAACATTCCAACTTTCTGCCTGGACAGGATTGAGAGTTTCGCCAGCAGGCCCAGCGTTGTGCTGTCGATACTGCGGCTCTCGGTGAGGTCGATAACGATCGAAGAGAAATTCAGTGACGAGAAGATCTTCTCGATGGTCGCGTCCAGTGCCGAGCACAGCGTCAAACGAATTTCGCCAACGAATTTCAGAACGAACGTGCCGTCCTGCTCGGCGAACTGGATCTTACCCGTGCTCATGCCAGGTTCCTGCTCAAGACCAGCAACGCAATATCATCGGGCATATCCTCCAGATCGGCCAAGCCAAAGACTTGCCGAAGCCCATCGAGCGTACCGCCGGCATTGGAAATCAACCCAGGCAATCCGGCTTCCTTGTCTTTGAGCGTGTCGCCGGGCAAAAGGTCCAGAATGCCATCAGAAAGCAAGGTCAGGCTGAAGGACTCAGGCAATTCGATCTCATAGTTATCGTAGGTCGCTTCGACAAACAGGCCAACCGGCAAGCCTTTACCATCCAGATACCGTGCATGCTCGCCGGTGTACAAAACAGGCATCGGCAGGTGACCACCAATGCTGTAATGCAGAAGGTTGCGCTCCTGATCGATGACCCCTCCAAGCATGGTGACGTGCTTACCCAGCTTGCAGTTGATCAATCCACGATTGATGTGATCAAGCACCTCTGAGGGCTTGAACTCCCGTAACGCCCTGCCGCGCCGCGATTCATAAAGCAACCGCGTGGTCATGAACTTGAGCAGGACGGTGACGAATGCTGACGACGCGCCATGGCCCGAGACATCGGCCAGATAGAAACCTATACGATGCTCATCCACTCTGAAGTAATCGACGAAGTCACCGGACAGATAGAGCGAAGGAATGATCTGATGCGCGAACTGAAAGTCGTCAATGTTGCAGGGTGTTACCGGCAGCATGTTCATCTGCACCTGGCGACCGGCGTCCTGGTCTTCCTGCAGCAGATGCAGGCTGGCCTGCAGGTCGCGATTGGCCGTTTCCAGTTGTTCGCGGTACCGCCGGTTTTCCAGGCGCAAGCGTGAACGATCCAATGCCCGGCGAACCGAGTGCTCCAACATGGCCAGGTCTTCGAGAGGCTTGATCAGGTAGTCGGCGGCGCCGAGTCGCAGAGCTTCCACTGCGTCACTCATGACACCGGCACCAGACACCACGATGACCGGGAGATCGACCTGTCGTTCACTGATCAGGCGAATCAGTTCCAGGCCATCCATCTGCGGCATGCGCAGGTCGCAGATCACCAACTCAGGGTGTTCGGCATCGAACAGCTCCATGCCTTGCGGTCCGTTGGCGGCTTGCAGGACCTTGAAACCGCTGTCATCGAGATAGGCAGCCAGACTGGCCCGGACCACATCGTCGTCATCAATGATCAACAGCGTCGCGCTTGGGTTATGCATGTTCCTACCAGGCGGTTTCGCCAGGAACCTGGCGAAAGCATCGGCCCGCGCAAGCGCTGGGCAAAGGGGATCTTTTCAAGGCGCAGACGGTACTCCCATACGACATGGGTTTCAAGCCAGGCGCCGTCGAGGCGCCAGCGCTTTACAGCCTCGTTGGGCGAGCGTTATAAGAGTCGACGCAACCAAGACTCAAAGGACTATAAGCATGAGCCAGCGTGACAGGGATTACAGCGAGAAACGCGACTTCATTCGCATGCAGATCGATACACCCATAACCCTTTCGCAGGGCGGGCAGGTCATTCAGGGCGTTTGCCAGGACCTTTCCAGCACGGGCATGCAAGTGCTCGCAGCGACTCAGTTCAACATGGGCGACAGGATCCGTGTCCAGATTCCTTCAGAACACGCTGAACTGAAAGGGCTCGACGCCCAAACTGAAGTGGTGCGCGTCGGCACGAGCGAGGACGGGCGTCAGAGCCTGGGACTGGCCATTCTCTCCATGAGCTGAATGAATCGGCCACACTGAAACGAAAAAGACGGGAGCGCAGTTCACTGCGCTCCCGTCTTTCATATGCGGAACTCGCTGAAAGGAATCGACTAGAAGTCGTCTTCCACCTGCCCATCCTGGGTACGGAACTCGCGATTCTGCAGATAGGCGTTACGCACGAAGATATACCTGTCGCCGGTAATCATCTTTTCTGCTGATAACAACTCGGCACGCAGATCAACGACGTCGATAGCGCGCGTGACGTTACGCGTCGGTATGTGGTCGATGTAGGGATAAGGTTGCAGGTACGCGTCGGGCACCCGGCCGGCCGCGTCACGGACAGTGCTGGGGCCAAGCAGAGGCAGCACGACATAGGGGCCGCTACCCAACCCCCAGGCGCCGAGGGTCTGCCCGAAATCCTCATCATTCTTCTGCAACCCCATCGGGGTCGCTACGTCGAAGAAGCCGAGCACCCCAAAGGTGGTGTTGAACAGGATGCGACTGGTGTCGATGCCGGCGTCGCGGACCTTGCCCTGAAGCAGATCGTTGGTGAGCACCACTACGTCGCCCAGGTTGCTGAAGACATTGCCAATGCCATCTTCGACAAAGTTTGGCGTAACCTTTTGATAGCCTTGAGCCAGCGGCTTGAGGGTATAGGTGTCCACCTTATCGTTGAATCTGAACACCAGCCGGTTGAAGCTCTCCCAGGGATCTTCTTCGGCGGCCTGTAGCGAGGAGGCCCCAAGTGCGGCCAGCGCTGCTACGAGCGTGACTCTTAAAAAGCCCATCCAGTCCTTGCCGAACACTCGCATCGCTGCCTTCCTCATGTCGATTGGTGATATCTGCCAGCCAGCGCGGCAGTATAAGGCCATTTCAGCAAAATCCGGCAGCGGGTGGACGCGCGGCCGAAAGAAGCCGGCCGGTATAGCGCAGCGAACTTCACCCAGGCCCATCCGTCTTACGACAGACAATCGCGGGCTGCTGGTTTAACCTCCATGCATCGGCCCCAGTGCCGCAAGAAAACCATCAGAGGGAAGCAACATGCCGGAACATGATCTGCAGTCGCAGCTTGCCGAGCTGCGTAGTCAGCTGGCTCAGGACACGCCACTGACCGAGGAAGAACGTGCTGAGCTGCAACTGATCGCCCAGGACATCGAACTGCGTCTGGCCAACCAGGGTGTCGTCGATCAGAACGATTCACTGGTCGATGGCGTCAACCTCGCAGTGGAGCGATTCGAGGTTAGCCACCCGAACACCGCGATGACGCTGCGCAACATCATGCAGACGTTGGCGAACATGGGGATCTGAGACAGGCGATAACTCGTTCGAGCGAGGCGCCGTCCTCGCTCGAACAGCCTGCTACTGACGTACCAGCCGACCGTTGCTCGGCACCAGAGACTCGCTGCTTCGGTAAGGATTGATATCCAACCCGCCCCTGCGAACGTAGCGTGCATATACGCTCAATCGCGCAGGCGCCATCAAACGCTGCAGATCAAGAAAGATGCGCTCGACGCATTGTTCATGAAAATCCGCGTGCTGACGAAAGCTCACCAGATACGCCAACAAACTCCCGGGGTCCAGCGCAGGGCCCTGATAATCGATTACCACGGTTCCCCAATCCGGCTGGCCGGTCACTGGGCAATTGGATTTGAGCAGGTGGCTGTAGAGGCGCTCCTCAACCATCCGTCCAGCATCGCAGCGCAGCAGCTCCGCACGTGGCGAGTCATAGTTATCGATGCTGATATCCAGATCGTCGATACAGCGCCCTGACAGCTGCGCGATACCCTCGGCTGCCGCTTCGTCCAGCGATTTCAAACAGACACCAACCGGCTTGCCAGCTGCGGCAGACAGATCCTTGGTCATGACCTCGACCAAGGCGTCACGACTGGCAAATACCGATTGATTGAGCGAGTTTAGATAGAGCTTGAATGACTTGGATTCGATGATATTCGGCGAATCAGCTGGAATGCTGAACTCACCGATGGCAACCACCGGCTTGCCGGACGGCAGCAGCCAGGACAGCTCATAGCAATTCCATATGTCCACGCCGCGGTAAGGCAGCGTTTCGGCAGTCAGTCCCAGCTCAGCCCACTTAGGCTCGCGAGAGATGGGAAACAGCTGCTCCGGACTGTAGGTGGCAATGTAAGCGCTGGTCTTGCCCAGCGGAGAATGTTCGGCAGGATGCTGCATCTCGGGGACCTGTACGAAAAACGACCGCAAGTGTATCCACTTGCAGCCAGTTTTTCACGGCAAAGTCGTGCCAGGCCCAGGCTGTCCTGCCAGCCAGCTCACCTTCAACCCAGCGGAACCAAACTGGACCTCGCCGTCACTGGCGCATGCCACGGCCGCTATTCAACAGCCGTATACACCAGAGGTACATCACGATCGCGGCGACCGCCATGAAAGTGATGGCTATCCCGATGCGGATATCCGAGACCCCGAGGATGCCGTAGCGGAACGCATTGACCATGTGCAGGATAGGGTTTGCCAACGACAGCGTCTGCCAGAACGGCGAGAGCAGATGAATCGAATAGAACACCCCACCAAGGTAGGTCAGCGGTGTCAGGACAAACGTCGGGATGATGGAGATGTCATCGAAATTTCGCGCAAATACGGCGTTGATGAAGCCACCCAGCGCGAAGATGGTCGACGTCAGCGTGATCACCAGCAGCGTTACCCCAAGGTGATGCACCTGCAGATCGGTAAAGAACATCGACAACAGTGTCACGATCAGTGCCACGGCCAATCCGCGAGTGATACCGCCCAGGGCGAAGCCGATGAGGATCACGTGGGGCGATACCGGCGAAACCAGCAGCTCTTCGATCGAACGCTGAAATTTACTGCTGAAAAAACTCGAGACGACGTTGCTGTAGGAGTTGGTGATCACCGACATCATGATCAGCCCGGGCACGATGTACTGCATGTAGGTAAAGCCGTCCATCTCACCGATGCGCTCACCGATGAGATTGCCGAAGATCACGAAGTACAACACCATCGTGATTGCCGGGGGCAGCAGGGTCTGTGGCCAGATGCGCGTATAACGCCGGATTTCGCGATGCACGATGGTCTGCAACGCCACGAGGTTCGGGCGGAGTTCAGCGTTCATTGGGCCACCTTGGGCAGGTTGTTTTCCACCATCGACACGAACAGCTCCTCCAGCCGGTTGGTCTTGTTGCGCAGGCTCAGCACCTCGATGCCCTGCGCCGAGAGCATGCGGAACAGCTCGGTCACGCCCTGGCTCTTCTCGACCTGCACCTCCAGCGTATGGTGATCGACCAGGCGCGCCGGATACGGCCCCAGCTCCGGGGGTACCAACTGCGACTCCTTGAGGTCGAGCAGGAAGGTCTCGACGTGCAATTGCTTGAGCAGCTCACGCATGCTGGTGTTCTTGACGATCTGGCCGTGGTCGATGATGCCGATATTGCGGCATAGCTGTTCGGCCTCTTCCAGGTAATGCGTGGTCAGGATGATGGTGATGCCTTCCCGGTTGAGCTCGGTCAGGAAGGACCACATCGAGCGGCGCAGTTCGATATCGACCCCAGCGGTAGGTTCGTCGAGGATCAGCAATCGCGGCCGGTGGATCAGCGCACGCGCAATCATCAGGCGTCGCTTCATGCCACCCGACAGCATCCGCGAGGAGACATCGCGCTTATCCCAGAGGCCCAGCTGGTTGAGGTACTGCTCGGCGCGCTCCTTGGCGACTTTCGCCGGGATGCCGTAGTAGCCGGCCTGGGTGACCAGGATGTCGAACGCCTTCTCGAACTGGTTGAAGTTGAATTCCTGCGGCACCACGCCGAGGCAGCGTTTGAGGCCGCTGGGGTCGCGATCCAGGTCATGGCCGAACACTTTGACCGTGCCGCCAGACTTATTCACCAGTGTCGAAAGAATGCCGATGGTGGTCGACTTGCCGGCCCCGTTGGGCCCGAGCAACGCAAAGAAGTCGCCTTCGGCCACGTCGAGGTCGATGCCCTTGAGGGCCTGGAAGCCGTTTCCGTAAATTTTGGTCAACTGCCGAATAGACAGAGCAGTAGTCATATAGAAGTGCACACAACGCGAAAGGTGATGAGTAGATAAGGGCACGCTGACTGGATTGCAACGCCTCTCAGCTGGCTTTGCCGTAATGGGCCGGATTTACGGGGTTTTGATCGAGCGCCGGCCAGGTGCAAAACCAATCCCTCGAGGACACATCGAACCGAGTATCGGTCGCGTGGCATCGTGCTTCCGCCCCGCACAGTGCATGACCGCTCGTCGTACACCGGCAGGCTTTAGCTCGCCGGCCGTATCGCGCTGATAAGCGAATCGAGCGAGTAACCGAGACGCGGCGCCAGCCTTGCGGCACGGGCCCGCAGACCGCTCTCATCAAGTGTCTGTTCCAGATCGGCCGGGACAAACAGCACCACGTTACCCTCCTTCACCGGACATTCCCAATAGTGACGATGAAACAGGCCGCGCAGCAACGCGGCACCCAGGGGCTTGTCTTCGTCGGTACCCCACTGATTAATGATCAGCCAGCCGCCTGGATTGAGCTTCTGCTGGCATCTCTCCAAAAATCCCCAGGCCAGGTGTGCCGCGGCCGGCCCGATATCGGTATACAGGTCGACGAACACGAGGTCGGCCGTCTCGGCCGAATCCAGCAACTCAACCGCATCACCAATGCGGATGAACAACCGCGGGTCGTCCTGCAGGCCAAGGTAGCGCATGGCGAGCTCCGGCACGTCCGGGCGCAGTTCGATAGCCTCGACATCTTCGACCGGCAGGAATTCGAGACATGCCTGCGTCAGCGTGCCTGCCCCGAGCCCCAGGAACAGCGCAGTCTCCGGCGCCTGGTGAAGGAGCCCACCCATGAGCATGGCGCGGGTGTAGTCGTACTCCAACCAACTTGGATCATGGGTGAAGACGCAGCTCTGTTCGACGGCCGTCCCAAACTCGAGAAAGCGGTAATCACCGACCTCCAGCACACGTATCAGACCGAAGGCGTCGGTCACTTCAGCCAGCAACACTTCCTGCTTGTCCATCGGTAATCACCTCAAACCATGCCGCATGTTAACAGCCCGATCGCTTGGAACTATCAGCGGCGCCCCGGCGCATCAGGTAAAATCGGCGCCACTTTCAAGCAACGGGATAAAGACGGATGAACCAGGCCTGGAGCCCCACGAGCTGGAGAAACAAACCCATCCAGCAACAGCCGGTCTATCCGGATGCCGAGCATCTGGAGCGCGTCGAAGCAAACCTGGCGAGCCTGCCTCCCTTGGTATTTGCCGGCGAAGCCCGCGAGTTGCGCCGGCAGTTCGCTGAAGTTACCCAGGGCCGTGCGTTTCTGCTTCAGGGCGGGGACTGCGCCGAAAGCTTCGCCGAATTTTCCGCACCCAAGATCCGTGACACCTTCAAGGTGCTGCTGCAGATGGCCGTGGTGATGACATTTGCCGCCGGGTGCCCGGTGATAAAGGTCGGTCGCATGGCCGGGCAGTTCGCCAAGCCGCGCTCGTCTGATGACGAGACCATTGATGGCGTCACCCTCCCCGCCTACCGCGGCGATATCGTCAACGGCATTAGCTTCGACGAGAAGAGCCGCGTCCCGGACCCGGAGCGGCTGTTGCAGGCCTATCACCAGTCAACTGCAAGTCTGAACCTGCTGCGCGCCTTCGCCCAGGGCGGCTTTGCCGACCTGCATCAGGTCCACCAATGGAACCTGGATTTCATCGCCAATTCGCAGATGGCAGAAAAGTATCATCAGCTGGGTGCACGTATCGACCAGGCGCTGAGATTCATGCGCGCCTGTGGCATGGACAATGCCCCACAGCTGCGCGAGACCAGTTTCTTCACCGCCCACGAGGCGCTGTTGCTCAACTACGAACAGGCGTTCGTCCGTCAGGACAGCCTCAGCGGCGGCTGGTACGACTGTTCGGCGCACATGCTCTGGATCGGCGACCGCACGCGTCAGCTGGACGGCGCCCATGTGGAATTTCTGCGCGGCGTGGGCAACCCCATCGGTGTCAAGGTCGGGCCGAGCATGGACAGCGAAGAGCTGATCCGCCTGATCGATACACTCAACCCTGACAATGACCCGGGCCGTCTGAACCTCATCGTGCGGATGGGCGCAGACAAGGTCGAGGCCGGGCTGCCCCGGTTGATCCAGACCGTGCAGGCCGAGGGTCGTCAGGTGCTGTGGAGCTCCGATCCCATGCACGGCAATACCATGAAGGCCTCCAGCGGCTACAAGACGCGGGATTTCGCCCGAGTGCTGGCCGAGGTTCGGCAGTTCTTCGAGGTGCACCGGGCCGAAGGTAGCTATCCGGGCGGCATCCATATCGAAATGACCGGCCAGAACGTTACCGAATGCATTGGGGGCGCGCGGCCGATTACCGAAGATGGCCTCTCCGACCGCTACCATACCCATTGCGATCCACGTCTCAACGCCGACCAGTCGCTTGAACTCGCGTTCCTTATTGCCGAGACGCTGAAGCAGGTACGCCCTGACTGACAGCCGCCCTTCGTTGGCACCGGGCCTGCCCTTATCGGCCACAGGTGCCATCAACGGCGCTGGAAGAAACGAACCCACACCGCTCCTGTCCGCCTAATGAGAGTGGCCACTACCAACAGGGTCGAGGGCTGCGCTAATCAGAGGACAACCATGACGGAATCATCTCAAACCAAAGGTGCGGTGCTCGCCGCATGGATCGGTCTGATTGTCGGGCCGCTGCTTCTGCTTCTATGCCTGCTGACGGATCCACCAGCTGGCTTATCCGACAAAGCCTGGCTTACCGTAGGCCTCGCCGCGCTGATGGCTGTCTGGTGGTCCACCGAGGCCATTCCCATCCCCGTAACCTCGCTGTTGCCGATCCTGCTGATCCCCGTGCTGGGAATCGATACCTTGGCCAAGGCCACTGCTCCCTATGCGAACCCGACGATTTTCCTGTTCCTTGGCGGCTTCTTGCTCGGACTGGCCATGCAGCGCTGGAACCTCCACAGGCGCATCGCCCTGATGACGCTGCTGGCAATGGGCAACCAGCCCAGTCGCCAGATTGCCGGTTTCATGATCGCAACCGCGTTCATCAGCATGTGGGTAAGCAACACCGCGACCAGCATCATGATGCTGCCCATCGGCCTCTCGGTGATTGGCCTGCTGGTGGCCGGCAGCGACGAAAAGGAAGGCGGCCGCTTTGCCGTCGCCCTGCTCCTCGGCATCGCCTATGCGGCCAGCGTTGGCGGGATCGCCACGCTCATCGGCACACCACCTAACGCCCTACTGGCCGCCTTCCTGCGGGAGACTTACGACGTGCAGATCGGCTTCGGCCAATGGATGCTGCTGGGGTTGCCGCTGAGCACCGGCATGCTGATCTTTATCTGGTGGTCGCTCACCCGCCGCGGCTTCAAGCTCGCCGGAGGTGACAGCAGGGGCCTGCTGAAAAAGGAAATGACAGAACTCGGGCCAATGTCCCGAGCCGAGAAAATGGTTGCCGTGGTATTCGTCCTGGCTGCGCTGGCCTGGGTCTTCCAGCCGCTTCTGGCCGACATCCTGGACGGTGTGAACGACACCAGCATCGCTGTGGCAGCCGCTATCGCGCTTTTCCTGATTCCGGTTAACCTGCGCGACCGCGTTTTCCTGATGGACTGGGACCAAGCCAACAAGGTGCCCTGGGGGGTTCTGCTGCTGTTCGGGGGCGGCCTTTCCCTTGCAGGAGTGATCGGCGCCTCAGGGCTTGCCGAGTGGATTGCCGGACGTCTCGGCGTCTTCGATGCACTGCCCCTGCTTGCGATGATCGCGCTGGTCGTGGCAGTTATCATTTTTCTCACCGAGATTACATCCAACACCGCGACAGCTGCAGCATTCCTTCCGCTGCTGGGCGCGCTGGCTGTTGCGCAGGGCCTGTCGCCCGAGATGCTGGCGATTCCCGCCGCGGTGGCGGCGAGCTGCGCATTCATGATGCCTGTAGCCACGCCGCCCAACGCCATCGTATTCGGCACCGGTAAGCTGCCAATACAGGAGATGATCAAGGCAGGCTTCGCCCTCAACCTGTTCGGCGTGGTACTGGTTTCGCTGCTTTGCTATTTGCTGGTCGGGTGGATCTGGGGCAGCTGAGTTTCGGGCGTCGAAATGAAAAAGCCCGGCATGTCAGACATGCCGGGCTTCCCTTCCGCCGAGCGAATTGATCAGCCCTTGACGCGGGACTTGTATTCGCCGGTGCGGGTGTCGATCTCGATCGAGTCGCCGATCTCGCAGAACGCAGAAACCTGAAGCTCGGCGCCGTTCTTCAGACGCGCGGTCTTCATGACCTTGCCGGACGTATCGCCCCGGACAGACGGCTCGGTGTACACGATCTCGCGGACGATGGTGTTCGGCAGCTCGACGGAGATCACCTTGTCGTTGTAGAACGTGGCCTCGCAGACATCGGTCATGCCGTCTTCGATGAAGGTCATCACGCCTTCGAGATCGTCTTTCTCGATTTCGTACTGATTGAACTCTTCGTCCATGAAGACGTACAGCGGGTCAGCGAAGTAGGAATAGGTCACTTCCTTGCGATCGAGAATTACCGGCTCAAGCTTGTCATCAGCTTTATATACGGTTTCAGTCGCCGAACCGTTGAGCAGGTTCTTCAGCTTCATCTTGACCACGGCACTGTTACGACCGGACTTGTTGAACTCGGCTTTCTGGATAATCCAGGGCGCGCCGTTGATAACGGCCACTTGGCCGGCACGGAACTCTTGTGCGGTTTTCATACGAACATCCGAATGGAATTAGAGACAAAAAACAGGCCGCGTATCATAGCCAATCTGTGTAAAAAAACACCAGCTTTCCGGCCAGATCGCCGTTGGCGACCTGCTTGTGTGTCCAGCGATCCGCATGGGCCATTAGCTCCGCCTCGTGCTCTAGCAGTGCACGCCAAGCGGCACCGCTGCCAACACCGCAGTTCCAGGCACGCCAGAATTGTCGCAACGCAGCCGTCGGAGCCGGTGGAAGGTCACGCAGGTACAAATCCAGAAAGGCGTTCAGCTTGTCCCAGTGCGCATCCTCCTCTTGCGGGTAGATGTGCCAGACCAGAGGCCGCCCCGCCCACTGCGCACGAATGAAGGACTCTTCGCCGCGTACCGCATTGAAATCACAGCACCAGAGCAACATGTCGTACTGGTTCTGGGTCATGAACGGCAACACCGCGATGCAGAGCGAACCACGAACATGACGTTCGCCGGGCTGCAGCCCCTCGAGCCCCAGCCAGCGAGCGATATCACCAAGCACGCGGCCTTCGGGGACCAGCAGCTGGGTAGGATGCGTATCGACCGCCAACTCATCGAGCCACTCGGCCACCGCGCTGTTTTCGTAAGCGAACAGCGACACCAGCCGCGCACCGGGTTCCACCGTCACATCGAAACTCTGCAGGAAGGCCTCTTGAAGCAACGGATCGCCCTGAAAGGCTTCGCGCCGCGCCAGCAGGTCCCCTTCGCGAATCAAGCCGCCTGTGCCCTTCTCGAAGCCGGGAAAAAAGAAGAATTTCTGCAATCCATCGGCCTGCATGGATGGCAATGCATGGCAACCCACAACCCAGTCCTCGGCGCTGAGGTACTCGAGATTGAGCCAGAGGATACGCCGACCGCTCCGAGTCATCGCAGCGACATAGTCGGACGGCAGCTGGCAGGCAAAGGCCTCTATGACCACATCGGCAGGTTCGGCCCCTGGCCACTCGGGTAACCAATGGCATACCTCGACGCCGTCATGCAGCTGCCGTCCGGCCGTGGCGCTGCTGCCGGGACAGAGTTGGGCAAAGGTATCCAGATCATCAACCCACAGACGAACCTGTTGATCATGTTCGGCCACCAGCTGGCGCGCCAGACGCCAGGTCACGCCAATGTCACCGTAGTTGTCGACGACGACGCAGAATATGTCCCAACGGGCCCTGATCGACAAAGCGTGTCACCTCACAGCTGGGTAGATGGTAGGCGGTCCTGTCATGCCTGAGCCGCAGCGGACCGGCCTGGCAAAAGCCGGGCGAGACGGCAGATGATCCCTGCAACCTGAGCAAGGCACGAGCGTATGCCTCACCATTTGCATTTCAGCACGAGGCGACCAGTCGCAAAAATGGGCGACACCAGAAAACGTCAGGGATGAAGGCGGGACACGGGAAGGAGTCACGCTTCGTTATGGAGGCAGCCCTACCAGCCACACCCCGGCACACAATGTCACCGCTGCGGCTGCTTCCTTCCGGATCTGACCGGGTTCACGGCTGATCGTTGCGGGGGGACCGGCAGGGCCACCATAACGAAACCCGCCTGGCGGCGAGCGGCGCCATTGTACCGGCTTGCCTCGAAGATACAACCGTTGAATGAAACTCCCCAAGACGAGGCGCCGTGGCCCTCCTCGCCGCTGAGCCAGAGCGGCCATGCGAAAGTAGCGAAAAGCACCGGCCCCCTTAGCCACCGTCCGTCAGCTGAGCCAGGCAGAACCTGTTGATTGTGGCCAGACCAGCCCGAACCCCTAGGCAAAACCACCAGTCTGTTTAAGGATAGGAAACGCATCAGCACATGCCGTTCGCGAGCAGACGGCATCATGACCGAACGAAACCAGCGCAGTGGTCGTGCAGCGGAGAACTGACGGCGCTAGCAAAGAGGTAAGCATGAGCAGAGCTCCTATCGCAATCGTCGGTACCGGCATGGCCGGCCTGTCGGCGGCCCACGCATTACAGAGCGCCGGACTCGGCGTTCAACTGTTCGACAAGAGTCGGACCATTGGCGGGCGCATGGCAACCAAGCGAAGCGAAGCTGGAACCCTGGATCTTGGTGCGCAATATTTCACCGCTCGCGATCGCCGTTTTACCGAAGCGGTTCTCCAGTGGCAGGCACAGGGTTGGGCCGCCGAATGGTCACCGAATCTGTACCAGGCGCGCGGCGGTCAACTCTCTCCTTCAGCCGACGAGCAGCTGCGCTGGGTTGGCGCCCCTCGGATGGGCGATATAGCGCGGGGCATGCTCGGCGAGATGCCAACCCGACTCGGCTGCCGCATAACTGAAGTGTTTCACGGCGAGCAATTCTGGACGCTGGTTGATGCCGACGGAAACAATCATGGCCCTTTCAGCCAGGTCATCGTTGCGATCCCCGCGCCTCAGGCCAGCACCCTCCTGGCCACGGCGCCAAAACTGGCTGCGGTGGCCGCAAGTGTCGCCATGGAGCCTACCTGGTCGGTGGCACTGGCATTTGCCAAGCCCCTGGAAACCCAACTGGAGGCCTGTTTCGTTCAGGATGACGCGCTTGACTGGGTAGCGCGCCATCGCAGCAAACCCGGACGCGACGACCCGCTCGACAGCTGGGTATTGCATGCAACGAGCGCCTGGAGCCGGCAGCATCTGGATCAACCGAGGGAGGCGATCATCGAACAATTGCATGGCGCATTTGCCGAACTGATCGACTGCATCGTTCCCGCCCCTGAAGTCACGCTTGCTCATCGCTGGCTCTATGCCCGACCCGGCCAATCCCACGAATGGGGCGCCCTGGCTGATGCGCATATCGGCCTGTATGCCTGCGGCGACTGGTGCCTGTCAGGACGGGTGGAAGGTGCCTGGCTCAGCGGCCAGGAAGCCGCGCGCAGGCTGCTGGAGAACCTCTGATCGGCGTTCGGCGTGCATCAGGACATACCTAGCTGCCTTGCGCAGGCTGCGCCGGTTTGATCGGACTCAACCCAGCGCAGTATCCAGGAACATCATCACGGCGAACCCCACCATCAGGCCTAGGGTGGCAGGCGTCTGGTGACCATTGCGGTGCGTCTCGGGAATCACCTCGTGGGAAACCACGAAGATCATCGCGCCCGCAGCCAAACCAAGGCTGACCGGATAAGCGATGGCGAAGCCGCTCGACATGCCGATGCCTACCAGAGCCCCGACCGGCTCGAGCAGCCCGGACGCTATCGCCACCAGCACCGACGCGCGCGCAGACAGGCCTGTCGTGCGCAGCGCCAGCGCAACAGCAAGTCCTTCTGGGATGTCCTGAATGGAGATCGCGGTGGTCAGGGGCAATCCGACGCTCAGGTCTCCCTTGGCAAAACTCACGCCGATGGCCATACCTTCCGGAATGTTGTGCAGTGCGATGGCAAGCACGAACAGCCAGACACGATTAAGGCGCTCGAATTCCGGGCCACGGGGACCGGTGCTTTCATGCTCGTGCGGCGTGAAGTAATCCAGGCCAAGCATGAGCAGCACGCCAAGACCGAGGCCAGCCACAACCGTCAGCGCGGCAGCAGCGCCATTGCCAAACAGCTCGCGCCCGGCTGCCAGCCCCGGCAATATCAGGGAGAACGCGCTGGCTGCCAGCATCATGCCGGCCGCGAAACCAAGCATGCTGTCCTGGGCCCGAGTGGAGATATTCCGCAAGCCAATCGCCAGTAACGCCCCCGCTGCCGTCGCGACGAAACCGGCGCTGCCGCCGAGCATGGCGTAGCGAACATGACTGGCTTCGCTGATCTGGAATGCATTGATGCCACCGGCGATCAGCAGTGCCAGGACCGCAACCGCCGTGGCAGCAAGACTCAGCGTAATCCAGGGACTTGCCTGGGCCTGGGCAAGCCAGACGGAACGTAACGTAGCAGCGGGACTTTGAACAGTTGACGCCATAATCACCTAGTCCTGAAAAAGCGGAACCCATCGTACGCAGCCCCGCTCGGGTCGAGATTACGGCTGCCATGGTCAAACACCAAAACTTGTTCACCGCTATTCGAGTCCAGCAGGTCGCCGATGATTCAACACAGGCTGAATGTCCGTGCAAAGTGCGGTGTCGCGGGGCTTTCGTCTGGTTTCGTGCGGGTCAGATGTGAAGCGACCGTCCGGCGTGTTACTGCATCCGTCGTGCGCCTCGTCGCTTGCGGCAGTACCGCCAGCGCAGCTTCCCGCAACGTAGAAGCAGCATAGCTTCCCGCAGCATCACCGGTTCCGTCGTAATAACCAATTGCTATAGGCCTATAACAAAAATACGGTCTAAACTCGCTTCAGATACCCCCACCTGTATATCTGGTGAAGAGGAGCACACCATGGGCGCCCACGTTACAGCCTTCTTTGACCCTGCCACGTTCACCTATAGCTACGTCGTTAGTGACCCTGAAACCCACCGCTGCGCGTTGATCGATCCCGTGCTGAACTATGATCCAGCGTCTGGTCGCAGCACGTTTACCGCAGCGGACGCCCTGATCAGGCATGTGCTCGAGCATGAGCTTGAAGTGCAATGGCTTCTGGAAACGCATGTCCATGCCGATCACCTCAGCGCCGCGCCATACCTGAAAGAACGCTTGGGTGGCCGGCTGGCAATAGGCGATCGAATCACAGCTGTACAGGAAAGCTTCGGCAAACTGTTCAATACCGGCAGCGAGTTCGCCACAGACGGCCGTCAGTTCGACTGTTTGTTCGGGGATGGCGATACCTTCGAGGTTGGCAATATCCGGGCGCAGGCAATCCACACGCCCGGCCACACGCCTGCCTGCATGACCTACGTGATCGGCGATGCAGCATTTGTCGGCGATACGCTGTTCATGCCGGATTACGGCACCGCCCGCTGTGATTTCCCAGGCGGGGACGCTCGTACGCTCTATCGGTCGATCCAGAAGCTATTCATGTTGCCCGGCGAGACGCGGGTATTCATGTGCCACGATTACGGAGCTCCGGGCCGCGAGGCGTTCCGCTACGAAACAACCATCGCAGCCGAACGTGAGCACAATGTGCACATACACAGCG
This sequence comes from Stutzerimonas stutzeri, assembly GCA_002387205.1. Classification (GTDB taxonomy): domain Bacteria; phylum Pseudomonadota; class Gammaproteobacteria; order Pseudomonadales; family Pseudomonadaceae; genus Stutzerimonas; species Stutzerimonas stutzeri_N. The sequence goes on along the minus strand of DGLA01000008.1, from coordinate 37,422 downwards.
GCATCAGCGAAGACCAATTCGTCGCGATGCGTATTGCGCGAGACGCGACCCTGGCAATGCCTACGCTGATCTTGCCCGCTGTACAGGTCAACATGCGCGGCGGCCGGCTGCCCGAGCCCGAAAGCAACGGCACGCGTTACCTGAAGATTCCCCTTAACGTGCTGTAACGCCTGCGCCGACCACCCTTCATGACGTATCTACCGGATAAAGGTCTGGCCATGGCCTGTTGCGAATGTGGACCCGTGGACAGAAACAAGCCAAACGGCCAGCCGCTACGCCTGCAGCGCCATCCGCACCCGATAACCAATACGTGCCAGGTCGCCACGTCATGATTGACCTTGAAAAGCATGAGCGGCTTGCAGCGCAAACAAACGGGCCGATCAGAACACATCGGGCCACGGCCCCTGAAAACCCGCCATGTCACCTGGGAAGAACAAAGAATGAATGAGCGACTGGCCCGTTATCTGCCCTGCCTGCAATGGGCGAAACACTATGATCGGGCAGCCGCGGCCAAGGATGGCCTGGCCGCGCTGATCGTGACCCTGATGTTGATCCCACAGAGCCTGGCCTACGCCATGCTTGCCGGTCTTCCACCTGCTGCCGGGCTTTATGCCAGTATTCTTCCGCTACTCGCCTATACCCTGTTCGGCACCAGTCGCACCCTGGCCGTTGGCCCTGTTGCCGTGGTGTCGCTGATGACGGCGGCAGCACTGGGCCCTCTATTCGTCCCTGGCAGCACCGAATACGCAAGCGCAGCGATGATGCTGGCCATGCTTTGCGGCGCGGTCTTGCTGATCATGGCGATATTGAGGCTGGGGTTTCTTGCGAACTTTCTCAGTCACCCGGTGATATCGGGTTTCATCAGCGCCTCAGCCATTCTCATCGCCATTGGCCAGCTCAAGCACATCCTTGGTCTCTCGATCAGTGGCGATAACGCATTCACGCTAGTGAAGAAGCTGATCGTCGGGTTGCCGCAAACGCACCTGCCTACGCTCGGCGTCGGCGCCATCAGCTTGCTGTTTTTATATCTGGTGCGTACCCGGCTGGGTAACTCGCTGCAGCGCCTCGGCATGAGCGTAGGCATGTCCGGCACCTTGGCCAGGCTCGGCCCCGTCATGGCGCTGCTAGCCTCGATCGTGGGGGTCAGTGCATTTCAGCTTGTCGAAGCCGGGGTTCGCGTCGTCGGCGAGGTGCCCGGGGGGCTTCCGCCGCTAGGCGTGCCCCAGCTTGATCCGCAACTTGCCTTGCAGCTGCTGCCAGCGGCTGTACTCATCAGTCTGGTCGGCTTCGTGGAGTCGGTATCCGTGGCTCAGACCTTGGCGGCCAGGCGCCGCGAGCGAATCGAGCCCAATCAGGAGCTGATCGCCCTGGGTGGCGCCAATATCGCGGCAGCCATGAGTGGCGGATTTCCAGTGACGGGTGGGTTCGCCCGCTCAGTGGTCAACTTCGATGCAGGCGCCCAGACACCTCTGGCTGGCGGCCTGACCGCAGCGGGTCTGTCCCTGACCGTTCTGTTCTTTACACCGCTCTTTCATAACCTGCCGCATGCCGTTCTGGCCGCCACGATAATCGTTGCGGTGCTCAGCCTGGTCAACCTCGATGCGCTCCTGCGCACCTGGCGCTATTCTCGCCAGGACGCCGCAGCAATGGCCGTGACGATACTGGGTGTACTGCTGATTGGCGTGGAGACAGGCATCATCTTGGGCGTCTGCCTGTCGCTACTGCTATTTCTCTGGCGAACCAGTCATCCCCATGTCGCCGTGGTCGGGCAGCTGCCAGGTAATGAACATTTTCGCAATGTCGAACGCTTTGACGTGATACAGAGCCCCAGCGTGCTTTCCGTGCGTGTCGACGAAAGCCTGTACTTCCCGAATGCTCGCTTTCTGGAGGACCGCATCGCCGAGCTGACTGGACGCTATCCACAGGCCAAACATCTGGTGCTGATGTGTTCCGGCGTGAACCTGATTGATGCCAGCGCCCTGGAGAGCCTGGAGGCCATAACATCCCGCCTGCATGCAGGAGGCGTCCAGCTGCACCTATCCGAGGTGAAAGGACCGGTCATGGATCGCCTGCGGCGTACCGATTTCCTTGAGCTTTTTGGCGGCCAGGTATTCATCAGCCAGTACGAAGCATTGCTCACGCTGCGATCCGCAGACCACCCTGCAAGCTTTGAGTCACGGCGTAGCAACCGACATGCATAAGTGGAGAGTGACAAATGAAGAGCGCACATGACCTGGTCGAACAAGCCAGAACCCACATCCAGGAAATTTCGGTAGACGACGCAGAAGCCCAGATGCCGCAGGCGGACGTGCTGGTCGATATACGGGAGCCTGACGAGTTTCGTGAAGGGCATATCAACGGAGCCGTGAACATTCCGCGCGGCCTGCTGGAGTTCAAGTTCAGCGGAACACCCGAGCTCGGCGCGCGCGACCTGAACATAATGCTCTACTGTAAAACCAGCGGTCGTGCAGCCCTGGCGGCCGCGTCGCTACAGGACATGGGATATCTACATGTGAGATCAATCGCAGGCGGATTCGATGCCTGGACTGGAGCCGGCAAGACGGCGGTGAAGCCAAGCTTGCCCAGCTTTGAATAGCGCTGGGGAGCACAGGTCTGCGGTTTTTGCTAGCGAAGTGGCAGACTGCAACCATCGCCCAAACGATGGTCTGATCGGCAGCCTGAGCCCGGGCCAGTTGGCTCCGCTTTGTCGTGCCGCTAGCATGCCGGCAGGCTTGCGAAGCCAAGCGATGCCCCGCCAACAAAAGCCACTCCCTGAAGCCGAGGTACAGGCGCATGACCGAACTCACTACTCCAGCCGAATCCGCCAATCTGCCAGCCCAGCAATTGGCCATGCTGAAACGGCTTGCGAGAGTCGAAGGACAGGTGCGCGGCATCCAGGCCATGATCAGACGGGGGGAAGATTGCGAAGCCATTGCCCAGCAGTTTTCCGCTGCTAGAAGCGCGTTGGACAAGGCCTATCGGCTGATGCTGACCTGCCTGATCGAAGAGGCCATTCATGATCAGGCTCAGGATACGGACGAGACTCTGGAACGCGTTCGCAAGATTTTCACCAAGTACACCTGATCCAAAACGGACCGGCGGTCGCGTGCCCGTTCCTGTGCTTGAGACATGGACGGAGGTTGCCATCGTTCTTGCCTCGTAAAACTATCCTGGCCGTCATGGTTGCAGCCATCGAGACTGGCATGGATCAAGCCCCGTAAGTGCCGGCTTTACATCGATCCGCCGAGACGCCCAGAAGGAGGCTGCGCTAACCTCATCTCCCTGTTGGCCTCTGGCTATAAACGAAAAAAGCGACCCTAAGGTCGCTTTTTTCATACTTCAGCCGAGTGGGACTGAAGCGAATTTGGAGCGGGAAACGAGACTCGAACTCGCGACCCCGACCTTGGCAAGGTCGTGCTCTACCAACTGAGCTATTCCCGCGCTATCTACAACAAAAATGGCGTCCCCTAGGGGACTCGAACCCCTGTTACCGCCGTGAAAGGGCGGTGTCCTAGGCCACTAGACGAAGGGGACGCAGCCCGGAAACTACAGCTTTCATTCCGGCTTGCCGCGTTTGCGTTGAGCTTCACGCTGCAAGTGGCGCGCATTCTATGGATGACTTTCTGAGTCGTCAAGCACCGAAACAAAACTTTTTTGAATCAGGTACTTCATTCGCTTTGTCGCGCTATCAGCTTGCCATGCAACCCTCTACACTCGCCAGGAAACCGACCGACTGAGAAGGTGCAACGTGTCCCCAGGTCTTATTGCAGGATTGGTCATCGCTGGCCTGTTCGTCTTGATTGGGATTGGCTTTATCAACCAGATCGTTGAAAAGAACAATCTGGAAAAGGCTCGTCAGCGCGCCGAGCTGACAGACCGTCTGCGCCGCTGCGCGAACCTGTCGGACGGTTTTCCCGGGCAAATGATGAGTCCGTCGCTAAAGCTCCTGCTTGCGCGCCTGCAACTACACCTGGCCGAGAAGCTGGTGCCTCTTGAACGCAGCGACGCGGCTCTTGCGGCACGCATCGATAACCTGCGAACGGATGTGGCCAAGGGCGAGGATATTCCCGTCCCGAATCCCCCCGTGAGAATAGTCACCGAAGCCCAGGCCAAACAGGTCAGGCTGCTGCTTGAGGACCTGCATGCGCAAGTGATCTGGGCCGCCAAAAACGGACAACTCGACGGCAGCTCCGCGAAACGCTGGACGCAGCAGATCCAGAAAATGCTGGTGATCTTGCATATCGAATACTTCAGCAACCTCGGCCAGCAGGCCTTGCAGCAAGGTCACGCTCACAAGGCACGCCAAGCGTTCGAGCGCGGCATCCAGTATGTGCGCAAGCAGGCCAACCAGCATGACTACCAAGCACAACTGAAACAGCTCGAAGCAAGCTACACACACGCCAATCAGCTGGAGCAGACCCAGCATCAACCCAAGCTTGACGAACCCAACGAGCTGACCGAAGGTTTGAAGGGTCTCGAAAGTGACGATGACTGGAAAAAAAACAATATCTACTGATGAAAACGTCGGATCGCGCAATGGCCGCCAACTGAGCCTACAGGCGCCCACATCGTCTGCTACTCGCTGTGCATGATGCAGCGTCCGGCCGCTTTCAGCCTGCCGTGGAGAACATAGATGCCCTTGACCCTGTTTGGTGCCCCGCTGTCCCCCTTCGTCCGCAAGGCGCGACTCTGCCTGCTAGAGAAGTCCATGGATTACCAGCTGGAGGTCGTGATGCCATTTACTCCACCAGACTGGTACCTGCAGCTCAACCCCCTTGGCCGCATTCCGGCCTTCAAGGATGGCGACCTCTGCCTTGCGGACTCCAGCGTGATCTGCCAATACCTCGAAGAAGCATATCCACAAACCACGCGGCTCTATGGCAATGATGCTGTGCAACGAGCCCGCGTTCGCTGGTTCGAGAAGTATGCCGATTACGAGCTTGCGCCACTGACCACCTTTGGCGTGTTTCGCAACCGCATCCTGAAACCGAGCTCAGGGCAACCGTGCAACGAAGAAGCCGTCCAGGCTGCACTGAACGACAAGCTGCCGCCGCATTTCGACTATCTTGAGCAGCAACTGGCTACGGATGACTATTTCGTCGGCGGAGAACTGTCCGTGGCGGACATTGCGGTAACGTGCCAGCTGATCAACATGGAGCATGGCAACGAGGTCGTGGATGCGGTTCGCTGGCCAGCCCTGGCTGCGCATTACCAACGAATCAAGGCCCGCGCCTCGGTCGAGACCGTGCTGCCCGGGGAGCAGCGCATGACGGCGAAACTTATCGAAATGGGAAAGAAAGCCAGCAAGCCGGAGTGATTGGCTGCACGATAAAAGCGCCAGTTTCGACTGGCGCTTGCTGGGTTCTTCACAGCAACCGCGTGCCCACCCACTGACGCGCAAACTGGTAGGCGCAGCGACCGTTGCGGTTTCCTCTTGCCGTTGCCCAGCGAATTGCTTCCTTTTCCAGCGCCTCGTCCCACACCCAATCCACATCAGCCTGCTCGGCCAGCGTGCCAATCCAGTGCCGAACGACATCGAGATACTGCTCCTGGCTGAAGGGATAGAACGAGAGCCACAGCCCGAAGCGGTCGGAAAGGGCGATCTTGTCCTCGACCGCTTCATTGGGATGAAGCTCACCGTCAACCATCCGCCAGTTCTGGTTATCGCTCTCCCGCTCAGGCACCAGGTGGCGACGGTTCGAGGTGGCGTAGAGGAGAACATTGTCCGGAGCACGCTCGAGCGAGCCGTCCAAGACGCTTTTCAAAATCCTGTAGTCCCCTTCGCCCGCCTCGAATGAGAGATCGTCACAGAACAGCACGAAACTCTGAGGTTGTCCTGCCAACAGCTCGACGACCTTCGGCAGATCAGCCAGATAGTCTCGCTCGATTTCAATCAGCCGAAGACCAGCCGAAGCGTGCTCGGCTAGCAGCGCTCGGATAAGCGATGACTTACCCGTTCCACGCGAACCCCACAGCAGCACATGGTTCGCGGGCAACCCCGCAACGAATTGACGGGTGTTGCTGGCAAGCACATCACGTTGCCGGTCGACCCCGATCAGGTCCGCCAGCCGCAGGTCCAAAGATACGCTCAGCGGCTGCAGATAGCCGCCCTGCCCTTCGCGATGCCAGCGCGCAGCAAGGCTGACGCTCCAGTCGATGGCCTCTCTGGGCGCTGGCAGAAGTGGCTCGAGACGCTCCATCAGCATGGCTGCTCGAGCCAGAAAAGCTTTTAAATCCGCATCCATCGATGATTCCAGTAGTGATTTTTATCAAGCTGTCTGCCAGGCCGTAGCCACAACGGATCAAAGAAGCGCATCTATCCGCGCAGCCAGAGTGTCTGGCGCTGTACGCGATGAGAATCGCTCAACCGTGCGCCCCTCATCGCCGATCAGAAACTTCGTGAAATTCCATTTGATGGATTTACTGCCGAGCACCCCTGGCGCCCGTTTTTTCAGTTCCCGGAACAACGGATGAGCGTCGCTCCCGTTGACCTCAATCTTGGCGAACAGCGGAAAGCTGACACCGAAACGACGTTCGCAGAAGGCAGCGATCTCTGCCTCGTCTCCGGGCTCCTGGTGGCCAAATTGGTCGCAGGGAAAGCCGCACACCACTAGCCCCGCATCACGATAACGCTTCCAAAGCGCTTCCAATCCTTTGTACTGCGGCGTGAACCCGCACTGGCTTGCCGTGTTGACCACCAGCAGGACCTTGCCTCCATATTCAGCCAGCGTTTTCGCCTGGCCATCGATGGTCACGCAGAGAATATCTAGCAGCGGATCACGCATGGCGGTGTCCTGATGGTGCTTCACGAAGCGCCCTCAGGCGTCGTTTGGCTTGTGGTTGAGAGAAGCGGAGTTGATGCAATAACGCAGCCCCGTCGGCGCAGGTCCATCAGGAAAGACATGACCCAGATGGGCATCGCAGCGCGCACACTTGACCTCGATCCGATGCATGCCGTGGCTGAAATCATCGAGACTGATAATTGCCGTATCGCTGACCGGTTGAAAATAGCTGGGCCATCCGCAGCCCGAATCGAACTTGGCGTCGGAATCGAACAGCGGGGCGTCGCAACAGGCGCAGTGATAGATGCCGGGCGTTTTCATGTCGTTGTACTTGCCAGTGAATGGCCGCTCGGTTGCACCCAGTCGACAGACCTGGAACTGCTCGTCGGAGAGCTCTTCACGCCAGGCTTCGAGCGGTTTTTCTAGCTTGTCCATCGGTACACCTCGTGTTCTTAAAAAAGGCGGATCTGTACCTTTTCCGGTGGTCAGGCCGCACGTATGATGCGGTGCTCTTAGACGCCTAGTCTGGCAGCGGGGTTTCAGCCTGCCAAGGCGCCTGGGCTCATGCCAAAGGTCGCCGGCTCTCGAATGCCCGGCGCGCCCTCACTTCGGGACACTCAGGATCATGCAGGTCAGCAAATCGAACAAGCTCGCCAATGTCTGCTACGACATCCGTGGGCCGGTGCTCAAGCACGCCAAACGCCTGGAAGAGGAAGGCCATCGCATCCTCAAGCTCAACATCGGCAACCCGGCGCCGTTCGGTTTCGAAGCTCCTGAAGAGATACTTCAGGACGTGATCCGCAACCTGCCGACCGCGCAGGGCTACAGCGACTCGAAGGGGCTGTTCAGCGCCCGCAAGGCCATCATGCAGTACTACCAGCAAAAGCAGGTAGAAGGCGTGACCATCGAGGATATTTATCTTGGCAACGGCGTGTCCGAGCTGATCGTGATGTCCATGCAGGCCCTGCTCAACAACGGCGACGAGGTGCTGATCCCGGCGCCCGATTACCCGCTGTGGACGGCTGCTGTAAGCCTGGCCGGCGGTAAGCCGGTGCACTACCTCTGCGACGAACAGGCAAATTGGTGGCCCGATCTGGCGGATATCAAGGCCAAGATCACCCCGAACACCAAAGCGCTGGTGCTGATTAACCCAAACAACCCCACCGGTGCGGTGTACCCGCGCGAAGTGCTGGAAGGCATGGTCGAACTGGCCCGCCAGCACAAGCTGGTACTTTTCTCCGACGAAATCTACGACAAGATTCTGTACGACGATGCGGTGCACGTCTGCACCGCGTCGCTAGCGCCGGACGTGCTGTGCCTGACATTCAACGGGCTGTCCAAATCCTACCGGGTTGCCGGGTTTCGCTCCGGCTGGGTTGCCATTTCCGGACCCAAGCACAAAGCACAGAGCTACATCGAAGGCATCGATATCCTGGCCAATATGCGCCTGTGTGCCAACGTGCCATCCCAGCATGCGATTCAGACGGCCCTTGGTGGCTATCAGAGCATCAACGATCTAGTCTTGCCGCCTGGACGCCTGCTTGAGCAGCGCAACCGGACATGGGAGTTGCTCAACGACATTCCGGGCGTCAGCTGTGTCAAGCCGATGGGCGCGCTGTATGCATTTCCACGCATCGACCCGAAAGTCTGCCCCATCCACAGCGACGAGAAATTCGTGCTCGATCTGCTCTTGTCTGAAAAACTGCTGATCGTTCAGGGCACCGCCTTCAACTGGCCATGGCCGGATCACTTCCGTGTCGTCACCCTGCCTCGCGTCGACGACCTGGAGCAGGCCATCGGACGCATCGGCAGCTTTCTAAAGACCTATAGCCAGTAGCCAGCTACCGTGGACCTGCAGATCGACGACTTCTACCGCGACGCCGCTGGCGGCCTGGTATTGCTCTACCAAGCCTTCCCACGGAAGATCGCGCTGTATGTTGAAGATCTCATCAGGCACGAAGAGCCCGATGAATTCGGCCTGCCAAGCAAGCGACACCAGGGCTGTCTTGGGGCCCTGACCTGGCTTGCCGAGGAAGGCTACCTGCGCTTCGAAACTACCATTCAGTTCCAGGCATTGGACCAGGCCGTTCTCACCGAAAAAGCGCTCCTGCGGTTGACGAGCTGCGTTGGCGACAACGATGCCACCCGTCAACCGCTCCCCTCGAGTGTCCGACGTGTGCAGTCCAGCCTTGCCAACAGGCTGCGTGAGGCGCTGCGCGATGGTGACAGCGAACAGTTGGCGCAGCTGGCGCGTCAGCTGTTTGGCAGCGGCTCTTGAAGCTGCTGCCGAGCTGCTTTGCGGTACAGGCGACATAGCTTGAAATAGTCGCTCGGTTGAATCACGCCGAACCGCCCCTTATATAGCCTATCGTTCTTTACTGTTCCCCTTGGAGTCTGCCGCAACATGATGCGCATTTTCTTGTTCCTGGCCACAAACCTGGCTGTACTGGTCGTGGCCAGCATCACCCTCAAGCTGCTCGGGGTGGACCGCTACACCGGCCAGAACTACGGCAGCCTTCTGGTTTTCTGCGCCGTCTTTGGGTTCGCGGGTGCCTTGATCTCTCTGTTCATCTCAAAATGGATGGCAAAGATGAGCACGCGCACCGAGGTCATCACGCAACCGCGCACCCGTCACGAACAGTGGCTGCTGCAGACAGTCGAGCATCTGGCCCGAGACGCCGGTATCAAGATGCCCGAGGTCGGCATCTTCCCTGCTTACGAAGCCAACGCTTTCGCCACCGGCTGGAACAAGAACGACGCCTTGGTCGCAGTCAGCCAGGGGCTCCTGGAGCGTTTTTCCCCGGACGAAGTCAAGGCTGTGCTGGCCCATGAGATCGGCCATGTCGCCAACGGCGACATGGTGACGCTCGCGCTCATTCAAGGCGTGGTCAACACCTTCGTCATGTTCTTCGCACGCATCTTCGGCAGCTTCGTTGATCGTGCGATTCTGAAAAACGAGGACGGCCACGGTATCGGCTACTTCGTGGCTACCATCTTCGCCGAGCTGGTGCTGGGCATCCTCGCCAGCATCATCGTCATGTGGTTTTCGCGCAAGCGCGAATTTCGCGCCGACGAAGCGGGTGCACAGCTGGCTGGAACGACCGCGATGATCGGTGCGCTGCAGCGGCTGCGTGCCGAGCAGGGAGTTCCGGTCGACATGCCGGACAGCCTGAAGGCATTCAGCATCAACGGTGCCCTGCGCAATGGCCTGGCCGGTCTGCTGATGACTCACCCAACGCTGGAAGACCGCATCGAAGCGCTGCGTCAGCGGGGCTGAGAGCGTGGAATAGCTATAGGGCGGCCTTGGCCGCCCTTTTTTTCGTCCGATTCTGCACATAGTGGCTGAAGGCCTGTCGAAGCACTCGCATACATCGAACGAGGAATCACCATGCGCCGTATTGCCCTGCTCGGCCTCGCCCTGCTCACCCTGGCTGGGTGCCAGAGTGCGTACTACTCGGCTCTGGAAAAGGTAGGCCTGCACAAACGTGACATTCTGGTCAATCGGGTAGAAGACGCCCGCGACTCCCAGCAAGCGGCAAAGGAACAGTTCCGGGATGCGCTGGAGCGCTACCGCAGCGTAGTAGAGGTGAAGGGAGGGGAACTCGAAGAGCGCTATGAGGCACTGAACAGCGAATTCGAAGCCAGCGAGGCCAGCGCCCGCGACGTCCGTAACCGGATAAAGGCCGTCGAAGATGTTGCCGATGCGCTATTCAAGGAATGGAAGGGGGAGCTGGACGACTACAGCGATGCCAGCCTCAAGGCCACAAGTGCAAGGAACCTGGAACGCACCCGGAAAGACTACCAGGCGTTATTGCAGCGCATGAAGGCAGCGGAGAAGCGCATCGACCCTGTGCTGGATGTGCTGCGTGACCAGGTGCTGTTCCTCAAGCACAACCTCAATGCCCGCGCGATTGGCGCACTGCAAGGCGAGTACCGGACTCTGCAGGGCAATGTCGATCAGTTGCTGACCGACATGCAGCGCTCGATCGACGAAGCCGACACCTTCATCCGGCAGCTGCAAAAGTCCAACTGACCCCCAAAGCGCCTATAGCTGCGCTGCCAGCGCCCTCCCTCCAGGGCGGGTTCGGGTGATCATCAGGCCGGGCGCCTGGAGCTAGGCGTCCAACCGCTCGATCCGGTAGCAGCGCTCCTCAAGGCGCGTCAGGCCACGCTGGAGAAACTTCCAGTTACCCTCCAGCACGTCTTCCTCCACCAGCAGTTTGACGCGCCAATCGGGGCCCAGGGTCTCCTGCACTTCGCGGTCGCTGACTGCAAATGGCGGACCTGGCATCTGGTCCTGCTCGTAATCGAGCGTTACCAGAAGACCATGGCAGCCCGAGGAAACGATACGCGCCAGATGATCAACGTAGCGCGCACGCATCGCTGCAGGTAGAGCGATCAGCGCAGCGCGGTCATACAAGGCCTGACAACCGGAAACATCATCCCGGCTCAACGAGAAGAAGTCTCCGCAGCGAATCTCCAGCGCCCCGGCACGATACACCCTGAATGCGCCCTCGGAACTTACGTCTGCCACCAGATCCTGCTCGGCAAAAAGGTCCTCGACGGCACGTTGGCTCAGCTCGACTCCAAGCACAGAAAACCCCTGCTCTACGAGCCAGACCATATCCAGACTTTTTCCGCACAGCGGCACCAGTACCCTGGCACCAGCTGCCACGGGTAATTCGGACCAGAATTGCCGTAGATACGGGTTGACCTCACTGAGATGGAAGCCGATTTCGTTGCGTGCCCAGCGCCGATGCCAGAACTCCTCGTCCACAGGCAATCCCCTCGTTTTCCGTTGATTGCACGAGACTAGCAGACCCTACGTCGAGAACCCTATTGCGGCTTTCAGCCAGGTGCGCCGTCCAGATTCATCCCTGCATCGCGCATCTGCGCGAGCTTGTAACGTAGCGTACGCGCGCTGATGCCCAGACGATCGGCCGTCTCCTTGCGACGCCCCCGCTCCGCATGCAACGTCTGCAAAATCAGTTCGAATTCACGACGGCGCAAGTCGTCGCCAAGCGCCCCGGCTGCCTCCTGAGTTTCAGGCGTCGAGCCGAGCACCTCCCGCGCTTCGCTAGTGGTCAAGAGGCTTGAACCGGCCACGGTCGTCAGGCAGAGATCCTCGGGCCGGATGACGCCGCCCTGCTGAAGGATCATTGCGCGCTGGATGGCGTTGTCGAGCTCACGCACATTGCCGGGCCATAAATGAGTCATCAGGCATTGCTGTGCTTCTCTGGAAAGCCGAGCAGGAGCCTGACGCATTTTGATCGCATGGCTGACCAGCAGACGCTCGGCCATCGGGACGATATCCAGGGGCCGATCGCGCAAGGCGGCCCAGGCCAGCGGGAACACCGAAAGCCGATAGAAGAGATCTTCACGAAAGCGCCCGCTGCGCACCTCGCTTTCCAGGTCTCGGTTGGTAGTGGCGATAACGCGAATATCGAGCGCTACCGGCTTTCGGCCCCCGACCCGCTCGACCTCGCGTTCCTGGAGGACACGCAGCAGTTTGGCCTGGAGTGCCAGCGGCATTTCTGAAATTTCATCAAGCAGCAAGGTGCCGCCTTCAGCCAGCTCGAACTTTCCGGGTTGACTTGCAATGGCTCCGGTAAATGCTCCCTTCTCGTGGCCGAACAGCGTGGCTTCGAGCATGTTGTCGGGTATCGCAGCGCAATTGATGGCGATGAAAGGCTTGTTGGCGCGTGGTGAATGCTGATGAATATAACGGGCCAACACTTCCTTTCCGGTCCCTGATTCACCTGAAATCAGTACGGTGGAGTCGCTGCGAGCGACACGTGCGGCCAGAGCAAGCAACTGCTGGCTCGAAGGCTCGACGGCGACCGGTCCCTTTCCCTCCGTTTCGCTAATCTGGCCACAGGCATGACGCGCTACCCGCTCGAGCAGAACGCCAGGTTCGAAGGGTTTGACCAGATAATCCACCGCCCCCTGACGCATCGCATCCACTGCGCGCTCAACCGCAGCATAGGCCGTCATCAACAGGACCGGGATGTGCGGGTATCGCTGGCGAACCAGGCTCAACAGCGCATGCCCATCCATTCCCGGCATGTTCACGTCGCTTATGATCAGCGCGAAGCTGTCGCTCTCCAACGCCAGCAATGCCGATTCGGCACTGCCTACCGAGCGATAGCGATAGCCACCAAGCTCCAGCGTATCGGCCAAGGCCTCGCGCAAGGCCGGATCATCCTCAACCAGCAGAACGCCTGTCATCCGGTGCGCTCCATCTGTGCCGTCGCTTCCATTGGCAGCAACGGCAGACGCAGTGACACGCAGGTACCACGTCCCGGCCGGGACCGCAGGGCCAAGACCCCGGAGTGGGCCCTGACCACGGACTGCACCACGGCCAGTCCTAACCCGGTCCCGGTCGTCTTGGTAGTGAAGAAAGGCTCACCGACGCGCGCCAGGATGGCCTGATCCATGCCGACTCCGTTATCGCTGATCGAGAGCACAAGCTGCTGGCCGCGTGCGTACAGATGGACTTTCAATCGAACTGGATCGCAAGCGGCCTGCAGCGCATTCTCCAGCAGGTTCAACAGCGCACCGACCAAGGTGTCGCGGTTGCATAGCAGGATGCCCGTGGACACATCACACTGCCAACGAACCGCAACATGCTGTAGCTGCGCCTCCCCAGCAGCTCGCAACGCTGCGAGCAATTCGGCGGGCGAAACGCGATCGCGAAGGGGCAATTCACCGCGAGCAAAGACCAGCATGTCACGAACCTGATGCTCAATCTCGTGCAGACGATCCTTGAGGCGGCCTGCAAATCGCTGCTGCTGATCGCTGGAAAGCCCACCGTGCTCAAGATGGCTGGCATAGAGCAGCGCAGTAGAAAGAGGCGTGCGGATCTGATGGGCCAGCGATGCCACCATCCGCCCGAGCGAAGACAATCGCTCATGACGCGCCAACCGCTCCTGCAGACGACGGGTCTCGGTAAGGTCGGTCAGTAGCACGAGCTGCCCGGGCTCACCGTTGAGCGAACGCGTGGCAATCGACACGCGTCGGCCGTCCTTCAGGGAGATCTCGTGGCCATCGTCTTTTCGCGGCGCAAAGCTGCGGCTGATAACCTGGCGCCACAACAATCCCACCAGCGGCTCGCCAAGCAGGTCGAGGGCCACCGGATTGGCTTCACGGATCACACCCTTGCCATCGATCACGATGACGCCACCGGGAAGTAGGTCCAGCAAACTTTGCAAACGGCTCGCAAGCCGCTCCTTCTCATCCAGCTCCTGGAGGCGCTGTGCCCTGGCATCGGCAAGCTGCCCACGGAGCTGATCGACTCGACTTTGCAGAAGCCCATGAGACGCGCCGAGCCGACTCGACATCTGCGCGAGCAGCTCCGATGACTGCTCCAGCTCGGCGGCTTGCGCGTCGACTCGTCGTATCGGTAAAGAGGGGGACGTGGCTGAAGTCACTGCTTGCACTCGTGTCCGTCAAAAGATGGTCGGTGGAGTGACAAGAGCAAGGATCATGCCCGGCATTCCTGGCGGAAGCGGAGGAGTAGCGATCATGCTGCCCGGACGGCCAGCATGATCAAGGTGAAGGGTTACTCGTCGACGTCGTCGTCTCGTCTGTTCATGCCGTACTTGCGCATTTTTTCCACAAGCGTCGTGCGACGGATCCTCAGTCGCTCGGCAGCCCGGGCCACGACTCCGTTGGCATCATCAAGCGCCTGCTGGATGAGGCCCTGCTCTAGGTTGCCTAGATAGTCCTTCAGATCCAACCCCTCCGCCGGAAGCATGGCGCGCGCATCACCCGCCACCATCGGCGCACTGATTGCTGCACGTTCTTCCATCTCGTCATGGATGCCTGTGGCGTACTGCTCGTCATCGTCATCAACATGACGAAACTTCTTCGGCAACTCCATGACACCAATGACCCCGTAGGGATGCATTATCGCCATGCGCTCAACCAGGTTGGCCAGTTCCCGGACGTTACCCGGCCAGTCATGACGACAAAGAGACATGATCGCGGCAGAGTTGAAACGTATCGAACCGCGCTTCTCATGCTCCATACGAGAGATGAGCTCGTTCATCAGCAGAGGAATATCCTCTATGCGCTCCCGCAACGGCGCCATCTCAATGGGAAAGACATTAAGGCGATAGTAGAGGTCTTCCCGGAAGGTACCCTCCACGATCATTTTCTCGAGATCCTTATGTGTTGCTGCAATGATCCGCACGTCGGCGTTCTGGGTACGGTTGCTGCCAACGCGCTCGAATGTCCGCTCCTGAAGCACCCTTAACAGCTTTACCTGCATCGGCAGCGGCATGTCACCGATTTCATCCAGAAACAGCGTACCGCCTTCCGCCAACTCGAAACGACCTGAACGCGACGTAATCGCTCCGGTGAAGGCGCCTTTCTCATGGCCGAACAATTCGCTTTCCAGCAGCTCTGCGGGAATCGCACCGCAGTTGACCGGCACGAATGGCCCGCTACGACGCTTGGAATGGTAATGGAGATTTCTGGCGACCACTTCCTTCCCGGTACCCGACTCGCCGAGAATTAATACGCTGGCCTCGGTGTCTGCCACCTGTTGCATCATCTGCCGGACATGCTGAACCGCACGGCTTGTTCCCACCAGGCTACGAAACAGATTGGGCTCACGCTGACGGCCACGTGCCTTGGCCTGATCGTACATCTCACGGTAGACCTGAGCGCGGTGAAGTGAATCGAGCAGCTTGTTGTAGCTTGGGGGCATTTCCAGGCTGGTCAGTACACGCCGGCGTATCTCGTCCGGCCAGTCGCTGGGTGCAGGCTCGCCAATCAATAACAACGGCAGGTTCTCGTCCCATTTTCCGAGCTGCTTGAGCAACTCGACGGCACCGCCCTTGGCGGTAACGTCGCCAAGCATGACGCCAAGCACGCTACGACTGGATTCGAGCGCAGCCACGCTGCTCTGCCAATCACTGCTCGAACATGCCAGGTGATCTTCACTCAAAAAACTGAGAATGACCGCTAAATCGCGGCGGCGATCACTGTCATCGTCTATCAACAAAATCTTGGTTTCACGCCACATCTTGTTTATAGGCTCTAAAGGCTGAAAGAAAGGCCTACGCTCCGTATCCAAAGAAACGTTTCGTCATCGGCAGATGTTCGATAGTTAATTAAAAAAAAACAGCGTAGTCAAATTTATGACGTAAATAAAAATAGAAAAGTGACGAAACGAAGGCAGCAACAGATTGCCCATAAGGGACTCGATAGGTGTCCGGCCGCGCAAAATTGCATGAAACCCTAGGATTTGGACGAAGTTACTACCAACTGGCCAGTTTTAAGCCAATGCTTCGAGTTCCAGACGTTCATAGGTCAGACACTTCCCAATAGGGGGTTGAGAGGTGGTTCAGGAGCGGGCGGGATAGAGAAGGAAGCAGGCCAAGCAAAAGGCGACCTAGCCTGCAACAAAGCGTGAGCATGCAATAAGGGCGGGAAACTGGACTGAAACTAGCCAAACAACTTGTAAACTTTAGCGCCTTGTTGGGATTGATTGAGCTGTATCAATTCATCAGCGACGCGCTTCTGCTCTATCTGACAACTTGTCACCAATTCACGATACAGGTTGACCAGTTCCTGCAAACGATGGCGAAGCCCCGCCTCATCCTGTCGCGCCTCGCTCATTACCGCCTCCACCACCTGACGGCACTGAAGATCGAGAATACTGATGGCAGCCCAGTCTCGCTGCACCATCGCGTCATGCAACGCGTTGCGGGTTTCCTCGAGACGTTTGACTGCTGCACTCATGGTTGGCTCCGGATAAACGGGATGCACAAACGAGCCATGCATTGCAGCTGCACGGCTTCGCTATGCCTGAAACCTGTATCGGCATCCTACTGGCCGTCTTTAGCCTCCGCACAGAGAAATGATCAGGCCATGAAGCGTGTGCGATGACTTAATGCAACCCGCGCAAGCCTGGCGGCACGCTGGGCCCTGCAACCGGCTCCCACGGCCCCTCTGGCCGGCCGGCGCAATACCAGTCACCGTCCCAACGGTAGTACAGCCGTTCCCGATAGAACAACTCGCGGCCTTCGACCACATAGACGCCAAGGCGATTGTCCCAGTGGGCAGCCGCATGGGGAGGCGGTGCGTAGCGTGGATGACTTTTCTGAGTCGCAGGCGGTCTTGGGGCCGGCGGCGTTCGAACCGGTGGCGGGTTAGCCACAGGCTCTCGTGACTGTGGCGCAGGTGGTACCGGCCGTGAAGCGGGCTCTGATGTCTGATACGGGTTACCCGCGCAGGCGCCAAGCATGAGCGCCAGCGATGCAACACCTGTAACTCTGACCAGGCGCCGCGTGATCCGACTATGGTAGTTGACCATGGCTGTATCTTTTGTCCTTTGCGCCAAACCTCGCAGGAGGCTCAGGGTTGTTCCGGTTTGTCGATCTTCAGTTGTAGCAGTTTCCCTTCGTCCGGGCTCACTGGGCCGCTGCTGCCCTGCCATTGGCCGCGTGTTGCATCGCCGTCCCGGGAGATGCGGGCAACCAGTCTGACCTGATCGAAGTTGGACAACCGAAGTTGCGGAGTCATTGCGTCCGCATCACTCAAGCTGATGGTGGCTGGGAGGTCCGCAACCGTCAGGCGCTTGACCGCCAGGGGCATTGGCGGACCTGAAACGGCTCGTGCAAACACAAACACCACATCGCTCTGCTGTACCTGGTCTGCCAGCGCGCCATCCAGCTCCACATGCACATCCAGGGTTGGCCCTGTAGCGGCGGCGGGCAAGTCAGCCGCTATGGAGGCCTTATCAGCTGCGCTGGGCGCCGGGTCTGCTGTCTCACCCAGCTGTTCACGGGCCCGGGCGATACCGCCCTGGATCGCTTCGCGAGAAGGATCTTCGGCGGGCAAGGTAGCGACCAGACGTTCCCAGAAACCGATTGCGTCGTCGAAGCGTTGCTCTTCGTATGCCGCGATCCCCAGCAGCCCGAGACTGGTGACCTCATGCGGGTCACCGCGCAACGCCTCGTCGGTTATCTGCTGAAGCTGCTCGGTCCACCGCCGGTCGCCGGCAAAATACAGCGCCTGGGCCCACTGACCCAGTAGATCTGGCTGACGCCCCGTCAATTTGACAACCTGGGCGTAAGCCTCAGCCGCCTCCGCTGGCCGCTCCTCGCTCATGTAGGTTCGGGCAAGGAAATACCAGGCTTCAGCAGACTCTGGCTGAGCCTGAACGGCTCGCTCCAGACGAGTGACCATCTCTGCCATGCTCTTTGGTTGCTCGGCAAACTCCCGCGCCAGTTCAAGCTTATCGCTCGACCCCCAGTGCATATAGAGCCCATAGCCAATCAACGGCACCAGCACGGCGGCCAGCAATGGCACGGCCCTGCCCAGCTTGCTGGCGCGGCGAACATCGCTGCCTTCGGTATCATCAAGCAGCTCCCGGGCCGCGTCCGCACGAGCGGCTTCAAGCTGCTCTTCGGTCAGGACCCCTGCCGCGTGCTGCGACGCGAATTCTTCAAGCCTTTCCTGATACAGCGCAACATTCAATGCAGTACGGTCTTCCTCAGCCTGTACGCGACGCCCACGTAATAACGGAAGCAGCAGAAAACTCAGCGCGGACATTAACAGCAGGCCGGCGCCTATCCAGAAATCAATCATGGCTATTTTTTATCCAACAACGTGGCAAGGCGCTGGCGCTCGGCCTCGGAAAGTGTGTTCGATGAGCGCGTGCTCGCTCTGCGACGGCGTCGAAACAGGATAAGCGCCAGTACTCCGAACCCAATGACCAGCAAGGCTATCGGGCCGTACCAGAGCACCAGCGTCTTGGCATTGACCGGCGGCTTGTAGCGCACAAAATCTCCATATCGCGCCACGAGGAACTCGACGATCTGCTCGTTGCTCTGCCCCTCCTCTACCATGCGGTAGATTTCGCGCCGCAGGTCCATAGCAATAGGCGCATTGGAGTCGGCAATATTCTGGTTCTGGCACTTCGGACACCGCAGCTCCTCCACCAGCGTACGATAGCGCTCACGCTCGGCCTCGGTTCTGAACTCATATGCATCGATCGCTGCCTGGGCACCGCTGACCAGGCACAGCATGATCAGAACGCCCCGGATAAACTGTCTCATTCGTCGACCAACTCCTGATAGCGTGCGGCAAGCTCTTCGCGCCATACGCGCTCATCGATGACGCCGACGTACTTGTGGCGGATGATGCCGTTCTTGTCGACAAGAAAGGTCTCGGGTGCACCGTAGACACCGAGATCCAGACCGAGACTGCCTTGCTCGTCACGTATGTTCAGCTGATAGGGGTCGTGGAACTCACGCAGCCATTTCTGCGCGGCGGCATTATCGTCCTTGTAGTTGACGCCATGAATGTTCACCCCCTGCGCGGCAAGCTTGTTGAGTACCGGGTGCTCCACCTTGCAGGCCACACACCAGGTTGCCCAGACGTTTACCAGAGCCGGTTTTCCCTTGATGTCTTCAGCACCGATCAACCGCTGCGGATCCTCTACCGACGGAAGCGAAAAGGATGGCAGCGGCTTGCCGATCAAGGCGGACGGCAGTTCTGACGGATCGAGAAACAGGCCTCGGTAGAGGAACACAGCAACCACCAGGAAGAGCGCCAGTGGCAGCAGCATCAAAAGTCTTTTCATATCAGGCTCCTTGCTGGGCCATGCCAAGCGCCTCGCGGACACGGGTCCTGACCTTGACTCGGTAACGGCGATCGGTTGCCGACAGCACACCGCCCAGACTCGTCAACAGCGCGCCCAGCCAGATCCAGCGTACAAATGGCTTGATGTGCACACGCACCGCCCAGGCGCCATTTTCCAGCGGCTCGCCGAGTGCCACGTACAGGTCACGCGTGAAGCCGGCGTCGATACCCGCCTCGGTCATCGGCATCTGTTGTACGGTGTAAAGGCGTTTCTCGGGATGGAGGACTGCGATTTCGTCGTTCCCATCAAATACGCGGATGGTGCCCTTGTCGGACGTGAAGTTAGGGCCATCGAAGTGCTTGGCACCTTCAAAGACGAAGCTGTACCCACCCAACTCCAGCGACTCTCCTGGCGCCAGCCTAAGGTCGCGCTCATCACTCTGCTGGCTGGTCAGCACTACGCCTAGCGCGCACATGACCAACCCAAAATGCCCCAACTGCATCCCCCAGTAACTCGGTGCCAGGCTTCGGATGCCCTTGATAAGGCCCTTGTGGCGCGTCTTGTCGAGCAGATCACGCACTCCAGCAACAACGACCCATGCACCAAGCATGCAGACCGCCAGCACCGCCCAATGGAAGTCGCCGAACAACAGCGAGCCCAGGCCACCCAACACCGCACTGGCGATAATCACCGGGGTCAGCATGCCCACCAGCCACTTGAGCGGCGTATCCTTCCAGCGCACCAATACGCCAACCGAGAGCGCCAGCATCAAGGCTCCCATCAGCGGAAGAAACATGGCGTTGAAATAGGGGGGGCCCACCGACAGCTTCGCGCCGGACAGCGCATCCAGCAGAAGCGGATAGAGCGTCCCCAGCAGAATCATTGCGGTCGCCACCACCAACAACAGGTTGTTGACCAGCAGCAGCGTTTCACGCGACCACAGACCGAAACCTATCTGGCTCTTAACGACCGGGGCACGTAACGCAAACAGCGTCAGCGAGCCACCTACTACGGCGAGCAAAAAGACCAGAATGAATACGCCTCGTGCCGGATCGGTCGCAAATGCGTGAACCGAGGTCAGCACGCCGGAGCGCACCAGGAAGGTGCCCAGCAGACTGAGCGAGAACGCGGCGATGGCAAGCAGCACTGTCCAGCTCTTGAACACGCCGCGCTTCTCGGTCACGGCCAGCGAATGAATCAGGGCTGTACCGACCAGCCAGGGCATGAAGGAAGCGTTTTCGACTGGATCCCAGAACCACCAGCCGCCCCAGCCGAGCTCGTAATAGGCCCACCAGGAGCCCAAGGCAATCCCGGTGCCGAGAAAGGCCCAGGCAACCAGTGTCCAGGGCCTGGACCAACGTGCCCAGGCCGCGTCCAGGCGGCCTCCCAACAGCGCGGCAATGGCAAACGCAAAGGCTACCGAGAAACCGACATAGCCCATGTACAACATTGGCGGATGGACGACCAGACCGAAGTCCTGAAGCAACGGATTGAGATCTCGCCCGTCGGCAGGTGACTGCGGCAGCAATCGATCGAAAGGGTTGGACGTCACGATCAGGAACAGCAGGAAGCCGATGCTGATCAGTCCCATCACGCCGAGCACACGCGCCAGCATGTCCTCAGGCAGCTGCCTCGAGAAAATCGATACAGCGAAGGTCCAGCCCGAAAGGATAAAGGCCCACAGCAGCAGCGAACCCTCATGTGCGCCCCAGACCGCACTGAACTTGTAATACCAAGGTAAGGCGCTGTTGGAATTTTGCGCAACATAGGCAACTGAAAAGTCATCGACCATGAAGGCATAGGTGAGGCAGGCGAAGGCAAACGCCAGGAAGGAGAACTGACCCCATGCGGCCGGCTGCGCCATGCCCATCCACTGGCGATCACCACGCCAGGCGCCAATCAGCGGCAGCGTCCCTTGCACAACAGCCAGGCACAACGCCAGGATCATCGCCAGGTGGCCGAGTTCAGGGATCATTGCGCATACTCCTCTTGCCGCCTTCGTAGTGCTTCATCATCCCACTCTTTTCCAGGGCCTGGCTGACTTCCGGTGGCATGTAGTTCTCGTCGTGCTTGGCCAGTACTTCGTCGGCAACGAGCACACCCTCGCCATTGACCCGCCCCAGTGCAACGATCCCCTGCCCTTCCCGAAACAGGTCGGGAAGAATCCCCTGATAACGAATGGTTACCGTCTCATTGTTGTCCGTAACACGGAAGGACACCCCAAGCGAGTCGTTGCTGCGTTGCACCGAGCCCATCTCGACCAGCCCGCCTGCGCGGATGCGAGTGCCTTCCGGCGCTTCGCCAGCCGCTATCTGCGTCGGCGTGTAAAAGAGATTGATGTTCTCCTGAAGGGCAGACAGTGCCAGCGTCACCGCAACACCGACGCCCGCAAGGATGGCCAGCACTATATAAAGACGCTTCTTGCGCACAGGATTCACTTCATTTCCTCCCGGCGCAGACGACGCGCCTCGTCTTGCAGGTATCGCCGGCGCGCCAGGACAGGCAACGCCACATTGAGAACCAGGACCGCCAGGCTGATGCCATAGGATGTCCAGACGTACAAACCATGACTGCCCATGGCGATGAAATCGGAAAAAGATGAGAAGTTCATGGTGCTTTGCCCACCAGTGACTTGATTTCAGCCTTGACCCAGCTACTGCGAGACTCGCGACGCAGCACTTCCAGACGCATGCGCATCAGCAGCACAAGCGTGAAGAAGCAATAGAAGCCTAGAACCATGACCAACAGCGGCAGCCACATCTCTGGCGGCATCGCCGGTTTCTCCGTCACGGTAAAGGTCGCTGGCTGGTGCAACGTGTTCCACCATTCCACCGAATACTTGATGATCGGGATGTTGACGACCCCGACGATCGCCAACACGGCGCAGGCCTTGGCCGAGCTGTCACGATTACTGATCGCCTGCCCGAGCGCAATGATGCCGAAGTACAGGAACAGCAGGATGAGCATTGAGGTAAGCCGGGCATCCCATACCCACCAGGCGCCCCAGGTTGGCTTACCCCACACGGCGCCGGTCAGCAGCGCAACAAAGGTCATCCAGGCACCGATAGGGGCCGCCTGCTGAAGTGCGACATCGGCAAGCTTCATCTTCCAGACCAGCCCGACCACGCCAGCCACCGCCAGCATCACGTAGATGGACTGCGCCAGGAACGCTGCCGGGACATGGATGTAGATGATTCTGAAACTGTTGCCCTGTTGGTAGTCCTGCGGAGCAAAGGCCAGCCCCCAGACGGTTCCCGTGGCGATCAGCAGCAATGCTGCCCACGCCAGCCAGGGCATCCAGCGGTTGCTGATCTCGTAGAACCATTTGGGCGAACCCAGCTTGTGGAACCATGTCCAGTTCATTGACCCTGCCTCTGTTGCGTCACGCCTGCCGATACTGCGCCGAAACCGGACGGCAGCCACTTGCCTGGAATCATTAATTCCGTCATTGCCATCGCCGCCCGTCTCGGGTGGGCGCTACGGGTAATGCTGTCTGGTAAGGCCATCGTGCAATCCATCATTCGCCGACACTGATTTTCAGGCCGGCCGCTATTGCAAAAGGTGTCAGGGTAACCGCTAGCGCAGTCAGGCTGGAAAGCCAAAGCAGATGACCGGCTGCAGGCAAGCCCTGCAAAGCTGCCTGTAGCGCCCCGCTGCCAAGAATAAGAACCGGAATGTAGAGCGGCAGGATAAGCAGCGCCAAGAGCAGGCCACCGCGCTTGAGCCCGACTGTCAACGCCGCGCCCACTGCCCCTAGCAAGCTGAGCACCGGCGTGCCGAGCAACAGCGATGCCAGCAGCACCGGCAACGCCCGCATCGGCATGCCCAGCATCAGGCCCAGAAGCGGCGCCAGCAAGACCAGCGCCAGTCCGGAAAAGGCCCAGTGTGCCAGCACTTTGGCGAGCACCAGAAGCGGCAAGGGGTGCGGCGAAACGACCCACTGCTCGAGTGAACCATCCTCGAAATCGCTGCGGAACAGCCCGTCCAGCGAGAGCAGCACGGCCAACAGCGCTGCAACCCAGATCAATCCAGGGGAAATCGTTTGTAGCAATTGCGATTCGGGACCAACCGCCAAGGGGAACAGGGCAATGACAATGGCAAAGAACACCAGCGGGTTGGCCAGCTCGGCCGGCCGACGGAACAGCAAGCGGGTTTCCCGAGCCAGCAACAAGGAAAAGACGTTGCTCATGCTGCCTGCTGCCCAAGGTCGATCTCGCGGTAGCCCACCGGCATTTCTGCAAGCGAATGATGAGTGGTCAGCACGACCATGCCACCCTGCTCGCAGTGGCGCGCCAGGTGACGCTCCAGTTGCGCTACGCCATGCTTGTCGAGTGCCGTGAACGGCTCATCAAGAATCCACAGCGGTGGCGCAGACAGGTAAAGACGCGCCAAACCGACACGCCGCTGTTGGCCTGCAGACAGCGTATGGCACGGAACATCTTCAAAACCGCGCAGACCGACGGCCTCGAGCGCTTGCCAGATAGCGCCACGGCTCGCAGGCTGATGCAGCGCGCATAGCCAGCTGAGATTCTCCTCCGGACTGAGCAACCCCTTGATGCCCGCGGCATGGCCGATCCACAACAGGTTTCGCGCCAGCTCGCCACGCTGGCTATCCAGGGGCTCGCCGTTGAGCAGAACCGTGCCTGCCGTCGGCTGCATCAGGCCTGAAAGCAGCCGCAGCAGGCTGGTTTTGCCGCTGCCATTGGGGCCGGCGATCTGCAACATTTCCCCTTTTGTGATTCGCAGGTCTAACCTCTCGAACAACAGGCGCCAATCCCGTTCACAGGACAGCGCAACAGCTTCTAGAAAGGGACTGGACACGCGGGACGCACCTCAAGATGGTAGGAGCGCAGCCGCTAAACTGGACGGCGCGCCGGGCGGCCGGAATTATACATGGCGAGCCCAGGTGCCAAAGGCCATAGAGGCGAAAGGTTGTAAGAGCATTTGAGTAACCATGACCGAGATCAAGAGCACCGGAGTGATCCCGCCTTCAGCCGCTTCGCGCCCCGTCGTGTCAAACGCGGAGATGGCCTTGAAATTACTGCAGCCCATGCAGGGGCTTCTGCTGGCCGGGGAAAGCGCCGAGGCCGAGGTCATGGCTATCAAGGAAGCATTGCAGAACTTCCAGATGACCTTGCGCTTGACCTTGAACAATGGCCGCCAGGCTACTCTCGAGACCAGCAGCACGAAAGCGGCAATACCGGGCGCGGTCATGGTGGTCACGGCCGCCTCGGACACACGGCTGATGGCTGTGCTGCAGCCAGGCAACCGTCAACCCATGAGCAGCATCGATCTCGGCCAGCTGCCTCTGGGCACGGTCATTCAGGGCAAAGTGACCAGCAGCCAGCCGGTCGAACAGGACGGCCAACCCCTGTTCAAGGCGGTGATCAGCCTGCTCAATCCGCCACTGGCAGGACAGAAGCTGATGATCGAGTCCACGCGACCCCTGGTGCCGGGCAGCCTGATAACCGCCCGGGTCCAGGGGGATCAGTCGCTGGCGTTCCTGCCGTTGAGCGGGCGCCTGGACCAGCTGGAACTCGATCGGCAACTGACAGCACAAGGCAGCCGCCAGGGTTCGATAGAGGGTTTGCTCGGCGCACTCCGGTCCAGCAATGCCCTGCCGGAGCAGCTCCGCGGGGCCGCAGAACGTCTGCTGGGCATGGTGCCCGAGATGCAGCAGCTGGGCGACGCCAAGACGCTGGCCCAGGCCTTGGCCAGGAGTGGCGTATTTCTGGAAGGCAGCCTGCTTAGCGGCGAAACCGATAATCTGCAGACCGACATGAAAGCCGCCCTTTTGCGCCTGGTCGCGCAATTGCCGGGATTGCCCGGAGGAAACCCCCTGGGCACCGCGCAGGCCGGCGCCATGCTGGGCCAGGCCCTGCCTGCTTTCGCCCGCAACGCCTTGGGCGCCCTCGGCCAGCCAAGCGCCCGGCAAATGGCGCAAAGCTTTCCATTGCCGAGTCGGTTAACGCCAAACAATGATGAAGAAGCGGATCTGGAGACTCTTCTCAAGCTGGCGGCAGCCGCGGTGTCACGGCTCCAGACGCACCAGCTGGCCAGCCTTGCACACACACAGACCAACCCGGATGGCACACAGGTCACCACCTGGCAAATCGAAGTGCCGATGCGTGACCATCGCGATATCGTGCCGCTGCAGGTCAAGCTGCAGCGCGAAGACGAACCCCAGCACAACCGCAAGGAAAAGCCGGAAACGCTCTGGAAGGTCGAACTGGCCTTCGACGTCGCGCCACTCGGTGCGCTGCAGGTGCAGGCCCAGCTGTTGCGGGGCAGCCTGTCAGGCCAGATCTGGGCCGAGCAAGGTCAAACGGCCAATCTGATCACGGCGGAGCTGGACTATCTTCGCAACCGGCTGGCCTCAGCCGGACTGAACGTGGCGGACCTGGCGTGCCGGCAAGGCACCCCGCCCCAGGGACCTCGTACCGCCGTGGACCACCGTTTCGTGGACGAAACCGCATGACCATCAGCGGCCCGCGCCAAGCCATTGCGCTCACCTATGACGGCGTGAACACGCCCACGCTGTCCGCCAAGGGCGACGACGAACTGGCAGAGACCATCTTGGCCATTGCGCGGGAGCATGAGGTACCGATATACGAAAATGCCGAACTGGTGAGGCTGCTGGCCCGCCTGGAACTGGGCGACGCCATCCCAGAAGCGCTCTATCGCACGATTGCAGAAATCATCGCATTTGCCTGGTACCTGAAAGGCAAGCACCCGTCATGCGCAGACAAGCAGCAGTCAGCACCGAACACAGCGTTGCTCAAGGGACCTGAGCACTGAGCGTAGAGACTCTCGAAATGCTGCCTTTTTCGAGAGGAAAGTCCTGTAGCAGCCAGGCGAAATACCCCTGACGGAAATAGAAGACCTGCTGATACCCCCACCCAACCGCCAACCGAACAGCTTCGGCGCTGGCAGGGCAAACATCGCTGTCGCAATAGACCACAAGCGGCACGGCCCGCGGCCACTGGGGATGAGACAAACCCAGAAACTCGCGCGCGAGCTCAAGATGCACGGCGCCTGCAACATGCCCCCAGGCCCATTCGCGCCCCGGGCGCACATCGACGAACACCGCGCCCAACTCGTGCAACCGTTTTGCCTGGAACACATTGACGGTCATCGCGCCGGCGACCCCGTCAGGTGCCTCCTCAGCCGCGGCCATGAGCGGACCGATCGAAAGCAGACAGCACAGCAGAATGCGCAGCATCACACCCTCCTCGGCGCAAGGCCTGAGAACAAGCCAGCAACCATAAGAGGGCCCCAGCGTTGTTCATCTTTGGAGGAAGCATCGGTTACATCGTTCCCCGCCGACCCGTGCCGCAGGTCGGTACGAGCCCGCTACAGGGAGAGACGAAAAACACCTAGCCCGGCTTGCGCCCGGCCTGATGCAGCTTGCTCATCAGCTCGGCTTCAGACTGGGACAAACCGCAGGATTGAGTCAGGTCATCGACACTGGCGCCCATTCCAACCAGTTTTGCGGCCTGGGTGAACGAGAAGTTGTTGATGTCGCGCTGCTCAAGCTGGGTGAGCTTGTCCGGCAATGGCGCGACCGTCCGGGACAGCTCATGAAGCTCCTGCCCCATGCGCATATTGCCTTCGAGAAAGGTTTCCAGGCGACCGGTCAGGTCCTTGATTCGCTTGTCACGGATCGCATCGCTGCGCGCCTGCAGCTCCGCCTGGGCAGCCTGGCGTTTGTACAGCCATATGCAGAACCCCAGCAATGCGAAGCAGCACAGGGCAAGCAGGACGATCGATGCGACCAGCGACTCAATCAGCATGTATCAGATGCTCTCAAGCTCCGCCCATTCTTCTTCGCTCATCATCTTGTCGAGTTCGACCAGGATCAGCAGCTCGTTGTTCTTGTTGCATACGCCCTGGATGAATTTTGCAGATTCATCGTTGCCCACGTTCGGCGCGGTTTCGATCTCGGACTGGCGCAGGTACACGACCTCGGCCACGCTGTCGACCAGAATACCGATCACCTGGCGGTCTGCCTCGATAATGACGATACGGGTGTTGTCCGAGACAGGCGCGGTTTCGAGGCCGAAGCGCTGACGCGTATCGATCACCGTGACGACATTGCCGCGCAGGTTGATGATACCCAGCACATAACTCGGCGCACCCGGCACTGGCGCAATTTCGGTATAGCGCAACACTTCCTGTACCTGCATGACATTGATGCCATAGGTCTCGTTATCCAGACGGAAGGTCACCCATTGCAGGACCGGATCATCGGAACCCTGTGCGGAAGTCATCTTCATAGCCCCACCTCTCAAAACACCGCAATGACGGTCGATTCTATCGTTTGCTCGGCCGCACATAGACGGCCGAGGTTTTATTAACTCAGTAAGACGGCACGCCCTTGAGGTGCCGTGTCGCGCCACTTGCAATCAGCTCTGCCAAGGCCGTGACATCCAGCAGCGCGCACATATGGTCAATCACTGTCCCAGCCAGCCATGGCCGCTGGGTGCGTTGCGAGCGCCATTTCACTTCTCGCGGATCCAGACGAATCGAGCGGCTGACCTGATGCACCGCCAAACCCCATTCATACCCCTGCACCGAGATCACGTACTGCAGGCCTTCGCGAAAATCGTCCCGGTAACGGTCCGCCATGACCCACCGCGCCGTATCCAGCACCTTCAGATTGCCAGCCTGGCACGGCAGGATACCGAGGAACCAGTCGGGCTGACCGAACAGCGGAGTCAGCTCCTGGCCGTCAAGCGGATAAATGGAACCGAGGCTAACCAGGGGGACCGCCAGCGTGAGCCCGGCCACGTCGAAGAGCAGACACTCGAAGGGCTCCTCGCCCCACGCCGGCTGATCAGCCTTTTGCCGCAGTGGGCCACCAGCCGACTGACTGGGAGTTTCCAGGTGCGCCACAGGTTCGACGCGCACCGCCGGCATGGGCGGCTTCTCCGGCTCCAGCTCGAGCAGCGCTTGCGGCTGTGTAGCAACTGGAACGACGACAGCCGCTGGCTCGGCCTGACGCAGCGGAACAACGCGCTGGGTGTCGCGCAGTTGTTCTTCGAGCACAGCGGCCTGGAATTCATCGAGGCTGACCGATTCGGTCAGCTCCATGACGGCATCCTGCAAGAGCGCGTCGAGATACGACTGCAGCGTCTGTTGCGATCGGCTTTCTTTTAGAACGGTACGGCTCATGATCCCAACTCGTGCGAACCCACTGGACAGGCTATCGGCCGCAACAGCGACGAACTTGAATGGTCAGTACGCCCGTACGTCGTCGACATTCAGGCCACCTCTGGCGATGCCTGGGACGCCAGTACCGCCTTGAGCAAGGCGCGGTAGGCGAGAACAGCACGGCTGTTGGCATCGTAACGGGACGGCACTGTCCCCGCGAGGCTTGCATCGCGCAGGCGCGTATCGATGGGAATGAAGGCCTGCCAGAGGTTGGCCTGGTATCCGTTGCGCAACACCTTGAGAGTGTTCATCGACGCCTGGGTGCGCCGGTCGAACATGGTCGGGACGATGATGTAGGGCAGCGCCTGTCTGCGTGAGCGGTTGATCATGGACAGCGTGCTCACCATCCGTTCCAGACCCTTAAGGGCAAGAAACTCGGTCTGTACCGGAATGATCAGCTGCTGGCTGGCGGCCAATGCATTGACCATCAGCACACCAAGCAAAGGCGGACTGTCGATGACGGCGTAGTCGAAGTCCTGCCAGAGCTGAGACAGGCTCTTGGCAATCACCAGGCCCAGGCCGTTCTGCCCCGGAGACTGCCGCTCCAGTGTTGCCAGCACGGTACTGGACGGCAGAAGCGATATGCGCTCATGGCTGGTCGGTTGCAGCAACTGCCAGGGCAATCCTTCGGGCACCGATCCCTGGTGCTGGAAGAGATCGAAGACACTTCTGTCGATGTTATCGGGATCATGACCGAAATAACTGGTCATCGATCCGTGAGGATCGAGATCAAGCACCACGACCCGCTTGCCGGAATCGGCCAGCAAACCGGCAAGGGCAACGGAGGTTGTGGTTTTCCCCACCCCCCCTTTCTGATTGGCTACAGCCCAGACTCTCATAACTCGTCTTCCATCCGGATCGAACCAAACCGGGAACTGCCGCGTCGGCTCAGCCGGCGACGGGGATTTGACGATGCCGCACGCGGCATCTGCTGAGCCAGATGCGGTGCACTTTACATGCCAGCCTGGGCTGCTGCCCTGGCATTGCCACTTCCCATCCCGGTGACGCTGCGCCGCACATCGAGGTTGCGCGAAATAACCAGGATGACCCGACGATTTCGCGCCCTCCCCTCTGCCGTCGCGTTATCGGCGATCGGCTGGAACTCACCGTAGCCAACCGCAGCCAGACGCGAAGGCTCGACGCCTCCCGCTGCCAGCATGCGTACCACGCTGCCGGCACGTGCGGCAGACAACTCCCAATTAGTCGGAAATTTGTCGGTGCTGATCGGCAGGTTATCGGTGAAGCCTTCCACGTGAACAGGGTTGTCAAAGGGCGCCAGGATGCTAGCCACCTTATCGAGAATGGCGAAGGCCTGGTCATTGGGCAGCGCGTCGCCACTGGGGAAAAGCAAGCCGGAACTCAGTTCTATTTCCACCCATAGCTCATTGCCGCGCACCGTGAGTTGGTTCGTGCCGATGAGATCGGCAAAGGCTGCGCGCATGCTGCGCACAATGCTGTCCAGCGGATCGACCGGCATTTCATGGCCCGACTGCACGCCCTCGCTGATATCGGGATCCGCCTGGCCAGCACGGGGGCGCTCTTCCCCGACTGGAATAGGTTTGATCGCACGGTCCGGCTGGTTGAACACACCTACCAGCGAGTCGGAGAGAATCTTGTATTTACCTTCGTTGAGCGACGAGATCGAATACATCACCACGAAAAAAGCAAACAACAGCGTGATGAAATCGGCATAGGAGACCAGCCAGCGCTCATGATTCTCCGGCTCCTCATGCGACCTGCGGCGAGCCATGCTCAAAGGCTCCCGGACGACGGTTTGCAGCAGCCGGCCGCAGCGACGCCCCGATACACGAAGGCACCTGTCCGAAGGATGGCGATGCAGGTCATGATGGCTTTCATGCTTGATTCTCTATCGGCAGCGGACTGATGCAGTCAGCTGTTTTCAGTCCATGAAGCCCTGGAGTTTCATCTCGATCGAGCGTGGGTTTTCCCCTTCGGCGATCGACAACACCCCTTCGAGCAGCATCTCGCGGTAGGCGGTCTGCTTCTGAACGACGCTCTTGAGCTTGTTGCCAATGGGCAATGCAAGCAGGTTGGCAAAGGCGACCCCATAAATGGTCGCAACAAACGCCACTGCAATGCCGTTACCCAACTGACTGGGGTCGGCGAGATTGCCCATAACGTGAATCAGCCCCATCACTGCCCCGATGATGCCCACCGTCGGCGAGTAACCGCCCATACTCTCGAAGACCTTGGCCGCACGAAGATCACGGGTTTCCTGGGTATACAGATCGACCTCGAGAATGCTGCGGATCACCTCGGGCTCAGCGCCATCGACCAGCAGCTGCAGTCCCTTGCGCGCATAGGGATCGGGTTCGATTTCGGCGATCGGCTCCAGACCCAGCAGTCCCTCCTTGCGCGCCGTGGCACTCCAGCCGGTGACCAGGCTGATCCCGCGTGCAAGGTCGATGCGCGGCGGAAAAAAAATCCAGCTGATGATCGACATGGCGCGCATGAACACAGCCATTGGCGTCTGCAACAGGACGGCACCCAGGGTTCCGCCCAGCACGATCAAGGCTGCAGGCCCGTTGAGCAGTGCCGAGACGTGACCACCTTCGAGAAAATTCCCCCCGACAATGGCGACGAATGCAAGGACCAGCCCGATAAGGCTGAGCACATCCATCAGATACACGCCTCGCTCAGGTGCCGGCCGATGTCATCCAGGCTGTACACGGCGTCGCTGAGATTCGCCTTTGTAACCGCCATCGGCATTCCGTAGATGACGCAGCTGGCCTCGTCCTGCGCCCACACCTGACTGCCGCATTGCTTGAGCATGCGCGCACCTTCACGGCCGTCGGCTCCCATGCCCGTGAGCACTACCGCCAGGACCTTGTCATGGTAGGCCTTGGCCGCCGAGCCAAAGGTCACGTCCACGCAGGGCCGGTAGTTCAAGCGCTCATCACCAGGCAGGATGCGCACCGTGCCGCGACCATCGACCATCATCTGCTTGCCTCCGGGGGCGAGCAGCGCAAGGCCCGGTCGCAACTGATCACCGTCTTCGGCTTCCTTGACGCGGATGCTGCATAGCTTGTCCAGCCGTTCGGCGAAGGCCTTGGTAAAGGCGGCAGGCATGTGCTGGACAAGCACGATGGGCGCCGGAAAGCTGGCGGGCAGCTGAGTCAGCACGCGCTGGAGCGCCACAGGCCCGCCAGTCGAAGTACCGATGGCAACCAGCCGATACGACTTGCGACGCGGTGCCGGCAACGCGGGTGCGGGCGCATGCGCCGTCGCATGGGTTTGCGTACTACGCGACGTTGCCGGGGAAGCCGCTGTCGGACTGACGCTGCGAGGGGCCGGAGCGCCAGTATGTGACGCAGCGGAAGGATAACTGCTGTAACGACGGTTGCTGCGCGAAATGCTGTTGATCTTTTCGCAAAGCAACTGTTTGACCTTGTCCGGGTTGCGTGAAATATCTTCGAAATTCTTCGGCAGGAAATCCACCGCGCCGGCGTCAAGAGCATCCAGCGTGACACGAGCGCCTTCGTGGGTGAGCGATGAGAACATAAGGACCGGGGTCGGACAACGCTGCATGATCTGACGGACGGCGGTGATACCGTCCATCATCGGCATTTCGTAATCCATGGTGATGACGTCGGGCTTGAGCGCCATTGCCTGGTCGATCGCCTCACGGCCATTGGTAGCAGTACCGATCACCTGGATATTCGGGTCGGACGAAAGAATTTCCGAAACGCGGCGACGAAAGAAGCCCGAATCATCCACTACCAGGACCTTGACTGCCATAAAACACTCCTAGCGGCAGCAATCCCAAACAGGACCGCTGCCCAGCTGATCAGACCCGGCGCGCGTAACGCTTGAGCATGCTCGGAACATCGAGGATCAGGGCGATGCGCCCGTCACCGGTGATGGTTGCACCGGACATACCCGGGGTGCCCTGAAGCATCTTGCCCAACGGCTTGATCACCACCTCTTCCTGACCGACCAGCTGATCGACGACGAAGCCGATGCTCTGGTTGCCGACGCTGAGGATAACGACGTGGCCCTCGCGCTGTTCCTCTTGGGCGGCGCCCCGAACCAGCCAGCGCTTGAGGTAGAACAGGGGGAGCGCCTTGTCGCGCACGACCACCACTTCCTGCCCATCGACCACGTTGGTTCGCGACAGGTCGAGGTGGAAGATTTCGTTCACGCTGACCAAGGGGAAGGCAAACGCCTGGTTGCCCAGCATGACCATCAGGGTCGGCATGATAGCCAGCGTCAGCGGGACCTTGATGACCACCCGCGACCCCTGCCCCTTGCTGGAGAAGACGTTGACGGTGCCATTCAGCTGGGAAATCTTGGTCTTCACCACGTCCATGCCGACGCCGCGCCCAGAGACATCGGAGATCTCGGATTTGGTTGAGAAACCCGGCGCAAAAATCAGGTTGTAGCATTCCAGATCGCTCAGGCGATCGGCCGCGTCCCTTTCCAGCATCCCTTTCTCAACGGCTTTGGCACGCAGAACATTGGCATCCATGCCCTTACCATCGTCGGTGATCTGCAACAGGATGTGATCGCCTTCCTGCTCGGCTGACAAGACTACGCGGCCAGTGCGCGGCTTGCCTGCCGCCTCGCGCTCCTCGGGGGTTTCGATGCCATGGTCGACCGAGTTGCGCACCAGGTGCACCAACGGGTCGGCCAGCGCTTCGACAAGATTCTTGTCGAGGTCGGTCTCTTCGCCCACCAGCTC
Organism: Stutzerimonas stutzeri; assembly: GCA_002387205.1. Classification (GTDB taxonomy): domain Bacteria; phylum Pseudomonadota; class Gammaproteobacteria; order Pseudomonadales; family Pseudomonadaceae; genus Stutzerimonas; species Stutzerimonas stutzeri_N. The sequence goes on along the minus strand of DGLA01000008.1, from coordinate 4,127 downwards.
GAGGTTGATCTCCTTCTTCAGGCTGCGCGCCAGATCCCGGACCAGCCGGGGGAAGCGACCAAACACCTTCTTGATAGGCTGCATGCGCGTTTTCATCACCGCGCTCTGCAAGTCGGCCGTCACTACGTCGAGGTTGGATACCGCCTTGGCCATGGCCTCGTCGCCACTGTTGGAGCCCAGGCGCACCAGACGGTTACGCACCAGCACCAGCTCACCGACCATGTTCATGATTTCGTCGAGCCGTGCGGTGTCGACCCTTACGGTGGTTTCCGCTTCAGCTGCATGTTTTTCCGGGGCAGCGGCGGGCTTGGGAGGTTCTGACCTCGCCGGTGCTGCAGCCGGCTTGCTGGCCGGTGTCGCGGCTGGCTTTGCCGAAGCGATGTTCTGGGCTGCCGGAGAAGCGGCCGGCTTGTTGACGGGGGCGGTGACAGCGACTGCAGCCGCGGCCTCCGGCTCGAACTTGCCCTTGCCGTGAAGCTGGTCCAGCAGCGCTTCGAATTCATCGTCGGTGATCTCATCACCGCTGACCGCCGCAGGGCCAGCTCCGACGGCGGGCTCGGCAGCGGGGCCAGCAACCGGCTCGGAAAACTGTCCAGTGCCATGCAACTGGTCGAGCAATGCCTCGAATTCTTCGTCGGTAATTTCATCGCTGGGCGCAGGCGCAGCGGCTGCAGGCGCTGCCTCGGTCACCGGGGTTGCAACGAACTGCCCCTTGCCGTGCAACTGGTCCAGCAGCGATTCGAACTCGTCATCAGTGATTTCGTCGCCGCCGTCGCCAACAGCAGGGCTTACCGCAGCGGCATTGTCGAGCGCACCGAGAAACTGTTCGAATTCATTGTCGGCGGTGGCCAACTCGGGCTCGGGCATGACAACAGCAACGTCAGGCACGGCAACAGGCGCATCCGCACCGGCCGGCTCAGCCAGACGCGCCAGCGCTGCGAGCAGTTCAGGCGAAGCCGGAGTGACCTCAGTGCGCTCACGCACCTGGCTGAACATTTCATTGACGGCGTCCAGCGCCTGCAGCACGACATCCATCAATTCCGAGTCGACGCGTCGTTCACCCTTGCGCAGGATGTCGAAGACGTTTTCAGCGATGTGACAGCACTCGACCAGCTCGTGCAACTGGAGGAAACCGGCACCGCCCTTTACCGTGTGGAAACCGCGAAAAATCGCATTGAGCAACGCGGCGTCGTCGGGGCTGCTCTCCAGCTCCACCAGTTGCTCTGACAATAGTTCGAGAATCTCGCCGGCCTCAACCAGGAAGTCCTGGAGGATTTCTTCATCGGCGTCGAAGCTCATATTCACCTTCCCCTAAAAGCCCAGGCTTGAAAGCAGATCATCGACATCGTCCTGCCCGGATACGACATCCTCACGTATATCGGCATGCATCTGCGGACCTTCACCGTTGGAAGTCGCTTTTTCCTGTTTTTTCTTTTCCTGCTCGGCGAGCAGCTCTGCATGATCGTGCTTTATGCCGGCCACACGGTCGACTTGGCCGGCCATCAGCACCAGATTCAGCAGGTTGCTTTCAAGCTCGGTTATCAGACGGGTCACCCGCTTGATCACCTGGCCGGTGAGATCCTGGAAGTCTTGGGCCAGCATGATTTCGCTGAGATTCTGCGAGAGCTGGCTGCCGTCGTTCATGGTCCGCTGGAGGAATTGGTCAATGCGTTTGACCAGGTCGCGGAACTGTTCGGCGTTCATGTCACGACGCATGAAGCGCTGCCAGTCGGCCGTCAGGCTTTGCGCTTCGTAGCTTACGTAGTTGACCAGCGGCGCTGACTCCTCGACCAGATCCATGGTGCGGTTTGCCGCTTTCTCGGTCATTTCCACCACATAGGACAGCCGGTCGGTGGCGTCTGTGATCGGTGATGGGTCTCCACCAGCGGCACAGGTATCCATCTCCAGCTTGACGATGGCGTTGTGCAGTTCGCGGGTGAGCTTTCCGACTTCATGATAGAGACCCAGATTGCGGGCCTGATTAAGCTCGTTGAACATCTGCGCAGCGTCGTCGAAGCGGCCTTGCTGCAGGCTTTCAATCAGTTGGGGTGCATGGGCCTTCAGAGTCGCTTCGAACTCTGCAAGGCTTTGGTCTGTTTGCGTCATAGTGCCCTCGCGGCGTTACTTCAGCCGTTGACGCGCTCGAAAATCTTTTCGATTTTCTCTTTGAGCACTTGAGCCGTGAATGGCTTGACCACATAGCCGTTTACGCCTGCCTGTGCTGCCTCGATGATCTGGTCGCGCTTGGCTTCGGCAGTCACCATCAATACCGGCAGATGCTTCAGACGATCATCGGCACGCACTGCGCGCAACAGATCGATGCCACTCATGCCGGGCATGTTCCAGTCGGTGACGAGAAAGTCGAAACTGCCACTCTTGAGCATCGGCAGCGCGGTAGTACCGTCATCGGCCTCGGCCGTGTTGGTAAAGCCCAGATCACGCAAGAGATTCTTGATGATCCGTCTCATTGTCGAGAAGTCGTCGACGATGAGAATCTTCATGTTCTTGTCCAAGTACACCTCCGTAAATCCCGAAATCCCCAGCGCCCGCTCACGGTTCATGGCGGGCTCCGTGAATGAAGCTCGTAAAAAGCGGCCTCGAAATGCGTTATGCAAACCGGCTGCTAGCGGGCACGCCACTCGCCGAGGCGAGCTCGCAGACGCGCCGCGCACTGGCTGTGCAGCTGGCTCACCCGCGATTCGCTGACGCCCAGAACCTGGCCGATCTCCTTCAAGTTCAACTCTTCGTCGTAGTACAGCGAAAGCACCAGTTTTTCACGCTCCGGCAGGTTCGATATCGCATCGGCCAGGGCTTGCTGAAAACGCTCGTCCTCGAGATCACGAGACGGTTCCGGATGTGCACTGGCGGCTTCCTCGCCGAACTCCCCGTGCTCGCCCTCCGTCAGCAGGTCATCAAAGCTGAACAGGCGGCTGCCCAGGGTGTCGCCCAGAATGCCGTAGTACTCATCGAGACTCAATTTAAGTTCGGCCGCAACTTCATGATCTTTAGCGTCGCGACCGGTTTTGGCTTCAATTGTGCGAATCGCCTCGCTGACCATGCGCGAGTTGCGGTGAACCGAGCGCGGCGCCCAGTCACCCTTGCGCACTTCGTCGAGCATCGCACCTCGAATGCGGATGCCTGCGTAGGTCTCGAAACTGGCGCCTTTGCCGGAATCGTACTTCTTGGACGCCTCGAGCAGACCGATCATGCCCGCCTGCATCAGGTCATCGACCTGCACGCTCGCCGGCAAGCGCGCCAGGAGGTGGTAGGCGATGCGCTTGACCAACGGCGCGTACTGATCGATGAGCTGGTATTGAGCGTCTTTAGCCTGAGCTTTGCTGTAATACATACCGAGTCCAGCCGCTATTGTTCGTTAGGCTCTGAGGCGGGCCTGACCAGGCGCTCCACAAAAAATTCCAGATGACCACGCGGCGTTGCCGGTAGCGGCCAGGTATCGACCTTCTGTGCAATTGCCTTGAAGGCCAGTGAAGACTTCGCTCGCGGATAGGCCTCGTACACGGCGCGCTGCTTCTGCACGGCCTTTCGAACCGCCTCGTCGTAGGGGATCGCGCCGACGTACTGCAGCGCCACGTCCAGGAAACGCTCCGTCACCTTGGTCAATTTGGCGAACAGGTTACGGCCTTCCTGGGGCGCATGGGCCATGTTGGCCAGAACCCGGAAGCGGCTGATGCCATAGTCTCGATTGAGTAGCTTGATCAGCGCGTAGGCATCGGTGATCGAGGTCGGCTCATCGGTCACCACCAGCAGCACTTCCTGCGCGGCGCGGACGAAACTCACCACGCCGTCGCCGATACCGGCCGCCGTGTCAATGATCAGGACGTCGACATCGCTGCCAATGTCGCTGAATGCCTGGATCAGCCCCGAGTGCTGCAGGGTCGACAGCTGGACCATGCTTTGCGTACCGGAAGCGGCCGGAACGATGCGCACGCGGCCCGGCCCCTGAATCAGCACATCGCGAAGATCGCATTCGCCGGAAATGACGTCGGCCAGCGTGCGCTTGGTCGTCAGACCAAGGAGTACGTCGACATTGGCCAGCCCCAGGTCAGCATCGAGCAGAACCACCCGCCGCCCGAGATCGGCCAAAGCCAGCGCCAGATTGACCGACA
>DGLA01000018.1 GCA_002387205.1 Stutzerimonas stutzeri | reverse complement strand
GTCGCGCTGGAGTGGATCAATCAGACTTGGCTTGCCGGCCTGGCGCTGCCCGCCGAGCTCGCTGTCTTTGGTCCGAAAAGCCAGGCAGAAATCGCCACTCTACAGGAGGCGGTCGAAAGAGCGATTACTAGGGACGACAACGCGAAGACCGTAGCCATTTACTTCACTGCACCCGCTGAAGAGTGGGATCTTGCTGTCGCACGCCGCCTGAGGCATCAACTGCATAGTTGGGAAAGCGTCGGACACCTAGTGCAGTTACATTTACTGGAAAGTACCGTTTCCAGCCTGCCAAGAGACCAAAAGGAATGGTTGGCAAAGCTAGCCTTCAACGGAGTACAGATATGCCTACACAATTCCATACCGGATCTCGGGGCGCTGGCACTAAATGTCTCACTGCAAGGCCCACAAGGCTGCATTGCCTGGGCTAGCGACAATACGAACCTGGCCGCACCTGGCCAAACATGGGATTTAGCGGAGGCCGGTGCACGGATCATCCGAGGGACATCCTCCGACCTCAAGGCAGAGCGCATCTTGAATGCTGCCGATCTCATGCCGGCCCCACCCCCTGGCTTGATCAAGATTGAGATCGGCAATCAGCTGGATGGCTCGCTCGACAACTTTGCTCGTCGGTTCTGGGAGCACCTAGGTACTGAGGCCAATAGCCTGCTTAATGATGCCCTCACAGGCAAGGATCCAATTACAGAACTGGTTTACAGCGACCGTTACGTATGCAGCCCGCTAGTCGTGAATCTGCTGGTCAGCGTGATTCACGAGCTCGGACGGCTGAGTGATGCAGATTTTGCTATCCGAATCCTAGGCCGACAATATCAGCGGGAAGACAATCGCTCGCCTTGGCAGTGCTGGCATGATTGGCACTCAGCTCGCGAGCGCGATGAGGCCCTCCGCCAGGCTCTGGCGTACTGCGGCCGCGAGGGAGAGGTGCTAAGCCTGCCTACCTTGCCGCACTACCGCCGGCTACAGCTTAAGCTGCGCTCCGGTAATCAACTGACCATCCAGTTTGATCAGGGGCTTTCGTATTGGGAAGCCGGGCGCAGCGAAAAGTCTTACCAGCTCAGGTTCGACTTTGCATCACGAGAGCTTGGAGAAGAAATCATGGAGCGCATCAGGTGTAAAGTTTCGGCGGCTGGGGAGGAAAACACCCAGATATTCCTCTCTTCCTTTTGAGAGCGGCTCAACTGGTATGAGTATCGGAGGCAATTGCCTAAATTTCATAGTCCGATACGCACAGTAGCGCAATAAGCCCCTGTTCAATGCAAATTTGGACAGGGGCTCATACGATTTACGGATTGCCAGCCATCTGACGAGCGTAATGGCGACCACCGAGGTCTTTCCTGGGGTCAGCTTTGACCCAACGCTCAGTACCATGAACCAGACTGGGGGATAGGGCTCACTGATAGACACTGAATCTGGAAAGGTTTTGGCCCAAGCGGCCTTGAAGGATTTGTAGCGATCCTTGCGGCAATAGCCACAGGGGCGGTGACCGGTCGCATAGCTGGTGGGTTCGTCCAGAAAAAACAGTTCGGTGTAGCTGTTAGGCGCCATCAGCTCACGCTTGATGCCGTGATACTCCAGAGCGCAGGTGATCCAGCGTTGTAGCTTCCATGATCTAACGATCTGCTTCTCTGCATTGTGCAGCCGCCCACGATTGCCCATCAGCAGGCCTTTGGCCTTTACATTATGCAGCTGCCCCATCGGGCTCATTCGGTTTTGCAAAGGCATCTCAGGCACTCCATGGCATCAATCAATTGAGGGGTTGCATGGTTCGGCATTTGGGGACGGCGCTGCCGCCCCAGAACTGCTGGCCGGCTTTGGCCGTCACTGGAGATGCGCAGAGCGACGCCGGCCACCCTCAGGCAGCGCCAGCAGCGAAAGCCTTAGATCACTCGTGGAAGTATGCCCAGCGCCCCAGCATGGTTTTCGACTCGACCTGGTCATAATTCTGCTTTGGTAAGTAAACGAGTTGGTCCCAGTTCAAACCACTACCCGCTTTAAACAGCAGAGCCCATTGATTGCCATAGAAGCCTTTGAGAGCCGCCTCGCCCGTTACAATCTCAAGTGGCGGCAGGCTGCCTGGGATCGCCTCGACAAAGCCAGGTATAAGTTGCTCCAAGCGCTCAGGTGGCTCTCCAGTAGCCTCAATGAAGTGTTCTATCGCACTGACCAACACAGCAGCACGATCACCCGCCAACTCATAGGCTTTCATTCTCATTGCTGTGCCCGCCAGCAAACCGGCAAGGCCACCTAGCATCACACCCAGCATGATGGCCGGGAAATACTCCCCCCACTTTCGGCTCACCAGCATAACCAGCAGCGCAACAAGCACATGGATAGCGGAATAAATCACCAGGAAGAAAACAATAACCTCCAAACTGTTACGTCCCCAAGGCGCATAACCAAGCAGCGGGAATCCTCCCATGACCAAGCTGGGCGCTGCAGCGATCATTGCAGCAATAGAAAAGCGAGCTTTATATTTCTTCATAAAATCCCTAGGATTTCAGCTCTACAGCACATCAATATTGCCTGATGCTTGAGCGGAGGAACGTCGTCAATCCGCATAATGGATGTGAGTTGACGTCATAGTCATAGACGCGTAATTTCGAGGGTGAGCGCGAAACCAGTGGCCTTCAGCGGCAATGACTGGTGTAGGAACCCCGGCGGTGGCTGAACACCGGCGCAGGGTGAGACCTCCACACCCCCTGGTTGAGGGTGTATACGAATATCAAGAATTTATTTGAGGGCTACTGTTATCAGTGGCCCTTTTCTTTGCCTGCTACAAAAGCGTAAAGCGCTTGTACACATGCTTACCGTTCTCGGCAATTGCCTGCCTTTCGGTAGCCGGCAGCTGCAGCTTCGGTCTCTGAATGGAAAAGCACCGTGTTCTTAGGCGACACCTTGCTGTAGCTGGGACATCCCTCGGCAAGGTGATAAACCTTGCTGTTCCGATTGCCAATGATTGCATCGCCGCTGCGAATTTTCGGCGCAGGCGCTGCAGCGCCCCGGGCAGGAAAAGCGCTCACGATTCCTTCACGGGAAGGCTTGTGGCCTAAGCTCCAAGCTCGCTCACCAGTGATGAACAGGTTCGCATGCCCCATCACGCTGGCGGTGCGGCGATTCCACTCTTTCTCCCATGCTGATACCGGGTATTGCCGATCCCAGGCCATAAGCAGCTGCTGTTGCTGCTTGGACATGGATAGCCCGTAGCGGTCGTACATGTAAAAAGTGGAGCGCGCTACCAACCCCTTGACGTCATTACGCGGCTCGGCCGCTCGCCCCTTAAAATCCACGCGAGTGGGGCACGCGCCGTACTGCGGTGCAACGCTGGCCACCGTGCCGTATTGGAAGTTGCTGCGGTCGCCGTTCACCTCGCCAACTGAGGGGTATAGATTGAATAGGTCTGCTTCCATCGCCCGGAACACTGGGTCATCAGCAATGCAGTTTTTTCGGCCGCCGTTCTGCCAACACTGACGCTGATGCCCGAAAATCCACGCAGGCACGATGTGCTCCCACTCGATGCGATCCGCCCGAGTCTGCTGGGCTCGAGTTTCGTAGCCGCACGACTCCGGATCGATCCTACCTCCGGACTTGCCTGTCCATTTCCATTTACATCCACAGTACAGCTCGCCGAGGACGCTGGACGATTGATCGAAGAACACCTTTTGTTTGGCGACTGCTTTGGCCGCGGGAAACGTAGTTGGCGCATCGGCGTTTGCGTGAGAGATTAGGAGAAGCGAAGCAAGTAGTGCAAAAACGAAGCGATTCATTCGGACGAAAGCGTAAGGAAAATGGACGCGCATTTTACGGCGTGATTCGCTTTTGACTATTGTGAAGCGAGGGGTGTGTTTATAACGTCATGAGACGTCCCGCCTAATTCATAACAGAGGATGATTGATCTGTTCGATCAGTGCGGGACCCTCGTTCCGTACGTTGCCTACTGCTTTGCCTACCGGATGCCAGTCGAACTCCTCTACGCACAATCCATGTTCCAGGACGAGCTTCTCGGCGTCGAGCTGCGAAAGCTCCGGATCAATCCAGCGCGAAGCGCACTCCGGCGATAGAGCCAACGGACGCCGGTCGTGAATGTCGAGCATCCCGGCATCGCTCGATGAGGTGATGATCACAAAACCGTCCCCATCACGCGGCTCCAATGAGCCGCCTCGCTGGAATTTCCCAAGTGCTGCAAAAAACATCGGCTCGCCTGTGCGAAGCGTGATGTAGTAGGGCTGCTTGATCTTCGGGTTGGCCTGGTCCTTCTTCCACTCGTACCAACCGTCCGCCGGCACGATCGCGCGGCCTGTCTGCCATATATCGCGGAAAAACTTACTTGTCGCGGCTGTTTCCACCCTTGCGTTTATCGCTGGCGGTCGCTTCCCCTGCGCCCACAACGGGGCGTATCCCCACTTGACCGGTTCCATGCGAAGGCCGTCGTCGTCCTGGTGAAGCACTTGAACCATCGATTGAGGCGGTACGTTGTAGCGTCCAATAGGCTCAGGTTTGATGCCTCCCCGTAACGGCAAGGGCAACTGCACCGCGATCTTGTCCAAGTATTCGTAGGCCACTCGGTACTGGGCGAAACGTCCACACATGTTGCCTCCGCACGTCTAGTTCAATTGACCGGGGGCTCCCTTAAGAATACTGTATAAAGAAACAGTATTCAGGTGCATATCATGCCCGTCCACATCTTGGGACCTGCCGCTCCCTCCACAATTGCACTGCCGTTTTTCAGTTTTTGCGTGCCAGCAGGCTTTCCGAGTCCCGCTCAAGACCACATGGAGGGAAGCATCTCGCTTGACGAGATGATGAACATTCGGGCTCCGCACACTTACCTGGCTCGTGCCGATGGCGAGAGCATGATTCATGTAGGTATTTTCGACAGGGACATCCTGATAATTGATCGTGGGCGGGAGGCGGAGAAGGGCGAGGTGGTCATCGCAGCGCTAAACAACGAGCCTCTGGTTAAGATTTTCGACCGGGACGGTAGCCAGGTGATCCTACGTTCAGCCAACCCGAAATTTCCGCCGCGATATCTGCTTGAAAGTGAAGAACTCTACGTCTGGGGTGTGGTGCTTTACAGCATCCGAATCCATGGCAAATATTGAGCGAGTGATCGCTCTCATCGATTGCAATTCGTTCTACGCCAGCTGTGAGCGCGTTTTCCGACCGGACTTGCGGCGTACCCCTATCGTTGTGCTCTCGAATAATGACGGCTGTGTGATCGCGCGTTCAGCCGAGGCCAAGCAACTGGGCATCAAGATGGGCGCGCCGTACTTCCAGATCCGGCGTGACCTAGAACGTTGGGGCGTGGCGGTGTTCTCCAGCAATTACGCGCTGTACGGCGACATGAGCGAGCGAGTGATGACGGTCATCGAAAGTCTGGTGCCAGCTGTCGAGGTGTATTCAATCGACGAGTCATTTGCGGATCTGACAGGCGTGCCGAACACGGAAGCGCTTGGCAGGCGAATCCGCGCCGATGTACTGCGCTGCACGGGTATCCCGGTAGGAGTGGGAATAGCCGGAACGAAAACGCTCGCCAAGTTGGCTAACCATTCCGCGAAGCGGTGGCAGAAACAGACCGGCGGGGTTGTGGAGCTGCTCGACCCAGTGCGGCGCGACAAGGTGCTGCGGGTGACCGACGTCAGCGACGTATGGGGCGTTGGGCGGCGGATGACTGAGCACCTGAACAAGATGGGCATTCACACAGCCTGGGACCTAGCCAGCTCGGATGCCTGGACTCTGCGCAAGCAGTTCAGCGTAATGATTGAGAAGACTGCCCGTGAGCTGCGTGGCACGCCTTGCCTTGATCTGGAGGAAACGGAGCTTCCCAAACAGGAGATCTGCTGCTCAAGGATGTTCGGCAAGCGTCTTCGCGAGCTAGAGCCGATTAAGGAGGCGGTCGCGGCGTACGCCGCCAGGGCCAGCGAAAAGCTGCGGAAGCAGCAATCGATGTGCAAGCGCGTACGAGTGAGCATCCGCACCGGCATGTTCAATCCCGACGAACCCAAGTTTGCGAAAGGGGTAGTGTGCGAGTTGCCGTATCCGACTGACGACACCCGATACATAACCCGGGCGGCTATTGCAGGTTTGGAACACGTTTATCGCGAGGGGTTTTCTTTCAGTAAGGCTGAGGTCTTGCTTATGGACCTCCGCCAGCGCGGCGAATATACCGCTGATCTCTTTACCGAAACCCAGTCTGCCGCCTCGGAGCGCGTCATGGGCGTGCTGGATGCGATCAACGCTAAGTGGGGCCGCGATACCCTCAGACCAGGCCGTGTAACAGTGTCTCCGGATTGGGGCATGCGACGTAACATGATGAGCCAGAGTTTTACGACCAGGCTGGATCAGCTATGGGTGGTTCGCTGCAACTAGGGGAGCGGATGTGACAGCTTCTAACTGTCGATGGGATGATGGCAGGAGTGAGTTTGATCTGGGATTCAGCAATGGCGGCTATCGGCCAGGAGCGGACAGTCATCCCAGGGGATTGGTTTCGCCTGCGAAATCATGCCATATAGCTACCTTTCATCAGGGATGAGTACTGCGTTGGCGGAAATGGCCAAGATAGGCGTCCCTGCCTCGTCATGAGTAACAGGGGGCCTAATCGTGTATCTATCCGTCTTGAAACTAGAAAATTTCCGCCAGTTTGGCCAGGCTAACTGTGGCTTGGAAGTCACCTTCAACCCAGGTGTTACCGCGTTGGTCGGGGAAAACGACGCAGGCAAAACAGCCGTCATCGATGCGATCCGGTATGTACTGCAAACCCGTGATGCCGAATACCTGAAGCTTCAACTCCAAGACTTCCATATCGATGACAGCGGAGCTCAGGCCAGTACCATCACGCTGAGGTGCACATTAGATGGTTTGAGTAAGGCCGAACTGGGAGCGTTCGCTGAGTATGTCACCTACAAAAACGGCGTAGGTCGTCTACACATCCATTGGTCAGCCACGCGTGTCCAAGGCTCAACTCTAACCCGCAGATGGGTGGATATTTCAGTGCGTTCTGGTGAGAATGGGGAAGGGCCGTCCCTGGATGCAGGGGCCCGTCTTCTGCTCGCCACTGCGTACTTGAAACCATTACGTGATGCAGAGCGCGAGATGTCGCCAGGCCGAAATTCCCGGCTCTCTCAGGTCTTGAGCAGCTTCCCAAGCATCGATGTCGGAAGCGCTTTCGATACCGCGACCCCGCCTGCTAGCCCCGTCGATGCAGAAGCGTTGAGCATTGCTGGCATGGGCGACTACATGCGCTATCTGGTGAACAAGCACAGCGCTATCGTCAGTGCTGAACATGCCATTAACCAGAACTACCTGGCCCCGCTTTCTCTTGTGGGACAGCCCCTGACAAGCCGTATCAGTTTCGGCGAGGGGGGTACCGAGGATGCGAGGCTCAAACAGATCCTTGAGCGCTTGGAACTCGGGTTGCTTGATCACGCTTCGGGCGAGTCCCGGGGCGTTTATGGTTTGGGCTCAAACAACGTACTGTTTATGGCCTGCGAGCTCCTCCTGCTTGGAAAGGAGCCAGACGGCCTGCCGCTTCTATTGGTAGAAGAGCCTGAGGCTCACCTGCACCCGCAGCGGCAACTGCAGCTCATGGAGTTTCTTGAGAAGGCCGCGAAACCTGCGGACGGTTTGAGACCGGTTCAGGTGATTCTGACCACTCACAGCCCGAATCTGAGCTCAAAGATTCCGATCCAGAATCTTGTTCTCATGCATCGAGGGCGCGCGTTCTCGCTGGCTGAAGATCAGACCTGCTTGGGCGCCGATGACTATCGATTCCTCAGTCGCTTCCTGGACGTCACGAAAGCAGGATTGTTCTTCGCCAAAGGACTATTGGTGGTGGAGGGCGATGCTGAGGCGATCCTTCTGCCAGCCATTGCGCGTAGGCTTGGAAAAGACCTGACCAAGCATGGTGTGTCGGTGATCAATGTGGGCGGCGTGGGGTTGCGTCGCTACTCCAAGATCATGCAGCGCCGAGATACGAGCAAGGGTGAAATCTCCATTCCTACGGCCTGCATTACCGACATGGATGTCATGCCTGACTGCGCGCCTGAGATTCACGAATTGGTAACGGGGCCAACAGATCCCAAGTGGAACAGTACTACCCGTCGCTGGAAGGCTGTGCGAGATTTCGGCGCGACTGCTGCAGAGCAAAAAGCCGGTATGGCTGAGCACCGCCAGAAGCGGATGGCAAGCGACGGGCAGTGCGTTCGAACCTTCGTTGCCGACCACTGGACACTCGAATATGACCTGGCCTATTCCGGTCTTGCACGGGAAGTGCACGCAGCGGCTTACCTCGCGGTCAACGAGGAAAAGGTTGATCAGGGAAAGGTGACTAGAGCAGCTCTTTTGGTTGAAGCTGAAACCGCATTCAAGGCCATCGAGACTGCCCACTCCACCAAGGAGGCTAGGTGTTCCGCTGTCTACAAGCTGGTCAAGAAAGCCTCCAAAACCATCACTGCCCAGCACCTGATCGACCTGATAGAAGAGCGTTTCGAGTCTAAGAAGCTAGATGCGGCAACTCTGCGCGGCTCGCTACCAAAGTCTGTGATTCACGCGATCGAATACGCCACCAGTGGCTCAGCTGTACCGCCGACGGGGTCTACGCTCACACCGGCTGCCATGGGCACGGTAGCCGGCACCTCAGCGGCTGTTGAGGAGAGCGAGGAATGAACTTGGCCCAGCTCATCGATCCGATAACCGATGGCGATGTGGAGTGGGTCACCAAGCTCATGAAGCTGGAGGCGTTGGACGAGCCTCGACGCAGCTTCCTGAAATCCATGAGCACACTGGACGTCTCTGCTTGCCCTGGTAGCGGCAAGACCACATTGGTGGTGGCCAAGCTGGCTATCCTCGCTCGCCATTGGAAGAATCGAACTCAGGGTATCTGCGTCCTTTCACATACCAACGCAGCTCGGGAGGAAATTGAGCATCGTTTGGGAGGCTCGGAGATTGGGCAGCGTCTGCTTCGCTACCCACATTACATCGATACCATCCATGGCTTCACTGGGCGATTCCTTGCTTCACCGTGGCTGCGCTCGCAGGGCATTCCACTCACTGCCATCGACGATGAGCTTACGCATGCCGCCCGCCGGAAAGCACTGAAGCCCTGGGAATACGCGGGCATGAAGAAAGCGTTCGAATCAGCGTTCATCAAAGTGGAAAGTTTGCGCTTAAGAACTGTCGATTTCGACAACCCGCTAACCGGTTTGAGTCTGAAATTCGGGGCTCATACGGACACCTACAAAAATGCCTGCAAAGCGATGGCTCATGCAGCCAAGACAGGGCATTTTTGCTTCGATGAAGTGTTCGTCTTGGCTGATGCGCTGCTGGTTAAGGAGCCTGAGGTAGCGAGCGCTTTGCGATCGCGCTTTCCCTGCGTTTTGGTCGATGAGATGCAAGATACGCGGTACGAGCAGGCCAACATCTTGAGCAAGGTTTTCCCGCGTCAGGATCCAGATGTTTGTGTCATCAGGGTTGGGGATCCCAACCAGGAAATCTTCGATGTGAAGGTGGAGCTACCAGAGCCGTTCCCTGATCAATCGAGCACCATGGAAATCGCTAGTAGCTTCCGTTTCAATCAGTCGATCGCGTCCATCGCCAATCCCTTTGCCTACCTGCCAATCACTGGCGGCCTGGTAGGGTTACGGCAGAGTGGTGCAAACCAGCCTGCTCCCAACACCATCATCGTCTTCCCTGATGACGACGTGAGTAATGTCCTGGATGCCTATGGGCAGCTGTTGATCCAGCACCTACCTGCAGATGTCCGGACATCAGGTGTCTATGCGATTGGAGCGGTACATCGACTGGAGAATGACAAGCCAGAGCACTACCCCAAAGCGGTTGAGCATTACTGGGCTCCGTATCAGTCAGAGGTTAATAAGCCTTCGTTCAAGCCGCGTACGTTTTCAGAGGGTGTGCACATCGCTCGTCGCTATGTTGCTAGGGATGCAACTGCGGCTCTAGGCGTGGAACTGATAGCGTCCTGCCTGTTAACCCTGGTGCGCCTGGCGTTTCCCAGGGACGCGATTGTGGCCAGGTCTCGCAGTCATCAATGCGTCGAACAGCATCTTGCCGGTCGTGCTGGAGTGGTCGCCGCTTATCGCGGATGGCTCGAACGGCTGTTGTTCAGCCCCGCTGGTATTACCCAGGCGGAATGGGATGCAACGGTTGCCTCAGGCTTGATGAATCTTGCTGCGGATTTGGTCTTTTCTGATCAACTGCTGGCAGCAGCGGATGCTGAAGCCTATCTCGCTTGGTCAACTGCCCCTCTGGTAGAAGACCCAGGTGACAACGGTGGTGCGCTTCTCAACACATACAGGTTTGAGGTCGGTTCTGAGAACGTCAACATCCGGTTGTCTTCGATTCACGCCGAGAAGGGTAAAACGCATACTGCCACCCTGATTCTGGAAACGTACAACCGCACTCACTTCGTCAACAAGCTCTTGCCGTGGCTCGAAGGCAGAGCGTCAGCTGCTAACCGTCCGAACGAGGTCGCAAAGAAGAGCATGATGCTCATGTACGTAGGGATGACCAGGCCGACCCACATGCTCTGTCTGGCCATGCGAAAAAGCGCGATGGGTGAGGGTAAAGCCGAGACCAAGAGGAGGGCTGCACTGCAGCAGGCAGGCTGGGCAATTATCGATATTTGATACGAACACGTGGTTCGCCGTTTAGATCAGTGAATCGCCCCTAGTTTCCTAAACACTCGACGACCGCTTTTGGCCGATAGCAGGCTTAGAAGGTAATTCAGAACTGGCGCAAGCCTATGTTCAGCAGAGTAGGCGCTGCGCTTCAGACCTCAGGAAAGAAGCCCGACCGAGGCATTAGCCATCGACGTCCTGAAGGAAAGAGTACGTCTTTGGTCCTGATCACTCATCGTCCCCTCGGTGAATGCCAATGTCGAGCATGTCACTCACCTGAACGGCAACGGTTCGGTACGCATGACTCGACGAACCTAACCGAAACCAGGGGGCGGGCTTTCCCTGCGACCGGGATTACAGCCCTTGGACTACGATTGCAGTGTTGTCCGAGCCGTTCTGCATGATCGTTGCGCTGTTTAATAGGCCATATTCGTGAACATTGACGCCTTGCGTCAATGACGCGAAGTTGCCGGTACCGACCTGGTGGACCACACCTTGGTCTCCGGTGTAGGAATAGCTTCCCTGCGTGGCTTCGATGACATTGTCCGATCCGCTTTGGGTCAGATCGAGGGTATTCATGATGCCGTCTTGCGAGACATCCACGAGATTGTTATCGCCAGTTGACGACCCGCTGATTCCGTTATTGATACCCGCTTGCTCAGCAAACACTTCGTTACCGGTGCCGGCCTGAGCAAACTCAATTGAACCCATCGAAACACTGCTGCGGATCTCGGCAAGGTTGGATGTTCCGTCCTGCGTCAGATCGATTCGACCGCCGTCATACCGACCGCCTCCGGCCTGAGACAACATTGCTTCATTGTATTGACCGATCTGGGCAATCGACGCACCGGCGTAACTCATCTGTGCCGATTGGCCCAGTTCAATGATGTTCCCGGTTCCGTTTTGGCGGGTCTGGGCATAGCCACTGCCGGATTGACTCACCATCGTCAGGTTGTCGGCGCCGTCCTGGCGGGCATTCAGGCCGTTGAACTGGTCCGATTGCTCGAGCGTGAGGATGTGGCCACTGCCCTCCTGATAGATGGAGGCGCTGTTGTGTTGATCAACTTGATCGACAGTGGCCTCGTTAAACGAGCCAGTCTGAGAAACTTCAGCATAATGGCCGCCGGCTTCAGTCTGCTGATTGAGGGTCTGTGTGTTGCCTTCACCCTGTTGGTACAAATTTGCATGACTGTCGAGCCCCCGCTGATCGCTGGAGATCCTGTTGTCGGTGCCGTACTGCTGAGCTGAAAACTCAAGCTGTACACCCGCCTGGGTGACCGTCGTTTCATTCAACTCACCACTCTGCTGAAGAGTGGCAGAGTTGTCCGGCCCTACCGATTGACTAATCACACTGGTATTAGCAGTGCCGTTCTGATCGACGGCGGCCTTGCTGGCAGCGTGTGCCTGGAAGGCGAGTACAAGAGAAACAGCAACCGCGAGAAGGGAGCGAGAGAACATATGCAAACATCCTTGATCTTATCGGACGGCCAGTCTCGACGCTTTCCCAGTGCGCGTAATGGATCGAACGATCTATTAATGACCTAATCGCATTCACGACGCTGGAGCTAGATCTGACCCAACGCGTCCACCGCGACCCTGCCTGCGGCGATA
The DNA here is from genome assembly GCA_002387205.1 of Stutzerimonas stutzeri. Lineage (GTDB taxonomy): Bacteria > Pseudomonadota > Gammaproteobacteria > Pseudomonadales > Pseudomonadaceae > Stutzerimonas > Stutzerimonas stutzeri_N. The sequence goes on along the minus strand of DGLA01000018.1, from coordinate 62,952 downwards.
TTTACGCATCGAGCGTGCGCATTGCGTTCTCGTGATGAAAGCGCACCAGGAGATGTTCCGCGTGCTGGTGGACTTCGACGAGGAGATTCCGCTAACCGAGGACAGCCTCGGACAGTTCGCCCAGCTGATGAAGACACGTACCTTGGAGGAGGGCATGGCGCCGCTGACCGCAGCGGCGGCCGCGCCTTGGTTTTGCAAGGTTGCTACATCTGGTCGCGGGGTTTACCAAGGCCGGGCTGGTCTAGCACGGGCTTGGGTTGGGCAACATGCGGGGGCGTAGTCGGGTAAGATCGAGCGCATCAAGAGCAAGCTTGCTCAACACTTATCAAGGAAGAGGAGCGCAAGGATGAGCAACGGGAATTCCACCGGCGAGGCGCGAGTAGCGGTTCTGGTCGATTGCGATAATGTTTCACCGGAAATATTGGAGCACGCCTCGCGCGTTGCGGCGCAGTTTGGTCGAGTAGTGGTTCGCCGTGGATACGGCAATCACGGGACGCTGGCGAATAAATGGCAAGAGGCATTGGTTCGCTTGGCCTTTACACCGTGCCTTCAATATCAATATGCCCCAGGAAAAAACACATCGGACATCGCCCTTGCGCTTGATGCCATCGAAGCGCTTTTCGATCAGCGGGCCGATACATTCTGCCTCGTTACCAGCGACTCGGATTTCGCCTATCTTTGCCGGAAACTACGTGAGCGCGGAGCTACGGTTTGTATCGTCGGCGAAGCAAAAACGCCCGATGCGTTACGAAACGCCAGCGATGAGTTCTTCGAATGGAGCCGGGCCGAGCAAGACGTCAAAGTTGCTTGCGAATCACCGGCAAAAGAGCTGCCAGGACTTGTTCCAGAGCTGAAAGGTGACGCCGCGAAGCACGACCCTGTTAAGCCAACACCGAAACGGCGACCGCGTTTCGTTGTTGAGGCAGTGTCCCTACTCGCTGCTGGTACCAACGAAGGCAAGGTTACGCTCAGTGCCTTGGGACAATACTTGAAACGTACCGATCCGGCGTTTACGCCGAGCACGTATGGACATTCCGGTTTGCTGGATATGGTCAAGACATACGATCTTTTGGAGCCGACTCAGGAAACAGGCGGACACTGGACGGTGGGGTTGGCGTATAAAAAGGAGGGAAGCGAGCGCGCATCTGCTTAGATCCGGCCGCTGTCGGTCCAGAGTGTGTAAAAACATCCCGGTAAACCCTTGCTATGATTTCCGAGAATCTCATCGCAAGGGACGCCTGCGAAACGGTTTATCCAGGGTGAACATCGAGGTCAAAGCACCTTACTTCCCGAAAGCCTCGACGACTACGTCAGCGATACCAATCCGGTTCGGGTGGTTGACGTTTTCGTCGATGAACTCGATTTGGCCAATCTAGGTTTTGATGGCGTCATTCCAGCCGAAACCGGCAGACCTGCCTACCACCCGGCGATCCTGCTGAAGATCTACATCTACGGTTACCTAAACCGAATTCAATCGAGCCGACGTCTGGAGCGAGAAGCCCAGCGCAACGTCGAACTCATGTGGCTAACCGGGCGTTTGATGCCCGATTTCAAGACCATCGCCAACTTCCGAAAAGACAACAGCAAGGCCATTCGCGGCGTCTGCCGCCAGTTCGTTTTGCTCTGCCAGCAGTTGGGGTTGTTTGACGAAAACCTGGTTGCCATCGACGGCAGCAAATTCAAGGCAGTGAACAACCGTGACCGCAATTTCACCAGCGCCAAACTGAAGCGGCGCATGGAAGAAATCGAGGCGAGCATCGGCCGTTATTTGGCTGCGCTCGATGCGGCTGATCGACAGATTCCTAGCGCCTCCGCGCCAGACATTGCCAGCCTGGAAGATAAAATCGCCAAGCTCAAATCGCAGATGAAAGAGCTTCAAGGGATCGAAACTCAGCTCAACGATTCCCCTGACAAACAGGTTTCGCTGACCGACCCGGATGCCCGTTCGATGATGACGCGCGGCAGCGGTATCGTCGGCTACAACGTGCAGACGGCGGTCGATACGCAGCACCATTTGATTGTTGCTCATGAGGTCACCAACAGAGGTTCTGACCGCGACCAACTCAGCTCGATGGCCAAGCAAGCTAGGGAAGCCATTGGCGCAGAAACATTGTCGGTAGTCGCCGACCGAGGCTACTTCAAGGGTGAAGAAATCCTCGCCTGTCACGATGCAAACATCACCGCTTATGTGCCAAAGCCGATGACTTCAAGCGCCAAGGCTGATGGCCGGTTCAACAAAGATGCCTTCGTTTATGACGCGACGAATAACGAATATACATGCCCGGCTGGAGAGGCACTGATTTGGCGATTCTCCAGCGTTGAGAAAGGCATGAATATGCACTGTTACTGGAGTTCAAAGTGCCAGAGTTGCGCGCTGAAAACCCAGTGCAAGCCAAGCACAAATCGTCGAGTAAGGCGCTGGGAACATGAAGCGGTGCTGGAGGAAATGCAACACCGGCTGAACCAAGCACCGGAGATGATGCGGGTTCGGAAGCGGACTGTTGAGCATCCCTTCGGGACGCTCAAACAATGGATGGGAGCAACGCACTTCCTGACTCGAAAACTGAATGGGGTGAGCGCAGAAATGAGCTTGAATGTGCTCGCCTACAACTTGAAGCGGGTGATGAAAATCATCGGCACCGAAGGCTTGTTGAAGGCGATGGCGGCGTAAAAGCCCAGCTTTTACTGCCCCAAGAGGTGCCAAAGCGCTTCATACGCGCTCTGAAGCGTTACCGGCGCTGATCGTGGTAAATAATCGGGAAATCGCCACGCCCAGGAGCAATGGGCTGAAGCACGCAAGATAAGAAAGTGTTTTTACACACTCTGGGCCGGTTAGCGACGGCCTGACTTCGACCGTCGCTATACATGGTCAAACCTCGGTCTGCTCTGCCATTTCCAAGGCGTCGTCTATGGTCATGTCTGACTCCTCCCCGCCCAGCATCGTAGAAAATCAGAGTATCAGCAAGTTGTATCGATTGTATTAGCCTCTAAGCTGTCTACAGTGTCCTTGTAGACTTCGCAGTCGAGGTGCCATGCGCGCCATGAGCCAGACCACCGCAACCAGTTTACTGATAGACCCCGTATTCGATACGTTCGAGATAATTCTCGATGGCCTGTAACCCCGCAGGGTTATCGATAACGTCCAGCGGAACATTGCCGTTCAAATACTTGCAGGGACGGCCAAGCCACTCTTCGGCCGGCTGCTGATTACCGAACACATTGATTGCGTGCTCAAGTACCTTCGCGTGGTGGAGGGCCATAGCACTCTGTTGGGAATTGAGGTGTGCTGGCTGTTTAATGCCTTGGCGCTTAATCTTCCTGCTGGATTTGCTCATGATGCGGCTCATGATCTTCTTCGTCGAATACAGGCCTGAAGGATAGCTCGTTACATGGAGTTTTTTGTAGCGTGCAGCATGTGATACAGACTACCCGTGCACCATGTGATACAGCTTCGCAAGGTGACTTGGCTGGACGCTTACGCCATTCCAGCGACATTCCAAAGTTCTTCCCAGGAAGGGCCGAGCTTCCCGCGGCGCCGGTTACGCAACTGGCGATGGAAACCAATCATCGACTTGCGAAAGGATTCGGTGTTTCCATCAAACGTATCGAACAAGCCAGAGCAGAGCTTAAGATCCCAGAGCCAAAGACAATTCGAGAGCGCTTCAAGCCTCTCGAGGACATTTGAACCAGCGAGGCCATAGCACTGCTAGGAAGAATGCCGGACACAGAGATTGCTGACCGGCTCGGCGTCAGCAATTTCCCGGTCAAGAAAAAGCGCAAGGAGCTTGGAATACAGTCGTACAAACGACCGCTGCCAGAAATACCCCCCGAAATTGCATCGGAGTTCGGGTTCGTTTCTGATGCAGAGCGTGCGCGCCGGTTCAATGTGTCGGTGAGCTATATACGCAGGGCGCGGATAAAGATGGAAAAGGGCAGCTAGCAATAGACGCAGATCCGACACTGATTGGATGGGCAGCCAAACTGACTGGCTGGCTGCCTCTTACCGGTTCATGCAAGCATGCCTGCGCCCTGCGCCATGTCAGCGGCATATCGACCAGACTCGGGCGGCTCATGTTGTCTCCAGCGCTGCGCGCATCCATTTCGGCATTCTGCAGGCCACTATTTTGCTCAGGTCTTCGGGACTGAGAGCTTTTTTGATTACAGCAACACACTCCAGCGTAGTACCGCCTTTGCCGAGATAAAACAAAGCGCTGATGGTCATCCCCACTTTGGTTCCTGCGCATTGCATCACCATCGGAGCAGCATGCACGAGCCTGATCTCGGCCTTCCCCACAAATATCGATCGGCTGGGGCCACTCGTGTAGTAGATCGGAATGACCGGCATTTGTGTACTCAGCCCGAATCGCCTCACGGCATCAGCGCCGTGGATCTGCAGCTTCCAACGGTTCTGCCTGGCAACCAGACTGAGTAGGTCCCAAGGCCCAGGATGAAGAACCCGGCCCGTGTATTGGCTGGATTTCGGCCGCATGTAGATGCCACGATATACACGCTCAAGCTCACCACGGCGAACAAGTTGGGCGACTGCCTTGGAGATGGCCGAGCTCGAACCAAGCTCTGCAAGACACCTGATGCTGAAAGGCCTCCCCTTGCGCAGATGCTTCAGCCGCTGAGCTACGAGGTGAGACACCGGCGGTTCGAAATGTGAGCGGGACATCGCTATCGAGTCGACTCCAGTGACGAGCAGAGCAGCGGCTGGTGAAAGGCGACTACCCGCCGTCGGTATTCATCTTCAAGCGCTTCGTTTACCAGACATTCCTCAAGGCGCCCCAACGAGAAAATCTGGTCGGGATATGGATAGTGCCTGAGCAGGCTTTTCGCATAGCTGCGGATATCCTGCGGTAACCCAGCGTGACGGGATAGCTCACGCAGGAACTCTTAAGTTCTGATGATGGCGCGGGTTCTTTCATAAGGAACAGTCAATCTCGTTATCTCCTAGTCATGAACTCAAAGTCCCGGATAGCTGGCTCACCATCGTCCACCACACAGCGCGTAGTTCAGCGCTGCGGCCATTGGGAGATCCCATACGGCCCAATCCTGATCAGCACCTGCGATCCTGATCGTGCTCCGTCTCGGCCTCCTGCTGTTCCATCCACTTGGCCAGGCCCCATACCGTGGTTCCCAGCGCCAGCAGCAGCCAAAGCAACCATTGAGGAACTTGATATTGGGCGCTTAGCCAGAGACCTGCCCCACCGCAAAGCATCACCACGAAAAACCATCTCATCAGCGTGCGCTCCCGATTACTTACGAGACACACGGTAACTCGATGTTCCGCTGCGCTAACGCAGATGCCGCAAATTTCGTCAGTTCCCAGATTAGGAAATGAGGGTTCATTTGACTATTTTGGCGAAGGTGTTCCTGTGATCCAAGGCGCTCGGCAAATTCCGGTGGATGCAAAACTGGGGCGAGCGCTGGATTCCCGTCGCCCTGTAAACCGCGCAGTAAGTGGTGAATCTCCCTGTGTCGCTGTCTGACCGGAATGCTGTGCGCAGGCAGTCAACCAGCCCCGACCATACGTTCCGACGCAACCGGAAATAGCCGAGCGCTCCTGGTCGCGTCATCAGACCGGAATCTGGCGAGCGCGAGATCGCGGCTCGGCCGTGGTGCAACTCAATTGACCGGAATTTCGTGAGCGCCCCGACCTGCAGGGCTTTCAGCTGAACGGCATCCTGAGTGCCGGCAGTCACCCAGTCCCGACCATACGTTCCAGCGTAACCGGAACAGCCGAGCGCTCTTGGTCGCGTCATCAGACCGGAATCCGGCGAGCGCGAGATCGGCTCGGCCATGGTGCAACTCAATTGACCGGAAATCCGTGAGCGCCCCGGCCTCCGGCGCTTTAAGTCGACCGGAATCGTGAATCGCCCTTAGTCTCGTCGACGAGATGAAAAGACTCGTTGCAGACCAACGCTGAAAACCGACCGCCTAAAGCGATCAACGTTGGAAATGTCAGAGAAGGCATTTCTGAAGACCGTGGGTTAAGGGTAAGCGGTCTCAGGATTAGAGGGTTATTGAGCCCATCGCCAGCCGCTCTATACAGGGACCGCCCGAGCCCACTGCTCGATAGCGCGCTCAACTTGTTCCTTTGGCAGGTACTCCTGCTCAAGACGTCCTCGTTCTTGCACCAGCAGATACCGATAGAAGTCCGCTTCGTCAGCCAGCAAACCAGGTGGGGCCGACTCCTGAGCTTTGGTCGGCTCGACGACTGCGCTCACCGGTGAGTGCTGTTCAAACAGCTCTTGCTTCATCAATAGTGCTTCGACTGCTGGTTGATGGAGTCTCGCTCGCCCAAGCATCAGCAGGCCCCAGGTATCCATGTCGCCCCAGTATGCGATCTGTTTCCCGGCCAGGTGCGCGGACGCTAGCCACTGCAAATCGAGTCCTGAGCCCAGCACAGCCAGGGTGTCCGGTAAGTTCTCAGGCAGCAAGTGAATGCATTGCTCATTTTCCACCACGAGCAATCGCGAACCGGGAAGTGGGGTTTCGGCCAGTTCCGTAGTTGTGAGTCTGAGCCGCTTGAAGGGCAACAGCTCAGGCTGAAGGGGAACGACCAGAACCCAGTGGCTGCTTTCTTCAAAGGCATCCAGAAAAGTCGTCAGGCCTTGCTCGGACGCCGCGCCTCCGAAGCGTTCGTCGAGGAGCCAGGTCAGCAAGCTGGCGTTGCGCTCGAAAAACTTGGTGTCTACGCCGTGCTCGGCAAGCAGGCGCAGCGGACGGCCTCGGGCACAGCCTGGCGACAACCGGGTGGCGAGTCGCGCCGTGGCGACGACTTCTTCAGACGGCTTCGTCAACCACAAGCTCCGTTGTGCCACCAGCAGCGCATGAAAGGCACTGTCTACCTGCTCGACCAGATACTCGAGTTGAGCGTATTCCTGGCTGACCCCTGGATCATCGCTCGCGGCAATCCATTCGGAGGGGCTACGCAAGTGCCAACGCATCGGCAAGGAAATGGGGGACAGCCCTGCTCGGTAGCTGACGGGCTCCCAGTCGACTTTACCCACGTTCACGCTCCGCCAGTTCTCCACATGCCGGAGTACCGCCTGGATGTTGTCAGTGAATAGACGTGCCGAAGGCTTGCCGATGTTGAGGCTTTGCGGCCAGCTAGCGGGATTGAGCAAGCGTTCCAAGCGTACGCTGGAGCGCTGCCATTGTCTGGCCAGGCTGCGACTGATGTCAGTGGGCGACTTCATGCATGGCCTTGATGCGCTGTTGATGATGCTCATCCAAAGCTTCCCAGCTCAGCGAAACCAGACTGGATTCCACGCCGCGCCGATGAACGACGACTGCCGAACGCGTATGGTGGCGCAACAGGCGCATTTCCTTGTTGGGCGTGATGAAGACAGCATGCAGGCCGAATTCCCTCAGCGCTGCGATGATCCGACCGGCAACCGCATGGGAGCTGCGCGAGAACGCCTCGTCGAGCACGATGGTGCCGAACAACGGCCGGCTGCTGCCGTCGGGACAGAGCGCATAGCTGAGGGAAGCGGTCAGCACATATGAGGCGATGATCTCTTTCTCGCCACCACTACCCCCCTGAGAACCTGTTCGGGTTTCGATGACACTCCTGCTTTCGCGATCGATCACCGAGACCGCGAACTCCAGGCGGAAGCGCGGATCCAGCAGCGCCTTGGCGCCCTGATTCCTGCTGTGCTCGCAAGCATCCTTGAGCAGGCCAACGAGCGCCTGCAATGCCTTGTAGTGGCTCTCGCCTTCATCATCGATGAAACGCGCCGAGTTCAGTTGGCGCTGAGCCTGTTGCAAGGTGCGAAGGCTTTCATGAATGACCTTTTTCGCGACCAAGCGCAGATAGCGTCCGGGCTGAAAGTCGACACGCTGCATCGTACTGTTCAGGTCATCCAGGCGCTCCTCAATCATCGAGACTTCATGGTCGATATAGCTGAGCAACTGGGTGACGCCATCATCCGAGGAACGATTGAGGTATTCCAGAAAGCGCTTGAGTTTCTCGGGCAGGGCTTCCTCAGTCAGCACACGCAGACGCTCCAGATACCTTGGTACGTCCACCAGTTCTCGCCCGACCTCTGCAAGCGCGCCGGTATCGACCTTCAGGGCGTCGGACATTCGTTTGGCTAGCTCTGTTTGCTCATGACCCAATTTTTCGCCGAGCGATTTGAGCTGCTGTTGAAGCTCACGCGTATGCTTGCGCTCCAACTCGACAATGTCGCCGAGGTCTTCCGGGGCCAGAGTAGGGAAGTGCTCTTTCGCTAGTTCACGCTGCGTATCGTTCAGCCCTTTTTCCGCGCCGTTATATGCCTTACGGGTAGCGGATGCGGCCTGGTCAAACTGTGTTTTTAACTGAACGCACTGCTCAATCAGTTGGCGGAGCTGTTGGTCCAGAGACTCCAGCAGGGTCTCGGCTTCATCCAGTTCGACCTTGACCATGGCAAGGTCAGAATCGGGGCGCGTCAGGGTGGCCAGTTGCGTACGCAGCGATTCCAGCTGACTCTCCGCGCCCGGCAGATCAATATCCTCGAACTGCAGTTCTTCAACGCGTTTCAGCAGCGAAGCTTGAGTCTCCAGCTGACGGACATCGTCCTGCGCGGCATCCAAGGCCAGCTTGGCAGGCGCGAGCTGTTCATTGACCTCGTGAATCTGCTCGGCCAAGAAAGCCAGGCGGTCGCGGTTATCGAAGCCGGTCAGCCAGTCTTCATCCAGGCGCTTCTGATCTTGCTTGTCGAAGAAGCGTTCTTTGCCCGACATCAGCCCCTGGGCCGTCATGGCGTGAGGTGTATGACGCAATTGCTCCGGGCTTTCGACGCAGTGGCGGTCATTGTCTGCCAGTAGTGCCTTTACGGCTTCTCGGTACGGATGCTCCTTGAAGGTCAGTTTGCGAGTAAAACCATCATCAAAGAACACCGGTCGCGAAGCAGGCTCTCTCACTTCCAACAGGCGCACATGCAAACGGTTGTGCCGCTGGTTCACCCAGCGCAATGCGGCCTGGGATGAGCCCTGCGGCACCAGAATGCGCAGTCGGTGGCTGCCGATGGCCCGCTCGATAGCGCCCCGCCAGGCCAGCTCCTCGGGCTTGACCTGAACTAGCTCGGCAACAAAAGGGAGGGTCGACTCATCGAGTCCAAGCTCCTGCGCCAGATCACTCCGAAAGGCATGAAATAGCCCTGGCAGATTCGAGCTGGGCCGTCTCTCAACCTCAGCACGCTCCTGCTGCAAGGTCTGTAACCGACCATTCAGCTCCTGCTGGGCGAGGCCGGCTTTGAACGCCTGTTCGCGCGCGCCATCAAGCTGCTGGGTCAGGATTTCCAGGCGTTCAGTGATCTGCTCCTGGTTCTCCTTTAGAGAGGCGGCCGATAGCTCCTCCGATAGTCCAAGACCCTTGGCCAAGCGTCGGTATCGCTCGGCCTGCAGACTACGCCTACCGCATACCTTGCCCCACTCAGCGATACGCTCGCGCAATTGATCTATTCCAGCGCCACCTACTCGCAAGTAGCGCTGACGCTGCTGATCAACCACACCCTTCTGGGCACCAAGTCGACTCTCGCAGTGTTCTCGATCCAGCTCAGCCTGCTTGTGCTCCTTCTCTAGCCTATTGGTTTCAGCCAACCATAGGCGATACCCCTGCTCGGCGAACCAGACCGGAAGAATGCCTTCGAGCACCTGTTTATCCTGCAGCTGTTCTTGTAAGGCCTTGTAACGCTCCCAGCCATCGGCAACCGGTTGTAATGAGCGCTGCTGCTTTCTAGCGGTTTCCAGTTCCCGGTGAATGTCCGTTAGATCATCGAAACTAGTAGCGACCTCGGCAGCCCGCCCGAAAGCGGAGCGGTCATCGAGCACCAACTCGCGAAAGATCTCATCAATGCTATTGAGCTGTTTCAGGCCGGCAGCGCGGTTGAGCAAGGTGAAGGCGTTTTCACCGACTTCGAAGTAATCCCTGAGCCTGGCCAGGAAGGCTTTTTTGCTGGGATACCGCCAGATACCCGTCCCATCCTTCTCCATCTGACGCAACGCCCGCATGCCGCCTGCGTGATGTTGGCTGAGCCAATGCTCCAGCGTCTGCTCGGGGGACTCGCTTAACAGCCACAGTTTTTTCAGATCGGACGCCGAGGAGCTGGTGCCCTCGAACCAGAGTACAGCGCCCAGTCGCACCTGCGCACCGTCACGCTCGAGCGTGGCGGCAATGGCGGTGACCGTCTTACCCTGGCGCGCGATATGAGATTGCTCTACACCTCCGTCTCCAGGGCCGGTAACCCCGCGCACATAGGACACCAGATCACGGTCGCTTTCATGCCCACCTGTGGAAGCTAGGTTGTAGCGCGGGTTGGCGCACAGCAAGGTCATCAGAGCATCCACCAGCGTCGTTTTACCGCTACCCGTTGGGCCGATCACGGCGGTGCCTGAGGGATCGATCTCGGCACGGTGATAGCCCTGAAAGCCGCCCCAGTTATAGAGTTCGATGCTGCTGAGAATGAAGGTCTCGCTGTCACGCCAGAGTAGTGCTTGCTTCACGCCTCATCCTCCTCAGCACCAGCAACCGGCGTAGCCGCGCCTTCCACCTGCTCGCGCAGCCAAGCCACGAGTGCCTGCAGGTTTTCTGGGTTGGCCAAGTGGGTAATGATGGGGCGGATGATGACTCGATCATGAGCATCCAGAGCCGACACCAGACCATGCCCCTTGAGCTGGTCCAGCAGCGTGATGACGCGATTGCGCTCCTTCGCCTCACTGCCCAGCTCGCCCAGGTAAACCTGCAATTGCGGAATCAGCTCATCAACAGCTACCAGTGCCTGAGTGGCGCCCGTACCGCTTTCCTGTTCGTAGGCGATGAAATGCTGGCGCAGAATGGCGATCAGCAGGGACTGCTCCAGGTTCAGCCTTTGCCTGCGCACAAGGGGGTGCGACCAGTCATCCTGCTCGGCCACCTCACCCTGACGAACGGTGACGAACACCAGCCCGCGAACCTCGTCGACCCCCATGGCCAGGTCGAGGGGTTCCAGGATTGTGTCGACCGCCTCGATATTGGCAAGCGCCGAGCGATACAGATTGGGCTTGTGACTTTCTTCCAGCAGCCCGTACTTGAGCATTTCCTGTACGGCCTCACGTACCCGTTGCGGCGTCCGGCGCTCATCGACCTGAACAGCGGCGCTCATAAGAGGCTGTTCATCATCCATGCCGTCATCCAACGCTATGGGCTCCACCGTCAGCTCCGTTTCGTCGGTGCCAGAGGCGCCTGCTATTCGATCGAAGATCCCTGCCATGCTCACAACTCCCAATCGATGTCCTTGAGTGCCTCGTGGTCGAGTCCGACATAAGGCAGATTGAAGCGCCAGCGTTGCTCATCCTCGTCAACTAGCTCCACGAGCTGACGCTCCTCTTTCAGCACCTCAATACCTGCCTCGCGTGCCATCGCCAACCAGAGCGCAAAGGTTTCTAGGTCGTGAGCAGGTGGAAGCAAAGACGCAAGCTCCCCGAGGCTCACAGGGCGCCCCTGCTCCGCCAGCACAGCTAGGGTGTCCTGAATCAGCGCTTCACGATCCAGCCCGTCGAAGGCATCCCAGAAGTCATCATCAATCTGCTCCAACCCCGCTGGCTTCAAACTCAGATCCAGCTCGCCCGTATCATCGTCATCCAGGGTCTTGAAGCGGAGACGCTCGATTGCCGGGATACCGGTAATGGCTACGCCAACCGGTGGTAAACATGCAGGCTTACGGCGTTCTGACTGGCGTTGCCAGTCGACGCTGAGCGCTAGATTGAAGAAGTCGTTGAGTAACTGTCCGACGCGATGATGCTCGGCGGCCAGCCCCGTCTTCATGAAGCCACGAACATCGCGCTCGCTTCGGGCGCGCGCTTGGAGCACAGCCTGCGACTCCCGAACCAGGCGTAACGCCAGCCAACGTAGCTCACGTTGCTGGGGAGGATTCAGTGCCTTTGGAACCGCTGGATGATGAAGGATGGTGCGCAAGCGCTCACGCATGGTTTCCAGCTCAGCGGACTGCCTCAGTTGCTGCTGGAAGCTTTCGAAGACACGCCCCTCGGGAGTGTTGAGTAGAGCATCTTGCCCGTCCAACAACCGATCGACGATTTCTCCACGGTGAGACTGCTCGCTGATGATCGAGTGTCGAAGGGCGCGATCCGCCTCGCGCCAAGAGTCTTCAACTCGTCGAAAGTCCGCGCGTAGGCTGGTGGCCAGGTTATATACCTCGCGTATGCCCTCTATCGCCTGCGCTTCATCAAGCACGATGACGTTGCCAGCCTCTACCTGCGCTAGCTCGTGCTCCAAATCCTGGATTCGGCGGCGCAGGCTGGCAATACGGCCAGTTGGGCTGGGGTTCAGACCCGTTTCCAGGTTTTCGATCTCACGCTGAACCACCGAAAGGCGAGATGCCGTCGAAGTCATGATCCGACTATCCAGCGAATCGACGAACTGGATGGCTGACTCCAGCGCGTCGGTTGCATAGATACGGCCCTCTCGCTCTACGACGAGGCGCCGCTTGATCCATTCACGAAGTTCACGACCTGCTTGGAGATGCGTTGCATCTGGGTCGATTTCGTAAAGCTCCTGGCTGGCATAAGCAGCCAGCATTTCGGACAGCGCTTGCAGCGCATCCTCCATGGGGATCCCATCATGCGCCCGCTCGAATAGCGTGCGCAGGCAGCCCAATACGAGCGGAGCACGCCGCGAGGCGAGCAAAAGCCACGCTGGGTGCTGGCTGCGGGCGGATACATAGCGTTCTGAACGCTGTTGCGCGCTTTCTTCCATGACGGCCACATTGACAAAGGTTGTCTGAGAGCGAGCTTACCAAGCTAACCCGCTGCCTCATGATACGTATTTGTCCTGGCGGGTGGGCTCCGTTTAATGGTCCGCAGGGGCGGTGTCATTTGAATAGAGTGAGTGAAAGGCCAGGCCAGTCGAGGTTTAACGATTTATTCCGGGGGCGCATGCTAGATATTGGCGATTCGGTGGAGGGTTCTGTCGTCACGAGGGTGTATTTGGCTAGTTCGGCGAAGGTGCCCCAGTGAGCGCTTGTGGCGGCTCAGTGGTTTTTGCCGGACTGCCACCGACAGTCTGCGGTAATCGAGTGCAGCCACGGTGGCTACAGAGCGAAGTCACGATGACCTATCAGTGAGCTGCCGGTGCATTAGCTGAGTGCGGCATGGGGATAGTGAATTTCCCCGGTGGTATTGCGGGATTTTCAGCCCAACAACGGCGGTGATAGCTGGCAGGCCTTGGGCGTGTTCAAATATCAGAAGCTGCGGCTAGAGATGAGGGGCGTCGTCGTTACAACCCTCTGAGCCCAGGAGCTTTTTGCTATTCTGTCGATCTGCGCCGCGGGACTTCGTTGGCAACGGCTCGCCGTTGCTTCCCCCTGCGGACACCCATTCAACCGTTCCCTGGGGTCACAATGCGAAATCATGTAGTGATTGAGGACTGGGACGGCGACGGTGCTATTCGCCTACCCGACGACGTTCTACAGGAGATGGGCGTCGACGTCGGAGATACGCTCTACCTCCTTGAGGAGTATGTGGGCACGACCCGCTGCCTAGTGCTCAGTAAGTCACCGCGCATTCCTGATCGCGTGGATGAGCTGGTTGGCCACTGGGAGTCGTTTGGCAACGCCTCTGCCGAGATAAACGCCAAGGACGAGTGAGCTGACTACCCAGCCTCCTGCCCGCGAATCCCGGTGCTTGTCGCTCTGCCATTGCCTCCTGCAGGAGCAGAGTCCTTAATGCATAGACACGTGCCGATAGCTTTTGGCCAACCAAAGTCCTGGGTTGCGCATATGTAACAGCACAGGACAAAAGCAGGTTTGTGCGAATTCAGGCGCAGCACGACTGTAGTCGTGCATTCCACGCGCCGATGGAGCCGGAGCGGTGCCAGGTACCAGCGATCTGTTAACCTCCACTGAGCGTACTGAGCTACGATTCTCGCTGCATGTCGCGAGCCGAACTCAGGCTCAATGAAACGACGGTAGGACGCGCCAGGGTCTGGCTAGTGGTCAAAAATCGATATTCCGGATTTCGTTTTTTGTGCCAAGAGTAACTGCCCTCAGATGTCGCTATTCGCCTTAAACTGCAAGACGCAGTTAAAGACGAAACCCTTGCAGTATGGCACTTAGAGGCATTTTTGGACGCTTGCCGCCAACCAAGATTCCTGTACCGCATTAGTCTCCGAAGGAGGGGTCGTGGGTTCGAATCCCGCCGGATGCGCCATCCCTTCCCCTTGGTTCTCAAGGGGTTAGCGCTCCTGACAGAAACCTCTCCTAGTCCTGAACGTCTTTTTTTGCCAGAAGTTTGCCACCCTCAACGGTAGCGGGCCCGGTTGAACAGTGCTCAGCATTCACGGCGATAGCCAGCCGAGCCACACGATTTCAGCCTTCGAGACGCCTGCAGCCATAGCATTGCCGGCCTCCCCAACAAATCCATGATTGTCGTGCCAGCAATCGCCTTGGCGAAACCGGTACCGAATACCCGAGCGGGTGATGTGCGGGTGTTCGGCCTCCCTCCTGCCGATGTAGGAAGGATTCGCGGGGAGACGAAGGTTTTTGAGTGACGGGATGTTGCTGGGATGCCATGCCCAACACGCATTGGATGCGCTATCTGACAACCTGCGCATCATGCAGGCCCAGCTCGGCTGGGAGTTTCAGCGTTTAATGAGCCCAGCTTTTACCAAGATCAGGCGCTGCACCTACCAGCCATTCAAGCCGACCGACTGACAAGAGGCCGGTCCTGAAGCAGCTCTGAGTACCCTAACGGTAGCGTTCGGGCATATCGTCACTCGCCGCCGTGAAAGTCTCGGTTTGCCTGGATTGCTGTTCTGGCGCTTGCTGGTCATCCGTACGGATTCCCAGCGCGGCCAATAGCGTCTCGGTCACTTCCATGAATGAATAGCCATCAGCCCATATCTGGGATGTTCCGTTCAGCTTGTTGCCCATGTGCAGACCTCTCGCCGGATCGCTTTGCAGCAAGTCCATTATGTTTTTATCGCCACTTGGCAGCGAGTAGCGAGCATTGACCGTGCCACAGGACACCGTTAAGCAAAACACCTTACATATCAATCGGTTAGGTAAATACTGGATATTGGCAAGGCTTGCAAGTTGCACTGTAACCAAATAGCGACCATTGCAGGATGCACGTAGGCCAAGGGCATCTTGGCGCGATAGGCTAGGCCGAATAACTGCCACTGCTCGAGTGCGCCATGCAGATCGACGAAGAATTCAAACTGAAAAAGCTCGAGGTGTTCCTGGCCTTCATGCGCAGCGGAAACCTGAGCAAGGCGGCCGCCGAGCTGAATATCAGCAACGTCAGCGTGCATCGTGCCGAAGATGCCGTCGCTGAACGCGTCCACAGGTTTTCCGCTTGTGGAGCGCACAGTAGGGACGTGACCGAAAGGTCATCAATCAAGCGCAGAGGCGTTTCGTTACGCTGAGGGTTAACGATGGCTCTGGATGGGCTCAGAGCCAACCGAGCGTCACGCTGGCGAGCAGCACGTAGCGGCCGCCCTTGGCCAGGGTTACCAACAAGAGGAAGCTCCACAGCGGTTCACGCAGCGTACCAGCGACTACTGTCAGCGGGTCGCCGATGATTGGTACCCAGCTCAGCAGCAGCGACCAGCGACCGAAGCGGTGATAGCTGCGCTGGGCCCGTTCCAGCTGCTGCGCGCTGACGGGGAACCAACGTTTGTTGCGCAGGCGTTCGATCGATCGGCCCAACAGCCAGTTGATCAATGAGCCCAGCACATTGCCCAGCGTGGCGACCGCCAGCAGACCTGTCATCGAATAGCCGCCATGCAGCAACAGTCCGACCAGAACGGCCTCGGATTGAGCGGGTACCAGCGTAGCGGCGGCGAAGGCCGCGCCGAACAGGCCGAGGTAGGCAGTCAGGTCGAACATCATGGAATCGTGGGCTCAGGCATCGCCGATGCGACATAACGAGAAGGCATGATGAAAATCTGGCAGGCTGCAGCCTTGGCGTCACGCCTGGCAAGGTAACAGAGGATTTTGATGAAAGGCAGGTTGATCTACCTCATCGGCCCTTCCGGTTCCGGCAAGGACAGCGTGCTCGATGCGGCACGCGAAGCCCTGGCCGAGCGCGGCGTACGTATCGCACGGCGAGTCATCACGCGCTCGGCCGAAGCCGTGGGCGAATCTGCCGAAGCGGTCAGTCATGACGAGTTCGATCGTTTGGAGCGCGACGGTGGCTTTGCCATGAGCTGGCGCGCCAACGAACTCGCATACGGGATACCAATCCAGATCGACCAGTGGCTGGCCGCCGGTGAGGATGTGCTGGTCAACGGTTCGCGGGGCTATCTTGAGCAGGCGCGCCAGCGCTATCCCGACCTGCTGGCGGTGTTGCTCAGCGTGCGCCCCGAGGTGCTGCGCCAACGGCTGCTTAAGCGCAACCGCGAGACGCCGGAGCAGATCGAAGCCCGCCTGGCGCGCAACGCGCGTTTCGAGGATTCGCTGGATGAACTCTTTCTGCTGGACAACTCAGGCGATCTCCACGAGTCAGTGAGCAAGCTGCTGCGGCTCATCGATCGTTAACCCATCAGCGCCCTGGCTGCGGGTGAAAGCCTGGTACCGCGTTGGGCCGGTCGATACGAGTGGCGGGCATGCTGCAGTTCAGGTCCCGGAAAGGCTGGCCGTTGAGCAGCTCCCAGCCATGCCCCGGCGAGGTCTGTCGACAGATCACGGTGCCATCGGCCTTGCTTTGCCACTGGTAATACGGCGCCGGGGCGGCGTACGCCAGCAGCGGCAGGAACAGGCTGAACGCAATGAGAACGGCGCGCATGGGTCGGACTTCGATAGAGGGCTGGCGCCACTTTAG
The DNA here is from genome assembly GCA_002387205.1 of Stutzerimonas stutzeri. Taxonomy (GTDB): domain Bacteria; phylum Pseudomonadota; class Gammaproteobacteria; order Pseudomonadales; family Pseudomonadaceae; genus Stutzerimonas; species Stutzerimonas stutzeri_N. The sequence continues at coordinate 46,146 of DGLA01000018.1, read as the reverse complement.
CCGGATCGGCATGCAGCGCAAACACGGTTTGTCGCAGCGGCGGCTAGGACCAGACCTTTTCCGCCTCGCGCATAAAGATCTCCACCGTTTTCGGCCCGATCCCTTCGAACTCGCCCAGCCTTTTTTCCAGCTCCTTGCGGTCCTTGCTCCTCTCGCGAATGTTGCCGAGCTTGCCGCCGTATTCGTTATTGAGCTTGTCGCAGAGCTTGAGCAGGCGCTCGGCGGTCGATTCGTCATAGCGCACGTAGTGACCCTCCCCAAGCATGTCCACCAGCTCTTGCCAGCTGCAGTTGCCCAGCTTTCTCGGCGTGTCGCGCTTGTGCATTTCGACGATGACTCGGTAGGCGTCGGCGGCGATGTCCTGCTGGATGCGCTTGCCGAACAGGAAGCTGGCGATGAACCATTTGAACAGCTCGCCTTCTCCCTGACTGATATCGATCCCGAGTTCTTTCGCGCTGATTTCACTGGCCATTGCTGTGTCTCGCTCGCGGTGGATTCCTCTGTTGCGACGCCAGCGGCAGATCAGGGTTCGCATCGGCCTTTGCGCTGCAATAGGCAGAATTCCGCCTATCGTTGCTTCACCCATGAGCGAAATCTTGCCAACGGCGTCTATGAGGTGGCCCTGACCCGCCGAAACAGAGCCTTCGCCGTTATGGCACAGCTCGTGCTATGTCTTAACTGCCCGATGCGACGACCAACGACAAGAAAAGCCGCACAGCGCTCCTGCTTCACTCTGTGAAAGCACGTCCGACGCCGTCTCTCCTTTTCCTGTCGTTGAATGCAGCCCCTGGCGCTGTAGCTGATCGTCTATCGTCAGTTCTGCAAAACCAATAACAACGAAACGGAGATACACCATGAGATTGACCAAACGCTTCAGCCTGCTCGCTGCCGCAGCGGCCTTCACCGCCAGCACCGCCGCAGTGGCTGCCCCGACCTTCATCAACATCCTCACGGGCGGCACCAGCGGGGTGTACTACCCAATCGGGGTGGGCATCTCCCAGCTGTACAGCAAAGGCATCGACGGCGCGAAAACCTCCGTGCAGGCAACCAAAGCCTCGGTCGAAAACCTCAATCTGCTGCAATCCGGTCGCGGCGAGCTGGGCTTTGCCCTCGGTGACTCTGTCGCTGACGGCTGGAATGGCGTCGAGGAAGCCGGCTTCAAGGCGCCCCTGAAGAAACTGCGCGCCATCGGCGGCAGCTACCCGAACTACATCCAGATCGTCGCCAGCCAGGAGTCCGGCATCAAGACCTTGGCTGACCTCAAGGGCAAGTCGATCTCCGTTGGCGCGCCGAAATCCGGTACCGAACTCAACGCCCGAGCCATCCTCAAGGCGGCCGGCCTGAGCTACGAAGACATGGGCAAGGTGGAATACCTTCCGTTTGCCGAATCCGTCGAGCTGATCAAGAACCGCCAGCTGGATGCCACCCTGCAGTCCGCCGGCCTGGGTATGGCCGCCATTCGCGACCTGGCGTCCACCATGCCGCTGAACTACGTGGAAATCCCGCAAGATGTGGTCACCAAGATCGGCAACGACGCCTACCAGGCGGCCAAGATCCCGGCGGGTACCTATGACGGCCAGGAGGCGGACGTGCCGACCGTGGCCATCACCAACATCCTCGTGACCCATGAAGGCGTACCGGACGACATTGCCTACCAGATGACCAAGCTGCTGTTCGAAAACCTCGACCAGCTGGGCAACGCGCATTCCGCCGCCAAGGACATCAAGCTGGAGAACGCCACCAAGGCGCTGCCGATCCCGCTGCATCCGGGTGCCGAGCGTTACTACAAGGAAGCCGGCGTACTCTGAGTACGCCACTGGGCAGCCTCGGTGCTGCCCGATCTGAACCGCGGACGCCAGTCCTGACGCCCGCGGCTCGCCGAATCCAAATCTGAAGAGGCGCTAGTAAAACCAGCGTGAAAGCACGGCAGGTTTTGTTAGCGGCTCTACGCGACCATGCTTTATCAGCTCGAGGCGATTCATGAGCGAACTACAACAAGAGGAAGGCCTGGCCGGTAGCGCAGCCGATTGGCCAAAAGCATTGTTTTATGTGGCCCTGCTGTTTTCCATCTACCAGATCGTCATGGCGGCGTTTCACCCGGTATCGAGCCAGGTACTGCGAGCCGGGCATGTCGGTTTTCTGCTGATGGTCGTCTACCTGTATTTTCCCGCCGCAGGCAAAGGCCGCCCCTGGCAGCCGCTGGCCTGGGTGTTGGCCCTGGCGGGCATGGGGACTGCGTTCTACCAGTGGTATTTCGAAGCAGACCTGATCCAGCGCTCAGGTGACCTCACGACCCTCGACTTCGCCGTCGGCGTCCTGTTGATCGCCCTGGTATTCGAGGCCGCTCGCCGGGTCATGGGCATCGCCCTGCCAATCATCTGCGCCATGTTCCTTGCCTACGGCCTGCTCGGCCAGTACCTGCCGGGCGATCTCGCCCACCGCGGCTACGCCATCGATCAGATGGTCAACCAGCTGGCGTTTGGCACCGAAGGGCTCTACGGCACACCGACCTACGTCTCGGCGACCTATATCTTCCTGTTCATCCTCTTCGGTGCCTTTCTCGAACAGGCCGGGATGATCAAGCTGTTCACCGACTTCGCCATGGGCCTGTTCGGCCACAAGCTGGGTGGACCGGCCAAGGTCTCGGTGGTGTCCTCCGCGCTGATGGGCACCATCACCGGTTCCGGCGTCGCCAACGTGGTGACTACCGGCCAGTTCACCATTCCGCTGATGAAACGCTTCGGCTACAAGGCTGCCTTCGCCGGCGGTGTGGAAGCAACCTCCTCCATGGGCAGCCAGATGATGCCGCCGGTGATGGGCGCCGTGGCCTTCATCATGGCCGAAACCATCAACGTGCCCTTCATCGAAGTCGCCAAGGCTGCGCTGATCCCGGCCCTGCTGTATTTCGGCTCGGTGTTCTGGATGGTTCATCTGGAAGCCAAGCGCGCCAACCTCAAGGGCCTGCCGAAAGAGGAATGCCCGAGCGCCATGGCGGCGGTCAAGCAGCGCTGGTATCTGCTGATTCCGCTGGGTGTGCTGGTGTACCTGCTGTTTTCCGGACGCACACCGCTGTTCTCCGGCATGGTCGGCCTGGCGCTGACGGCCATCGTCATCCTCGGCTCGGCAATCATCCTGAAGGTGTCGTCATTCGGCTTGCGCATGGCCTTCTGGATCGCCCTGGGTGTGCTCTGCGCCGGGTTCTTCCAGCTCGGCATCGGGGTGATCTTCGCTGTCATCGCGGTGCTGGTAGCGATCTGCTGGTTCATCAAGGGCGGGCGCGACACCCTGGTGGTGTGCCTGCACGCGCTGGTGGAAGGTGCACGACACGCGGTTCCGGTGGGTATCGCCTGTGCACTGGTCGGCGTGATCATCGGCGTGGTCTCGCTGACGGGTGTGGCCTCGACCTTTGCGGGCTACATCCTGGCCGTCGGTGAGGACAACCTCTTCCTGTCGCTGCTGCTGACCATGGCCACCTGCCTGGTGCTGGGCATGGGTATCCCGACAATCCCCAACTACATCATCACCAGTTCGATTGCCGCGCCGGCCCTGCTGGACCTTGGCGTGCCGCTGCTGGTCTCGCACATGTTCGTGTTCTATTTCGGCATCCTGGCTGACCTGACGCCGCCGGTGGCGCTGGCCTGCTTCGCAGCGGCGCCGATCGCCAAGGAAACCGGGCTGAAGATCAGCATGTGGGCGGTGCGCATCGCCATCGCCGGCTTCGTGGTGCCGTTCATGGCGGTCTACAACCCGTCGCTGATGATGCAGGGCGACAGCCTTTGGATGACCGCCTACATGGTGCTGAAGGCAAGCTTCGCCATTGGTCTATGGGGCATCGCCACCATCGGCTACCTGCAGCGACCGCTGGCCTGGTGGGAGCGGGTGCTGGGCTTCGCCGCCGGTGCGACGCTGATCATGGCCATGCCGATTACCGACGAGATCGGCTTTGGCATCGGCATCCTGCTGCTGGCTCAGCATATCGTGCGGGCCCGCCGGGCCGGGCCGGTACTGGCGTGATCGGACTCTGTCTGGGCTTGGCCGGGGTGGTGTGGGCAGAGGTGCCCGCAGCCGACTTCACCCTGGCCTGGAACCATACGATCGAGAAGATCCGCTGGGAAGAGGACTACCGCGTGACGCCGGACGGGCTGCTGCTCGGCGAAGCGCGGGTCAGGGGTTCAGGTGCCGGGATGGAAATCCCGGATGACGCCGAACTGCGTGACGGGGCCTGGCACTACAGGCGCCAGATGCCGCCGTTGCAACCGCTGCGTGTGGGGCGAACCCCCGAAGCAGGGGACTACCAATTGTGTTTCGACCAGCGTTGTCACGCCTTGAGCGAATGGCTCGGCCCGCCAATAGCGGACCAGCCCGCGCTGGAGCTCTGGAGCTGCGCCGCGCAGGCGGTGGGCTCCTCCTGATGCTGGGTGAGGCTTTGCCGCGTTAGGGGCGCATAGATCGCCCGGCGGATCGGTGGAGCGTGATCCGCCCTACGTTCTAGCCCTTGCCGCGTTTGGGATGCACACACCGCCTGGCGCGCAACTTGCGCCACCAGATCACCACGCCGGTCACCGACAGCACGGCAATCGCCACGCCCAGCAGCGCGATCAGGATGCGCCCCGGCAGGCCGAGGATCCGCCCGCCGTGGATCGCCGGTTGCAGCAGGTGGAACTGCTCACCCAAGGTGCCCTGCCCCGGTATCTCCTGCCCCAGCAACTGCGTGCCATCGCTGCCATGGAAAAACAGCCAGGCATTGCCCTGGTTGCTGTCGTGATCACCGAAGCCCGCGCCGTAGAAGTTGTATTCGAAGCTGTAGTAGAGCTCACCAATCGGCTCGCTCAGGCCAAGGTCGGCGGCGTGCTGCATGGCATAGTCGTAAGCACGGTGGAAGCCGTACCCGGTGGTGCCCAGCTCCGCCTCTGGCAACCTGCCGCGTGCCTCGTAGACGCTCGGTTCAACCCTTGATACCAACGACACCACCGGTTTGAACACCTGTTCGGGCAGGTTCATGGCAATGCTGCTGATGGCGACCGGCGTGAGCAGCAACCACAGCCACAGGCCGCACGCACGATGCACATCGTGGTTGAGCCGCTGGCGCTTGATCTTCCAGGCCGTCCACCACTTGCCGAAGAATGGCCGCCCGCGCGGGAAGGTCAGCAGCAGGGAGACGAAACAGTCGAGGGTCCAGAAGATCGCGACGATGCCCATCAGCCATACGCCCCAGTTGCCCGGCAGCGTCAGGTTGTAGTGAAACTCCAGCATGAAGGGCACGAAATTCTTGCGCGAAAAGCAGCACTCGCCCCAGTGGCGCGTGCCGACCAGATCGCCTGTCACCGCGTCGAGGTATTGCACGACGGGCTCTACGTCATAGGGCTTGCCGGTTTGCGGATCGTTGCGCGGTACCAGCGCCATCAACGCCGCGTGTCCTGGCTCGTCCGGAAACTCCATGTACCAGACCTGCATGCGCGGGTTGGCCTGCTCGACCCGCTCGACAAGCGCCCCAGGCGCCAGCACCGGGCCCTGGCTGGCGGTGTGGTAGAACTCGGGGTTCAGCCATTCATCCAGTTCATGATGGAAGGCCAGCACGCTGCCGGTGATGCCTGCGAGAAAGAGGAATAGCGCGGTAGCCAGGCCGATGTAGCGGTGCAGCAGTACGAGGATCGAGCGCATGGTCTTCGTCCGTCTTGTAGAAAGCACAAAGCCGCCGGCCCATACAGGCCAGCGGCTTCTGCCCGATTCTTAGAAGTCGTAGGTCAGCGTCGCCATGACGTTGCGGGATTCGCCGTAGTAGCACTGGTTGAGGCTGTTGCAGGCGGCGACGTATTTTTCATCCGTCAGGTTGTTCAGGTTCAGCTGTGCGCTCAGGCCGTTCAGCCCGACGCGCGACAAGTCATAACCGAGCATGGCGTCGTACAGCGTGTAGGACGGGATACGTAGCGTATTTTCCGCGTCCGCCCAGCTCTTGCCGAAGTAGCGTACGCCACCGCCAATCTGCAACCCGGCGATTACACCCTGCTCGAAGGTGTAGTCGGACCACAGCGAGGCCATGTTGCGCGCCACCGCGTTAGGCGTATTGCCGCGGTTGTTGACGCCGGCAGCACCGGTGAAGTCCTTGGAATACTCCACATCCATGTAGGTGTAGCTGGCGATCAGGTTGAGGTTGTCCTGCGGACGCAGGCGCGCCTCCAGCTCCACGCCCTTGGAGGTGAGTTCGCCTACGGCGCGATAGAAGTTCTCGTTGGAATCCTTGTTCGCCAGGTTCGACTGTTTCAGGTCGAAGTAGGAAATGGTGTAGAGATCGTCGGTGCCCAGCGGCTGGTATTTAACGCCGACCTCGAATTGCTCCCCTTCGGTCGGTTCGAGCAGCGTGATGTCATAGGCACCGGTGCCCGAATCATAGTTGTAGGCACCCGTGGCGTTAGGGTTGAAGGATTCCGAATAGCTTGCGTAGGGCGACAGGCCATTGTCGAAGGCGTAGAGCACGCCGACCCGCCCGGTGAACTGCTCGAGTTTCGATTGATCGGACTGGTCGCCGTAGAGCGATTCGGTCTGGTCGAAGGACACATCGACCCAGTCCTGCCGCGCGCCCAGCGAGAAGCGCCAGTTGCCCAGGCTGATCAGGTCCTGGACATAGAGGCCGGTCTGCTCCAGCTCCCGTAGTTCGTCGTACTGGTGATAGAAGGCCAGGCTGCTCGGGTTGGCGACGCCGGTGTAGGGGTTGATCGTGCCGATGCCGGTGGCCGCGCTGTAATCGACTTTGGCCTTGCGCCGCTGATAGTCCAGCCCGATGACCAAGGTATGGCTCAGCGCACCGGTATCGAAGAGGAACTGCAGCTGGTTATCCAGCGTCCAGGCATGCAGTACCTCATCGGCACCGGTGTAGTAGCGCACCAGTTCGTCCTGCGTGGCGTAGCCGTACTGGTAGACTTGGCCGGACTCCACCGTTGAATCGAGATACTGGAAGTTCTGCCGCGCCGACAGCGTATCGTTGAAACGGTGTTCCAGCTGATAGCCGATCATCTGCTGGTCGCGCTCGAACTTTTCGTAATCCTCATCGCCTTCGAAGAAGCTGCGTGAGATGCGCTGACCGTTGTGCGAGGTTACGGTGCCGTCAGCCGGCAGGCCGCCGTGATAGCCGCTCTCCGGGTCATGCTGGAGCATGGCCTGGAGCGTCAAGCGGGTGTCCTCGGTGAAGTCGATGCTCAGCGAAGGCATGACCGCGTAGCGCTTCTCTTCGATGCCATCGACCTGGTTATCGGCATCCTTCGCGACGCCGACCAGCCGATAGGCGATGCGCTCGTCGTCCAGCGGCCCGGTGAAGTCGAACGCGGCCTGCTTGTTGTCCTCGCTGCCGTAGGACAGCCTGATCTGTCGGCTCGCCTCGTATTGCGGCTTCTTGCTGGTCATCGCCACCAGGCCGCCAGGCAGGCTGCGGCCATAGAGCACCGAGGACGGGCCCTTGAGAATGTCGATACGCTCGACGAAATACGGGTCGACCTGCAGGCTGCTGTAGGTGCCACTGTCACCGAGCAGCTTCTGCCCGTCGAGGTAGAGGTTATCCACCGAGCCGTCGGTGATGCCGCGCATGGCGACATAGTCGTAGCGGGTCGTGGCGCCGTAGGGCGTGCTCATCAGCCCCGGCGTGTAGCGAACGGCCTGCGCAATGGAGCGCGAACCCTGATCTTCGATCTGTTGACGGGTCACCACCGAGACGGTCTGCGAGGTCTCCACTAGCGGCATGCTCGTCTTGGTTGCCACGCTGCTGTGTGTGGCGTTGTAGCCTTCCATCTCCCCCAGCGCATTGCCCAGCGCGAAGCCCTCCACCACCATGGGCTTCAGCTCGACGGCTTCGGCCTGTTCGCCAGACGGCTCCGGCACCAGCGAATAGGTCCCGCGCTCGTCACGAAGGGCCTGCAGCCCGCTGCCGCGCAGCAACGCATCGAATCCTTCCTCAACGCCGTATTGGCCTCTCAGGCCGCTCGACTGGCGGTTGCCGACCAGGCGGCCATCGACCGACAGCATCACCCCGGCCTCACCGGCGAAGCGACTCAGGGCGGATGAAAGTGAACCGGCCGGAATGTCATAGCTGCGTACAGCTTGCTGCTGTGCCGATTGCGCCAGCGCCATCGGCGCGACGGCAATGGTGGCTAATGGCATGCAGAGCATGGCGGCGCGAATGGCCAGGGACAGCGAACTGGGACGGCGAACGGGAGAGGCAGTGACGCGCATGATTCATCCTTTTTTGCGTGAGCAAATTCGTGATCGTTGCGGTTATGCCCAGCGCCTCCTCCCAAAAGGGAACCGCCAGCTCGATTTTATTTTCAACGGGTATTCGTCAGGCTTCGGATTGCTTGGGCTCAAGGCTGACCCACCACGGCAGGTGCCGGTTGACGCGCAACGACAGCGTGCTCGCCAGCACCTCCAGGACACGTTCGGTATCCGCCAGCGGATAAGCGCCCACCACGCGCAGGCCAGCGATGCGGGGATCACAGCCCAGATAGCCCTGGCGGTAGCGGCTCAGTTCGGCCAGGAATTCATCCAGCCGCAGGTTGTCGGCCAACAGCACGCCACGAACCCAGGCCTGGCGCCCCATCTGAACCGGGCGCCCGGGCTCGGCGTGGCGTCTATCGAAGCTCACCTGCTGGCCCTGCACGGCCGTACGCGGTCGGCCGTCTTGGGGTCGAACCTCAACGGTGCCGTCGAACACGCTGAGCTGCGTGCGACCGTCGCGCTGCCGCACTGAAAAACGGGCCGCGTCATGGGTCTTCACGCTGCCTTCGGCGGTCCACAACAACAGCGGACGCCGTTCATGGCTCACCTGCACCAGCAGCTCGCCGCGGTAGAGCGACAGTTGGCGCACCTGCGCATCGAGCGCGACATCCACCGCGCTGTCGGTGTTCAGCCACAGGTGCGAACCCTCCGGCAATGGCCAATCGTGCACCTCGCCCACTGCTGTACGTTGATCGGCCGTCCAGCTGCGCCAGGGCATGGCGCCACCCGCCAGGGCCAGAACACCACCACCGATAACGGCGGACAGGGTTTTCAGCGCCTGCCGTCGCGTTGGCTGGCGGCGCTGCATCAAGCTGCTCGCCTTGGCGCCAAAGGGGTCGCGAGCGAGCGGCTCGAAGCGTCCGCTGATCTGCTCGACGCGTTGCCACGCCCGCGCGTGCTCAGGATCGCTAAGCCAGCACCGCCAGGCCTCGCGGTCGTCCTCGCTGACGCTGTCTGACCGCAGCACAGCGAACCACTGCGCGGCGGCCTGCAGCACCCGGTAATCCATCACCTAGTCGTCCTCGATCAGGGTCAGGCAGTGCAGCATGGCCTGCGCCATGTACTTCTTGACCATCCGTTCGGACACGCCCAGTTCAATCGCGATGGCGGCGTAGGTCATGCCGTGCAGTTGAGACAGGAGAAATGCACGCCGCACCTTTTCCGGAAGTCGAGCCAGCATGGCGTCAACCTGCATCAGCGTTTCGACCACCAGCGCCTGGGATTCAGGCGAAGGTGCCAGCGCCTCCGGTTGCAGCGCGATGGCTTCCAGGTACGCCTGCTCGATTTGCCGCCGACGCCAATGGTTGATCAGCAGGCCACGGGCGATGATGTGCAGATACGCCCGCGGTTCACGGATCGAGTCCAGTCCCTGATCCTTGCTCAGCACTCGCACGAAGGTGTCCTGAGCGAGGTCCGCCGCTCTCTGGCTGCAGCCGAGCTGGCGCCGCAACCAGCCGTTCAGCCAGCCCTGATGATCGACATAGAGTCGGTGCACCACCTGTTGCCGAACCAGACCGTCAGCTGCCATGAAGGGTCGCCCATCATCGTGAAGATGGTAATGCTAACGCTTCTCATCAACTCAATGCCAGATGCTTCGCTTGCAACGAGACAGCCTGCATTGGGCTTTTAACGAAGCTGGACTAGGCTCCCGATAGGCCCATCATCGGAGACAGCCATGACATCCCTTGCCACACTCACAGCTGCAACCCTGCTGGCCGTTGCGCTGCCCGCTCAGGCGACACAGTTATTGCCGGGGCTTTGGGAATTCACCAGTGACAGGCTCGAAGTGGATGGCATGCAGATGCCGGGCATGGCTGAGATGCTCGAACAGATGAAGGCGCTACCACCGGAACAACGCAAAATGATGGAGGCGATGCTGGCGGAGCAAGGCGTCGAGCTGGGCTCGGGTGGCGTTCGGCTATGCCTGAGCGAAGCCCAGGTTCAATCCCGTGAACTGCCCTTTCAGGACGAGCCAGGTTGTACTCAGGAGGTACTCGAGCAGACGGAGAACCTGTGGAGGTTTCGCTTCGAATGCCCCGATGCGAAGGGTCAGGGAGAGACCCGGTTGATCAGCGAGCGCGAAGTTGCGAGTACGATCGAGACCGAATACACCGTTGGAGAGCAGCAAGGCAGCAGCCGCATGCTTTCGCGTGGACGCTGGGTGGGCGAAGACTGCGGCAGCCTCAAACCGCAACGCTAGCAGCTGAAGAGTTCCACGTGGAACCTGTCGCTGAAGCGTTGAGCTACTACTCGGTGTCCCACTCGCCTGCGCTGGTTTGCTCGCAGCTGGGCTGCAGAAAGCGCGCATCGCTGGCCACACCGTAATAGTGGATGTCCTGGCGATACGGCATGTTGGACACCTGAGCATTGCGACATATGCCAAACGCCCCGCTAGGACATTCTTCGACGAAAGTGACCTCAACATTCTGGTTCTTCAGGTCCGGCTGGCAAAATCCGGTGCGAAACAACTCGTCAGGAATGCTGCGGTTCTGCTGGCAGACCTTGACCTCGATCCGATCGTCCTGGCTATGTACGATGCAGCCTTCAGCAAGCGCCTCACCGGCGAGTCCCACCCCGACCAACAACATGAACAGCGAACGCATCACCAACCCCTCCCGATCGACCGCGGCGACTCTAGCACGCAGCCACGCAAAGCGCTTTCATCCCATAGCCGGAATGCGCACCATAGCGCCATGCTCTCCTATATCCCGACACACCTGATCATTGGCACGCTAGGCGCAGGCAAGACCAGTCTGATTCGCGCCCTGCTGATGCAGAAACCTGCCAGCGAGCGCTGGGCCATCCTGGTCAACGAATTCGGGCAGATCGGCCTCGATGCGGCACTGCTCACAACTGACGATGCGGGCGTCAGCCTGGCAGAAGTGGCCGGCGGTTGCCTATGTTGCGTGAACGGCGTGCCGTTCCAGATCGGCCTGGGCCGCTTGTTGCGCAAGGCGAGGCCGGACCGCCTGCTCATCGAGCCTTCCGGCCTGGGCCATCCCGCCGAACTGCTTGAACAGCTCTCGTCTCCACCCTGGCACGAGGTGCTTGCGCTGCAGCCATGCGTGGCCGTCCTCGATGGGCCGGCGCTGTTGCGCGGCGAATCGCTAGCCGCGAGCCAGCAGCAGGCAATGCAAGGCTGCGGTCTGCTGGTGATAAACAAGAGCGACGGGCTGAATCAGGCCGAACGGCTGACATTAAAGAATCGGCTGCCGCCCATCGCTCAGTGCTGGACGGAACAAGGCCAGCTGCCGATCGGCTTGTTGCCTGGCATCGATCAGCGACCGGGGCCAGCCAATCGGGAGCCGTCACTGCCCGCTGCAGCGCCAGCCCTCGGCAGTGTCTGGCCGGATCCGAAACAGCCGATCTGCCAGAGCGGGGGCAGCGCCGATGGCTGGAGCATTGGTTGGCGCTGGCATCCAAGCCAACGGTTCGACCTGCAACAGCTCAAGCGCTGGCTGAACGACCTGGCATGGCAGCGCGCCAAGCTGGTCATGCAAGGCATGGATGGCTGGCAGTCGGCCAATGCCCTCAAGGGAGCTCCGCTGGTCTTTGCCTGCAGCGAATGGCGCAGGGACTCGCGACTCGAGCTGATCTTTGGCGAACCGCAAGATGAAAGACGCTTGAACGAGGCGATAGCCGACTGCCGCGTATAACGGTCGATCCAGGGCTAGTCGCCACGCCGCCGCCAGTCGTCCATCTGTATCACCCGACCGGAATCCGGGCGGGAGGGACATGGATGCGCATCCATTTCGATGGGACCTGGACGTGCACCGAACATCAGGATGCTGCCCTGGTGGCGCTGCTCGCCTGTCACCGTGAACTCGAAACCATAGACCCGCGCAAAACGTCGCTGGCCGCGGGAATCACGAATCAGCCCGAGACGGCGAAAGGCTACGTTCCCATCGAGCAGTTCGACATCCATCTTCTTGCAATGCTGCCGCACCGCGACAAGCGCCCTTTCGCGAATGCCGTGGGAGTGCCACAGCCAGGCGCCAGCAGAGAGCAGCAAGAGAAAGACGAACAGGTTGCCGAGCGTCACCATGGGTGCAGCAGCCGGCTGGCAGCGCACGGCCAGGACATGGTGGCCGATACGTTCATCAACTCTCCAGCCAAACGTCGCGAACCCAGTGCCAGACCGACTCCCAGCTCTCATCGGTCATTTCGTGCTCGCTGCCGTCGAAAAGCATGACCTCACCCTCGAGATCGACTACATAAAAGTCGGGCCCGTCCTGGCAGATTGGCAGCAGGTCCCGCTCCACACCCGCATCCCAGGCATTCGCGGCCACTTCGGGAAGATAGGTGTGCGACTGTGGATCGACTGCCGTCACCGGCTCCAGACGACCGTAGACAACGTCGCTGACGGTAAGAAGAAACTCCCGCAAGCCGAACGGCAGATTGATCAGCAATTCCTCTTCGACTTCGACCAGCCGGTCATCATCCGGCAGCTCGAGCGGTACCGGTACCGGCTCATTCAGTTCCCGCAGCTGTTCGATCACTTCTTCCATGACAGTCCCCCTTCGACGGTCTCAAGATGCGCCGTTTATACAAGCCCGCGCATTGGCTAGCCAGTACCAGTCGCGCTAAAGTACTGACCGCTCGAAAAAAAGGCGAACCTGTATGCCGCGCAGACAACAGCAGGTTCGCCAGACGGTCTCACGCCGTTAGTAGCCATCCCAATGGGTCCCAGCTCGTCGCCAACAGCCCACCACCTGGGCTCGACAGGAGAAATTGTGGCATCCATCAGACATCAAGACATGCTCGCCAAGGCGATTGCCCAGTGTGGTGATGAGCCGATTCACATCCCGGGGAGCATCCAGCCGCATGGCTTCCTGCTGGTGCTCAGCGAGCCACAACTGACTATCGTCCAGGCCAGTGAGAATGTCCGCCAATGGCTCGGTGTGGAGCCCCAGGCCCTTCTCGGTCAGCCGCTGACCAGGCTGATTGGCGACTGCGGCTTCGCTGAGGGTCTGGCAGCCTTGGCTGAAGATGATCACAATCCGTTCCACCTGCAGGACATCAGCATCACCCTGCCGGGCCGCAGCGACCACCCCCCGCTGGCCCTGCTGGCCCACCGCTACAAAGGCCAGTTGATCGTCGAGTTCGAGTCGTCCGGCAGTTCCGGCGCTGCGTACGACAAGCTCTACCCGCTGATGCGCACCTTTGTCGTTCAGCTGCAGGAAGCGCAGGATCTCCAGTACATCTGCCAGCTGGCCGTTCGGGAGGTCAAGCGCATCACGGGGTTCGGCAGGGTCAAGGCCTACCGTTTCGACGACCAGGGCAACGGACTGGTGCTCGCCGAGGAGGCCGATGAAGGCTATCCCCGCTACCTGGGCCTGTGCTTTCCCGCTTCGGATATCCCGCCTCAGGCCCGCCAGCTCTATTGCAACAACCTGGTTCGCGTCATTCAGGATGCCAACTACCAGCCCTCGCCCGTTCTACCAGCGCTCAACCCGGTAACCGGAGAACCGCTGGACCTGAGCTTTGCCTCCCTGCGCAGCGTCTCGCCCGTGCACCTGCAGTACATGCGCAACATGGGCACGCTGGCGTCCATGTCGGTTTCCATCGTCATCCAGGGCCGCTTGTGGGGCTTGATCTCCTGCCACAATGCCACGCCGCGTGCGGTCAACTATCAGACCCGCACCGCCTGCGAGCTGCTGGGTCGCATCCTCTCTTTGCAGATCGAGGCCAAGGAAGCCGCTGCGCTGGCCCAGCGCAAGCTAGAGCTGCGCCAGCAGATCGTAGAACTGCTCTCGTCCATGGCGGACCACGACAGCGTGCTCGAGGGCTTCAAAGGCATGCCCAAGGTCGTGCTGGATTTCGCCGGGGCTGTCGGCTGCGCCATCGTATCCGGTGAACAATCCGAGCCGGTGGGCGAGACACCACCCGCCCCCCTGCTGGTACGCCTGAGCCACTGGCTTTCACAACAGCGCGAGCAACTGGTGTTCAGCACCGATTGCGTGAGTCGCGACATCCCGGCCATTCCGGAGCTGGCGGAGCATTGCGCCGGCATACTGGCCATCTCCATTTCCCGCTTGCACCCGCACTATCTGGTCTGGTTCCGACGAGAGCAGGTCAAGACGGTGAACTGGGCCGGGCAGCCGGAGAAACGGATCGACAGCAATGGGGGACTTTCGCCACGCAACAGCTTCGAAAGCTGGAAGGAGACGGTCCGCGGCTTTGCGCAGCCCTGGAAGCAGGTTGAGCTGGAAGGCGCATTGGAGCTTCGCACGGCTGTGCTGGGCATCGTGCTGCGCAAGGCCGAGGAAATGGCCCAGCTGGCCGGAGAGCTGCGTGAGAGCAACAAGGAACTGGAATCCTTTTCCTACAGCGTTTCCCATGACCTTCGCGCCCCGCTGCGGCACATTGCCGGTTACGCCGAGCTGTTGGGCGAACTCGAAGGCAGCAAACTGAGCGAGCGTGGTCTGCGCTTTCTGGACAACATCGGTGATGCGGCGCGGTTTGCCGGAACGTTGGTGGACAACCTGCTGAGCTTTTCGCAAATGGGTCGCGCCGCACTGCGCTTGTCCGACGTAAACCTCTCGGCGCTGGTCGAATCCATACGCCAGGAGATGGCACCAGACTGCGAAGGTCGCAACATAGAGTGGCAGGTTCATCCTCTGCCGATCGTGGTCGCCGACGCGGCATTCATTCACATGGCATTGCGCAATCTGGTCTCCAATGCCATCAAGTACAGCCGAAAACGTGAGCACGCCATTATCGAGATCGGTGCCGAAGAGCGCTCCGAAGAGATCATCGTTTATGTGCGTGACAATGGTGTTGGCTTCAATATGCAATACGCCAACAAGCTGTTCGGGGTTTTCCAGCGTCTGCATCGCATGGAAGAATTCGAAGGCACCGGGATCGGTCTGGCCAGCGTGCGCCGTATCATCGAGCGCCATGATGGCCAGGTCTGGGCCAATGGCGAAATAAACCAGGGCGCGACCTTTTTCTTTTCCTTGCCCAGACTCACCTATGCATCACCCATTTAGCACAGGAACCTAAATGCTCAAGCCGATTCTGCTGATAGAGGACAATCCTCATGACCTCGAGCTGACGCTGGTGGCGCTCGAGCGCAGCCAGCTGGCCAACGATGTGATTGTCATGCGCGATGGCGCCGAGGCACTGGATTACCTGTTGCGCCGCGGTGACCATGCAGGCCGCGCCGATGGCAACCCAGCCGTGCTGCTACTGGACCTCAAGCTGCCCAAGGTCGACGGTCTGGAGGTTTTGAAGACGGTACGCGACACACCGGAACTGCGCAGCATTCCCGTGGTGATGCTTACTTCCTCTCGTGAAGAACCTGACCTGGTCAAAGCCTATGAGCTCGGAGTGAACGCTTACGTGGTAAAGCCGGTCGAATTTCGCGATTTCGTCGCAGACATATCCGATCTGGGCATTTTCTGGGCCGTCCTGAACGAACCCCCACCTGGATCGCTGCGCTTGCAGCGGCAACTTCGGGATCGCAAGGGCGATGAAGGTTCGAGCTGAGCGTCTTGCGCAGCTTGAACGAAGGTCTTTCCAGTAGTGCGGAATCCTCGACAGGATGGTTATGCCAGCGACAACACCTATCAGCGTCCTGTTTGTAGAAGACAGTCCGCACGACGCTGAGCTGGCGCTCGTCACGCTCGAAAAGAGCGGTTATATCGTCGATTGCGAAGTGGTCTATGACCAGTCTGGCGTTGTCGAGGCCTTGCAGCGTCGATGCTTCGATCTGATTCTTTCGGACTTCATCCTGCCCGGCTATTCCGGCAGCCAGGTGCTGCAGGAAGCACGGCAACTCGCACCGGAGACACCCTTCATCTTTCTTTCCGGCGTGTTCGGCGAAGAGCATGCCGTGAACATGATGCGGTCCGGCGCCGTTGACTATGTGCTCAAGCAAAACCTCAGTTTTCTGCCCAAGGCCGTCGAGCGCGCGCTCAGCGAAGTGGACGAGCGGCGCGGCCGACTGCGCGCCGAGCAAGCGCTGCGTGAAGTCGAGGTGCGCGCGCG
Source organism: Stutzerimonas stutzeri (assembly GCA_002387205.1). Classification (GTDB taxonomy): domain Bacteria; phylum Pseudomonadota; class Gammaproteobacteria; order Pseudomonadales; family Pseudomonadaceae; genus Stutzerimonas; species Stutzerimonas stutzeri_N. The sequence goes on along the minus strand of DGLA01000018.1, from coordinate 29,892 downwards.
GCTTGCGATAGACGCAGCCGGACTCGGCATGTGGGACTATGAGCCGCAAAACGGCACGATGATTCTCGATCGCCGCTGCCGGGCCATGTTCGGGTTGCCGGATGATGCACCAGTTGATATCCGGGTATTCGAATCACTGTGCCATCCAGACGACCTGCAGCGCCTGCGTGAGCATGTCTGGGGGGCCATCAGCACCGAGAACGGCGACAGGGAATACACCACCGATTATCGAATCATGCTCGACTGTGGCCAGATTCGCTGGTTCGAAACCCGCGGCCAGGCGTTTTTCGAGAATGGCCTGTGCAAGCGATTCATCGGTGTGGTGATGGATGTCACCGAACAGAAACTGGCAACCGAAGCGCTCAAGCGCATGAACGAGACATTGGGCGAGCGCGTGCAAGAGCGTACCCGGGAGCGCGACCGCACCTGGGAACTGTCGCGCGACCTGTTGGCTGTCATGCGCTTCGATACCACCGTGGTTGCGCTCAATCCCGCCTGGGAAGAGGTGCTGGGCTGGCCGCGCCAGCAATTGCTGGACACGCCGTTGTGGTCGCTGGTCCATGCCGATGACCTCAGCGCGACCCATGCGGAAACCGAACGCATCCGCTGCGGTAACGTGACCGACCGCTTCGTCAACCGCATGCAGCACCGCGACGGCAGCTACCGTTGGCTGTCCTGGACGGCGGTGCCCGAGGCCGGAATGATGTATGCCGCAGCACGCGACATCACCAGTGAAATCGCCGCTGTAGACAAGCTCGCCGCCGCCAACCGGGAACTGACCGAACAGATCAAGGAGCGGGAACGTATCGAGGCCACACTGCAGCAGATGCAACGCCTCGAGGCGGTCGGCCAGCTCACCGCTGGCGTCGCACACGACTTCAACAACCTGCTGACGGTGATCCTCACCAGCACCAGCTTTCTCAAGAACGATCTGGAAAGAGGCGCGCCGCTGGCCAAGTCGCTCAGCCGTCTGCAGTACATCCAGGAATCCGGCGAGCGCGGCGCTACGCTCACCAGTCAGCTGCTGGCCTTTGCCCGTCGCCAGCAGCTCGCCCCGAAGGCCGTCGACCTCAACGACACACTGGTCGGCCTGTTGAGCCTGCTGCACAGCACCCTGGGAGGCTCGGTCACCATCGAGACCGATACCTGCGCCAGGCTGTGGCACGCACTGGTCGATCCTACCCAGATCGAGATGATCATCCTCAACCTTGCCATCAATGCGCGCGACGCCATGGGCACCGGTGGCTGTCTGACGTTGCGCACGGAAAACGCCGTGATCACCGCACCCGCGGAGCGGGCCGAGGAGCCGGGGCCGGGTGAGTACGTGGTGCTGTCGGTCAAGGACACCGGCTCTGGCATGACCGCCGAGGTGCTGCAGAAAGCCTTCGAGCCTTTCTTCACCACCAAGGAGGTCGGCAAGGGCTCCGGGCTCGGCCTTGCCCAGGTATTCGGCTTCGCCAAACAGTCCGGTGGTGGTGCGCGGATCGAGACCGAGCTGGGCGTGGGCACCACGGTGATGGTCTATCTACCTCGAGTAACCGCACCCAAGCATGCCCTGGGTGTGCCCGAGCATGATTACGACGCCCCTATCGACGATGCGTCACACAGCGTTCTGCTAGTCGATGACGACCACGCGGTACGCGAAGTGACCGCGCAGATGCTGAGCAATCTGGGTTACGCAGTCATACAGGCCGAGAGCGGTCGCATGGCCCTGCAGATGCTCGAAGAAGGGACCGAGGTCGATCTGGTGCTGGCGGATTTCGCCATGCCCGGCATGAACGGAGGCGAGCTTGCTCGTGCGGTGCTGTCACGCTATCCAAAGCTTCCCGTGGTCTTCGTCACCGGCTATGCCGAGCTTGGCGAACTGGGGATGGGCAGCTCGACGGTCATTCAGAAGCCCTTCCGGGAGGAGCATCTGGCGCGGAAGCTGAGCATGGTCCTGAAAGAGAGCACGCTCGCCTGATGACGACCTTGCGCAGCCATTTACGCGCCACTACTGCGCCTCAGCACGCACGGGTCGACACCGCCTTTTCGGCTTTTCAACTGGGGCAGCCAGACGGCTATCGCGCCTTTCTTCTGGCCCACGCCGAGGTGCTGCTTCCACTCGAGATTGCACTGGAACAGTCCGGTATCGAAGCGATGCTTGAAGACTGGCCGCAACGAAGCAGACGTCAAGCCCTGCTTGAGGATCTTGCCGAGATCGGCGCTTTGGCGCCGGTGGCTCCGCCCATCCTGGCGCCACTCTCTCCAAGTGCATGCTGGGGCGTCGCCTATGTGATCGAAGGATCGCGGCTCGGCGGTCGGGTGCTGGCCCGCCGCGTAGCGGACGCCAACCCTTACGCGCCACTACGTTATCTGAGCCATCGCAGCACCACTCCCCTTTGGCCGAGCTTTCTGGAACGACTCGAACAGCAGGAGGCTGTCGCCGACTGGTCGCAAATGCTGGCCGGCGCCAATGACACCTTCGAACGATTTCTCGCAGCGGCACAAGCACACCGCCCCTGATCCGCCGCTTTTCCGCAGCATGGGGAGCACGCCGTCTCCCCTTGCTGCTGCGACAGCTTCGTTCAGCTAGCGATTCTTCTATCGTTCCACACTACCTTTTCCTCTTCTTCTCCCATAGCTGGGTAGCGGTTACTCCACGGTAACCGACTTCGCCAGGTTGCGCGGCTGGTCTACGTCGGTGCCACGCAGCACGGCGACGTAATAGGACAGTAGCTGCAAGGGGACCGTGTAGAGGATCGGCGCGAGTACATCGTGGATATGCGGCATGCTGACGATAAAGGTGCCCTCACCGTTTTCGATACCGGCCTCCCGGTCGGCAAAGACGATCAACTCGCCGCCGCGAGCCCGCACTTCCTGCAGGTTGGACTTGAGCTTTTCCAGTAGCTCGTTGTTCGGCGCCACCGTGACCACCGGCATGTCGGCGTCGACCAGCGCCAGCGGGCCGTGCTTGAGCTCACCGGCAGGATAGGCCTCGGCATGGATGTAGGAAATTTCCTTGAGCTTGAGTGCGCCCTCCATCGCCACCGGATATTGCGCGCCACGTCCGAGAAACAGGGTGTGGTGCTTCTCGGCAAAGTGTTCGGAAATCTTTTCCACCGTGCTATCCATCGCCAGTGCCTCGCCCAGACGCGTCGGCAGGCGGCGCAGTTCGTCCACCAGCTCAGCTTCCAATGCAGGAGCCAGCGTGCCGCACACCTGGCCCAGCGACAGAGTCAGCAGTAGCAGACCGACCAGTTGGGTCGTAAAGGCCTTGGTCGAGGCCACACCGATCTCCGGCCCCGCCTGGGTCAGCAAGGTAAGGTCGGACTCGCGCACCAGCGAGCTGATTCCGACGTTGCAGATAGCCAGACTGGCCAGGTAACGACCTTCCCCCTCGCTGCGTGATTTGGCGTTGCGCAGCGCGGCGAGGGAATCAGCGGTTTCGCCGGACTGGGAAATGGTCACGAACAGGGTGTCGGGCTGCACCACCACCTTGCGGTAACGGAACTCGCTGGCAACCTCAACCTGGCACGGGATGCCAGCCAGCTCCTCCAGCCAGTAACGGGCGACCATGCCCGCGTGGTAACTGGTGCCACAGGCGACGATCTGCACGTTGCGCACCTTGGCGAACAGCTCGGCTGCCTGCGGGCCAAACGCCTGGACCAGAACCTGATGATCACCGAGCCGACCTTCCAGGGTACGTTGCACGACCTTGGGCTGCTCATGGATCTCCTTGAGCATGAAGTGGCGGTACTCGCCCTTGTCCGCAGCTTCGGCGCCTTCGTGGTACTGCACGCTTTCACGCTGTACCGCTTCACCGTCGACATTCCAGATCTGCACGCTGTCGCGGCGGATCTCGGCGATATCGCCTTCTTCCAGGTACATGAAGCGGTCGGTGACCTGACGCAACGCCAGCTGGTCCGAGGCGAGGAAGTTCTCCCCCATGCCCAGCCCGATCACCAACGGACTGCCGCTGCGCGCAGCCAGCAGACGATCCGGCTGGCTGGCACTGACCACGGCAAGGCCGTAGGCACCATGAAGTTCCTTGACCGCTGATTTCAGCGCAACGGTGAGATCGCCGGATTCATTCAGCTTGTGGTGCAGCAGGTGGACGATGACTTCCGTATCGGTGTCGGACTTGAACACATAGCCCATGTCCTTGAGCTTGTGGCGCAACGCTTCGTGGTTCTCGATGATGCCGTTGTGGACCACTGCCAGATCATTGCCGGAAAAATGTGGATGGGCGTTACGTTCGCAGGGTGCACCATGAGTCGCCCAACGGGTGTGGGCGATGCCGAGACGTCCGGTCAAGGCTTGCTGCTGTTGCGCCTGCTCCAGCTCGGCGACCTTGCCGGAGCGTCGCAGGCGATTCAGCATGCCGTCGGCATCCAGCACGGCGACACCAGCGCTGTCATAGCCGCGGTATTCGAGACGCTTGAGGCCTTCGAGCAGAATCGGGGTGATGTTGCGTTCGGCGACGGCGCCAACAATGCCACACATGGTCAGTTCTCCTAAAAGGATTCGATGGCCGCGCAGATCAGCTTGATGCCACGGGCCTGGATGCTTGAACGGGCCTCGGGGCTGAGACGCTCGTCCGTGATAAGGGTATGGATGCTGGCCCAGGGCAGTTCCAGGTTGGGTATGCGGCGGCCGATCTTGTCCGACTCCGCAAGCACGATGACCTCCCGAGCCACATCAGCCATGACCCGTGACAGCCCGAGCAATTCGTTGAAGGTCGTCGTCCCGCGCTGTAGGTCGATGCCGTCGGCCCCGATGAAGAGCTGATCGAAGTCATAGGAACGCAGTACCTGCTCCGCGACCTGACCCTGGAAGGATTCCGAGTGAGGATCCCAGGTGCCGCCCGTCATCAGCAGCGTCGGCTCGTGCTCCAGATCACGCAGCGCATTGGCCACACTCAGCGAATTGGTCATGACGAGCAGGCCATGCTTGTGGCCCAGCTGGGGGATCATCGCGGCGGTGGTGGTGCCGCTGTCGATGATGATACGGGCGTGCTCACGGATGCAGCCGACCGCCGCCCGTGCGATGGCCTGTTTTGCGGGAGATACCGTTTGTACCGTGTCTGCGATGAATTCCTGAGGCAGGCACACCGCGCCGCCGTAGCGACGCAGGAGCAGCCCGTTCTTTTCCAGCGCGGCCAGATCCTTGCGAATCGTGACCTCCGATGTTTCGAAGCGCCGGGCCAGATCGTCGACACTGACCTCGCCCTGCTCGGCGAGCAGCGCAAGGACCGCATGACGGCGTTGTGGTGTGTTGCGCTTTGACATCGATATATTTCGATTCGAAATTTAGTGGATCGAATCAAAACATAAGCAGCCAGAGTGCGCAAGCTGGAAGCTGGAAGCTGGAAGCTGGAAGCTGGAAGCTGGAAGCTGGAAGCTGGAAGAGTTTGGGCGGCGTGTCAGTAGCCGCCAAGCTTTTCTTCAGGCTTCAGGCTTCAGGCTTCAGGCTTCAGGCTTACGACTCCTTTTTCACCGGCCTCTGCCAACCATCGATCTCGGTCTGGCGAGCACGACCGAGCGCCAGCGTGTGTGCAGGCACGTCGCGGGTGATGGTCGAGCCGGCACCCGTGGTAGCACCATCCCCCAGAGTGACCGGCGCTACCAATGAACTGTTGGAGCCAATGAACACGTCTTCACCCATCACGGTTCGGGACTTGTTGGCGCCGTCGTAGTTACAGGTGATGGTGCCGGCACCGATATTGGTTCTTGCGCCAATGTCTGCGTCGCCCAGATAAGACAGGTGGCCTGCCTTGGCGGCAACCCCCAGCCGTGCGTTCTTTACTTCCACGAAATTACCGACATGGGCCTTGTCGCCCAGGACCGCACCAGGGCGCAGACGAGCAAACGGCCCGCAATCGGCGCCCTCACCCAGCTCGGCGCCGTCCAGATGGCAGTTGGCCTTGACCACCGCACCGCGGCGCAGCGTGCTATTGCGAATTACGCAGTTCGGGCCGATCTCGACGTCATCCTCGATGACCACGGTGCCTTCGAGGATGACGTTCACGTCGATCAGCACATCACGACCAACGGTGACGTCACCGCGCAAGTCGAAACGCGCAGGGTCACGCAGCGTCACGCCCTGGGCCATCAACCGACGAGCAGCCCGCTGTTGAAAGTGCCGCTCCAGTTCAGCCAGCTGGATTCTATCGTTGGCGCCCTGCACCTCCATGGCATGCAGCGGTTGCTCGGTCGCGACCTTCAGACCGTCGGCCACGGCCATGGCGATCACATCGGTCAGGTAATACTCGCCCTGGGCATTGCTGTTCGACAGCCTGCCCAGCCAATCGCCGATCCGCGCACCAGGTACTGCCAGAATGCCGGTATTGCCTTCTGCGATGAGTCGCTGCTCGGCTGACGCATCCTTGTGCTCGATGATGGCCTGAACCACACCGCTCCCGTCGCGCAGGATGCGCCCGTAGCCGGTTGGATCGGCGAGTTCTACCGTCAGCAACGCCAGCTGCGTGGGGCCAACCTGCTCGAGCAGTCGCTGCAGGGTGTTCGCCTCGATCAGCGGTACATCTCCGTAGAGAATGAGCACTCGCTCAGCCGTCAGGGCCGGCAAGGCCTGCGCCAATGCATGGCCGGTACCCAGTTGCTCGGCCTGAACCACAAAATTGACGTCATCTGCTGCCAAACGCTCGCGGACCAGCTCGGCACCATGACCGATCACCACGTGGATGGCTGTTGGCTTAAGTGCACGCGCGGTATCGATGACATGTTCGAGCATGGACTTGCCTGCCACCGGATGAAGCACCTTGGGCAGCGCGGAGCGCATGCGCGTGCCCCGCCCGGCAGCGAGAATGACGATATCAAGAGACATGATTGAGTCTGGTCCTCTGACCCAAGGGGTCGACACGGAGATTCAAGAAATCTGCAAAAAAGAAAAAGGGTAGCCAAGGCTACCCTTTTACTCGCGTGCGATGAAGCAAGCCGGTCAGCCGCGCCCGTACTTCTTGCGCAGCTGCTCGATGGTCCGCAGCTGGGCTGCAGCCTCGGCCAGACGGGCAGATGCCGAACCGTAGTCGAAATCCGCACCCTTTTCATGAAGCGCTTTCTCGGCCGCCTTGACTGCAGCCTGAGCGGCAGCTTGGTCAAGATCCTTGGCGCGAGTAGCCGTATCGGCAAGCACCTTCACCATGTTCGGCTGGACTTCGATGAAGCCGCCGGAGATGTAGAAGATATCTTCCTCACCACCTTGCTTGATCACACGCACCGGACCGGGCTTGAGATCAGTCAGCAAAGGAGCGTGGCCCGGCAGAATGCCCAGGTCACCCAGGTGACCGTGAGCGATAACCATCTCTACCAGCCCCGAGAACAGCTCTTCTTCCGCACTGACGATGTCACAGTGGACTGTCATAGCCATACTTATGCCTCGGTAATCAGCCCGACCTTTGGCTATCGCCGCAAGCCGGGCTTATTGGCGCCCGCAAGCGGGCGCGCCAGTTACAGTTTCTTGGCTTTCTCGATGGCTTCGTCGATGCCGCCAACCATGTAGAACGCCTGCTCCGGCAGGTGATCGTAGTCACCGTTGAGAATGCCGGCGAAGCCACGGATGGTTTCTTTCAGCGAAACGTACTTGCCTGGCGAACCGGTGAAGACTTCGGCCACGAAGAACGGCTGGGACAGGAAGCGCTGGATCTTACGAGCACGGGATACCAGCTGCTTGTCGGCTTCGGACAGTTCATCCATACCGAGAATCGCAATGATGTCCTTCAGTTCCTTGTAACGCTGCAGCACATACTGGACGCCGCGAGCGGTGTCGTAGTGCTCCTGGCCAATCACGTTCGCATCCAGCTGACGCGACGTGGAATCGAGCGGATCGACCGCCGGGTAGATACCCAGGGAGGCGATGTCACGCGACAGAACCACGGTAGCGTCCAGGTGGGCGAAAGTGGTCGCAGGCGACGGGTCAGTCAAGTCGTCCGCAGGGACGTATACGGCCTGAACGGAGGTGATCGAACCGCTCTTGGTGGAGGTGATGCGCTCCTGCAGAACGCCCATTTCCTCGGCCAGAGTCGGCTGATAGCCCACCGCGGACGGCATACGACCCAGCAGCGCGGACACTTCGGTACCGGCCAGGGTGTAGCGGTAGATGTTGTCGACGAACAGCAGAACGTCCTTGCCCTCGTCGCGGAACTTCTCGGCCATGGTCAGGCCAGTCAGTGCGACGCGCAGGCGGTTTCCTGGAGGCTCGTTCATCTGGCCGTAGACCAGGGCGACCTTGTCCAGAACGTTGGAGTCCTTCATCTCGTGATAGAAGTCGTTACCTTCACGAGTACGCTCACCCACACCGGCGAACACGGAGTAACCGCTGTGCTCCATCGCGATGTTACGGATCAGTTCCATCATGTTTACGGTCTTGCCCACACCGGCACCACCGAACAGACCGACCTTACCGCCTTTGGCGAATGGGCAGACCAGGTCGATAACCTTGATGCCGGTTTCCAGCAGCTCGTTGCCGCCAGCCTGTTCGGCATAGCTCGGCGCCGCGCGATGGATGCCCCAGCGCTCTTCTTCGCCGATGGGACCGGCTTCGTCGATGGGGTTGCCCAGAACGTCCATGATCCGGCCCAGTGTGGCTGTGCCCACCGGTACGGAGATGGCCGCGCCTGTGTTGCTGACGTCCAGGCCACGCTTGAGGCCTTCGGTCGAACCCATGGCGATGGTACGGACGATGCCGTCGCCCAGCTGCTGCTGGACTTCCAGGGTAGTTTCAGCGCCGGTGACCTTCAGCGCGTCATAGATGTTCGGTACCAGATCGCGCGGAAACTCCACGTCGATAACGGCGCCGATGATTTGAACGATACGTCCGCTACTCATGTTTGGTTCCTCTGAATATTTGAACCGTTCTTAAACCGCGGCAGCGCCGCCGACGATTTCCGAAATTTCCTGCGTGATCGCAGCCTGACGGGCCTTGTTGTAGACCAGTTGCAGGTCGCTGATCAGCTCACCGGCATTGTCGGTTGCGTTCTTCATGGCGATCATCCGGGCGGCCTGTTCGGCTGCTCCGTTCTCGACCACCGCCTGGTAGACCTGGGACTCGACATAGCGAACCAGCAACGCATCGAGCAACAGGCGAGCGTCGGGTTCGTACAGGTAATCCCACTGACCTTTCGGCGCGGTCTGATCGTCACTTGCGGCCAACGGCAGCAGCTGCGCTACGGTCGGCTTCTGCGTCATGGTGTTGATGAACTTGTTCGACACTAGGTAGAGACGGTCCAGACGGCCCTGATCGAAGGCATCCAGCATGACCTTGACGCTGCCGATCAGATCATTGATCGACGGCTCTTCGCCAAGCCCGTTGACTGCCGCGACCACATTGCCGCCAAAGCTGCGGAAGAAGCTCGCACCCTTGTTGCCGATCACACAGAGGTCGGCCTCGACCTTGCTGTCATGCCATTCCTTCATGTTCTTGATCAATGCCTTGAACAGGTTGGTGTTCAAGCCACCGCACAAGCCACGATCGGACGACACGACGATATAACCGACACGCTTGACCGGACGCTCGACCATGAACGGATGACGGTATTCCGGGTTGGTATTGGCCAGATGACCGATTACCTGCTGGATCCGCTCCGCATAGGGACGGCTGGCAGCCATGCGCATCTGTGCCTTGCGCATCTTGCTGACCGCCACCTTTTCCATGGCGCTGGTGATCTTCTGCGTGCTTTTGATGCTCGCAATCTTGCTGCGAATCTCTTTTGCGCCTGCCATTTGACACCTATCGGGTTAGCAGGCGGGAGCCTTTCGACTCCCGCTGCGGCTTACCAGGATTGGGTGGCCTTGAACGACTCGATACCGGCCTTGATGCCTGCGTCGATTTCGTCGTTGAAGTCGCCCTTCACGTTGATCTTGTCCAGCAGAGCGGAATGCTCATGGCGGAAATAGGCGATCAACGCCTGTTCGAAGGCACCCACCTTGGCAACCTCGATGTCCTGCAGGAAGCCACGCTCGGCTGCATACAGGGACACCGCCATCTCGGCGATGGACATCGGCGCGTACTGCTTCTGCTTCATCAGCTCGGTGACACGCTGACCATGCTCGAGCTGCTTGCGGGTCGCCTCGTCCAGGTCAGAGGCGAACTGGGCAAACGCCGCCAGTTCACGGTACTGAGCCAGTGCGGTACGAATACCGCCGGACAGCTTCTTGATGATCTTGGTCTGCGCGGCGCCACCAACACGGGATACCGAAATACCGGCGTTGACGGCCGGGCGGATGCCTGCGTTGAACATCGACGACTCGAGGAAGATCTGACCGTCGGTGATGGAAATCACGTTGGTCGGAACGAACGCAGAAACGTCACCGGCCTGGGTTTCGATGATCGGCAGAGCGGTCAGCGAACCGGTCTTGCCCGTCACGGCGCCATTGGTGAACTTCTCGACGTACTCTTCGGAGACGCGCGATGCACGCTCGAGCAGACGGCTGTGGAGATAGAACACGTCGCCCGGGTAGGCTTCACGTCCCGGCGGACGACGCAGCAGCAGGGAAATCTGGCGGTAGGCCACGGCCTGCTTGGACAGATCGTCATACACGATCAGTGCGTCTTCACCGCGATCGCGGAAGTATTCACCCATGGTGCAGCCGGCGTACGGCGCGAGGAACTGCAGCGCAGCCGATTCGGAAGCCGAAGCAGCAACGATGATGGTGTTGGCCAGGGCGCCGTGCTGCTCGAGCTTGCGCACCACGTTGGCAATGGTCGACTGCTTCTGGCCGATCGCCACGTAGACGCACTTGATGCCACTGTTGCGCTGGTTGATGATCGCGTCGATGGCCAGCGCGGTCTTGCCGATCTGGCGGTCGCCAATGATCAGCTCGCGCTGCCCACGGCCAACCGGAATCATGGCATCGACTGACTTGTAACCGGTCTGCACTGGCTGGTCGACCGACTTACGCCAGATCACACCAGGGGCTACCTTTTCAACCGCGTCAGTTGCCTGCGCGTTGACCGGTCCCTTGCCGTCCACCGGATTGCCCAGTGCGTCAACGACACGGCCCAGCAGTTCCGGACCTACCGGCACATCAAGGACGCGGCCGGTGCACTTGGCCCGCATGCCTTCGGTCAGGCTCTGGTAGGCACCCAGAACCACGGCACCCACGGAGTCCTGCTCCAGGTTCAGGGCCATGCCATAGACGCCATCAGGGAACTCGATCATCTCCCCGTACATCACGTCAGCCAGGCCATAGATGCGCACGATACCGTCGGAAACGCTGACGACGGTGCCTTCGTTACGCGCTTGAGCAGTCACATCGGAACTACCGATACGCTGCTTTATGATTTCACTTATCTCGGAAGGATTCAGTTGCTGCATGCCACGACCCTCAAATCAGGATTTCAACGATTCGGCCAACTGGCTCAGTTTGCCGCGGACCGACCCGTCGACAACCACATCGCCGGCGCGGATAACAACGCCGCCGATCAGCGCAGGGTTCACGACCTGCTGGGGGTTGACGGTACGATCTAGCCGCTTCGACAAGGCGGCAGCCAAGGTTTGGAGTTGCGCAGGGGTTAGCTCGAAGGCTGTCTGCACTTCAACGTCGAGTGTCTTTTCGGCCTCAGCCTTGAGGTCCTCGAAGAGCTCCCGAATGGTCGGCAACACGTCCAGGCGATCGTTATCGCCCAGGGTGGAGACGAAGTTTCGGAAGGCTTCATCGATTTCGCTACCGAACAGTTGAACCAGCGACCGAACCTTGCTTTCGCTGGTCAGGCTTGGGTTTTTCAGTAGTTCGGCAACTTGGGGAACTTCAACGGCGACCGCAGCCAGGCTCAACATGCCCGACCAGGCTTCGATCCGACCAGCCGTGCTGGCAAACTCGAAAGCGGCCTTTGCGTATGGCCGAGCAAGCGTCTGGGTATTGATCATCGCTTGCCTCGCTTAGAGTTGGGAGGCCAGTTTTTCGACCAGATCGTTGTGCGCCTTGGCGTCCACCTGGGACTCCAGGATCTTCTCCGCACCCATGATGGCCAACATGGCTACCTGGTTACGCAGTTGCTCCTTGGCACTATTCACTTCCTGCTCGATTTCGGCTCGGGCGCTCGCTACCAGCCGCTCGCCTTCGACGCGCGCCTGTTGCTTGGCTTCCTCAACGATTGCATTGGCCTGCTTGTTAGCCTGCTCGATGATCTGGGCAGCTTGCCCCTTGGTCTCGCGGAGGGTGTTTGAAACCTTTTCCTGAGCCAGTTTTAGGTCTTGCTGCGCACGGCCTGCGGCGTCCAGTCCTTCTGCGATTTTCTTCTGGCGTTCCTGCATGGCCTTGGTAATAGGCGGCCATACGTACTTCATGCAAAACCAGACGAAAATAGCGAAGGCGAACGTTTGACCGAACAGCGTCAAGTTAATGTTCACAGCGATATACCTCGTGCTATCTCGTTCGACGCGGTTGTCAATTCCACGGCAACGGGGCTCGCCAGGCGAACCCCATCAGGAACCGGAAAAGTCTTAGGCAGCGACAACGAAGATGAGGTACATCGCGATACCAACACCGATCATCGGTACGGCGTCGAGCAGACCAGCCATCAGGAAGGTCTTGGTTTGCAGCTGAGGAGCCAGCTCGGGTTGACGAGCGGTGGATTCCAGCAGCTTGCCGCCCAGCAGGGCGAAGCCGATACCAGTGCCCAGGGCACCCAGACCGATCATGATGGAGGCGGCGATGTAGACGAGTTCCATGTAAAGCTCCTGAAGCTAAGGGTTAAGGTTTTCTTGGGTAAAACGAAACTGATGAACCGGTTCAGCTGTTACGGCGTGAGTTCGGCATGACTGTGATCTTCATGCGCTGAACTCAGGTACACCACGGTCAGAACCATGAAGATGAACGCCTGCAGCGGGATAACCAGGATATGGAAAATCGCCCAGGGTACGTTCAGGGTCCACTGCACGTAGAACGGCAGCAGCGCGATGAGGATGAACACCACCTCACCGGCATACATGTTGCCGAACAGACGCAGAGCGAGGCTCAGCGGCTTGGTCAGCAGACCGAGGATTTCAAGGAACAGGTTGAACGGGATCAGGGACCAGTGATTGAACGGCGTGAATGCCAGTTCCTTGGTAAAGCCACCGAAACCCTTGACTTTGAAGCTGTAGAACAAAATCAGAATGAACACGCCGAGCGACAGGCCAAAGGTGCCGTTCGGATCCGCTGTCGGCACGATCTTGAAGTAGGGGACGCCCATTGCATGGGCCAGGCCGGGAATGTAATCGACCGGGATCCACTTCAGGCTGTTCATCAGGAACACCCAGACGAAGATGGTCAGTGCCAGCGGGGCGATCAGTGCATTACGGCCATGGAAGGTGTCCTTGACCACGCCTTCGACGAACTCCACGCACATCTCGACGAAATTTTGCAGGCGGCCCGGAGTACCGGCGGTAGCGCCTTTTGCAGCCATGCGGAAGATCAGGATGAAAATCAGGCCCATCAGCACGGACCAACCGAGCGTGTCGATATGGAACGCCATGAAACCCATGTCGCGTGCCTCGGCGCCCGTTTGAGCGATCGTCCAGGTTGCCTTATCGATCACCGAGCCATCAGCGCGAACGTAGCCTTCAGGCAATTTTCCGTACGTCAGATTCTGCAGGTGATGCTGGATATATTCCGCCGGGGTACTCGCCATAAAAGCCTCAGTGCTCAATGCTTCGGATTATTTTTCATCAGCAGGAGGGCGCTCGCTCCCGCGCCCAGAACCAGCAGGTAACCGGCGAACAATGCGGCCGGTTGCAGCGGTTTCACTCCTACGAACACCAGCGCAAACAGCGCTGCTGCCAGAATCTGTTTACCCATCTCGCCAGCCCAAAGGGACTGAACAATTGCCTTGGCCGAACGCGCGCCAAAATAGCGAAACGCCTTGAAGGCGAAATACACATTCGCCAATAACGCGATCAGGCCCCCCAGCAATACGGAGTAGCCCGCAACCAAGCCGAACAGCAGCCCACATGCTACAGCCGCGGCCAACGCAACCGTGGCTTGAATAACCAGAACGCGCGCAACCGGGAGCTGATGGAGGGATGTTTTATTCCGAATATTCACCTTACTTCCATCGCCTTTCGAGGTCGGCGTCGTTCGATGACCGCAGTCAAAAAAGCGCCGCGAGTATAGGAGCAGCACACCCTGCGTTCAACCTTCAGGTAGTAATTTCCGACCGCCACTACATTTATTTTGTATCAGCGAATGTGTGCGAGCACACCCTGAAGTTCATCGAGCGAGCTATAACGAATCACCAGCTGTCCCTTGCCCTTATCACCGTGCTTGATCTGCACAGGAGAGCCCAGCCGCTCAGCTAATCGCTGCTCCAACCGAAGGATGTCCGGATCGCCCTTTGACGCGTTTTTCGGCTCTTCTTTCTTGTTCAACAACTGTCGGACAAGGGCTTCGGTCTGACGGACGGTCAGCCCGCGTGCGACAACATGCCGCGCACCTTCTACCTGCTCTTCAGCCGGCAATCCCAGCAATGCCCGGGCATGTCCCATTTCCAGATCGCCATGGGACAGCAGCGTCTTGATCTCGTCTGGCAGCGCTATGAGCCGCAACAGATTGCTGATGGTCACGCGAGACTTGCCCACGGCATCAGCCACCTGTTGCTGCGTCAGCTGGAATTCCTGCTGTAGCCGTTGCAAAGCGACCGCTTCTTCGATCGGGTTGAGGTCTTCACGCTGTATGTTTTCGATGAGCGCCATCGCAATGGCCGCTTCGTCGGTAACCTCACGGACCAGCGCCGGTATCTTTTCCAGGCCTGCCTGCTGGCTTGCACGCCAACGGCGCTCGCCCGCGATTATCTCGTAGCGGCCCGCGCCGATCGGACGCACCACGATAGGCTGCATGACACCCTGAGTACGGATGGAGTTGGCCAGCTCTTCAAGCGTCACCGGGTTAATATCGCGACGTGGCTGGTATTTCCCCCGCTGAATGATATCGAGCGGCAACTGTTGCAGCTCTCGCTCATCGAGCTGAACGGCAGGCTCTTGTACCGTCGTCACGTTGGCGCCACCGAGCAGCGCATCCAGTCCGCGTCCCAGGCCTCGTTTTTTGGTCGCCATGAAGATTCCTTATGCGGTTGCGCGGCGGGCGGTTCTGCGTTGACGGCGCGATAGCTCGCCCGCCAGCGCCAAATAGGCCAAGGCGCCCTTGGATTGCTTGTCATACACCAATGCCGGCATGCCATGGCTCGGCGCCTCAGCCAGGCGCACGTTACGTGGTATCACGGTGTCGTAGACCTTGTCGCCAAAGTGCGCCTTCAATTGCTCGGTGACATCGTTGGTCAGGCTGCTGCGCGGGTCGTACATGGTGCGCAACAGTCCTTCGATTTTCAGCGACGGGTTCAATGCCTGACCGATGCGCTGGATCGAATTGACCAGATCGGTGAGACCCTCGAGCGCGTAGTACTCACACTGCATCGGAATGATCACGCCATCGGCGGCCGTCAGCGCGTTGATCGTCAACATCGACAGCGAAGGAGGACAGTCGATGAGAATGTAGTCGTAATTCTCGCGTACCGGTGCAAGCGCTTCACGCAGGCGGTTTTCCTTGGCCGGTAGATTGAGCAAGGCGACTTCAGCTGCAGTCAGGTCGCGGTTGGCCGGTAACAGCTGGTAGCCACCATGTTCGGAAAACTGCATGGCATCAACCAAACTGCACTCGCCGATCAAAACGTCGTAAATCGAATATTCCAGCGATAACTTATCCACACCGCTACCGGTGGTAGCGTTGCCCTGGGGATCAAGGTCGATCAGCAGTACACGACGACGGGTAGCAACAAGCGACGCGGCAAGGTTGATACAGGTGGTCGTTTTGGCGACACCGCCCTTCTGGTTGGCGATGGCAAATACTTTAGCCATGGTCAGTGTCTGTCCGGGGTCATGAAATGCGGCGCAGTATCAGCAGATGACGTTGCCCTTGGCAACCGGGTACTTTCAGAACCATGCATTGATCCAGCTGGAAATCGCCAGGCAACGCCTGTAGCTCGTCGTCCGGCTGCACGCCCTTCATGGCGAGCCAGCGCGTATCGATGTCTCCAAGGTGCCGTGTCCAGCTACAAAAGTCTTCCAGCGAACTGAATGCACGCGAGGTTATGTCCGTAAAGGGTTGTTCGGGAATGAACTGCTCAACACGGCTGTGCACAACCTCGACGTTGGCGAGCTTGAGCTCAAGTTTTACCTGGGTAAGGAAACGGGTCTTCTTGCCGTTCGAGTCCAGCAGGGTGAAACGGCGATCAGGAAACATGATGGCCAGCGGAATACCCGGCATCCCACCGCCGCTGCCGACATCCAGCCAGCGTGCCCCGCCCTGCTGCGCCTGCTCGACGAGGCTCAGGCTATCGAGCAGATGTCGAGAGACCATTTCCGCCGGATCACGCACGGCCGTCAGGTTGTAAGCCTTGTTCCACTTGTTCAGCAAGGTCAGGTAGCCCAGCAAATGCTGTTGCTGAGCCTCGCTCAGGTTGAGCCCGAGCTGCATCGCTCCCCGTCTCAGCTCGTCGGCATGGCTGGCCAGTATTGTTTCCATCAGGCGCTCTGCTCCAGCTTTTGTCCTGCGCTGCGCTTTTTCAGATGGATCATGAGCAGCGATACGGCTGCGGGCGTGACCCCCGGAATTCGCGAGGCCTGACCGAGCGTCTCTGGACGGGTGCCGGAAAGCTTGTGCTGGATCTCCTTGGAGAGACCTGAAATGCTCGAATAATCCAGGTCGACCGGCAATTCGATACTTTCGCTGGCACGCAGACGAAGAATCTCGTCTTGCTGCCTATCGATGTATCCAGCGTATTTGGTCTTGATTTCAACCTGTTCGGCTACCTGCGCATCCTCTACCCCGGCACCAACGATTTCCACCAGCCGGCGATAGTCGATTTCGGGACGCGCCAGCAGGTTGAGCAGGTTGTACTCGTGGGTCAGAGGCGTACCGAAACGTTCTGCAATCAGGTCACCCTGGGCCGTTCCAGGACGAACCCAGGTGTTTTTCAGGCGCTGCTCTTCCTGAACAATGCTTTCTCGCTTGCGCTCGAAGGCAGCCCAGCGAATAACGTCCACAAGCCCCAGTTCCCGGCCTTTCTCGGTCAAACGCAGATCGGCATTGTCCTCGCGGAGGATCAGCCGGTACTCGGCGCGAGAAGTGAACATGCGATAAGGCTCCTGGGTACCCAGGGTAATCAGATCGTCAACGAGTACGCCCAGATACGCTTCGTCTCGACGTGGACACCAGCTGTCCAGGCCCTTGGCGCGCAGTGCCGCATTGGCACCGGCCAGCAAGCCCTGGGCGCCCGCTTCTTCGTAACCGGTAGTGCCATTGATCTGGCCAGCAAAGAACAGCCCTGCGATGGCCTTGGTTTCCAGGCTGTACTTCAGATCGCGCGGGTCGAAGTAGTCATACTCGATGGCATAGCCAGGCCGCACGATATGAGCGTTTTCCATGCCGCGGATGCTCTGCACCAACTGCAGCTGCACGTCGAAGGGCAATGAGGTGGATATTCCGTTCGGGTACAGCTCGTGGGTGGTCAAGCCTTCGGGCTCGATGAACACCTGATGACTGTCCTTGTCGGCGAATCGGTGGATCTTGTCTTCGATCGACGGGCAATAACGCGGGCCGACACCTTCGATGAGACCGGAATACATCGGCGACCGGTCCAGATTGGCCGCGATGATTTCATGGGTGCGCGCATTGGTGTGCGTGATCCAGCAGCTCACCTGCCTTGGGTGCTGTGCTGCGCTGCCCAGAAACGACATGGTTGGAATCGGCGTATCGCCAGGCTGCTCGGTCATCACCGAAAAATCCACGCTCCGTCCATCGATGCGCGGCGGCGTACCTGTCTTCAGGCGCCCAACGCGCATCGGCAGTTCACGCAGGCGGCTAGCCAAGGCAACCGAAGGTGGGTCACCCGCCCTACCGCCTGAATAGTTTTGCATTCCGATGTGGATAAGTCCGCCGAGAAAGGTGCCGGTGGTAAGCACAACAGCGTCGGCAAGAAAGCGCAGCCCCATCTGAGTCACGACGCCTCTAACCTGATCGGCTTCCACGATCAGGTCATCCGCAGCCTGCTGGAATATCCACAGATTTGGCTGGTTTTCCAGAACATGGCGAACGGCAGCCTTGTACAGGATCCGATCGGCTTGTGCGCGAGTCGCCCGCACAGCCGGCCCTTTGCGGCTGTTGAGCACGCGAAACTGGATACCACTCTGGTCGGTCGCCGTTGCCATGAGACCGCCGAGGGCATCGATTTCCTTGACCAGATGACTTTTACCGATGCCGCCAATGGCCGGGTTACAGCTCATCTGGCCCAGCGTTTCGACATTGTGCGACAGAAGAAGCGTCTTCACGCCCATTCGAGCAGCCGCCAACGCAGCTTCGGTACCGGCATGGCCACCGCCGATAACGATGACCTCAAAACGGGAAGGGAAGTCCACCACGTACCTCGTGCTTGATGAGAAGGGTCTGGAAAGCACGCCAGTATAGGGTTTCGTTGGCTTTGAAAGAAGTGCTCTGCACAAAAAATGACCAATGACGGGGCGCTACGCTGCGGCAGATGACCAACTTAAATAAAAAGAAAGAAATGATTTAAAGCTTGTTGTTATGTTTATAAATGAGCAGCAGGTTTCTGTGGATAAAACTCTGAAAGGCAAGTCTGACGTGATGTACAGCGGAAAGAAAGACTGTGTCATTCCCGCTCACAAGCGGTGTGGTAGCCGTGTGTAGCCTGTGTATGAAAAGTAGATTTATCCACAGGCCGATATGCGCCGCCTGTTTTCTACCTGTTATCTACTGGTCTCATGTGCTGTTTTCCACAGAGCTCCTGAATGGTTTTTTGCCTGTCACCTTCGACCTGATGCTTCCTGTGCGAGTTGATCACAGCGGTGTCGCCAGTATTCCCAATGGGCCAGGTCACAGGCGCAAGCATGCGAGCACTTGCGCGTCACATTGATTTGAATGAAAAGCAGAAATGAAGCAGAAGGGACGGCGCGACGCCTGGCTAAACGCCGCGCCTACCTCACCGTCGTTGCTGCAGACCTCGCCTTGGCGAGGTGAGGTGGTCGGGCTATTTGCCGATGCAGAAGCTGGAAAAGATGCGGCCCAGCAAGTCGTCGGAACTGAATGCGCCGGTTATTTCCCCCAGTGCTTGCTGGGTTTGCCTGAGATCCTCGGCAAGGAGCTCCCCCGCCCCTGCCAGGGTCAGCTGAGCATGGCCGTGGTCCAGATGTAGGGAGGCCTGACGCAAGGCGTCCAGATGCCTGCGACGGGCGCTGAAGCTGCTTTCGGCGGTCTGGTCATAACCCATGCAATGTTTCAGATGATCCCGAAGCAGATCGAGGCCATCTCCTGAACGAGCCGACAGGCTGATGATGGAGTGACCATCGGCGTCGACCGTCAGAGCGGCCCTTTCGCCGGTGATGTCGGCCTTGTTGCGCACAATGGTGGTCTTCGCCGGGTCTGGTCTGCTGGACAGCAGTTCCGGCCACTTGGAGTCTTGGGGCTCATCGTTCGCCGCGCTGGCATCGATGACCAGCAGGATACGATCGGCGTCCTCGATCGCCTTGATTGCGCGCTCAACACCGATTCGTTCAACCGGGTCCTTGGTGTCCCTCAATCCGGCGGTGTCGATGATGTGCAATGGCATGCCGTCAATCTGGATATGCTCACGCAGCACGTCGCGGGTTGTGCCGGCGACATCGGTGACAATAGCTGCCTCCCTGCCGGCCAGTGCATTGAGTAAGCTGGATTTGCCAGCGTTGGGGCGGCCGGCGATAACCACTGTCATTCCATCGCGCAAAAGTGCGCCTTGTGCGGCTTGATGCAGAACTGTGGATAACTCTGCGCGAAGATCTTGCAACAGAGCAAGGATCCGTCCATCCGCCAGGAAATCGATCTCTTCCTCCGGGAAGTCGATGGCCGCTTCGACATAGATCCTTAGCTGGACCAGGCTCTCGGTGAGCTGATGGACGCGACGAGAGAAATCTCCCTGCAACGAACGCACTGCATTGCGCGCCGCCTGCGTGGAACTGGCCTCGATCAGGTCAGCGATCGCTTCTGCCTGTGCCAGATCCAGCTTGTCGTTGAGAAACGCCCGTTCGCTGAACTCTCCCGGCCGAGCAAGGCGGACGCCCAGCGCCACGCAGCGCTGCAACAGCATGTCCATGACAACAGGGCCACCGTGCCCCTGGAGCTCCAGTACATCTTCACCAGTGAACGAATGCGGCCCGGGGAAAAACAGCAGCAGACCTTCGTCGATGACTTCACCGTCATCGGCATGAAAGGGCCCATAGTGAGCATGACGAGGGGTCGGCTCCCGACCGCTGAGTGTGATGGCGACAGCCTTGGCTCGGGGCCCTGATACCCGTACCACACCTATCCCGCCCCTACCCGGTGCGGTTGCGACGGCAGCAATGGTTTCGCGGTCTTGGCTCATCCATTTTCTCCCTGGAGTGAATGCAAAACGCCCCAATCAAGGGGCGTTCTGTTTACGTCTACGGATCAGGTCGCGTTTGCGGTCTGTGCCGTGATCTTGCGGGTAATGTACCACTGCTGCGCGATCGACAAGCAGTTGTTGACCACCCAGTACAGCACCAGACCTGCCGGGAACCAGAGGAAGAAGAAGGTAAAGATGATCGGCAACAGCTTCATCACCTTCGCTTGCATCGGGTCCGGAGGCGTAGGGTTCAATTGCTGCTGAATGAACATGGTCAAGCCCATGATGATCGGCAGGATAAAGAACGGATCCTTGATCGACAGGTCGGTGATCCAGAACATCCAAGGCGCCTGGCGCATCTCAACGCTTTCCAGCAATACCCAGTAGAGCGCTAGGAAGACCGGCATCTGTACCAGGATGGGAAGGCACCCACCTAGCGGATTGATCTTTTCCTTCTTGTACAACTCCATCATTGCCTGGGACATTTTCTGGCGGTCATCGCCGAACTGTTCCTTGAGCGCCTGCATCTTGGGCGAGACGGCCCGCATGCGTGCCATGGATTTATAGCTGGCCGCTGACAGCGGGAAGAACGCCAGTTTGATGATGACGGTCAACGCAATGATCGACCAACCCCAGTTGCCCAATAGTGCATGAATGTTCTGAAGCAGCCAGAAGATAGGCTGGGCAATGAACCAGAGAATGCCGTAATCAACGGTCAGGCGCAGGCCGGGAGAAAGTTCTTCCAGCTGATCCTGGCTTTTCGGGCCGGCGTATAGCGTGGCGGACGTCTCGCCCTGGCTACCTGGCGCAACGGTCACAGCAGGTCCGGTGAAGCCAATGATGTAGTTGCCCTGGCTGTCCTTGCGAGTTTGCACCTGGTTGGTCTGGTCGGGCTGTGGAATCCAGGCTGTGACAAAGTAGTGCTGCAGCCAGGCAATCCAGCCCCCCTCTACGGTTTTCTTGAGGCTCTTATCGTCCATGTCACCCATGGACACCTTGGTATAGGGCTCGTCCTTGGTCCAGAGCGCAGCACCCAGATAGGTAGCTGTTCCGGTTGCAGTGCTCGAAGACGGGTCCTTGCTGTCATCACGTTTCAGCTGGCCGAACATGTGTCCAGTCCAGGGCTCTTCGCTCTGATTGTCTATCAGGTAACGCACGCCAAGGTCATAGTCGCCGCGCTGGAAGATGAAACGCTTGGTGTAAATGACCCCGCCTTCGCTGTGTTTCAGGTCGACTACCAGCTGGTCCTGGCCTTCGGCCAGCTGATATTGCTGCTGCTCGCTGCTGTACAGAGGCCGGCCGCTTGCCTTGTCCGGGCCGTCGCCGATCAGTCCGCTTTGCGCTTCATAGGTCCGCTCACCGCTGCGCTCGAACAGCTGGAATGGAACGTCCGGACGATCCTGCCGACGCGGAAACTGTGGCAGGCGCAGGTCGACCACATCCCCACCTCTGGGGTCGATGGCAAGATCCAGAACGTCGGTACGGACCCTGATCAGCCGCGAACTCGCCTGTTCTTCAGGCAATGCACTGGCTTGGGCTCCTTCGACCGCGGGAATGTCGGCTGCTGCGCCATTCGTGTTGTTCACGGTTGCTGGCGTATCGGGAATCTGGGCAGCCGAAGATTGCTCCAGGCGTGTTTCGTCGGGGATGGCAGCCTGTCCGTAGTCCTGGTTCCACTGCAATACCATCAGGTAGGCAACGACTGCCAGGGCGACAAGCAGGATCGAGCGTTTGATATCCATGGTTACTCGGTCATCGAAGATGAATTGGTGGGGGTGTTGGAAGGCACGGGATCATAGCCGCCCGGATTCCATGGATGGCAACGGCCAAGTCTACGCAGACTCAGCCAGCCACCTCGCAGCAAGCCATGATTTTCGATGGCTTCTTGTGCGTAGCAGGAGCAACTGGGATAGAAACGACAATGACTGGCCATCATTGGGCTGATGGCATAGCGATAGAGTCGAATCGGAATCAGCGCCAGATTACGCATGGGCTGCGTTGCTCGGTTCCTGACGGTTACCGGGTTGGATAGGCGTACGAGACAGCCGTCTCCAGAGTTTGGCGAACTGTTTTGCCAATTCGGGATTATCCAGGTCAGCCAATCCCTTGCGTGCGATAACCACGATGTCCCACCCCGTCAGTTCCGCCTGGTGCAGACGAAAGGTTTCACGCAATTGTCGCTTGATACGGTTGCGTTCTACCGAAAGCTTGACGCTCTTCTTGCCAATCACCAATCCGATGCGGGGATGTGGCAATTCATTTTCGCGCACCAGGAGCAGGACGTTCCTGCCGGGAAACTTTCCGGAAGGGGAGTCGAAGACTGCCTTGAACTGGCTCGGGGTCAGCAGTCGCTTTTCCCGACCGAAGTCTCGACTCACTACCTGTTCCGACGTATTCAGACTGCCAGGCGCTTACGACCTTTGGCACGACGGCGCGACAGGACGGCGCGGCCGTTCTTGGTAGCCATACGGGCACGAAAACCGTGGGTGCGAGCGCGCTTGAGGGTGCTGGGTTGGAAAGTACGTTTCATGGTGCGGTACCTGGTGATCCATTGCGGGCCGGAATGGCCCCCTTTTAAGAGACCGGCGATTGTAGAGAAGCCGCGACGCCAGGTCAATTTCCAACCAGCTTCTATGAATGAGCAAATAGAAATATAGAAGAAAGATAAAGCTCTTCTTAAAGTAACGCTTATAGATGGTGGCAAGCGATCTTGTGGATAAGCTCCTGTAGGCCTCGCCGTTGATGCGTTTCACTGTTCCTGAAGTCTCTGGGAAAGCGGTGTGGCTGCCGTGGTTAACCGGCTGATAGCCTGTGCACAAATCGATAAGTTATCCACAGCGCAAGATTGGACCGGTTTATTGACAGCCTTATCCGCATAGCTGAATGTCTGTTATCCACAGGGCTCAGGGTTAAGCCCGGTGATTATAGGTGGCAGCCAATGCGAATCTTTCCTTGGAGGCTGGCTATCCGCTGTGGATAACCGCACTTCCAAGGGATACAATGGCGCCCGTTTGCAGCTCGACAGCGTCTAGGAGATTCCGTGTCGGTGGAACTTTGGCAGCAGTGCATTGACCTCTTGCGAGACGAACTGCCCGCCCAGCAATTCAACACCTGGATCCGCCCGCTTCAGGTCGAAGCCGACGGTGACGAGCTGCGTGTCTATGCACCCAACAGGTTCGTCCTCGATTGGGTAAATGAAAAATACTTGTCACGGTTGCTGGAATTGCTCTCCGAGCGGTCGACCGGGCCCGCTCCCGCGCTGTCACTGTTGATAGGGAGCAAACGCACTGCCGCTGCGGCACTGCCTTCCGCTTCCCTGGCGCGCAGCCAACAGCAGGCGATGCCACAGTCCCGTCCGGTATCCGAGACGGCTTCGACACCGGTGGCCCCTGTTGCACCCGAACCTGCCCCGGCTCCAGCGCCAGCCCGCACAGAGCGTACTGTCCAGGTCGAGGGGGGGCTCAAGCACACGAGTTACCTCAATCGCACCTTTACCTTTGAAAATTTTGTCGAAGGCAAATCGAACCAGCTTGCCCGCGCCGCGGCATGGCAGGTGGCTGACAACCCCAAGCATGGTTACAACCCGCTATTTCTTTACGGGGGCGTCGGTCTCGGAAAGACTCACCTCATGCATGCGGTGGGTAACCATTTATTGAAGAAAAACCCCAATGCCAAGGTCGTGTACCTCCATTCGGAGCGATTCGTCGCAGACATGGTCAAGGCCTTGCAGCTGAACGCTATCAATGAATTCAAGCGTTTCTACCGTTCCGTAGATGCCCTGCTGATTGACGATATCCAGTTCTTTGCCAAGAAGGAGCGTTCGCAGGAAGAGTTCTTCCATACTTTCAATGCCTTGCTTGAGGGCGGACAGCAGGTGATTCTCACCAGTGATCGGTATCCCAAGGAAATCGATGGCCTGGAGGAGCGCTTGAAGTCCCGGTTCGGCTGGGGACTCACCGTAGCCGTCGAGCCGCCCGAGCTGGAAACGCGTGTGGCGATCCTGATGAAGAAAGCCGATCAAGCCAACGTCGATCTTCCCCATGACGCGGCCTTCTTCATTGCGCAACGGATACGCTCCAATGTTCGTGAGCTTGAAGGCGCGCTCAAGCGTGTGATTGCCCATGCTCACTTCATGGGGCGCGACATCACCATCGAGTTGATTCGCGAGTCCTTGAAGGATCTGCTGGCACTCCAGGATAAGTTGGTCAGTGTCGACAATATCCAGCGGACCGTGGCCGAGTATTACAAGATCAAGATTTCCGATTTGCTGTCAAAACGGCGGTCGCGATCTGTGGCCAGGCCACGTCAGGTGGCGATGGCGCTTTCCAAGGAATTGACCAACCATAGCTTGCCGGAAATCGGCGATGCGTTTGGCGGGCGGGACCACACGACAGTGCTTCATGCCTGTCGTAAAATTGCCGAGCTTCGCGAGTTGGACGCCGATATCCGCGAGGACTACAAAAACCTGCTGCGCACATTGACTACCTGAAGAAACGATTGCGGCCAATTAATAGGCAAGGGACCAGACCATGCATTTCACTATTCAGCGCGAAGCCCTGTTGAAACCTCTGCAGCTGGTCGCCGGCGTTGTCGAACGGCGGCAGACCTTACCAGTGCTGTCCAACGTGTTGCTGGTTGTCCTGGACAACCAGCTTTCCTTGACAGGTACTGATCTTGAGGTCGAGCTGGTCGGACGTGTAACGCTTGAGGACGCGTGTGAGCCTGGCGAAATCACCGTGCCTGCACGCAAGCTGATGGATATCTGCAAGAGCCTGCAGCCAGACGCCTTGATCAGCATTCGTCTCGATGACCAGAAGGTCGTGATCAAGGCCGGCCGCAGTCGGTTTTCCCTGTCCACCTTGCCTGCCAATGATTTCCCTACGGTCGAAGAAGGCCCGGGGTCGCTGAGCTTCAGCGTCAATCAGGGCAAGATGCGCCGCCTGATCGAGCGCAGCAGTTTTGCCATGGCGCAGCAGGACGTCCGCTACTATTTGAATGGCATGCTCATCGAAGTATCCAGTGGTATGTTGCGCGCCGTGGCCACCGATGGGCACCGCCTGGCGATGTGCTCCATGCAGGCCGGTATCGACCAGCCGGACCGTCATCAGGTGATAGTGCCACGTAAGGGTATTCTCGAGTTGGCGCGCCTGCTTACCGATCAGGACGGCGATGTGAGCATCGTACTGGGTCAGCATCACATACGCGCCACCACTGGCGAGTTTACCTTCACCTCGAAACTGGTTGATGGCAAGTTTCCGGACTATGAGCGGGTCCTGCCTCGTGGCGGCGACAAGCTGGTTGTCGGCGAGCGCCAAACGCTGCGTGAAGCCTTCAGTCGTACGGCTATTCTTTCCAACGAAAAGTACCGTGGCATTCGCCTCCAGTTGGAAAGCGGCCTGTTGAAAATCCAGGCTAACAACCCTGAGCAGGAAGAGGCAGAAGAAGAAGTTGCGGTCGAGTATTCAGGTGGCCCGCTGGAGATTGGTTTCAATGTCAGCTATCTGCTCGACGTGTTGGGCGTAATGACCACAGACCAGGTTCGATTGATTCTGTCGGACGCTAACAGCAGTGCGCTGGTGCAGGAATTTGATAATGACGATTCGGCTTACGTTGTCATGCCGATGCGTTTGTAATCTCTACTGAATGTCCCTGAGTCGCATTTCCGTCACCGGGGTGCGCAATTTGCAACCGGTGACGTTGACCCCCTCCCCCCGCATCAACATCCTCTCCGGCGATAACGGCAGCGGAAAAACAAGCCTTCTCGAAGCCATTCATCTCTTGGGGATGGCCCGGTCCTTTCGCAGCACGCGCCTTAACCCAGTTATCACCCATGATCTTGCCAGCTGCACCGTCTTTGGCCAGGTAGTGCTCGAAGATAGGCAAACCAGTGCGCTTGGCATTGCTCGTGATCGTTCAGGGGATGTCAGGATCCGCATCGACGGGCAGAGCGTGAAGAGCACTGCGCAACTGGCGGATGCGCTTCCCTTGCAGCTGATCAATCCTGACAGTTTCCGGTTGCTTGAAGGCGCACCTAAACTGCGAAGGCAGTTTCTTGATTGGGGCGTGTTCCACGTGGAACGGCGCTTTTTGAGCGCCTGGCAGCGGCTACAACAGGCGCTCAGGCAACGGAACTCCTGGCTGCGCCATGGTACACTGGACGCCGCTTCGCAAGCGGCTTGGAGCCGCGAATTGACGCTTGCCAGCGACGATATCGACCGCTACCGGCGCGACTATATTCTGCAGCTAAAACCCGTCTTCGAGCACACCCTGGCATCGCTTCTGGGTATCGATGGTTTCCAATTGAGCTATTACCGTGGGTGGGACAAGGAACGTGAATTAGCAGATGTGTTGGCCGCTACGATCGAACGGGATCGAGCCATGGGCCACACCCAGGCCGGCCCCCAGAGAGCTGATCTTCGTTTACGCATTGCAGGACACAATGCCGCCGAAGTCCTGTCACGCGGGCAACAGAAGTTAGTTGTCTGCGCGTTGCGTATCGCACAAGGGCATCTGGTTAGTGAAGCCAAGCGCGGACAGTGTATTTATCTGGTTGACGATCTTCCGTCGGAGCTGGATGACCATCACCGACTGGCACTTTGTCGGTTGTTGGAGCAATTGAATTGCCAGGTATTCATCACCTGTGTTGATTCGAACATGTTGAAAGCAGGCTGGCGTGACGACACGCCGGTCTCAATGTTTCACGTGGAACATGGAGCGATAGCCCAGGTCCACGGCCCCTCGGGAGTGAAGGCATGAGTGAAAACCACACGTACGACTCGTCTAGTATCAAGGTACTCAAAGGCCTCGATGCGGTACGTAAGCGCCCCGGCATGTACATTGGCGACACCGACGACGGCACCGGGCTACACCACATGGTGTTCGAGGTGGTCGATAACTCCATCGACGAAGCCTTGGCCGGGCATTGCAGCGATATCAGCATTACGATTCATCTGGATGAATCCATCAGCGTCCGAGACAATGGCCGTGGCATACCGGTAGACATCCACGAGGAAGGGGTGTCCGCGGCGGAGGTCATCATGACCGTTCTGCACGCAGGCGGTAAGTTCGATGACAACTCGTACAAGGTCTCAGGCGGCCTGCACGGGGTTGGTGTGTCGGTTGTTAACGCCTTGTCAGAGGAACTGATACTCACGATCCGCCGCGAAGGCAGGGTCTGGGAGCAGACTTATCGCCATGGCGTACCTCAGGCGCCACTGGCTCCCATCGGCGAAACCACTGATTCAGGCACTGAGATCCATTTCAAGCCGTCGGCCGAAACCTTCCAGAACATCCACTTCAGTTGGGACATTCTCGCCAAGCGTCTGCGCGAGCTGTCGTTCCTGAATTCAGGTGTGGGTATCGTGTTGCGTGACGAGCGCAACGCAAAGGAAGAACTATTCAAATACGAAGGTGGACTCAGTGCGTTCGTCGCGTATTTGAATACCAACAAGACAGCCGTTAACGAGGTGTTCCATTTCAACGTCCAGCGGGACGATGGTGTAGGCGTCGAGGTCGCTCTGCAGTGGAACGATAGTTTCAACGAGAATCTGTTGTGCTTCACCAACAACATTCCCCAGCGTGACGGCGGTACGCACCTGGCGGGCTTTCGCTCGGCTTTGACCCGAAACCTGAATAACTATATCGAGCAGGAAGGCCTGGCGAAGAAGCACAAGGTTGCGACTACTGGGGATGACGCCCGCGAAGGCCTCACTGCAATCATTTCAGTCAAGGTGCCGGACCCAAAGTTCAGTTCGCAGACCAAGGACAAGCTTGTTTCGTCCGAAGTGAAAACTGCGGTTGAACAGGAGATGGGCAAACACTTCGCTGATTTTCTGCTTGAGCATCCCAACGAGGCCAAGGCTGTTGTCGGCAAGATGATCGATGCCGCTAGAGCCCGCGAAGCTGCCCGTAAAGCGCGGGAAATGACCCGTCGCAAGGGCGCGTTGGACATTGCCGGGCTTCCCGGGAAACTTGCTGACTGCCAGGAGAAAGACCCTGCTCTCTCCGAACTTTACATTGTGGAGGGTGACTCTGCGGGTGGGTCTGCGAAGCAGGGACGAAACCGCAGGACTCAAGCCATCCTGCCGCTCAAGGGCAAGATCCTGAACGTCGAGAAGGCTCGCTTCGACAAGATGATTTCCTCACAGGAAGTCGGCACGCTTATCACTGCGCTCGGTTGCGGTATTGGCCGTGAAGAGTACAAAATCGACAAACTGCGCTATCACAACATCATCATCATGACCGATGCGGACGTTGACGGTTCGCATATCCGGACCTTGCTTCTTACGTTCTTCTTCCGCCAGTTGCCAGAGCTGATTGAGCGCGGTTACGTCTATATCGCACAGCCTCCGCTTTATAAGGTAAAGCGCGGTAAGCAGGAGCAGTACATCAAGGATGACGAGGCGATGGATGAGTATCTCACTCAGTCGGCACTTGAGGATGCCAGCCTGCACGTCAACGAACATGCACCTGGCCTGTCGGGTGAAGCGCTAGAGCGACTGGTTAACGACTACAGAACCGTGATGAAGACCTTGCAGCGATTGTCGCGCCTGTATCCACAGGAACTGACCGAGCACTTCATCTATCTGCCTCGGGTCACTGTCGAGCAACTGGGCGACCATGCGGCCATGCAGGCCTGGCTGGAACCATACGCAGCCTTGCTCAAAGGAGTTGAACGCTCCGGATTGGCCTACAAGGCGAGCCTGCGTGAAGACAAGGAGCGCAATCTATGGCTACCGGAAGTCGAGATCGTGTCCCACGGACTCGCCAGTTACATCACATTCAATCGGGATTTCTTCGGCAGCAATGATTACAAGACCGTAACGGTACTGGGCGACAAGTTGAATAGCCTTCTCGAAGAAGGTGCCTATGTCCAGCGCGGTGAGCGCAAGAAGCCAGTCACGACCTTCAAGCAGGCTCTGGATTGGCTGATGGCCGAGGGAACCCGACGTCACAGCGTCCAGCGGTATAAGGGGCTCGGTGAGATGAACCCTGACCAGCTTTGGGAAACCACCATGGACCCGGCGGTTCGACGAATGCTCAAGGTCACTATCGAGGACGCGATTGGCGCCGATCAGATCTTCAACACCCTGATGGGCGACGCTGTAGAACCCCGGAGAGACTTTATCGAGTCCAACGCGTTGGCGGTATCCAATCTGGACTTCTAAGGCGCGCGGTTTCTCTGCAGCTCTGTTGAATCAAACTGCCCTGGCTTTATGCCGGGGCTTTTTTTTGAAGGGTTGTTCCGACCTCTAGGCCTGTCGAGTCGAGGATTCTGTTTGCCCTACCTGACAGCAAATCAACCTGACGGGTTGTTGTTCCACGTGGAACACCGAGCAGGGCGATAGCTTTCCTGCATGGCTATGGAACGGATATTCAATTTTCGCTAAGCCCCTTCAGCCCGTAAGCTTTCTTTCATCAAGACTTCTCGGCTTCCGGTTCCTTCGATGGAGCCTTACCAACTACGGGGTATCCAATGCTCGACACCAATCTCAAAGCGCAACTGAA